>NZ_JBLUPT010000008.1:0-290671 GCF_048068055.1 Pseudomonas sp. NY15181 | reverse complement strand
CTGATAATCAGTCGATCATCAGTCTTACATCACAAGCACCCACACGAATTGCTTGATTCGACTTGTTAAAGAGCAGTTGGTTGATTCTTTCGTCTCAACCGAGGCGCGCATCTTAAAGCTTCCATTTTTTTCGTCAAGCCCAAATTAAAAATTTCTTTTTAATTCAAGCCGTTACACCGAAAATCCCGGAGCTAGCTGCAGCGAGGTGCGAAATAATACAGCAATCGAGAATGCTGTCAACACCCCTCAGTGAAAATGCTGGGGACCACCGCCTCCTAGAACCAAACCTGCACATCGGCGCCAGCCAGGCTGTGAACAAGCCAGGAAGCAATGGCGACAAACCGTACTTCATGCCTAGTCAGCTAGCTGACTAGGCGGCCCATCGAGGCATGCTGGTCGTTACTCGTGAATGTCCGCTTCTGATAAGCGCCATAGCCGTGCTGCCAACAGTCAATTAGCAGCGATAGGGGCTGCTTCGGTATTTGGCGCAGTGCTGTTGGTTGCCACTGGCGTGTTGTTGTCATTCGCAGCCAATGGATTGCCCCATCGCTTCAGATATTGCTGGCCAAAATGACGTGATGCGTAATCGGTAAGATGGCCTACGTCGCGGTAAACCGGTACGTCATCGACGCTCGCGCTGCAGCTTCCCCCGACACATTGCACTCGTTTCGGATCTATGACCAACAGACGGGGGTGCTCCTTGGCTAACCGCCGGAACAATGCCGAAAGCCATACCTCATTGGCATCGTTGGAGGGCCGGCTCATGCAAGCGTCCTCTGGAAATTTCGTACGCAACTTGTAGTGCCCATAGAAGCAGTCTTCGTAGTTCGCCGGCATGCTACTGCTGGCTTCCACCAGCACTGGGCGCGCGCCACTGCTTTCAATGAGAACCAAGGCGTCCCGTAGCGCCTTCTCCAATCTCTTTCGTCCAAGCTCGAGGCTGCGTTCATCACCCGGCGCATTGACGACATGCTCACCGACGTAGTTTCCCCAGATCTGCCCAATGATCACGTACCGATAATGGGACTGGGTGATCTGCTGGTAATAACTGGCGGTGTTGTCATGGCAGCGCTGGTAGACGTCGTTCTTGTACCGCCACCAGTCGAACAGGTAGATCCCCGGAAGGGCGAGGCAGGAAGAATTGCCCTGAGCACGGATCGATAGTCCAGCGCTCTTGCCCAACTCGTCGAAGAAACCCATGTAGTGGTTGGAGAATGAGTCACCTATCAGCAAGGCGTCGGGCTCGGCCTTTTCTAGCCCCACCAGACAGGCGCGATCCGTACCCACTCCGTCTTCTTGCAGGCAGCGCTCTCGATCAGGAAGCTCGGCTCCGCGCAGCTTGGCTTGCATGTTAATGAAAGGGGCGCCAAAGCGAGCAGGGAAACCCTCTCGTGAATTGGCGAATGAGTACAACCCGCAACTCAATACGATAGGCAACAGTACGAGAGCCATCACCGCCCGCCCCAGCGAGGGGGTTAGACGGCGACAGGGTTGTTCAATCAGGCAGTAGGACAGGTAGCTGAGCCCAAAGGCCACTACCAGGTAGAGAAGGCTGAACGCGGCCGACTGTGGCAATCCCAGATAGCGCGTAAGTGCGAAAATTGGCCAATGCCAGAGATAGAGCGAATAGGACAGTCCGCCGACGAATACAAGTGGTCGAACCGTGAGCAGGCGGGTAGCCGGGTTGCCGTTGCTCCTTCCCAGATGCAGCAGCATTGCAGTTGCCAGGCAGACAGCTACTGCATGGTATTCAGGGAAGCCCAGCAGGATCTCGTTGCGGGTTGCGCAGTAGCCGATAACTGCCAGGCTGGCGATTCCTGCGGCAGTTCCAAGTCGGCCCTGCAGATGGGACGGTTCCGCGAAACGCGCGACGCATCCTCCAATCAGAAACTCAAACGCACGCGAAACGAAGAAGTAGTAGCTCTTGTCCGGAAAGTGCCGCGACAGCCACATCGCCACACACACCGATCCGAAGGTGAGCCCCACTAGCAGCACGCCTTGATAGCGCTGAGGCAGCCAGCGCAGCATCGCCCAGAGCATGAGAGGCAAGAACAGGTACCACTGCCACTCGATTGCAAGGGACCAGGTGTGCAGGAGCATCAGATACTCGGTATCCGGACCGGCGTAGGCTGTAGTGGTCCGCTCGAAGAACTGGTTCGCGGTCATCAGGCTGAGGTATTTGACGCTTTTCAGGTAGCGCAAGTAGTCATCGGGCAAGTAGAAGATCGTTGCCAGGACCAAGCTGAATAGCACGACTGCGAGAATCGCCGGCTGCAAGCGCAGGAGGCGACGCACGTAGAAGGCGCTGAATGAGAATGTCCCTGCGGCGTGCTGCCCAGTGATGATCGAGGTGATCAAATAGCCGGAAATAACGAAGAAGATATCGACCCCGATGAAACCAGAAGAAATCTGAGTGAAACCGGCGTGGAACGTGAGGACTAGCAGTACTGCGATAGCACGCAAACCATCAATGTCAGGCCTGTACTTCATGGACGAACCGAGCGCTCCGTGCAAAAGGCGCGGATTCTACATAGCGGCCATAAGCCATCAAAGCGCTATCAACACCAATTGCATGGAGAAATTGTGGGGATGCTCCGAAACCTCCTCATAGAGACTTCTTGAAGCTGACTGCCGTGATGCTGGCCGACGCCAAGCGCGCTATCCATTCGCAGAAGCAGTCGCCATGCGGTCTAGAGGGAATGGTTACATTTCCCTTCGCCCGCTCCAGAATCCCATGCAAAAGCCCCCGGCAGCGTTCGTTGCCGGGGGCTTTTGTTTTTCCAGGGCGCTGCCGCTGCTGGTCGGGACAATAGCCGCATCGCTACACCTCATTGCGCATACGGCGACCAGTTCCTAGTCAGGATATGCCCGAGCGCTCCAGGTGTTGCCATCCAGCGCCCCGCCTCCACTCAGGCGTGAAGTGCCTCCATCTGCCTGCGGGCGTTTGCCAATCCGGCGACGACGCCATGGGGTTTGATATCGAGCCCTTCGGCGTAGACGAACTTCACGTCGGTAATGCCCATCAGGCCCAGCACCGCCCGCAGGTATGGCGTGACTGCATCGGTGTCCTGGCCGACGTGCACCCCGCCGCGCGAGCTGAACGCAATGGCCTTCACGCCCTCGACAAGCCCCATCGGGTAGGTTTCGGTGTAGCGGAAGGTCATCCGCGACCGCGCCACCAGGTCGAACCAGTTTTTCAGCGGGGTCGGCACGTTGAGGTTGTACATGGGCGCGCCGATCAGCAGCAGGTCGCTGCCCTTGAGTTCGGCAATGAGTTGGTCGGACAGGGCCACCGCCTGCCGGATCCGTTCGCTGGATTGCTCGGCGCCTCGCAGCGCGTGGAACAGCTCACTGTCGAGAACCGGCAGGTCGAGGTTCGCGAGGTCGCGCACTTTCACTTCGTCCTGATGCCCCTTGGCCATGCGCTCCGCCAGGAAGCTGTCGATCAGGGCATTGGTTTGCGACTGGCTGCCGTTGATGCTGGATTTGAGCGCGAGAATACGGGCCATGCAGGGGCTCTCCGTTTCGATAATGGGGAATGGAAAGAATCCTAACATTCACCATTCCCTTCAATAACGGATAAAATCTACGCACAATGTAGACTTTTTATACCCACTGATATGCGCAACAACCTGAAAGGCATCGACGTATTCGTTGCTGCGGTGGAGGCGAAGAATTTCGCCCAGGCCGCCGAGAAGCTTCACATCACGCGCTCCGCGGTGGGCAAGAGCATTGCTCGCCTCGAAGAGAGGCTGGGCGTCGTATTGTTCCAGCGCACGACCCGCAGCCAGAGCCTGACGGATGAGGGCACGCTGTTCTACGAATACTGCCTGCGGGCCGTGGAGGAGATCCGGGCGGGAGAGACGCTGCTGGAAAGCGGCAAGTGGCAGATGAAGGGGCGCTTGCGGGTGTCCATGCCCGCGCTGTTCGGCCACCTGTGCCTGGCACCGATCCTGATGGAACTGGCGCTGGAGAACCCTGAGCTGAATCTGGACTTGTCGTTCAGCGACCGGGCCGTTGACCTGGTGGAGGAAGGCTTCGACCTGGCGATTCGCGTCGGCACGCTCCCCAACAGCAGTGCGCTCGTGGCGCGCCCGCTGGGTGAGCACACGATGGCATTCTGCGCATCGCCCACTTACTTGCAGCGATTCGGAGAACCCCGGACCGTCGAGGAGCTGTCGCAGCACAAGGCCCTGGCCTATGCGCGCTTCGGCCAGGTGTACCCGTGGCGAGTGCTGGTCGATGGGCAATCCGTGGAGCTTCAGCCCGAGGTTCGTCTGCTCTCCGACGACATGCAAGCGCTGATGGATGCCGCCCTCAGGGGCCTGGGGGTAGCCTGGCTACCGCACTGGCTGGCCCGTGATGCGCTGCGCGACGGCACCTTGCGAGAGCTGCTGCCTGACGCGCCGGGCGTCACCTACGCCATACATGCCGTATGGCCCTACACGCTTCACCTTCCGGTGAAGGTCCGGGTCGCCGTGGACGCCCTGTTGCAACAACTTCCCGCGCGACTGGCCGAGGTCGATGCCCGCGCCTGACGGGGGATAGCTGCCGCATCATCGCTGACTCGATCGGTCACGCAGATGGCCGCTCACGTTACCGACCCTATCCAGCAGGCTGTAGTCGCGAAACGAGAAGCGCCAGACGCCGTCGATGCGCTCGAAGGCATCGTGATAACGGCCCGTGGCAATCGGCTGGAGCGGCAGGCTATCGGTGCCCTGCAGGACGGTATAGTACGACCTTGCCGTGGCGCGGCCCGAGCCTTCATCGACTTCGATGATCGGGTTGGTGACCAGGTGCTTGGTACGGGGCGTGCCGCAGGGGTAGAGGGTTACCTGCTGGCGAAATATCCGCAGGAGTTCATCGGCTCCGACCTGCTCATCGCCGCTTTGCAGCTTGATTTGCGCGTGCCGGAACAACTCGGCCACGCCGTCCAGATTTCCACCATCCAGCAGCTCGGCATATCGATACAGCAAGTTGGCGATCTGTGTTGCGCTGCTACCCATGCATTCGCCCTCCCCCTGGGGTTGATGAGGCCAATGTAGGGGGCATGGATCATCCGTGGC
Source organism: Pseudomonas sp. NY15181 (assembly GCF_048068055.1). Taxonomy (NCBI): domain Bacteria; kingdom Pseudomonadati; phylum Pseudomonadota; class Gammaproteobacteria; order Pseudomonadales; family Pseudomonadaceae; genus Pseudomonas; species Pseudomonas sp. NY15181. The sequence continues at coordinate 285,605 of NZ_JBLUPT010000008.1, read as the reverse complement.
TTCGTCCCGGTGGACTAAGCGCCGCCACCGGCAGAGAAAGCTCGCAGGACCGCCGGAAAGCACGCTTCTCAGTTGATCATTCCAGCCCGCGAAGTTGTCGCTTTTCATCAAGAGTCGCCTCCCGCCCTCCCCTAGATTAGGCCCCGAGCAAGCCCCTGATCGAACCCAGGGGGCAGAGTCTGGAGGAGACCAGCCATGCAATCCGTCGAGCAGATCAAACGCGGCACTTCCATTGCAGATTGGGCCCAGCAGCGCCCGGAAGAGGCCTTCACCCTGCCCTCGCGCTACTTCTTCGACGAGCAGATCTTCGCCGCCGAACGCGACCGCATCTTCATGAGCGCCTGGCACCTCGCCGGGCACCGCAACGAGTTCGCCGAACCGGGGCAGTTCGTGGTTTGCGACATTTTCGACCAGAGCGTGGTGGTCGCCTGCGGCAACGACGGCAAGATCAACGCCTTCCACAACGTCTGCCAGCATCGCGGCAATCGCCTGCTCGACGTCCGCCGTGGCAACAACACCCGCGTCCTGCGCTGCGCCTACCACTCCTGGTGCTACGAGATGGACGGCAGCCTGCGCAGCGCGCCCCGCAGCGAACGGCTGATCGCCTTCGACAAGCAGCAGTTCAACATTCCCAAAATCCGCGTCGAGGAACTCGGCGGCTTCGTCTACTTCAACTTCGACGCCGAAGCTCCCGCGCTGGCCGAGCTCTTCCCCGAGGCCGACGAGGAAATGCGCGCCGTGTTCCCCGACCTGGGCAAGATGCGCCTGATCGAGGAGCAGGACGTGATCGTTCCGGCCAACTGGAAAGTGATCATGGACAACTCCATCGAGGGCTATCACTTCAAGCTGTCCGGCCCCTGCCACATCGACCTGGCCAAGCTGATCGACTTCAAGGGCTACCGCCTGACCAAGCGCGACAACTGGTGGACCTACATCGCCCCGGCCAACCTGCAGGCCGAGGACGCCTACGGTGTGAAGCTCAGCGGCCCGCGCAACCCCGACGAGCGCTTCTTCAACATCGGCCTGTGGCCGAACAACACCTTCTACACCTTCCCGTTCTCCGAGTTCCTCGGCACCTTCATCATGATTCCGCTGGATGCCGAGCGCTCGCTGCTGCGCTTCGGCTACTACAGCCCGCACGAAGAAGTCCCGGCGGTCTCCCACGCCTGCATGAAGTGGATGAACGAGGAGCTCGGCCCGGAAGACATCGAGCTCAACATCAGCGTGCAGAAGGGCCTGCGCTCGCTCGGCTACGACCAGGGCCGCTACATGATCGATGCGGAGCGCAGCAACGAGAGCGAACACCTGGTGCACCACTTCCACAAGCTGGTGTTCGACGGCATCAGCGGTCGCTGATCTCACGACTTCAGGCCGTAGGAGAACCCTATGCTCGGGCATGAATACGACTACGTGATCATCGGCGCCGGCTCGGCCGGCTGCGTGCTGGCCAAGCGCCTGGGCGAGAACCCGGCGTTGCGCATCCTGGTGCTGGAGTCCGGCCCGGCGGACAGCAGCTGGACCATCGACATGCCCTCCGCCGTGGGCATCGTGGTGGGCGGCACGCGCTTCAACTGGAGCTACTCCAGCGAGCCGGAACCGGGCCTGGACAACCGTCGCATCGGCACGCCGCGCGGGCGCACGCTCGGCGGCTCCTCGTCGATCAACGGCATGGTCTACATCCGTGGCCATGCCCGCGACTACGACGGCTGGGCCGAGCGCGGCTGCGAAGGCTGGAGCTATCGCGAGGTGCTGCCCTATTTCATCCGCGCGCAGAACCATCGGAACGGCGCCGACGCCTACCGGGGCGCCGCCGGGCTGCTCCACGTCACGCCCGGCGACACCTCGCCGCCGCTGTGCCGGGCCTTCGTCGAGGCCGGCCAACAGGCCGGCTACGGCTTCAGCCCCGACCTCAACGGTTATCGCCAGGAAGGCTTCGGCCCGGTCGACCGCACCACCCGCGACGGCAAGCGCTGGAGCACCGCACGCGGCTACCTCGCAGAGGCGCTGAAGGGCGGCAACGTCACCGTGGCGACCTCGGCGTTGAGCCGGCGCATCCTCTTCGATGGCAACCAGGCCTATGGCGTCGAGTTCGAAATGGACGGCGAGCGGCATCAGGTGCGTGTGCGCCACGAAGTGCTGCTCAGCGCCGGCGCCATCAACTCGCCGCAACTCTTGATGCTCTCCGGCGTCGGACCGGCGCAGGAGCTGGAGCGCCTGGGCATCCCCGTGGTGCACGACCTGCCGGGCGTCGGCCAACGCCTCAACGACCACCCGGACAGCGTGGTGCAGTACCGCTGCAAGCGTCCGGTCTCCATCTATCCCTGGACCCGCGCCCCCGGCAAATGGCTGATCGGCGCCCGCTGGTTCGCCAGCCACGACGGCCTCGCGGCGAGCAATCACTTCGAGGCCGGCGCGTTCATCCGTTCGCGGGCCGGGGTCGAATTTCCCGACCTGCAACTGACCTTCATGCCCCTGGCAGTGCAGCCGGGCAGCGTCGACCTGGTGCCGGAGCACGCCTTCCAGGTGCATATCGACCTGATGCGCCCGACCAGCCTGGGCAGCGTCAGCCTTGCCAGCGCCGATCCCCATCAGGCGCCACGAATCCAGTTCAACTACCTCACCACCGAGCGCGACCGCGCCGACATGCGCGCCGGCGCCCGGCTGGTGCGCGAGATCCTCGCCCAACCGGCGATGCGCGCCTATGCCGGCGACGAACTGGTGCCCGGCGCCGATCAGCTCAGCGACGCCCAGCTCGACGCCTGGGCCCGGCGCGTCACCGAGACGGGCTACCACGCCAGCGGCACCTGCAAGATGGGCCTGGCCTGCGACCCCGAGGCGGTGGTCGACCCGCAGCTGCGCGTGCACGGCCTGCGCGGCCTGCGCGTGGTCGATGCGTCGATCATGCCGGAGATCGTCAGCGGCAATACCAACGCACCCACCGTGATGATCGCCGAGAAGGCCAGCGACCTGATCCGTGGCCACGGCCCACTGCCGGCCAACGATGCGCCGGTATGGATTCACCCGCGCTGGCGCGAATGCCAGCGCTGACACGCACTTGCCAAAGCCGGCCCGCTCCGCTTGCATAGGCGCAGCGGGCCTATCCATCGAACGAGACGCCGGCCGATGCAGCCGGCGTCCACTTCCGTGCCAGGTATCACCATGAAGCGAACCGAACCCCTCAGCCTGGATTGGCAGGCCCCCAGCCGGCCTCCGCTGCGCATCGGCATCCTGCTGCTGCCTTCATTCTCCAACTTCGGCCTGGCGGCGCTGATCGAGCCGCTGTCCATTGCCAACTGGCTGGCCCAGCGCAGCCTGTTCCAGTGGACCCTGCTGTCGGTGGACGGCCAGCCGGTGCCCGCCAGCAACGGCCTGCTGGCCAGCCCCCAGGCAAGCATTGGCGACCCCGGCGAGTTCGATACCTGCGTGGTGATCGCCAGCTTCGACGTGCACCGCCATGCGCGCAATCCCGCGCTCAAGGCCTGGATCAAGCGCCAGGCGGCCTTCGGTGCGGTACTGGTGGGCATAGAGACCGGCACCGAACTGCTCGCCGCCGCCGGTGTGCTAGACGGCCACCCCGCCGCGGTGCACTGGGACAACCTGCAAGGCTTCCAGGAGAGCTACCCGAAGGTGCAGGCCTGCGCGCAGCTCTACTACCTGGGCCGCACGCGCCTGACCTGCGCGGGCGCCACCGCCGTGCTGGACATGCTCCTCAGCTGGCTGGACAGCCTGGCCGGCGGCAACCTGGCGCGCGAAGTAGCCATGCACATGCTCATCGAACAGGTACGCGAGCCGCAGGTGCAGCAGGCCGAAGGCTATCGCCGCAGCCTGCACGCCCAGGCCGGCAAGATGAGCCGCGCCATCGAGCTGATGGAGCAGCACCTGGAGGAACCCTTGAGCTGCGAGGTCATCGCCGAGCGGGTCTCGCTGTCACGCCGGCAGCTGGAGCGACAGTTCATGCAGCACACCGGCCTGACCCCGCTCAAGTACTACCTCAGCCTGCGCCTGGCGCGCGCCCACAACCTGCTGCAGCAGACCCGCATGAGCGTTGCCCAGGTCGCCGCCAGCGCCGGATTCGGCTCGCTGGAACACTTTTCCCGCGCCTATCGCGCCAAGTTCGGCTGCCCGCCAAGCAACGACCGCTCGCAGAGCCTGAGTGCGCCGGTCATGCGCCAGCCACTGGCCCATGACCCTTCGTTGCTGCCGCACTAGCGGCGCCTCCCATTCTTGTCAGGAGCAGGCCTCTGACGACCCGTCAGGCGCGGTAATCGGGCTCTTCCTCATCGAGGATCCCCTGCAGCGCAGTGAAATGGCGGACGGCGAAGTCCGGGTAGTCCAGCCACTGGCGGCAGGTCTTGCGCGCCACCTCGTCGCTGGCGATGCGCAGCGGGCGGCCGGTGGAAAGCGCGGTGAGGTAGATCTCGCAGGCGCGCTCGAAGTAGTAGAGGTCGTCGAAGGCCTGGGCCACGCTCGGCGCGGCCACCAGCACGCCGTGGTTGCCCATCAGCAGGATCGGCTTGTCGCCGAGCTGGCGGCTGACCCGCTCGGCCTCGTCCCCCAGGCCCATGCCGTCGAAGCCTTCGTCGATGGCCACGCGCTCGAAGAAACGCATGGAGTTCTGCTCGATCGGCGGCAGGCGCGAATCGGCCAGGCAGGCCAGCGCGGTGGCGTACTTCGAATGCACATGGAGGATGCAGCGCGCATGCCGGTGACGACGGTGCAAGGCGCCGTGCAGGGCCCGGGCGGTGATGTCGGGCGCGTCCGGGCGGTCCAGCGCGGAAGGGTCGTCGGCGTCGAGCAGCAACAGGTCGCTGGCACGGACCCGCGAGAAGTGCCGGCCATAGGGGTTGATCAGGAAGCCCCGGCCATCTTCGGAAACCGCCAGGCTGAAGTGGTTGGCAATCGCCTCGTGCATCCCCAGTCGGGCGGTCCAGCGAAAGGCGCAGGCCAGCTCGGCGCGGGCCTGGGCATGATCCTGTGCGTGAGCGTCGAAAACGGCAACGGGGTCGGTGTGCATGGCAGCTCCTCGGAGGCGCGGGTACGCCTGGGTCACCTGCGAGTCTAAGGACGGCGTCGCCAGCGACTTGATGCGATGCGACCTGGCGTGCCGCAAATGGACGAGGCGCCGCCAATTTCCCAGCTCTAGAGTTGCCGCGAAGTCCAGATCGTGCGGACGCCAACCACCAGCCCCTGAATTCACACCACAGTGATCGGAGCCCGAGTCATGCCTGAAAACCACTGGATCGACCGTCTGGAAATCGAAGGCCTCTACGTCCGCTATTGCGACCTCGTCGACAGCAAGCGCTTCGATGAACTGGGCGACGTCTTCATGGAAGAGGCAACCGGGGACTACACCCAGGCCCTGGGCCCAGGCGTCATCAGCCCGAACCTCAAAAGCCTGATCGCCTCCATGCACCTGAACCTGGGGGAAGGCTCCAACTGCGGCGCGACGCACCACAATGTGGGCAACTTCACCATCGATATCGACGGCAACTCCGCCAGCACCAAGGTCCATTACTACGCCGTCCATCGCGGCATCAATGAATGTGCCGGGGCGCTCTATTCGATGTGGGGGCAGTACGAAGACCGGCTGGAAAAAACCGCGGTGGGCTGGCGGGTGAAGGCCAGGGTCTACAAGTGCTTCCTCTCCGAAGGACCGGCAGCTGTAGTGAGTGCGTCGGCACGCTGAACTTGCGGGCTCGACCTGAAACGCTTGCCGCAGGCATTGAGTTTCCTCCGCACATTACTGACTCCCCCAAAGCCCCCGAAAGCACCGTGCTCTTGGGGGCTTCGCGCTTTCAGCCCCCATCACTCTCAATACTCATCATGCCGCCTCCACCAAAGCCCGCTCTCGTTACGCCCCAGCGGCGCCCGGTCCAGCCAGGCGTACATGCCCCACAGGGCATCCAGCCCGCGCGCGTAGGTAGAGTAGCTGTGATAGATGACGCCGCCCTCACGGATGAAGCTGCTCAGGCCGGGTCGGTCGCGGGCGAAGGTCGGGGCGTCGGTGCCGCAGCGGGCGGCGAAGCGGGTCATGGTTTCGGGGATGCGTGAGGTGTCGAGGGCCGGCTCGCTTCGGCCGTAGTTGTAGTCGATGGCGCCGACGCGCTGCTGTTCCTGGGTGAAGGCGACGTTGAAGTCGAAGTTGAAGTCGCTGTCCTTCGAGGAGGCCCAGGGGAAGCGCCAGCCCATGCGCCGCTGGTATGCCTGCAGCTTTTCCAGCGGAGCGCGGGAGACGGCGCAGAGCGTCACGTCATGGTTGGCCAGGTGAACGACGCTGCCGTCGAAGCCGTCGGCGATGGCCGAGCAGGACGGGCAGCCGGCGGTGTAGTCCGGGCCGAACATGAAGTGGTAGACCAAGAGTTGCGAGCGCCCCTGGAACAGGTCCGCCAGGGTGGCCGGGCCGTCCGCCGTGTCGAAGCGGTAGGCCTTGTCGACCTTGACCCAGGGCAGCGCCTGGCGCCGGCGGGCAAGTTCGTCGCTCTGGCGGGTCAGGGCCTTTTCCGCTTCGAGCAGTTCCAGGCGGGCCGCCAGCCATTGTTCGCGGGTGGCGAGGGGGTGCGTGGCCATGGGGAAATCCTCCGGTCGCCGGGGGCGACAAGTCGGTCAGTGGGCGAGGGATAGGCTAGGCTCGGGGCCAGGCATGGCGGGAGTGACAAGTGTGGCGGGATTGCGATGGACTCTTCGGTAACGGCTGCGGCGCGGGCCCTGGCGGCGGGCGACCCGCTGGCGGCGCTGAACCGCATCAGCCTGCGCGATGATCCGCCGGCACTGGCGCTGCGCGGTATCGCCATGGCGCAGTTGGGCGACCTGGCCCGCGCCCGCCTGCTGTTGCGCCGGGCGGCCCGCGCCTTCGGGCCACGGGAGGCGATGTCGCGCGCCCGCTGCATCGTCGCCGAGGCGGAGGTGGCGCTCGCCAACCGCGACCTCGGCTGGCCGCCCCGCGCATTGGCCGCCGCACGGGCGACGCTTGAGGCCCATGGCGACCGGGTGAACGCCGCCCATGCCAGTTACCTGGAAATCCGCCGCCTGCTGCTGATCGGCCGTGTCGACGACGCCGAGCGGCATCTGGCGGACCTCGATCCCTCTGCCCTGCCCCCGGCCCTGGGCACGACCCACGCGCTGATCAGCGCCGGCATCGCGCTGCGCCGCCTGCAGAGTGCGGCAGCGCGGGAAGCCCTTGCCCAGGCGCTGCTCCTGGCACGGCGGGCCGGCATTCCCGCGCTGCTGGCGGAGGTCGAGCGGGCCGCGGCGCTGCTCGATGCGCCCGCCGCCCGCCTGGTCAACGGCAGCGACGAGCGACCGCTGCGGCTCGATGAAGTCGAGCGGCTGCGGGCATCCGATGCGCTGCTGGTGGATGCTTGCCGCTACGCGGTGTGCCGGGGCGAGCTGGTGATCTCGCTGGCGCGCCGCCCGATACTGTTCTGCCTGGTCCGGGTGCTCGCCGAAAGCTGGCCAGCCGATGTGCCGCGCAACACGCTGATCGCCCGCGCCTTCCGCACCCACTCGCCGGACGAGACCCACCGCGCCCGTCTGCGGGTGGAGATCGGCCGCCTGCGCAAGGCCCTCGCTGCACTGGCCGAGGTGAAGGCTACGCCACGTGGTTTCACTCTCGTGCCGCTGGCCACGCGGGAGGTCTGCGTGCTGGCCCGGCCGCTGGAGGAGCGCCACGCGGGAGTGCTGGCGTGCCTGGCCGATGGCGAGGCCTGGTCGAGCTCGGCGCTGGCCCTGGCGCTGGGCGCGAGCCAGCGCACCGTGCAGCGCGCGCTCGACGCCCTGGCGGCGGGCGGCAAGGTGCAGTCCTTCGGACAGGGCCGCGCGCGTCGCTGGACCGCGCCCACGGTGCCGGGTTTCGCGACGACCTTGTTACTCCCCACGCCCTGGTCGGGAAACTAGGCTGGAGTCTCGATCACTTCAGACGAGGACTACCCCATGAAACGTTCAACTGCCGAAATCGTCGGCGAATTCGGCCCCTTCCCTGGAGTCGACGCGGTCCACGGCGTCACCTTCGACGGCGAGCGCGTGTGGTTCGCCGTCGGTGAGCGACTGCTCGCCCTCGACCCGGACAGCGGCGAGACCGTGCGCACCCTGAACCTACCCGGGGATGCCGGCACCGCCTTCGATGGCCGGCACCTGTACCAGATCGCCGATGCGCGCATCCAGAAGATCGATCTTTCGACCGGCGAGGTGCTGGCCAGCATCCCGGCCCCCGGCAATGGCGCGGACTCGGGCCTGGCCTGGGCCGAGGGCACGCTCTGGGTCGGGCAGTACCGCGAACGGAAGATCCATCAGATCGACCCGGACAGCGGGAAGGTACTGCGCACGCTGGAGTCGAACCGCTTCGTCACCGGGGTCTCCTGGGTCGACGGCGAGCTCTGGCATGGAACCTGGGAGAACGAACACAGCGACATCCGGCGCATCGACCCCGGCACCGGCGAGGTGCTGGAGAGCCTGGAGATGCCGGCGGGCATCGGCGTCTCCGGGCTGGAGTCCGACGGTGGCGAGCGCTTCTTCTGCGGCGGTGGCGGGAGCGGCAAGTTGCGCGCCGTGCGCAGGCCCGCCCGGCGCACGGCTTAATGGAAAGATCAGTGCAGACGCAGCAGCCGATCCAGCGACCAGCCACCCGCCCCGCGCGCGATCAGCAGCAGCAACAGGCCGGCCCATGACAGGTGCGTGGGCCAGGCGTCCGGGTAGACGAAAACTTCGATCACCGTGGTCATGCCCAGCAGCGCCAGCGCCGAGAGGCGGGTGAACAGGCCGAGCACCAGCAGGATCGGGAACAGGTGCTCGGCGTAGGTCGCCAGGTGCGCCGCGAGGTAGGGCGAGATCAGCGGCAGCGCGTACTCGGTCTGGAACAGGTCGTAGGTGCTCGGGGTGATGGTCAGCAGGCCCTCGACCTTGGTCCGCCCGGACATGAAGAACACCGAGGCGATCCCCAGCCGCGCCACCAGGCACAGGAAGGACTCGCCAAGGCAACGCTGCAGGCCGTCCGCCAGCTGGTTCCAGAGCCGGCGCACGCGGGGAGACGAAGGTGACGAGGGAGAGGGATGGGCGATGTCCATGGCGGGCTCCTTCAATCAAGGCAAAGGGGGCGGAAGACGCCGGCCCGCAGCAGGCGGCCGAGCAGGTCGGTGAAGTCGAGATCGGACTGGACCTGCAGCGCCAGCGCCGAGGCCTGATCCAGGCTGTGGCCGGCGGCGCAGGCATCGAGGAAGGCGCAGCCGCCTTTCTCCAGCGGCAGCCCGACGACACCTTCGGGGCCGGCGGCCAGCAGCGCGCCCTCGCCGACCCACGGCAGTTCCTCCGGCCAGTCCAGGCCTTCGCGGCTGCAATGCCAGAGGCTGTACACCGGCTGCGTTTCGAACCAGCGCCAGCGCACCGCGCGACGGAGCCGCAGGCAGAACTCGCCAAGGTCACTGGCGGTCATGCCCAGCAGTGATGTCAGTTCCAGGCTCGGGTCGGCGGGGGCACAGAAGACGTCCAGCCAGTCGCGATCCAGCCGCGCCACGTCGGCCAGGTACGGCAGTTCACGCGCGCTTTCCAGGTCCGCGAGAAAGGCCGGGAACGCCGCGCCGTAGCGCACCATCCGCGCATCGGTCGGTGGCGAACGCCAGGCATATTCGGCCGCGGCGGCGCGCATCCACGGCGTGCCGACCAGCCGCTCGACGCTGGGGAAGTTGTCACAGAGGGCATCCACGCAACCCTTGAGCACGGTGTTGCGGTAGATGGCGAAAGCCGCCTGCGAAGTCAGCGCGTCCAACTCGGGGGCGGGACGCTGGTAGAGGGCGTCGATGAAGGCGTCCTGGAATTGGCCGAGGGTGTGTTTCATGGGCGGCCTCCTGCGAGATTCAGCGTGGCCTGGGCGATCTCGCGCTCGGCCAGCAGTTCGCCGAACGCCGGGAGGTGGTCGTCCCGCTCGATCAGCGTGGGCCGCGCCCCGACGCGCTGGACCAGGCGCTGGTAGAGCGCCCAGACGGGTTCGGCGATGGCGGCATCATGGGAGTCGATCAGCAGCTCGCCCGCTGCGTCGTGGCTGTATCCGGCGAGATGAACTTCGGCGATAGCCTCGGCAGGGACCCGGTCCAGGTAGGCAGCGGCACTGTAGTCGAGGTTGTGGGCGCTAACGTGTACGTTGTTGACGTCCAGCAGCAGCGCGCAGCCGGTGCGACGGGCCAGATCGGCGAGGAAGTCGATCTCGTCCCACTCATGACCGTCCAGGCGCAAGTAGTGGCTTGGATTTTCGACCGCGATGCGCCGGCCGAGGGCGTCCTGGGTGCGCTGGATATTGTCGGCGATGCGCACCAGCGCCTCGTCGGTGCGCGGGAAGGGCAGCAGGTCCGGGTGATACTTGCCGCGCCAGGCGGACCAGGCCAGGTGCTCGGAGACCAGCGCCGGCTCGACGAGGTCCACCAGCGCACGCAGGCGCTGCAGATGCTCCCTATCCGGCGGGGCGTCCGCCGCCAGCGACAACGACACGCCGTGCAGCGAGAGCGGGTGGCGCTCGGCCATCCGCTCCAGCCAGGCGCGGCGAGGGCCGCCGACCATGTAGTTCTCCGGATGGACCTCGAACCACAGGCCGTCGGCGGCGCACTCCCAGGCATCGACATAATGCTCGGCCTTCAGCCCCAGCCCGGCGCCCATTCGGTTGAACCCAGCCATGGTCGGTGCCTCCCTGTCAGGACTTCATCGGGGTCAGCGAGCCCATGCCGTGGGGCGTCTTGATGCTGGTGCAGGTGCCGGTCGGGACGTTCTTCCAGTGCATGCCGTCGTAGTCCTTCTTGGCGCTGCCCGCGCAAGTGGTGCCGGCGCCGGCCTTGCAGTCGTTCTTGCCGGCCATGGCCACGCCATAGCACTTCTCCATGGCCGCGCCGCTGCCGGCCGGGGTCTTCGTGTCGTCCGCCAGGGCAACGCCAGCCAGGGAGGCGAGAGCAAGGGCGGCGGTGGCGAGGGTGAGGCTTTTCATGATGTCGTCTCCACGAGGGTTGGAAGGAGTCGGCGATCTGCCGGGCTCGTGGAGTAATTCGTGGGTTGCGTGTCGGCGGTTACAGGTACCTGGAAATTTTTTTGAGATTTTTCCATCGGCCCCGCTAACGTTATGAAGTGCTGACGTTTTTCATGCCCGGGGATTGCCCGCCACTGACGGCGGGGCGATCCGGGAAAGAAAATCTCCTCATGGATGTAACCCAGGCGGCCGATGCAACGAACTACCCGAGAGGACGCATTGAGCGCACGCGAAGCGCAGTTGCAGGCCCTGCTGCTGCGCGGCATGGCAGGTGACGCGGTGGCCTATCGCGAATTCCTTGCGGCGTTGGCGATCCATATGCGCGGCTTCCTGCGGCGACGCCTGGAACGACGCCCCAGCGAGGTCGAGGACCTGCTGCAGGAAGTCCTGCTGGCGGTCCACAACGCCCGCCATACCTACCACGCCGACCAGCCGCTGACCGCCTGGGTGCAAGCCATCGCCCGCTACAAACTGGCCGACCACTTCCGCACCTTCGCCCGCCGCGATGCGTTGCATGATCCGCTGGACGAGGACGGCGACCTGTTCGCCGAGGGCGATGAGGAACCCGCGCAGGCCAGCCGCGACCTGGGCAAGCTGCTGCAGCACCTGCCCGAACGCCAGCGCCTGCCGATCGTCCACGTGAAGCTGGAGGGGCTGTCGGTGGAAGAGACCGCGCGCCTCACCGGGCTGTCCAGTTCGGCGGTCAAGGTCGGCATCCACCGTGGCCTGAAGGCGCTGGCCGGCATGATTCGAGGTAAACGTAACGATGAACACCCATGAACTGATCGACCTGCTCGCCAGCGGCGAAGGCCCCGTGGAGCGCCACGCCCTGGCGCGCCGCCTGGGCCTCGCCGTGCTCGGCGGCGCGCTCGGCGCGCTGCTGCTGACGGCGACCCTGTACGGCGTGCGCGCCGACCTCTCCGAGGTGGCGCGCACGCCGCTGTTCTGGGCCAAGGTCGCGCTGCCCGGCAGCCTGGCTCTGCTCGCCCTCTGGCTCACCCAGCGCCTGGCCCGGCCCGGCGTACGCGGTGGCGCCGCCTGGACGCTGCTCGTCCTGCCGCTGTTGCTGGTCTGGCTGGGTGCGGCCATCGCCCTTGCCGGCGTGCCACAGGAAGCCCGCGCCGACCTGATCCTCGGCCGCACCTGGCGCACCTGCGCGCTGAACATCACCCTGCTTTCGGTGCCGGCGTTCGCCGCCGTGTTCTGGGCCTTGCGTGGCCTCGCCCCTACCCGCCTGCGCCAGGCCGGCGCCGCCGGCGGCCTGCTCGCCGGCGCTACCGCCACCCTCGCCTACTGCCTGCACTGCCCGGAAATGGGCGTGCCGTTCTGGGGTGTCTGGTATCTGCTGGGGATGCTTGTACCCACGGTGCTGGGGGCGTTGCTGGGGCCTAGGTTGTTGCGGTGGTAGAGCACGCGGCCTTATGTAATGGGAGGCTTCAAAGCTTCGGCTTTTGTAAATAGACCGATCAGCATTCCTCAGTCAGATCGCAAGAGTTTGTTCGTGAGACGAGCTATGACCTCGTTGGCAATCACGACGCATCAATCTCTGTCGGTTTCCTTTCGTAGCTTCCCCAACAACCCGCCCAAACCTGGAGTAATCCGGCTGAAGGTCGGTACCTCGTCCCACGGCACCCAGAGTCGCCCCTGCCAGTCGAGGACCGCCACCCTCTTCGAGCGCCAGCCCATTGCTACCCGGCGGGGTCGTTGTGGGTCGGCACGCCCCTGGTCACGCAGCAACGGGATCACCTCATCTGCCAACCAACTCGCCACCGTGCGGTACTCCGGGTGGCCATAGCGGATCAGCGCCTTGTACAGCGCCGGTTCGTTGAGCACCTCCACCTTCTCCTCAGTGCCACGGGCGTGCAGTAGCCAGATGATCCGCACCTCATCTCCCGCCACCCGCCCCGCGAGGCTCTGCGGATGCCGCAGACCGAGTAGGCACGCAAGGTCGTGGGCGACGAACCAAGGCTGGTCATCGATCAACACACAACGCAAGCGACGGTTATGACGGGTAAAGGTGGTGGCGGTGTAGAGATCATCCATGGCAAGCCTCCGAGGGCTGGGAAGAGAGGTCCATTTCTTCGAGTCGCCAAACTCTAGGGTTAAGGCAATTTCAAACGGGCGAGCCAAGGCGCGGGGGCATGGCTTCCCGTTCAGCAGTGGTTGGGTCAGTATTTGAGGTCACTCAAAAGCGACAGAGCAATATTTGCTCAGTTGCAATATTGCCTAACCCATAAGGATTGAGCAACTATTGCTCAAAAATACTTTCCTATGACGGAAACGACTGCGGATAGAGTTCGGCTATTGATCAAGCTTCTAGGGCCCAAGAAAACCAGTCTGCATGGCGGCGACTACGACCGCTGGAGAAGCATCAGCAAAGGGGCAATCCGGGCCAGCACCGAAGAGGTCGACGTGCTGGTGAAGCTTTATCCCCAGTACGCTCTCTGGCTGGTGACTGGCACTCAAACCACCGAAATTGAGCAACTGACTCCCAATCAAGGCGATAAATAGCGCAAGTCGTCCCAAGGGTACGACCTCAATCAATGGAAGTGAGGTACGCATGAGTGCACTACTGAAACAGGCCGCAGAGCACTGGCACTTCGTCGCTCCGCTGCTCACCCCGCCAAAGACCGAGACGGACTACGACACCCTGGTCGAAGCGCTGGACGAACTGCTCGATGAAATTGGCGGCGAAGAGAACCATCCGCTCAGCTCTCTGGCCTCACAGATCGGCGACAGGATTGCGGCCTACGATGCTGAGCACTATCCATTACCGGGTATGACGGGGGATGGAGAGATTGAATGACCATTGAACTACGCGAATTCGATACCAGCGCCTATCTCGATAACGAAGAACTGATCGCTGAATATCTGGCCCAAGTACTGGCCGACGGTGATTCGGACGAATTGTTGGTGGCTATCACCAATATTGCCAAGGCGCGCAGCACGACCAAGACTGCACGCGACTGACGAAAAGAGGGGCAGATATCGCATCTGCCCCTCTTCGTTTCAGGCCCCTGCGGAGGTGCCATCTCGCTCCGTCAACAACGCCCGAATCACCTCTTCCTGCTCCCCATAGCCACCCTCCCCGATCGCCAGGTGGCGAATCCGCCCCTTGGCATCGATGAAGTAGTGCGCCGGCCAGTACTGGTTACCGAAGGCGTTCCAGATGCGGTACTGGTTATCCAACGCCACCGGGTAATGGATGTCGTGGCGTTTCACCGCGTCGCGGACATTGGCCGGGATCCGCTCGTAGGGGTATTCCGGGGTGTGCACGCCAATCACCACCAGGCCCTGGTCCGCATACTTCTTCGCCCAGGCATTCACATACGGCAGGCTGTGCTGGCAGTTGATGCAGTCGTAGGTCCAGAAGTCGATCAGCACCACCTTGCCGCGCAGGTCCTGCGCCTTCAGCTCGGGGCTGTTGATCCACTCCACCGCACCCTGGAGTTCGGGGGCGGCGCCGAGGTCCGGCAGGCGCTCGGCGCCGTGGGCGGCGTCACCGGGCATGAGCTTGCTGAGCAGCATCGGCACGCCATCGACGACCTTGCGCTCCAGGTTGTTCACCAGGGTGGACGAGCTGCCGGAAGCGAGTTGCGCGCTGGCACCGCTGGCGATGCCGACCACCGCCAGCAAGGCGAGCACACCGGTAGCACGGCGCAGACCTTCGATGACGGCCATGCGCGGGCGCAGACGCTGCATCAGGCGGCGGCCGGCGAAGAGGACGATGCCGAGCACGGTGGCGCTGCCCAGGCCATAGGCGAACAGCAGCAGGCTGGTCTGCGCGCTCGGGCCCTGGAGCATGGCGCCGGAGAGGATCAGGCCGAGGACGGGGCCGGCACAGGGCGCCCACAGCAGGCCGGCAGCAAAGCCGAGCAGCCAGGCGGAGAGCGCCGGCGGCAGGCGCCGGGCTTCTCCGTGCAGGCGGTCACCGAGCCAGGCCCAGGGTTTGCCCAACCAGTCACTGAAGCGCGGCCAGAGCAGCGCCAGGGCGGAAGCCGCGAGCAGCACCAGGGCGACGTATCGCCCCCATTCGCTGGCGGCGATCACCCAGTTGCTGGAGACCGTGGCCAGGCTCGCCAGTACGGCGAATCCGCTGGCCAGCCCGAGCAACGTGACCCACGGCGACCACGCCGGGCCTCCGGCGCGCTGCAGCAGCAGCGGAAGGATGGGAAGGATGCAGGGGCTGAGCAGCGTCAGCGCCCCGCCGAGAAAGGCGATAAGCAACATAGGCACCTCGATGGGCCACCGGCCCTTGGGCTTCGCGAGCGGGCTGAAAAGAAACGCCGCGGCCGTCCGTGGCCGGGGCCAAGGGGAAATCAGCCGCCGTCGTTGCAGTTCGTGGCGAACTTGCGGTACGCCAGGCTGTGCGCCTGGCCGTGGGAATCCAGATAGTCCATGCGGGCCTCGACGATTCCGCAGTCGAACGGCGAGCCGCTGTCTTCGTGGATGGCGATGACCTGCTTCACGTCCAGTGTCTGGCCATAGTGATACTGCTGGACCGGCGTGGAATCGGCGGCCTGGGCGCCAAGACTGGCGAAGGCGGAGGTAACTGCCAGCAGGCAGGCGCTGCCGAGATAGAGGGCTTTCATGATGAACTCCTGTCCTGTGATGGGTTTGCCGGCGGGAGGCGGTTTGCCTTGCCGTTGGTGCCCATTTCAGTGGCCGGAGGTATCGGGCTTGTGTCGCGTGCGGCGCAGGATTGCCGCGCCAGGTATCGGCGGCGGCGTGAGATACAGTGGAATACAAAGCGCGCGGGGCAAGCCTGGAACGGCGCTATACACTGCGCTCAACCCACCACGAACGAGGCACCGGCATGGACCACGTCGATCACGTACTCATCGTCGATGACGACCGCGAGATCCGCGAGTTGGTCGGCAACTACCTGAAGAAGAACGGCCTGCGCGTGAGCCTGGCGGCGGACGGCCGGCAGATGCGCGCCTTCCTCGACGGCAACACCGTGGACCTGATCGTGCTGGACATCATGATGCCCGGCGACGACGGCCTGAAGCTGTGCCGCGAGCTGCGCGTGGGCAAGCACAAGTCCACCCCGGTGCTGATGCTCACCGCGCGCAACGACGAGACCGACCGCATCATCGGCCTGGAGATGGGCGCCGACGACTACCTCACCAAGCCCTTCTCCGCTCGCGAGCTGCTGGCGCGGATCAACGCCGTGCTGCGCCGCACCCGCATGCTGCCGCCGAACCTGCAGGTCAGCGAGGCCAGCCGGCTGATCGGCTTCGGCCGCTGGAAACTGGACACCACCGCGCGCCACCTGCTCGACGAAGACGGCACCCTGGTCGCCCTGAGCGGCGCCGAATACCGACTGCTGCGCGTGTTCGTCGACCACCCGCAACGCGTGCTCAGCCGCGAGCAACTGCTGAACCTGACCCAGGGCCGCGAGGCGGACATCTTCGACCGCTCCATCGACCTGCTGGTCAGCCGCCTGCGCCAGCGTCTGCTGGATGACGCCCGCGAGCCGGCGTACATCAAGACGGTACGCAGCGAAGGCTACGTCTTTGCCCTGGCCGTCGAACTGCTCGAGCCCAACGAATGAAATCCGTCCTGCACTGGCCGCGCACGCTGGCCGCACGCCTGGCGCTGATCTTCCTCGCCGGGCTGGTGTTCGCCTACAGCCTGTCGTTCTGCTCGCAGTTCTACGAGCGCTACCAGAGCGCGCGCAGCATGATGCTGGGCAACCTTGAAACCGACGTCAGCACCGCCGTCGCCCTGCTCGACCGGCTGCCGGCGGACGAGCGCGAACGCTGGCTGCCGATGGTGCAGCGGCCCAACTACCGCTACCTGCTGAGCGACGGCCAGCCCGGGGAGCCGATGAACATGGCCCAGGCGCCCATGGCCGCGACCTCCATCGCCGACGTCGTTGGCCCGCGCTACCCGCTGCGCTTCGAGAACATTCCCGGTCCGATCCCGCACTTCCAGGTCCACCTCAAGCTGGCCGACGGCAGCCCGCTGACCATCGACGTGACGCCCAGGGGCGTACCGGTGGCGCAGTGGCTGCCGTGGGTGCTGCTGGTGCAACTGGCACTGCTGCTGTTCTGCACCTGGCTCGCGGTGCGTCTGGCGATCCGCCCGCTGACCCGTCTGGCCCAGGCGGTGGACCACCTCGATCCGGACGCCCCGGCGCCGGAGCTGGACGAGCGTGGCCCCAGCGAAGTCGTCTATGCCGCCCGCGCCTTCAATGCGCTGCAGGGCCGCATCAGCGCCTACCTCAAGGAGCGCATGCAGCTGCTCGCGGCCATCTCCCACGACCTTCAAACGCCCATCACGCGCATGAAGCTGCGCGTCGAGCAGATGGACGACTCGCCCGAACGCGAACGTCTGTGGAGCGATCTGGAAGAAATGCAGCACCTGGTCCGCGAAGGCGTGGCCTATGCGCGCAGCATGGACGGCGCCAGCGAGGCGCAGGTGAAGGTCAACCTCGATGCCTTCCTCGACAGCCTGGTGCTTGACTACCAGGACAGCGGCCAGGCCGTGGAGCTGCGGGGCAGCAGCAACGCGGTACTGGAAACCCGTCCGCACGCCCTGCGCAGGGTGCTCACCAACCTGGTGGACAACGCCCTGAAGTTCGGCGGCGCGGCGCAGGTGGAAGTCGAGCGCGACGTCCAGGGCATCGTGTGTGTTCGTGTACTGGATGAGGGCCCGGGCATTCCCGAGGAAGAGCTGGGCGAAGTGGTCAAACCCTTCTACCGCGTGGAAAGCTCGCGCAACCGCAGCACCGGCGGCACCGGCCTCGGGCTGGCGATCGCCCAGCAGCTGAGCCAGGCGCTGGGCGGCACGCTGAGCCTGTCCAACCGCGCCAGCGGCGGGCTGTGTGCGCAGCTGGAACTGCGCCCGGCCTGACACCTTGCTCGCGAACGAAATGTACAAAGGGATACACGACGGGCTTTACCGGACACATCCGAGATAAAGCCCGTTGGCAGCATGGCTCCACGAACAGCGGCGGCAACCCGCCCGCCGCGTTCCCCAAAGGAGCCTGCCATGAACCGTCCCGCCGAAAACGCCAGCCTGCATGGCTGGCGCCTGTTCTCCCTGCTGTCGCTGCTGGTGCTGCTCGTCACCGCGCTGGCCCTGTGGGCCCAGCCGCAGTGGGTGGAAGCCCTGCGCAGCGCGATCCGCACCACCGCGCGTACATCCTTCGCGCTGTTCCTCGCCGCCTTCCTCGCCTCATCCCTCGCGGCCCTGGTGCCCAGCGCCTTCACCCGTGGCCTGCTGCGCGAGCGAAGATTCCTGGGGCTGGCCTTCGCCTTTTCCCACGCCGTGCACGCGGTGCTGATCCTCCTCTACGTGAAGTTCTTCCCCGAGACCTTCTGGCACGGGCGTAGCGTCGCCGCGAACATCCCCGGCTCCGTCGGCTACCTGTTCATCATCCTGCTGACGATCACCTCCTTCCCCCCTGCGGTGAAGCTGCTCGGCTTCCGCCTCTGGAAGGGCCTGCACAGCACCGGCACCTGGGTGATCGCCGCAGTCTTCGTCCTGTCGTTCTACAAGCGCCTGCCACTGGGCTCCTGGTACCCGCTGGGTTTCGCGCTGATCAGCTCGGCGGTCGCCCTCAAGCTCACGGCAAAACTGGCCTTGCGCCTGCGCCGCGAGCATAGCCCCGCTGCCGCGCTGGGCGCTGCCCGCTGAATCCAACTCCGTCCACGACCGGGCGATGACGCCCAGCCGACACAACCTTGCCCACTGATTTGCACGTGAGGTGCGCCATGACTCTGCTTACCCTGAATCCGATCAAAGCCGCTTTCGACCAACTCGACCGTCTCGCCGCCTGGGGCTGGGACATTCCCCTGCGACTGTTCCTGGCCTGGGAATTCTTCGAGTCGGGCCTGGAGAAATGGCACGGCGACAACTGGTTCGAACAGATCCACGCCAGCTTCCCCTTCCCGTTCAACCACCTCTCCGCCGGCTTTGACTGGCAGGTGTCGATGTGGGCCGAGCTGATCGCGCCGGTGCTGTTGCTGCTGGGCCTGGCCACGCGCTTCGCCTCCGCCTCGCTGATCGTCGTGACCCTCGTCGCCATCGCCGCCGTGCATTGGCCGGCGCAGTGGTCGACGCTGTCCGAGCTGGCCCAGGGGTATTCGATCACCGACCATGGGTTTGGTAACTACAAGCTGCCGCTGATCTACCTGGTGGCGTTGCTACCGCTGGTATTGAAGGGGGCCGGGGCACTCAGTGCGGATGGGCTGCTACAGCGTGTGCTGGGCGCTTCCGCCCCCCGGTAATCCTCATCCGCCGGTTTGTGCCCTTCCGGGAGGTGCACAACCGGCGGAGGGCTCTACCTGGTACATCAATGTTCAGTGCAGCAATGTGGACATTGCATTAAGCCGAGTACACTGCCAACTGCCTCGATCTGCTGCATGAGAGATCAGCTCTCCAATCGCCAGCTGGCAATCAGCTGCGCCAAGACCTTCGCAGTTTCCTGCGCTTTCAATTGATACATGCGCTCACCGGGATGAACTGTATCGGACAGCATCCCCTGCCACCCTTCAAACTGCTGCAGTCGATAAAACTGCCGGACAACAGGACAACCCACCTGATCTGCAACTTCGTTGATGGCCTCAACATACGGGACCAACGCCGACCCTACGGCCAATCGACTTCCGGGATTAGGCTCCTGCAGCACCGGGATTATCCCGTGCTCCAGCGCAATCTTGCAGAGATGCTCGACGTTCCAGCGAAACTCGTGGAATCGCGTAACCCGTCTCCCTTCCTCCGGCCGCTCCAGGAATGCATAGTCATTGTGCGCAAAATTGATCAGCACGATGCTAGCCTTCGACTCCCTCATCTGCAGATGCCACGGCAACCTGTACCCCGCACTGCCGCAGATGAGATCAATTGCCTGCGCGCCACCGACGCCATAGTTGGGTACCGAGCATTCGATACCAAACTCGCTATCGAGAATTCGCTTCACCGCCCACGGCTCGCTCTGCTCCGGGAATACCAGCACCCGCTCTCCATCGAAGATCGCACCTTCCGTGGTCGAGTCGCCATAGGCCTCGATTAACACCGGCATCCTGACCGCCCTCCGGTCGCTAGCTCCGCTATTGCCCGAGTGGGAAAGCCCGAAGCGTCCGCCGAGTCGAAAAATCCTACGCAGCATCACATCCCCTTAACTGCCCTGATTCACCGCAACATACGTCCGCTTATGGAGTCACGGCGTGACACCACAACTCTAGTGCTGGCCGCATTCTTTCACGCTTTGCCGCACGACATCGCCTCAACGATCGATACATCGGCCGGCATCTTCCCTGCGAAGTGGAAAATCAACGGCCGATACCGCCCGAGGCGTTATTCGCCCTACACCCGGAATTCATGCCGCGTGCAGCGCCGTTCCGAACGCCGGAGGTGGGTAAAACTGTAGGAGCGAGCTTGCTCGCGAACGGATTTCCCGGCGCCTCCGAAGCCGCGCAGGTTCGCGAGCAAGGACTGGGCGTCCCCCCTCGGTCCTGCAGAACAGAAAAAAGCCCGCGCACCTTGGAAGGTGCGCGGGCTGGGCTGTGGATAAGAACGCGATCAGGGAATGACGAACCCCACCTCGATATTCCCGCGAGTGGCCTTGGAGTAAGGGCAGATCTGGTGCGCCTCGGCCACCAGCTTCTCCTTGTCCTCCATCGACAGGCCGGGCAGGTGGACGGTGAGCTGGGCGGCCAGGGCGAAGCCGCCGTCGGCGGTGTTGCCCAGGGAGACGTCGGCATCCACCGCCACGCCTTCGGGCAGGCGGACGTTGTACTTCTGCCCCGCGCGGCGCAGGGCGCCGATGAAGCAGGCGGACCAACCGATGGCGAACAGCTGCTCAGGGTTGGTGCCGGGGCGGCCCGAGCCGGGCGGGCTCAGCGGCAGGTCCAGCGCGCCGTCGCGGGTCTGGCCGCGTCCGTCGCGGCCGCCGGTGGTGTGGGTCTGGGCGGTGTAGAGAATGGTTGCCAGGGTCTGGGTCATGGTGCCTCTCCTTCAGTGCCGGGCCAGTGGCGGGCGGCGTGGGGTGGTGCAGTTGGGGCGGGTGCCGAGCACCACGCCTTGCTCTCTGAGGCTGCGCAGCAGGGCGATGCCCTGCCCTTCGATGGCGGCCAGTTCGACGCCGGCGATGTCCGCCAGCGCCTTGAGGTGTTCGCGTCCGGTGAGTTGCCACCGTTGCAGCGACACCAGCAGGGTATGGGCCAGGGGGGCGAGGCGCGAAAAGTGCACCTTCAGGTCCGCTCCACGGCGGGCCAGCAGCAGTGTGGGTTCGGTTGGCGCTGCCTGCGGGATGTTGTCAGGGCCGATGTGGCTGACCGGCCAGGCATAGGCCAGCGGTGCGGCGAGACTGGAGAGCAGCGGCACGCCGTCGAGCAGGTCGCCGTCCGGGTCATGGGCCGGCTCAGCCTTGTCGCTGAGCAGCAGCGCGGTCTCGATCCATTCGTAGTGCGCCAGTTCGGCGACCCAGCCGGGCTGCTCGGCACGGTTTTCCAGGTAGTCGACGAACTCGCCGGCCACTTCGGTGAACAGCGGCGTATGGCAGCGATAACGGGCGTAGAAATCTTCGGTGAGCGACTGCCATTGCCCGGCGGCAAGACTCGCGTGCAGCACCGGGAAGTTGCCGGCCAGCAGCGCCTGCAGGTTGCCGAAGAACAGTTGCCGGTACACCGCCAGGCGCCGCGCCTCAATGCCAGGCGGCGGCTCGTTGGCCTGCGGGTCGCGGATGAAGCGGGTCATGCGCAGTTGCTGTTCGCGAAGGGTCTCAGCCATGACGCACCTCCAGCGGGCGTGCGGCAGCTTGCAGGCCACGGATGCAGTCCACTTCACCGAGCAGCTCGTGCAGCGGCGGCAGGTTGAAGTCGCGCTCCAGCAGGGTCGGCACCGCGCCCAGGTGCTGGTAGGCGCTGGCCAGCAGGCTCCAGACATCCGGCTTCACGCTGGCGCCGTGGGTGTCGATCTTCAGGTCCGGCGCTTCGTCGTAGTGGCCGGCGACGTGCAGGCAGACGACGCGCTCGGCCGGCACGCGGGCCAGGAAGTCGGCCGCGTCGTAGCCGTGGTTGTGGGCGTTGACGTAGAGGTTGTTGACGTCCAGCAGCAGGTCGCAGTCGGCCTCGTTCAGCACGGCGCGCAGGAAGTCGATTTCGCTCAGCGCCTGGTAGGGCGCGGCGTAGTAGGAGATGTTTTCCACGGCGATGCGGCGGCCGAGGGCATCCTGCACGTCACGGATGCGTCCGGCGATGTGGCGCACGGCTTCGTCGGTGAAGGGCATGGGAATCAGGTCGTACAGGTGGCCGTCGTCGGAGCAGTAGCTCAGGTGTTCGCTGAACAGCGGCACCTTGTGCTGGTCGAGAAACTCGCGGACGCGGCGCAGGAATACGTGGTCCAGCGGCTCCGGACCGCCGAGAGACAGCGACAGGCCGTGGCAGGACAGCGGGAAGCGCTCGGCCAGGCGCGCCAGGCCTTCGCCGTAGGAACCGCCGACGCCGATCCAGTTGTCCGGGGCGACTTCGAGAAAGTCCACCGCGCCGTCGGCCATGGTCAGCAGGTCGGGCAGCAGCGCGCGACGCAGACCAAGGCCGGCACCTTGCAGGGATACGGGAAGGGTCATGGCGATCTCCTTTGGGGTGGAATGCCCTCCCCGGCCGACGGCGCGGGGAGGTTTTCGGCGCGGCTCAGTTCTTGGCCTGGCTCAGCTTGCTGTAGAGGTCGGACGGGAACGGCTTGCCGTTGGAGTCGAACTGGTTCTTGCGGAACTGGTAGGTTTCGCCTTCGGAAAGGAAACCGTCGTGGTTGGCGTCGATGGCGTCGAACTCCGCGTTGGCCTTGGGCGCCACAGCCAGCAGTTCGGCGCGGGAAACGCGGCCGTCATGGTCTGCATCGGTACGGGCGAAGGAGGCGTCGCCGCACTTGCCTTCACCGCATTTGCCTTCAGCCTGCGTGGCCTTGGTCTGGGCGGTCTTGGCCTGGGCGCCGCTGGCGCCACATTTGCCCTCGCCACACTTGCCCTCCCCGGCTTTTTCTGCCGATGCGAGCTGGTATCCCTGGGGCAGCGCTTCGACGGCGAAGGCGGAGGACGCCAGGTTCAGGCCACCAGCCAGAGCGACTGCGATGAAGCCGAGTTGGGTTTTCGAGATGCGGGTCATGGTGATTCTCCAGTTGCTTGGGCGCATTCACGCGCCGGGTCATGCCTTGATGGCGGAATCCCTGGAACGAAGCGCGCTGGAGGTTTTGCCCTGCCGTCGCGTTGTTCGTTCGGGTAGGGCTATTTCGCCTTGGCGATGTATCGCGGGCGTATCTGGAGCGGGAGTCTTTTGTATGTCTGTATCCAACCAGGGAATGGCGGATACAAAGAAATACATTTGCGGGGGCGGTACGGGGATATGGACGGGGCACAGTCCCGTAGAAGCGGACCTTGTCCGCGAAATCGGGGTGATGCGCGCGGTGTGTGCAGGAGAAAAAAGAGAGGACCGGAAACCTCCGTCGCTCCTACGAGATCAAGAGCCCCTCACCCTAAACCTCTCCCGCAAGCGGGAGAGGGGACCGTTCAGTGCAGGATGGAATGTCAGCGTCAGCCGGCACGTACTGCTCCCTCTCCCTGAGGGAGAGGGCTGGGGTGAGGGGGGGAGGCACAAACTGCCCAGAAGAAGACAGTTGCTCCTACGAAGAATCAGCCCGCGCGCTTGGCGGCGATGGCGGTGACTTCGACTTTCATGCCGTCGACGGCCAGCTCGGACACGCCCACAGCGGCACGCACCGGATAGGGCTTGCCGAAGAAGCTGCAATACACCTCGTTGAAGGCGGCGCGATCAGCCATGCTGGTCAGGTAGATGGTCAGGTGCAGGACGTGGTCCAGGCCGCTGCCGGCCTTTTCCAGCGCGACCTTCAGGCTGCGCAGGGTGGCTTCGCTCTGGGCCTTGATGTCGCCCAGCTCCAGGCTGCCGTCTTCGAGGGTGGGGATCTGCGTGGAGACCAGCAGGCCACCGAAACCGGCCACGTCGGAGGAGATGGATTCGGGGTCCGCGTCGGGAATGAAGAAGGGGCTGTCATTCTGCGCCATGGGAAACTCTCTGCTATCAGGGGCTATGAGCGGTGCACGTTCGGCCCGCCCGGGACGCGCAGCTTAGCCTCATCCCGTCCCCCACCGCCACGTCGACCGATCATTCTCCGCCGCGCCGCCATTCCCCTCGATTTGTCATCCGTCAATACATCCATCGTATGAGCGAGTGATATTTCCCAGGAACTTCACAGAGGGATTATTACAATCTGGGACATAGACCTTTTCATATTCCGTTATTTAAACCGGGCACTCTTTCGGCATTATGACGCTGGCTTTTTCCTGCCTGGATCGGGCAAGGGAAAGTTGATCGCAACAATGTCAACGCAACTTCCTGCGATTCCCGTCGTGGTTGATCCATGAGCGGACTCATTGTGCCTGCCTATAAAAATTCCGGCCCTCACGCAATTCAACGGGCCGGTTCTCCAAGACTCTAGGGGCAATATCCATGAAGCACCTCAAACGCAGCGCTATCGTGCTCGCCGTTTCCGCCGCCGCCAGCCAGTTCGCCGGCGCCGAACCCTTCGTCACCGACCAGGCCGATGCCAAGGGTTTCGTCGACGACGCCAAGTTCGACGTGCTGCTGCGCAACTACTACTACGACCACGACGGCAAGAACGGCTCCGGCGATAACCGCGACTGGACCCAGGGCATCCTCGCCAACTTCTCCTCCGGCTACACCCAGGGCACCGTCGGCTTCGGCGTGGACGCCTTCGGCTACCTGGGCCTGAAGCTCGACGCGGGCGGCGGCCGGGCCGGCACTGGCAACCTGCCGGTGGACAACCACGGCAATCCCGAGGACGACTACGGCAAGGCTGGCGCCGCGCTGAAGGTGCGACTCTCCAAGACCGAGCTGAAATTCGGCGACATGCAGCCGGTCGCGCCGGTCTTCGCCGCTGGCGGCAGCCGCCTGATCCCGCAGACCGCCTCGGGCTTCAACCTGCTGAGCAGCGAAATCGCGGGGCTGGACCTGGAAGCCGGGCACTTCACCGCCGGCACCAGCCCGATCACCACCAGCCATGACGGCAGCCTGTACGCGACCTACGCGAACGTCGAAGCCGACAGCGTGGACTACGTCGGCGGCAAGTACGCCATCACCGACAACCTGAACGCCTCGCTGTACGGTTCGGAGTTCGACGATATCTGGCGCCAGTACTACGCCAACGTGAACTACCTGCAGCCGCTGGGCAACGACCAGTCGCTGGGCCTGGACTTCAACATATACCGCACCACCGACTACGGCCAGGCCAAGGCCGGCGAGATCAGCAACACCACCTGGTCGCTGGCCGCCGCCTACTCCTTCCTGCAGGCGCACACCGTCACCCTGGCCTTCCAGAAGGTCAACGGCGATACCCCGTTCGACTATGTCGGCTTCGGCGACAACGGCGCGGGCGCCGGCGGCGACTCGATCTTCCTCGCCAACTCCGTGCAGTTCTCCGACTTCAACGGTCCGGGCGAGCGCTCCTGGCAGGTGCGTTACGACCTGGCGATGGACACCTATGGCGTGCCGGGCCTGAGCTTCATGACCCGCTACATCAACGGCAGCAACATCGACGGCACCCACGCCGACCCGAACGGCCAGTACGTCGGCCTGTACGGCGAAGACGGCAAGCACCACGAGACCGACTTCGAAGCCAAGTACGTCGTGCAGTCCGGCCCGGTGAAGGACATGTCGTTCCGCCTGCGCCAGGCCTTCCATCGAGCCAATGCCGACCAGGGCGAGTCGGACAACAACGAACTTCGCCTGATCGTCGATTATCCGCTGTCGATCCTGTAATTCGTTCGAACGTCATCACGGAACAACTTTCGGATTCGTCCGAGAGTTGTTCCGCTATTCATCCTGCATTATTGCACTGCGACAGAAAGTCTCTTCCCCGGATCGTGGTTTATCCACACCCTCAAACTTTCTAGAATTCCCGTCATCTCTCCCGCTTTCGATATCGCACATCGTCGATTATCGAAAGCTGACTCCTGACGTTGATATTGTGATTGCTCCTTCAACGTCCTTCGAGCCGCTCCCCGGAGCGGCTTTTTTTATGCCCATCCATCGCCGGAACAATATAGGTTGAATTACGCACCAATACGGGCGGTCAAAAGCAGTGACAGTTGCGGCAAACCCGAATGCCCGCACTGCTGAAGGAGGTGACTTCCCATGAGCGCGATGACTCTCGAAGGCTGGTGCAAGACCAGCGCCGACCAGAAACCCATTCCACTGGAAGACATCCATTTCTTCGTCAGCGACGCCGATCACCTGCGCCTGGAACAGGCCGAGGATTACCTGCAGAACAGCGGCAAGCGTGACGTCATGGTGGATGCCGACCTGGATAACCTCGACCTGAAGATGCCCGAAGGCTACGGCCCGCTCTCAGACTGCCAGTACCGCGTCTACCTGAGCCACAGCGACCAGCGCGGGCACTTTCACCTGGTGGGCCACCGGGCCAGCGATGGCAGCCTGATTTACACCAATGCCGTCCTGATCGATCAACTGTTGAGCTGAGTACCCGGGCCCGAGCGGTACGCAAGCGGCCGGTCCAGAGCCGGCCGCGAGTTCACTCGTCGCCCTTGCCTCACGGGGAGATTGTGGCGTATGCCCACGCCATGATTTCATAGAGCCATCTGTCGGGCACGCGACGTCATCGTGTGCGCCGCCAGACGGGCACGCCCCCATTCTCCGGTGAGGAAGCAGTCATCCGATGCGGACTTCCACTGATCCTGAAGTACAGGAATACGGGCGATTCGACAGTCTCCTACGCCTTGTTCGCCATCGGTTTGGCGCGGTCGCGGTATTGCTGGCCGACGCCCACGGCCGCCTGCTCGGCTTCGATGGCCTGATGCACGAGGCGGCGCAATCGTTCGCCACCCTGCTCTGCCTGAATGCCGCCGCAGCGCCCCTGCGCAGCCGCGAGGGCGATCTGCACCCGCTGGGCTCCGCGGCCCTGCGCGCCGCCGATGGCACCGCGCTGGGCTGGCTGTGCGTGCTGGACGACCAGCCACGCACGCTGGATGCCGCCGCGCGATGCGCATTGGACGATGCCGCCAGCATCGCCCAGGAACTGCTCGGCCGGGCCGACGAAAGTTGCCTGGCGCTGGCCATCGCCGGCAGCGGCACGGGCGTGTGGGACCGTCTCGTCCCCACAGGCGAGATTCACTATTCCTCCGGCTGGAAAGCCCTGCTGGGCTATACCGACGACGAAATCGGCAGTCGCATCGACGATGCTTACTTGCGCGTGCATCCCGACGATCTCGGCTACGTCCAGGCAACCATCAGCGCGCATTTCGAAGGCCGCACGCCGTCCTATGAAGTGGAGCACCGGCTGCGCCACAAGGCTGGCCACTACATCTGGGTCTGCAGCCGCGGCAAGGTCGTCGAGCGTGACGAGGCCGGCCGCCCGCTGCGCATGATCGGCACCACTACCGACATCACCGCGCTGCGGGGCGTCTCGGAACAGTTGCGGCAGAACGTCGAGCTGCTCACCGACCTGACCGATGAAATCCCCGGCATGGTCTTCCAGTTCCGCCATCTGCCCGACGGCACCGGCACCTTCCCCTACGTCAGTGCCGGCGTCGTGGAAATCTTCGGCATGACCGCCGAGCAGGTCAGCGGCAATTCGGCGATCCTGCGCAACCTGGTGCACCCGGACGACCTACCCGCCCTCCTCGCCTCGCTGGATATCTCCGCGGCGACACTGCGCCCGTGGCGGTACGAGTTCCGTGTGCTGCTTCCCGAGCGCGGCATGCTCTGGCGACAGGGCAATGCCCAGCCCAAGCGCCTGGCCGACGGCAGCGTGATCTGGCATGGCCTGTTCACCGACATCACCGAACGCAAGCGCATCGAAGCCGAATTGCAGGTGCTGGCAACGACCGACTTCCTCACCCAGTTGCCCAACCGGCGCCACTTCATGCAGCTGATCGAGGCCGAGCTGGGCCGCGTGCAGCGTTCGCTGGCGCGCAGCGCGGCGATCCTGATGTGCGACCTGGACCACTTCAAGTCCATCAATGATCGCTGGGGCCACGGCGTGGGGGACGAAGCGCTGCGCCATTTCGCCCGCATCCTCGGACGCGCGATCCGCCGCATCGACTTCGCTGGGCGGATGGGCGGCGAAGAGTTCGCCGTGGTGCTGGGCGACGCGGATGTCCGCAGCGCCGTGGCCTTCGCCAAGCGCCTGCAACAGCAACTGGCCGACCAGCCGCTGCTGCTGGGGTGCGAGCGCATTCCGCTGAGCATCAGCATCGGTATCGCTGCCCTGCAGGCCGACGATGTGTCCGCCGAGGCCGCCCTTTCGCGCAGCGACAGCGCGCTCTATTGCGCCAAGCAGAACGGCCGCAACCGCATCGAGTGCGACTGAGCGGCGAGCCGCGAGGCAGAGCGGGCCGTTGGGCGCGGGCTGTCATTCATCATGAAAAAATGTTCAGAATTTTTCACCATTATTTACGTGCGTTTTAAATAATGGACTTTTTGCTTCGATTGGATATTTACAAAAAACCTTATAAAACAATCACTTAAAAACATTGTTCGACAGAATTTCGGCCATTATTTTTGACGCCTTCCGCCGAAATCGTTTGACATATTTAACGGCTCTGGCAGGCTGATAGGCAGGTTTCGACCGGGAAACTTCGCCTTCTGTGCGTTCCCGGCAGTGCTCGGAACCTCAGGTAGCCCAGCCCAGAGCGGTGCGCCTGCACAAAAACGATGGGCTGCAGCCCGTCCACAGGTGACATATGTCCAACAGCAACATTGGCAACAAGAAACAGACCCTCCGCAAACCCGTCGTCCTGATGTCCATGGGCAGCCAAGAGCGCAAAGGCCACGACTATCAGGTAATGACCCACAAATACATCGTGCCCCTGGTCGAACAGTCCGATTGCGTGCCGGTACTGGTACCGACCTGCTGCGGCATCGAAGACCTCGAGCAGTACCTGGACATGGCCGACGGTGTGTACCTCACCGGCGCCGGCAGCAACATCGATCCGACCCTGTACGGCCAGGAAAACGAAACTCCCGGCAAGGGCCAGGACAAGGACCGCGACAACTTCGACATCCCGCTGATCAAGGCCGCCATCGCCCGTGGCCTGCCAATCTTCGGCATCTGCCGCGGCATGCAGGAAATCAACGTCGCGCTCGGTGGTGACATCTACCAGAAGGTCTATGCCGAGCCCGGCTTCAACGACCATCGCGAAAATCCCGAAGACCCGGTCGACGTGCAGTACAGCCAGGTCCACGGCGTGCGCCTGCAGAAAGGCAGCTGGCTGCAGCAGTTGCTGGGCGACGAGATCCGCGTGAACTCGCTGCACGGCCAGGGCCTGAAGAACCTGGGCAAGGGCATCGAGCCCATCGGTCATGCCGAGGATGGCCTGGTCGAAGCGATCCACGCTCCGAGCCTGTCGCCCTTCCTCTTCGCGGTGCAGTGGCACCCGGAGTGGCAAGCCGCGCGGAACCCCGACTCGGTGAAGATCTTCAAGGCCTTCGGCGATGCATGCCGCCAGCAGGTCCAGAAGAAGCAGGCCCGCGCCCTCGCCGCCTGAGCTTCACCCGCGTCATGAAAGAGCCCGGCCTTGCGCCGGGCTTTTTCATGTCCGCCATAAGCCTGCCGAATGGCGCATCCTGCACGCCCTTGAGGGCCTGGCGCGCTACCCTTGCCCGTCACGACTCTCTGACTTCGGGTGCAGCCATGAGCAACGACCTCTTCTCCCTGGCCGGCAAGACCGTGCTGATCACCGGCGCCTCCAGCGGCATCGGCGCCCATCTGGCGCGCGTCGCCGCCCGTGCCGGGGCACGGGTAGTGCTGGCGGCGCGACGCACCGAACGGCTGGCGCAACTGGCCGACGCAATTCGCAGTGACGGCGGCGAAGCCCTGGCGGTGGCGCTGGACGTGACCGACCGCGCCAGCGTGGAAGCGGCCTTCGACAGCGCCGAAGCGCAGTTCGGCGTGGTTGACGTGGTGCTCAACAATGCCGGTATCGGCAACGGCCAGCGGGCGCTGGAGATCAGCGAGGACGACTGGCGCGCCATGCTCTCCACCAACCTCGACGGCGTCTGGCGCGTGGCCCAGTGTGCGGCGCAGCGTCTGGCCAAGGCCCAGCGCGGCGGCAGCATCGTCAACATCGCCTCGATCCTCGGCCTGCGGGTGGGCGGCGGCTACAGCCACTACTGCGCGGCCAAGGCCGGTGTGGTGCAGCTGAGCAAGTCCCTGGCGCTGGAGCTGGCGCGCTACCAGGTGCGGGTCAACGCCATCGCGCCGGGCTACTTCAGGACGGAAATGAACGACGCCTACTTCGACAGCGAGAAGGGCCTGGCCTACATCCGCGACATAGTGCCCATGCGCCGCCTGGGCCAGCTCCGCGAACTTGAAGGCCCCTTCCTGCTACTGGCCAGCGACGCCGGCGCCTTCATGACCGGCGCCGTGCTGGCGGTGGATGGCGGGCACCTGGTGAGCAGCCTGTAAGTCTTCACCTGTGGGCTAAGTCCCGGCCTCGGCCAGTTCGCGCAGGCGTTGCTCCAGGAAGCGCCGTTCCGGCTCCTGCCGCACCAGTTCCAGGGCCCGGGTGTAAGACTCGCGCGCCTCGTCGCGGCGATCCAGGCGCCGGCACAGGTCGGCGCGGGCCGCGTGGGCCAGGTGGTAGTCCTGCAGTTCGCCTCGGGCCAGGATGGCGTCCACCTGTTCTAGTCCGGCGTCCGGGCCGTCGCGCATGGCCAGCGCCACCGCGCGATTGAGCTCGATCACCGGCGAAGGCTGGATACCCAGCAAGGCGTCGTACAGGCCGACGATCTCCACCCAGTCGGTGCTGGCGAAATCTGGCGCCACCGCATGCACGGCGGAAATCGCCGCCTGCAGGGTATAGGGGCCGACCTGGCGGGTGGCCAACGCCGCGACGATCAGTTGCCGGCCCTCGTCGATCTGTTCGCGGTTCCAGTAGCGGCGCTCCTGCTGCTCGAGCAGCACCATCTGGCCGTCCGGGCCGGTGCGCGCTTCGCGCCGCGATTCGTGGAGCAGCATCAGCGCCAGCAGGCCCATCACTTCCGCTTCCGGCAGCAGTTCAAGCAACTGTCGGCCAAGGCGTATGGCCTCGGCGGACAGGTCGGTGCGGGTCAGCGAGTCGCCCGCCGAGGCTGAATAGCCTTCGTTGAACACCAGGTAGATTACCCGCAGCACGCTGGCCAGGCGCTCGGGCAGTTCGGCGGCTTCCGGCACCTGGTAGGGAATCCTCGCATCGCGGATCTTCGCCTTGGCGCGGACGATGCGCTGGGCGATGGTGGACGGCGTGGCCAGGTAAGCGCGGGCGATCTCCTCGGTCTTCAGGTCGCAGACCTCGCGCAGGGTCAGCGGCACTTGGGCGTCCGCCGGCAACACCGGGTGGCAGCAGGTGAAGATCAGGCGCAGACGGTCGTCCTCGACGCTCTCGTCGGCCTGCTCCTCGACCGATTGCGCATCGATCTCCAGTTGCTCGGCGATCTGCAGCAGCGAAGCGTCGAAGCGCGCCCGGCGGCGCAGGCCGTCGATGGCCTTGAAGCGTCCGGCGGACACCAGCCAGGGGCGCGGATTGGCCGGCACGCCATCCCGCCGCCACTGCTCCACGGCGGCGACGAAGGCTTCGTGCAGCGCCTCCTCGGCCAGGTCGAAATCACCCAGCAGGCGGATCAGCGTGGCCAGCACGCGGCGCGATTCGCGGCGGTAGACATCGTCCACCACATCGCGCAGGGCCTGGGGGGCGTAGTCGTGCATGGCGGCCGATGGTCCTTGGGGTAGGAAGGGTCTGCCTATCCTGCACGGGTTTTCGATTGTGTGGGAAGCGGGCGGACGGGTGCGCGCAGTGAGAGCGTTGCGAGGTGTGTCGATCGGCCTGGAGAGGCCATGCCACCTGCTGCCCTCACCCTAACCCTCTCCCAAAGGGAGAGGGGACTGTCCGGATGTCGGCGGATACCAAGGTCTCCGCCGGCACGATCGGCTCCCTCTCGTTCGGGAGAGGATGGGGGTGAGGGGAATCGCAGCGCATGGATTCAGGGCCTGGCATCGAACAACAGTTGCCCGGTCGCCGGATCGAAGGGAATCGAGAAGTGCTCATGGGCGATCTTCCACTGCCCCTGCTCGCGGCGCAGGCCGAGCGTGGCGCGCGCCCAGGAGGCGTTGTGCACGCCGTCCTTGTCGGTGCCGCCGCAGTAGGCCAGGTAGTGGCCGAAGGCGATGTCGCCGGAGACCTCGAAACTCAACTGGTGCATGTCGAAGCTGTGCTGGGTGCACATCTGCAGGCACTCGGCCCAGTGCCTGGTGTAGGCCTCCACGCCCCGGAACTGCAACTGTTTCACCGCATCGAAGGCGTGGATGTCATGGCTGTAGTGGCCTGCAATGGCCTGGGCGTCGCACGCGTGCACGGCACTCAGCCAGCTTGCCAGCAGCGCCTGCAGCTCGGCGTTGGCCTGGGTGTTTTCGGCAGCGCTCATGGTGTTGCCCTCCTCTCCCGGCCAGCTCAGGACGCACAGCAGCTGTGCGGCCTGGCGGGCTCGTCGTACTCGTCGTGGAAGCGCGTCCAGTTCATGCCCTTGCCTTCGTAGTCGGGCATGCCGCCCCAGCCCTCGCCCCGCCCCAGCGGCGTGAGGTCGAGCAGGTGATAGGTGAACAGCGGCGCTTCCAGCCCACGCCCATAGGTCGAGTAGCAGTGGAACACCTGGTCGCCGTCGCGCAGGAACACGCTCAGGCCCGGCTGCTCGCCCTGCACGTGGTAGCCCTGGCCAAGCCGTTCGAGCTCCGCCTTGTCCCGGTAGTTGTACTCTACCGGCGCGACCTGCTCGTCGATGCTGACGTGGAAGTCGTAGTTGAAGTCGCTGCCGAACGAGGAGTACCAGGGCAAGGTCCAGCCCATGCGCTCGCGGAACGGCGCAATCTCCTGCAGTGGCGCACGGGAGACCATGGCCAGGGTGGTGCCGCGCGCATGCAGGTGCTCCAGCCGTCCCAGGTTGTCGATCAGGAAGGAGCAGCCCTCGCAGCCCAGGGCTTTGTCGCGGTGGAACATGAAGTGGTAGACGATCAGTTGCGGCCGTCCCTCGAACAGGTCCACCAGCCGCAAGGTGCCGCGGGGGCCTTCGAAGCGGTAATCCTTGTCGATGCGCACCACCGGCAGCGCCCTTCGCACGGCGCTCAGCGCATCGCGGGCGCGGGTGGCGGCCTTCTCCTGCTCCAGCAGATGCTTGCGCGCCTGCAGCCACTCGTCACGGGAGACCACGCGGGGGAAGGGTTGGTTGGCGAGACTCATGATGCACGCTCCTGGGCACGGCCCGGTTGCGGATTGGAGTTTGCGCGGCGTTTGCCGCGCAGGCGGGTGATTGCGAACGCGCTGGCGCCGCCGGCGCAGAGGAAGCCGGACACCGCCAGCGTCAGGGTGCCAAGGCACAAGGGGCACCTGGCGGACCTCCTCGACGGTTGCCCTGCCGGAAGACTCAGCCCTGCTCGCTGAGCCGCTTGAGGTTGGCCAGGCCCGCCTCGAAGTCCTTGCCGACCATGCTGTCCATGCTGAAGAACAGGTGCATGATCTTCGCCACGAAGGGCGTGGGACCGTACATCGCCCAGGTCACTTCGGTGGCACCGTCACGCGGCAGCAGGGTGAACTCGGCGGTGTTGCTGGCCTTGAACGGCTTGATGAACTCCAGCGCGATGTTCACCCGCGTGGCCGGGGTGCTCTCGATGATCTCCATGCGTCCTTCCCCGGCCTTGCTGTTGCCGGCCCAGGCGTATACCGCGCCACGCCCCTTGTCCGCTCCCGAGAAGCTGCGCTGCATGTCCGGGTCGAGCTTCTCGAAGGGTGACCATTGCGGCCAACGGTGGAAGTCCTCGATGTAGGCGAAGACCTTCTCCGGCGGCGCCTGGATGCGCGCCGTACGCTCCACCCTGAAGCTGTCCGGCCGGCTCGCCGCCAGAACCAGCACCACGACCACGGCCACGGCCACGGCCAGAACCACGACCACTGCAATCCACTTCAACATGACATCCTCCTGATGGTGTCGATGGGCTCATTGCCCGGCAAAGTAACGGTCCCAGTCGCGGACCGGTCGAACCTCGACGCAGCCTAGCCGCCCCGACGGCAAACGACCGGCGATCTGCAGCGCCTCGTTGAGATCACGCGCCTCCAGCAGCACGAAGCCGCCCAGGTGTTCCTTGGTCTCGGCGAACGGACCGTCGGTGATCACCAGCTCGCCGCCAGCATGGCGCAGCGTGGTGGCGCTCGCCACCGGCTCCAGCGCCTGCGCGGCCAGCAACTGGCCGTTCGCGCGCAGCCGCTCCTCGTTGCAGCGGCACTCGTCGATCACCTGGCGGAACACCGGCTTAGGCAGGCTGGCGACCCGGCTGTCGTCCACGTAGATCAGGCAGAGGTATTTCATGCTCGGCTCCCGGCTCGGCGAGTGCGTTCTATCCCTAGTCGAAGCACGGCAACGGAAATCGACAGCCGAGGGAAAATTTTTTCGCCAGGCTTCTCGAGCAGTGCGCGGAGACCACCCGTGGGCGATTCGCGCATCGCTCGCCACGGTAATGAAAGGCTGGAGGAGAAGACCGCGAAGACGACCCGTCCTACAAGCTATTAAGACTCGTCCTATCTACTCGCCCAGCCCATCTCCCTAGACTGGTCTGTCACCCTGCGCAAACCCGCAGGTCGTCGACACCGAGTAGTTGGAGCAACACATGCCCGGTTGGTATGAAATCAAGGAACTCAACAGCGGAAACCGTCGTTTCCTGCTCAAGACCACGGCCCATGGCACGCTTCTGGAAAGCGGGTACTACCCCAGCCAGGAAGCGGCCGAGCACGCCATCAACAGCCTGCGCGGCTGCTGTGGCAGCCCGGAGCGCTTCAAGCGGCAGATGGCCTCGAGCGGCAAGAACTTCTTCGTGATCCGCGACAACACCGGTGCAGAACTGCTGAAAAGCAAGCTGTACGATTCCGAAGCGACCCGTGACCAGGCGATCGCAACGATCGCCCAGGCCGGCCTCAGCAACGAGCTGCGCCCGCACGCCTGATGCTGAACGAAAAGCCCCGCCTGGTGCGGGGCTTTTCTTTGGGGGGGCTTCAGCCCTCGAGTCTTAGCGATCCAGCAATCCGCTCGCCCGTTGGACCCGCCGCTCCGTAGCCTGCTCCAGCACCTGCCAGCCGCGCCCGGCACTGGCCAGGGTGAACCAGCGGCGCGCGCGGGTGATGCCGGTGTAGACCAGCTCGCGGGTGAGGATCGGGTTGAGGCTGTCCGGCAACAGCAAGGCGGCGTGGGTAAACTCCGAGCCCTGGGACTTGTGCACCGTCATGGCGAACACCGTCTCCACCGCCTGCAGGCGGCTGGGCAGAATCCAGCGAATGGCATCGCTGCCGTCGCCCGCCGGGAAGGCCACCCGTGGCACCCAGCGCACGCTGCCGTCGTCCGCCGTCTGCGGTAGCGCCAGGGTGATGCCGATATCCCCGTTCATCAGCCCCAGGCCATAGTCGTTGCGCGTCACCAGTACCGGTCGGCCGAGGAACCAGGCGTGGGTCGAGGGGATCAGCCCTTCGCCGTGCAGCAACTCAGTGATCAGCGTGTTGAGGCCCTCGACTCCCCAGGGCCCGCGACGCAGGGCACAGAGCAACTGGAACTGCCCATGGGCCTCCAGCACCTGCCGGGCCCAGCCGTCCAGCGCCGCCTGGTCGGCATGCACGGCCGGCCGCTTGGCCGCCAGCACGCTGAGGTAATGGCGGTAGCCGACCGGCCCGAACAGGTCGCCGCCGCGTCCGCCGTCCACCACCAGGCCGCGCAGGTTGCGGGTCTCCTGGGCGTCCACGGCGATGCGGGTCAGGTCTTCATGGCGGGCCTTCCACACCTCGCGCAGGGCCGGGATGTCGCCGGCGTTCACCGCCTCCGCCAACTGGCCGATGCCGCTGTCGGCGCTGAAGCGGTGGCTGTGACGGAGCATGGCCACGACCTGGTCGAGATCGCTGCCCTGTTCGTCCAATAGCACCGGATCGATGTGCTCTCCCGTCACCGCTTCCAGCCAGTCGCGGGTGGCCGGTCGGTAGTGGCCCTCGCGGGCGCGGCTGCACAGCTCGCCAAGCACCGCGCCGGCCTCCACCGAGGCCAGCTGGTCCTTGTCGCCGAGGAGGATCAGGCGAGCGCGCGGCGGCAATGCGGCGAGCAACGAGGCCATCATTTCCAGGTCGACCATCGACGCTTCGTCCACCACCAGCAGCTCCAGCGCCAGCGGGTTGCCGGCGTGGTGGCGGAACTGGCGGCTGTCCGGGCGGCTGCCGAGCAGTCGGTGGAGCGTGGTGACCTCGGTGGGGATCGCCTCGCGCGCGGCCTCGCCGTTGGGCAGGCCGTCGAGCTGCAGGCGCTGCACGGCGCCGGCAATGGATTCGTTGAGGCGCGCGGCGGCCTTGCCGGTGGGCGCGGCCAGACGGATGCGCAAGGGCCGTCCACCCTCCCCCAGCGCCAGGCTCTGCAGCAGCGCCAGCAGCTTGACCACGGTGGTGGTCTTGCCGGTGCCGGGGCCGCCGGTGACGATGCCGAAGGCATTCCCCGCCACCAGCGCGCAGGCCAGCTTCTGCCAGTCCGCCGGAGCACCCGCTTTCTTCGGGAACAGCGCGTCCAGCGCCTGGCGCAATTGCGCGGCGGGCAGGCCGGCGCGCAAGGCCTCGCCCTGGCGCAGGCGCTGGTCGATCCCGGCGCGCACCGCGCATTCGTATTGCCAGTAGCGCCGCAGGTACAGGCGCCGGCCGACCCGCACCAACGGCGTATCGCCGGCACCTTCGCCGATCAGGCGCGGATCGTTCAATGCCGCCTGCCAGGCATCCAGCGTCAGGCCGTCGAGCAGTACGCCGGGCAGCTCGGGGGCGTCCTTAGCGGCGTCCCCTTCCGGCGGCAGCGACAGCGCGAAACGGCTATCGGCGAGGGTCGCCGCAAGGTCCAGGCAGACATGCCCGCGACCGAGCTGGTGGCTGGCCAGCGCGGCGGCCAGGATCAGCAGCGGATGCGCATCCGCCACCCGCTCCACGAGGAAGGTCGCGAAGGCACGGTCGAGCTCGCGCAGCCAGCCGCGACCGGCCCAGCGGCCGATCAGTTCGAGCATTTCACCGGCGGTTTTCTGCGGCGCGATCATGCCGGCATCTCCTCATCGACGGCGCGGAACAAGCGATCCAGTTCCTCCATCAAGGCCTTGGGCGGGCGCTCCAGGTACATGCCCTGGGTCGCCGACTGGCTGCCGCGCAGGAACAGGTACATAGCCCCGCCGACGTGGCGGTCGTAGTCATAGTCCGGCAGGCGCGCCTGCAGCAGGCGGTGCAGGGCGAACAGGTAGAGCGCGTACTGCAGGTCGTAGCGGTGCTCCAGCAACGCCTCGCGCAGGGCCGGCTCGGTGTACGCCTCGTCGTCGGCGCCGAGCCAGTTGGATTTGTAGTCGGCCACGTAGTAGCGGCCTTCATGTTCGAACACCAGGTCGATGAAGCCCTTGAGCATCCCGTTCAGCTGGTTTGCCTGCAGCGCCGGCCGGGCCGCGCCGCCGAGGGTATGGCGGGTGACGATGCGGTCCAGGCGCTGGCTGTCCACCCGGCGGGTGGAGAACCAGAACTCCATTTCCTTCTGGTAGCTGGAGAGCCCGGCGAGGCTGGCGGGCGCCGCATCGGGCAGGCGGAAGCCGGTGTGCAGCAATTGCATCAGCCAGCTGTGCAGCGGCTCGATCCAGGCCTCCCAGCCGCGCACCTGGCAACGCCGCGCCAATTGATCGCGCAACTGCTGCGGGTCGCAGGTGCCGAAGCCTTCGTCGGCCGCCCACTCCAGCAAGCCGTGGAGGAAGCTGCCGGGGTTGGCTCCGCGGGGGAAGGCGTGCAGGCTGCCCGGCGCCGGCACGGCATCGGCTTCGCGGGTTTCCTCCAGGCTGCTTTCGCGCAACAGATCTTCGCCGGCGCTGGTGGGTTCGTCCGCCGCCGGCGCGGGTGCGGGCGACTCGATGTCCTCGTCGCCGGCGAGGTTCGCCAACGCCGAGTAGCTGGCGATCCACCACTTCTCCGCCACCCGTCGACGCGGCTCGCGGGCCGCGCCCAGCTCGCCGGCCTGCGGGCCGACAAACAGTTGCAGGTCGGCAGGAGGCGCCGCTGCGAGGACGATCTCGCCGTGGCCGGCCTGCAATTCGCCCAGGCGCGCGGCGAGCTCGTCCACGCCCAGCGCATTGCCGCCGCCAAGCAGGTAGCCCATGGCGCCCTTGTGCAGTTCCGGGCTCTTGCTGTTGCTCATCACCAGCGGCGCAACGCCCAGCCACACGGCATGCCGCGCGCGGGTCAGGGCCACGTAGAGCAGGCGCATATCCTCGCTCAGGCGTTCGTCGTTGGCCTGTTGATAAGCCGCCTTGGCCAGCTCCTTGTCGCGGGACAGCTCCACCACCCGCGCATCCCCGGACTGGAAGCTCGGCGGCGTGCCGCTCTTGCCATCCAGTTCGCGCCAGCTGCAGATGAAGGGCAGCAGCACCAGCGGGTATTCCAGGCCCTTGGACTTGTGGATGGTCACCACCTTGATCAGGTCGGCGTCGCTTTCCAGGCGAAGGATTTCCTCGCTGGATGGGCTTTCCAGCTGCTCCGCCAGCACGCGCAGCAGCGCGTGTTCGCCGTCCAGTTCCACCGCCTCACGCTGCAGCCATTCGGCCAGGTGCAGCAGGTTGGTCAGGCTGCGTTCGCCGTCGATCTGCCGCAACAGGCGCGCCGGCAGGGCGAAGTCGGCGAGCAGGCGACGCAGCATCGGCAACACGCCCTGCTGCTGCCAGAGCACGCGGTAGTCGCGGAAGCGCAGCAGCATGTCTTCCCAGAAGCGCTCGTCCTGGTTCAGCCGCTCCAGGGTCGCCCAGTCCAGCGCCAGGCTGCGGGTGGCCAGGGCGATGCGCAGGGCGCCGTCGTCGCCGGGGTCGGCGCAGGCGCGCAGCCAGTGCAGCAGGTCCACCGCCTCAGGGCTGTCGAACACCGAGTCGCGGTCGGACAGGTAGACGCTGGCCAGCCGCCGTGCGGCCAGCTCGGCGCGGATCGCCTCGGCCTCGCTACGGCCGCGCACGAGGATGGCAATGTCCGCCGGGCGCAGGTCGCGCCAGCGGCCATCGGCCGCGCGGAAGCCGCTCTGCGCCGAACTCAGCCAGCGCTGGATGGCGCTGGCGCTGCGCGCGGCCATCTCCTGGCGGTAGAAGACGGAGCCGCAGACCTGGCCGTCGTTGTCCAGCTGCCAGAAGGTCATGGCCGATGCTTCGCTGCCTTCCAGCAGCAGGGTTTCATCACGCCCACGGGCGCCGACTTCGAGGAAGGGAACGGGGTTGTCCTGTCCTTCCTCGGCAAAGCGGAAGGCGCCGCGCAGGTGCCCCTCGGCGAACAGGAAGCAGCGGTTGGCCGCCGTCACCATGGCACGCGTGGAGCGGAAGTTGGTGCCCAGCGTGTAATGGCGCCCAGCGGTGGCGGCGCGAGCGCGCAGGTAGGTGTGGATGTCGGCGCCACGGAAGGCGTAGATCGCCTGCTTGGGGTCGCCGATCATGAAGAGGCCCAACTTCTTTTCTGAAGAACCTTCTCTCGGGTTTTCCGCGATGCGGTAGACGCGCTCGAAGATGCGGTACTGCAGCGGGTCGGTGTCCTGGAATTCGTCGATCAGCGCCACCGGGAACTGCTCGCGGATGCGCTCGGCCAGGCGTTCACCGCCACTGCCGGCCAGCGCGCGGTCGAGACGCACCAGCAGGTCGTCGAAGCCCAGTTCAGCACGCTTCTGTTTTTCCGCCTCCAGGCTCTGGCGCACTTCGTCCAGGGCGTGCAGCAACAGTTGCGGTGCAATGTCCGGACACT
The DNA here is from genome assembly GCF_048068055.1 of Pseudomonas sp. NY15181. Classification (NCBI taxonomy): domain Bacteria; kingdom Pseudomonadati; phylum Pseudomonadota; class Gammaproteobacteria; order Pseudomonadales; family Pseudomonadaceae; genus Pseudomonas; species Pseudomonas sp. NY15181. The sequence goes on along the minus strand of NZ_JBLUPT010000008.1, from coordinate 245,778 downwards.
GGTCAGAGCGCTCCGCCCAGGCGTCGATAGCCCGCAACGCCGGGTGTTCCGGCACCACGGCCTTGGCCTTCACCTTGATCCGCGTCTGGCCGAACTTGGCCAGATTGTCCGGTGCGTCGGCGCCCGCACTCCAGGCGTCCAGCGCTTCGATCCAGCCGCCGAAGACGGCGTCGTCGTCCTTGCCGCGATAGCTGTTGCCGTTGAGGTCGCCGCGCAGGTTGCGCAGCAGTTCGGCGAGATTCGCGCGATCCGCCGCCCAGGCGTCGCGGGCGCGGGTTTCGGCGGCGGCGAGTTCGTCGTACCACTGGCCGGTGGACTCCAGCAGCTCACCCAGCGAGGCTGGGGCCTCGAGCGGCTGGTCGGCGTAGCGGAAGCCCGCCTCCTGCGCCGCCAGCAGCGGCTGCACGGCGCGCATCAGGGCCTCGGGGCCGGCGTAGCAGTGGCGCACGGCGTTGGCCGCGGCAACGTCCAGTGGATAGAAATTGCGTCGCCAGTAGTCGCGTACCGCTTCGGCGAGCAGTTCGCTCTGGTCGGCGGCCAGGTCCTGGGTGAACAGGCTGCCGCTGTCGAAGGCGTGCTCGCGCAGCATGCGGTAGCACCAGCTGTGGATGGTGGAGACGGCGGCCTCATCCATCCATTCGGCGGCCAGGCGCAGCAGGCGCGCGCAGCCCGGCCAACGCTCGGCGGGATAGCTGTCGCGCAGCTTCAGCAGCAGGCCATCGTGCTCGCCCTCGGGCTCGGCGAAGCAGTGCGCGGCTTCGCCCAGGCGCGCGCGGATACGTTCGCGCAGCTCCTGGGTCGCCGCTTCGGTGAAGGTCACCACGAGGATTTCCGGCGGGCTCAGTGGCCGGCCGAACGCCGCCTGCTCGCCGCCGTGGTCGAGTACCAGGCGCACATAGAGCAAGGCGATGGTGAAGGTCTTGCCGGTGCCGGCGCTGGCTTCGATCAGCCGGCTGCCATGCAGCGGGAAATTCAGCGGATTGAGCTCGACGGCGCTCATGCGGCCTCCTCCTTGCGCTGCAGCAATTCAAACAGGGGCCCGTAGAGCGCTTCGGCCCAGGCGGTGAATTCCTCGCTGGCGTCGAGCGTGGCGAAGTCCGGGTAGACCCGCGCCAACGCCGCCGAAGAGGCAGCCTCGCCGCTCAGGTTGAAGCCGCCGTCATAGCGCTTGGCGGCCTCGCGGGCGGCGCGCTCGGCGTCCTCGCCGGCGGCCAGCCAGGCGAAGGCGGTCTTGCAGGCCACCGGCAGCGGCCGGCTCATGCCCTGGAACCAGGCGTCCATCAGCGCATCCAGCTCGGCACGCGCCTGCTCGGCGGGCAGCGGCGGGAACTCGAGGGTGCCGGTCAGGCCGACCAGCACGCTGGTCACCGGCTCGCCGCACAGTTGCAGCGCGAGATGGCGCACCCACGGGCGCACCAGTCCATGCCATTTGTAGCCCTTGCCTTCGTGGAGCTTGCCGCTGACCAGTTGCAGGCTGGCGAGCTGGCCATCGGCATTGCGGCGCAGGCCGCCGAGCCAGTCGACCAGCTCGATGCCGGCGTGCCCATGGTTGAGTTCGCGCTGCTCCTCTTCCATCTGCGACCAGTGCTCCAACTGTTCGCGGTAGCGCGCCAGCAGATCGTGGAGCGGCGCCACCAGCGTCTGGGCGGAGAACTCACCGAAGGCGGCCAGGGGCAGACGGCCTTCGCGGCGCAGGCGCTCGACCTGCCGGGTCAGCTGTGCGTCCAGCTGCTCGGCCTGCCAATGCTGCTCCACCCAGGGCCGCAGGCGTTCGCAGAGTTCGAACTGCAGTTGCCAGACGTCCAGGCCATTGAGCTCGAAGGGCTCCTCGTCCTGGCCGGTGAGCTGCTCTTCGGCGAAGCGCACCTTGAGGCGCTGGACGAAGAAGGCGCCCACCGGATTGGCGAGGAAGTCGGACAGCACGCGCAGGCTGATCGGCGCGTCGAGCGCCAGCGGCGGCAGGGGCGCGTCATTTGCCTCGGCATGCTGTTCGCGGTGCACGTCGCGCCACTCTCGGGCGTAGGTGTAGAGGCCGTCGATGCCCTGGCCCGGCGCGTCGGCAAAGTAGGCACGGCTGAAGGGTTGCAGCGGATGCTCCAGGGTCAGGCCGTGCAACAGGTCGCCGCCGTCGGCGCGCCGCCAGCCATCGGCGAGGTGGTCGCGCAACTGGCCGATCAGCACCGAGGGCGGGCGCTCGCTGTTGTCGCGGATGCTCCGGCCAACCCAGCTGACGTAGAGCTGGCGACGCGCCGAGAGCAGCGCTTCGAGCAGCAGGTAGCGGTCGTCCTCTCGGCGCGAGCGGTCGCCGGGGCGGTAGTCGTTACGCATCAGGTCGAAGTCCAGCGGCGATTGCGGGCGCGGGTAGTCGCCGTCGTTCATGCCCAGCAGGCAGACCAGCTGGAAGGGAATCGCGCGCATCGGCATCAGGGTGCAGAAGCTCACCGCGCCAGCGAGGAAGCGCTGGTTCAGGCCGCCGGCATCCAGGCCGCTGAGCCAGGCCTCGCGCACCACCGAGAGCGGCAATAGATCGCTGAAGCCGGCGTGCTGGCAGGTCTCCAGCCATTTATCACGCAGCTTGAGCAGATCCTGCTGGAGCATTTCGTCATGTTCATCAGTGATCGAGAAGAATCGTTGCTGCAGTGCGCCGAGACGATTAACCCACTCTTCCGGAGTTGCTTCCTCCGCCAGCTCTTCGCAAGTCACTTCCAATGCTTGGAGCAACCCGGCCAGCGGCCCCAGCGCGGCAGCGTCGAGCCCGCCGATTTCCGCGTAGGGCTGGATACCCTGGAAGGCTTCGCCCTCGCCCACCGCGAAACCGAGCAGCATGCGCCGCAGGCCGAAGCGCCAGCTGTTGGCTTCGGCGGCGGCGGGCAGGCCGAGGCGTTCGCGCTGCTGGCCGTCGAGGCCCCAGCGCACGCCGGCGCCATCGATCCAGCGGCGCAGCAGCGGCAGGTCGGCGTCGGCCAGGCCGAAGCGCGCGCGCACGGCAGCAACATCCAGCAGGTCGAGGATTTCGCTTACGGCGAAGCGGCTGTCGGGTAGGCGCAGCAGGTGTTCCAGCGCCACCAGCAGCGGCTCGCGGCCGCGCTGGCCCTGGTCGGCCAGGGTGTAGGGGATGAAGCGCTTGTCGTCGCGCGACAGCTGGCCGAATACGGCTTCGATGTGCGGGGCGTAGGGGTTGATGTCCGGGACCATGACGATCACGTCGCGCGGGCGCAGCGTGGGGTCGGCATCGAATCGGGCGAGCAGTTGGTCGTGGAGGATTTCCACCTCGCGCTGGGCGCTGTGGGCGACATGGAAGCGCACCGAGTCATCCATCTGCGGATCGACCGCCGGCCAGTGCTCGCGGCTTTCGCCCAACGGGCGCAGTTCGAGGATGTCGTCCTGCAATTGGCCGAGCAGGTTGCGCGGCTCGTCCTCGCTGAACAGGTCGATGCGCCCGTTGCTCACCGCGCCCAGGCGCGCACGGTAGCTTTCCGGGTCGTCGTACTGGTCGAGCAGGTTGATGTAGTCGCGGCCCTGCTTGCCCCAGGCGGCCAGCAGCGGCTGGGCGTACTGGTGCTGCTGGTCGTCGCTGAGCAGCTCTGGGGTACCGGCGCGGCGGCGCTGGCGGCGGTATTCGTGGCGCAGCAGGTCCTTGTCGGCGACGATGTCGGCCCAGTGGTGGCGGCAGGGGTTATGCACGCAAAGCAGCACCTGGGCGTGGCGCGCCAGCACGGCGAGGGCCTCGACGGTCTGCGCCGGCATGGCGGAAATGCCGAACACCACCACCCGGCGCGGCAGGTTCGGCAGCGGCTGATCGGCGGCCTTGAGGCGTTCGATGAAGCGCCCGTGCACCCCGGCACGGCTGGTGGCCAGGCCCTCGGGGCCGACGTCGTCGAGCAGCGCGCGCCACAGCGCGGCCTGCCAGCGGTTGTCGGCCTCCAGCTCGCGCAGCGTGCCGTTGGCCAGCCGCAGCTGGTCGACGCCGCGGCTCCAGTCTTCCAGCCAGTCGGCGCGGTAGACCTGGTACTGGTCGAACAGATCGGCCAGGCGCTCGGCCAGCTGATGGCGCTTGCGCAGGTCGGCGTCGTCGGCGAGGAAGCGCTGCAGGGTGGAGAATTCGTCGCGCGCAAGCAAAGTCGGCAACAGGCGCATCAGGCGCCAGGTCAGCGGGCCCTTGTCGAGCACCGAGACTTCGGGAATCTCATCGCGGCCCAGCGCACCGCGATAGGCGCGCCAGAGGAACTGCGCGGGCAGTTGCACGTCCAGCGCGGCGGTCACGCCGCAGCCGCCCTCCTCAACGTCGCGCCCCAGCGCCAGCTTCAGCCACTGGGCGATGCCGTTGCTCTGCACCAGGATGACTTCGTTCTCCAGCGGCGCCAGCGGATGCAGGCTCATCCACTGCACCAGCAGGTCGCGCAGCGCTTCCGGATGGTTGCCGTGGATCACCATCAGGCCGGGGGTCAGTCGCTGATCGCTCATCGTCTCTCCTGGTGCGGAGCGGGCACCAGGATCGGCCCGCCGGGAATGACGGGCATTTCACCAAAAAAGCGCGGAAGGTGGAGGAGTTTTTTAAGGCCTGGGCCAGCCCCCGTGAGTCAGACCATTGCGCCCGCTTCGGCCACCGCCGAACTCCAGGCCGCCCGGATGTCCTGAACCAGCGTCTCGCGCAGGGCCTCGCGCCGGCGGAACTCGCCGCGCCGCTGACTCTTGACCTCGGCGATGTCCCGAACCGGTTCGGTATCGGGCAGCCGGTACCAACAGCGGTCGAGCGGCGCGCCCTGCGCCTCCTGCCAGAACAGGTCGTAGCTCGACTTGAGCCTGTCGGAGCAGACATGGGCCATATCGGTCACCCCCAGCAACTGCTTGCAGCCCGCCAGCTCAGAAAAGGCGTAGAGCGCGGTCAGCAGGAGATTCTTCGGCCTCATGCCGAACATCTCCTTGCCCAGCACCCGCAAGGTCCCCTCTTCGACCGTTGGCCGTGGTCCCTGGAGCCCGCCGATCAGGACCCGGTCGCCAGGAGCGAAAGTAAAGTTCATCGAATACATGCGCTCACCATCGGCGGCGCGCAGGTAGAAGCCCATCTCCCCTTCCTTGCCGAACTCCGAAGGTTCGAGGGACAGCAGCAGTGCACCGCCACTCTTCAAGGCCACCTCGCAGATGGCGATCGATTGATGGTCGAGCAGGCGATCGCTCCACACCCGCGGCAGCCTTTCGAGCCGGGCGTAGTGTGTCGAAAGCACCTGCAGCCGATCCCTGATCCCCCAGTCGCGGCAGAGATAGCTCTTGCGATGCCGTAGCGCCACCACGGCCTGGTTCTTGTAGGGTACCGAGAGCCGATTGTCACCCGCGACCCGCTCCTTCCATTGCAGGAACATGAACGGCGAGCGCGTCATGGCGATGCATTTGTCGACGGATTTGAAGAAGTTGCTCAATGCCATGGCCGAAACAGTCTCCAGCGAGTTCGTACGGCCCGCGGCAACTGAGTGCGCCGCTTCCTGGTTGGCCGCCATAAAACGCGGAAGGCTAGAGAGCAGGCTGCAGAGGAGATATAGGGATTACCATCAAGGACCGGGCGAAATTTCCGAACCCTGCGAACCTCCCTCGCACGTCTCAAACAATCTTTTTCGCAGAGGTTCGATGGCTTTCGTCCGCTATGCTCAACGAGCGCGCCATGTAATCGCGCACCGACTGGAATGGAGAACACGATGGGCAAGAAGATCAAGGCGAAGGTCGCCGAGCAGGGACCGAAGAAGAAGCTTGGCAACAAGGAATACGAAGAACAGCTGAAGAAACTGACCGTCGAACTGGTCAAGCTGCAGCAGTGGGTGGTGCACAAGGGGCTGAAGGTCTGCATCGTCTTCGAAGGCCGCGACGGCGCCGGCAAGGGTGGCACCATCAAGGCCATCACCGAACGCGTCAGTCCGCGGGTGTTCCGCACCGTGGCGTTGCCGGCCCCCACCGAGCGCGAAAAGTCGCAGCTCTACGTGCAGCGTTACATCAAGCACCTGCCGGCGGCTGGCGAGGTCGTGATCTTCGACCGCAGCTGGTACAACCGCGCCGGCGTCGAGCGGGTGATGGGCTTCTGCACCGAGGAGCAGGCCGACAAGTTCCTCTCTGTCACCCCGCTGTTCGAGCGGATGATGACCGAGTCCGGAATCATCCTGCTCAAGTACTGGCTGGAGGTAACGCCGGAAGAGCAGGCGCGCCGCCTTGAAGACCGCATCACCGACGGCCGCAAGATCTGGAAACTGTCGCCCATGGACGTGAAGTCCTTCACCCGCTGGGACGAATACACCCGCGCTCGCGATCTGATGTTCGCCAGCACCGATACGCCCTGGGCGCCCTGGTACGTTGCGCATTCCGAGGACAAGAAGCGTGTGCGCCTGAACATCATCGACCACCTGCTCAAGCATGTTCCCTACAAGGATGTGCCACGGGAAGAGGTCGATTTGCCCAAGCGCGGCAAGATCGGCCGCTACAAGAGCCCGGACTACCCCTACCGCTATGTAGAAGAAGTCCACTGATCCCCCGGGACCGGCGCGCCCACCGCGCCGGCCCAGGATCGACTCGCGACGAGCGGCATGTCCCCCTGCCGCTCCCGCCATCGAGCCATGGGCTGCGAGCGCCACGCTGCCGGTGAAGGGCGCCAAGGCACTCTGCCAGCACTTCTCACCGAACCGATCAAAGATCCTCTATTTTTCTGCGCGGCCAAAGCCGCTAGATTCGTGACCGTTGCGCGGAAAATTGCGCCAGCCTCCATGTGATCGCCAGAAACAGGATGCCCCCATGCAACTGATCGGAATGCTCGATTCCCCCTATGTCCGCCGCGTCGCCATCACCCTGCGTCTGCTGGATGTCGAATTCCAACACCGCCCGCTCTCGGTATTCAGCACCTACGACGAGTTTCGCGGGATCAATCCGGTGGTCAAGGCACCGACGCTGATCCTCGATGACGGCCAGACGCTGATGGACTCCTCCCTGATAATCGACCTGATCGAGCATGAGGCCGGACGCAGCCTGATGCCCGACGAATCCACCGCGCGGGTGCGCGCCACCCGCCTGCTGGGGCTGGGGCTGGCGGCTATGGAAAAGGCGGTACAACGCTACTACGAGCAGCAACGCCCGGAGGACAAACAACACATGCCGTGGCAAGGGCGGGTCGAGGACCAGCTGCACGCCGCCTGTGCCGCATTGGAGCGCGAACTCACCGAACAGCCGTTGCCGCGCGATGGGCGGCTCGACCAGGCCGGCCTGAGCATCGCCGTGGCCTGGACCTTCATCCAGTTGCTGCACGTCCAGTACATGCCGGCGGACACCTACCCCGCCCTGCACGACTGGACGCTCCACGCCGAGTCGCAGGAAGCCTTCAAGGCCTTCCCGCCGGTGTGATCAATCCTGCGGCAGCGCCTCATGGCGTTGCCGCGTCCAGCGCAGCAGGCCAAGGCAGATGACGAAGCCGCAGGCGGCAAGGCCGGCGGCGGCGAGGAAGGTCGATGCATAGCCGTGGCGTACGGCGATCAGCCCCATCAGCGGGCCGGCCACGCCCAGCGCCAGGTCGAAGAACAGCGCGTACGCCCCCAGCCCCGCACTGCGGCTGCTGGCCGGAATGCGCAGCACCGCCTCCACGCCCAGCGACGGGTAGACCAGCGACAGGCCACAACCGGTGAGTGCCGCGCCCAGCAGGGCGAAGCCCGGCCCGGGTGCCTGCCAGAGCAGCAGCAGGCCGCCGCTTTCCACCGCCAGGCAGACCACCGCGACCACGAAGCCGCCGAAGCGGTTGACCGTCCCCGAGAACAGCAGCCGAGTCCCGATGAAGCAGACGCCGAAGGCCGTCAGGCACCAAGCCGGATTGGCCCAGCCCTGGCTGCCGTAATACAGGGTGATGAAGGTGGCCAGGGTGCCGAAGCCGATGGATCCGAGCATCACGCACATTCCGTAGGGCAGTACGCGGCCGAGCACGGCATGGAAGGCCATGCGCGTACCGGCGATGATCGGCACCGCCGGCCGGCCACGGGCGACGAACAGGCCCAGGGCGGTGCACAGCAGGATGCTCGCCCCCAGACTCCACAACCCCAGCGCGCCGGACATGCTCACCCCCAACGGCGCGCCGATGGCGATGCCGCCGTAGCTGACGATGCCGTTCCAGGAAATCACCTTGGCGGTGTTCTGCGTGCCGACCTGGGCAATGCCCCAGCTGGCGGTGCCGATGCCCATCAGCCCCTGCGCCAGGCCGAACAGCAGGCGGCTGCCCAGTAGCAGCATCAGGCTCAGCCAAGGCACGCTCTCCAGGCTGGTGGAAAGCAGCACCAGCAGCCCGCCGGCGCCGAGCACGCCCAGCCCGTAGAGCACCGCGCGCTTGGCGCCGTGGGTGTCGGTCAGGTAGCCGGCCAGGGGACGCGAGATCAAGGTGGCGAGGTACTGCAGGCTGATCACCACGCCGGCGGTGACCGTGTCGTAGCCCAGGCCCGCGTGGACGAAACCCGGCAGTACCGGCAGCAGCAGACCGATACTGAGGTAGAGGATCAGCGTGAAGGAAACGGTCGCGAGTATCTGCCGGGTGACGGCGACAGTTCGCTGCTCGGGAGAGCTCATGGACAGGCCTGGCGGTGGGAGGGCTGCGCCCATCATTGCGCGGCGCCGGGGAAATTGAAAGCAGGCTATCTATTCTCCCTGCACGCGGCCCGATCCGGCGCTGCCATCGGGCAGATGCACCTATAGTTGATGCAGCCACCCGCGTCCACGGACGCGCCCCCTGCCCTCAACGGGTTTACCGGAGGTTCCCATGGATACCAGCCCGCACACGCTCGGCGCACTGTTCAAGCAACTCGGCCTGCCCAATGGCCGCCAGGACATCGACGCGTTTCTCGGCAGCCACCGGCTGGTCGCAGGCCAGGCACTGCCGGACGCGCCGTTCTGGAACCCCGCCCAGGCGGAGTTCCTGCGCGAGGCCCTGGACGATGACTCGGACTGGGCCGAGGAAGTCGACGAACTGGCGGTACGCCTGTCCGGCTGAGTCGCCAGGCTACTTCAGATAGGAGTGCAGCACGCCCACTACCTGCTCCAGGTCCTCCTGGCGCTCGGCCGCGGTGCGCTCTTCGGCACCCAGGTGGTCGCGCAGGTGGCCTTCCAGCACCTCGGCCATCAGGCCGTTCACCGCGCCGCGGATCGCGGCAATCTGCTGCAGGATCGCCGCACATTCGCTGCCCGCTTCCAGCGCCCGCTCCAGCGCCTCGCTCTGCCCCTTGATGCGGCGCACTCGGGTCAGCAGCTTCTTCTGGTCCTTGATGGTATGTCCCACGTCAACGCTCCAAAGTATACTGGGGTATAGTATCAAGACTCCTATTACGGACCATCATCATGCAGCACGCTGCACAGCCGCAAGACGGCCAGCACGATCACCAGTTCCATGAAGGCAATCCCCTGGCCGAACGCAACACCCTGCGCGCCGCGCTGCTGACCGTCGTGATGATGGTCGTGGAGATCGCCGGCGGCTGGGTCTTCAACTCCATGGCGCTGCTCGCCGACGGCTGGCACATGAGCTCCCACGCCCTGGCGCTGGGCCTGGCGTTCTTCGCCTATGTGGCGGCACGGCGCTTCAAGGGCGATGCGCGATTCGCCTTCGGCACCTTCAAGATCGAGGTGCTGGCCAGCTACACCAGCGCCATCCTGCTGCTGGGCGTGGCCGGGCTGATGCTGTTCGAGTCGGTGGCACGCCTGCTCACCCCCACACCGATCCACTACGAGCAGGCCATCGCCATCGCCGCGCTCGGCCTGCTGGTGAATCTGGTCTGCGCCTGGCTGCTGCGTGGCGAGCACCACCATCATCACCATGACCACGATCACCATGATCATGACCACCCTCACCATGGGCACGACCATCACCACGATCATGAGCATGACCTCAATCTGCGTGCAGCCTACCTGCACGTGCTCGCTGACGCCGCCACCTCGGTGGCCGCCATCGTTGCGCTGATCGGTGGGATGTTCTGGGGCGCGGCCTGGCTCGACCCGCTGATGGGCATAGTCGGCGCCGGGCTGGTGGCGGCCTGGTCGGTCGGCCTGCTCAAGCAGAGCAGCCGGGTGCTGCTGGATGCGGAGATGAACGATCCGGTGCTGGAGGAAATCCGCGAGGTGGTTGCCGAGCTGCCACAGCCGGCGCGCATCACCGACCTGCACCTGTGGCGCGTGGGCAAGTCGCGCTACGCCTGCATCCTCAGCCTCGCCACCGCCGGCGACCTGACGCCCGAACGGGTGCGCCAGCGCCTGCAGGTCCACGAGGAACTGGTGCACATCACGGTGGAGATCAACCCCGTCGCGGCCTGACACCGGAAGCCGCAGCGGCTTTGACGACCACCGCGCGGCTGCGGCCTAATGCGCAGCTTGTCGAACCCCGGTCGCCGCTTCCGATGTCCAGCTCCCGTTTCTCCGCCGCCCAGCAACGCGCCAGCACCCTGCACCTGCCCGCCGGGCCCTGGGCGACCGTGCTGGACTGCCTGTGCGCGCACTTCCCGGCGATCAGCCGTGATACCTGGCTGGACCGCATGGCGCGCGGCAAGGTGCTGGACAGCGACGGCCAGCCCATCGGCCCGCAGCATCCCTACCGCGAGGCGTTGCGCATCCACTACTTCCGCGAAGTGCCGCAGGAAACGCCGGTGCCGTTCCAGGAAAACATCCTGTACGCCGACGAGCACCTGGTGGTGGCGGACAAGCCGCACTTCCTGCCGGTGACGCCGTCCGGCCAGTACGTCGAGCAGACGCTGCTCGCGCGCCTGGCCAAGCGTCTGGACAACCCGCTGCTGGTGCCGCTGCACCGCATCGACCGGCTCACCGCCGGGCTGGTGCTGCTCTCCGCCAACCCCGACAGCCGCGCCGCCTACCAGGCGCTGTTCCGCGAACGGCGCATCGACAAGATGTACGAGGCCATCGCCCCGGCGCTGCCGCAACTGGCGTTTCCCCATGTGCGCAAATCGCGGATGGTGGATGGCGATCCCTTCATCCTGATGCAGGAAGTGGACGGCGCGCCCAACAGCGAAACGCGCATCGAGGTGCTGGAGCAGCGCGGCGAGCTATGGCGCTATGGGTTGTATCCGGTGACCGGCAAGCGCCACCAGTTGCGCGTGCACATGTCGGCCCTGGGCGCGGCGCTGTGCTTCGATCCGCTCTACCCCACTCTGCTGCCGCGCGAAGAACGCCCGCCGGAAGACTACGAGAAGCCGCTGAAGCTGCTGGCCCGCCGGCTGGACTTCATCGACCCGCTCACCGGCGAGCCGCGTCACTTCGAAAGCCAGCTCGAGCTGTCCTGGCCTTCCATCAATTTCATCGATGGTCACCCTTAAGGCTATCCATTTCCGTCGATAGTGGCCCCGATGTTTTCATAGCTCCACCCAACGGAGAGAAAGCATCAGGAGCCGAACATGAGCTACAGCGCCAAGTCCTTTTCCGCCCTCGTCAACGCCCTGCTGGCCGATGGCATCACCCGCCCCGAGCAGATGGCTCGCCAGCCGTTCCGTAATGCCCAGGGCTTCTGGTCCGCGGTGACCAGGAAATGAACCTGTCCCGGCGCTTGCCGCCCAGCCTGCGGATCGATGCGGCGATCGTGGCCTATGCCTTGATCAGCGCCTGGCTGGTGTTTTCCGGCGTCTGATCGACGTGGCCCGCGACCTGCTACTGGAGCAGGCGGATCGAACATCATCTTCAGGCAGGTTCGCGAGCAAGCTCGCTCCTACAAGTAGGCCCGGCTCTGGCGCGCCGCTCGTAGGGCCGAGGGACGCCCAGCCCGTGCTTGCGAACCTGCAGTCGGCCTTCCCCCGACGCCACCCGCACGAAAAAGGGCAGCCCCAGGCTGCCCTTTCAGCAAATCACGCGGCACTGCCGCGCTCCATCCTCACTTTTTCAGACAGGTGCTCATGAACGCCTTGCGTTCATCGCCCTTGAGGGCCTTGGCGGTAGCGTCGGCGTTGCAGGTTTTCATCTTCTCCTGCTGAGGCGTCATCGCCTTGGCGTCGCTGCCGGCCGAAAGGCACTTGCTCATGAATGCCTTGCGCTCATCGCCCTTGAGGGTCTTGGTGGTCGCTTCGGTATTACAGGTCTTCATCTTTTCCTGCTGCGCGGTCTGGGCGGCGGTAGCAGCGAACCCTTGCACCGAGAACAGAAGGGCCAGTGCAAGCAGCGGAATTCGAACGGTGGTCATGGAGAGGTCTCCTAGAATGAATTGCCTTTCTCAGCGTAGCTCGCGCGCCCGCATTGGCGACCCGGGACACCTGGCGCATGCGGAACACTCGAACAGAATCGCGGACGACGCACCGGCTGTCGTCACCCAGAAAAGAATTTAGGTTATATATAAATTCTAATTAATAATTTTTTGAAATAACAAAAATGCCGCAGTATGGCGCTGCCCACTCATCCGGTACGCCAGGAAGCCTGCCATGTCGCTCTTGACCCTCCCCAATGCCCGCGAGCAAACCAAGTCGGTCCGCGCCACGGTACTGGTGTTCAAGGACCCGCGCTCGCAGGAGTTGCTCAACCGGATCGAACGCCTCGCCCCCAGCGAGGCCAACGCCCTGATCATCGGCGAAACCGGTACCGGAAAGGAGCTGGTCGCCCGGCATATCCACAAGCTCAGCCGGCGCAGTGCCGCCCCCTTCGTCGCGGTGAACTGTGGCGCCTTCTCCGAGACGCTGGTGGAGAGCGAACTGTTCGGCCACGAGAAAGGCGCCTACACCGGCGCCACCAGCAGCAAGGCCGGCTGGTTCGAGGCCGCCAATGGCGGCACCCTGTTCCTCGACGAGATCGGCGACCTGCCGCTGAACATGCAGGTCAAGCTCCTGCGCGTGCTGCAGGAGCGCGAGGTGGTGCGCCTGGGTTCGCGCACGCCGGTGCCGATCAATGTGCGGGTCGTCGCCGCGACCAACGTCAACCTGGCTGACGCGGTGGTCGCCGGACACTTCCGCGAGGACCTGTTCTACCGCCTGCACGTCGCCACCATCCGCCTGCCGCCGCTGCGCGAGCGCCCCGGCGACATCCTGCCGCTGGCCGAATTCTTCCTCGAAGAACACTGCCAGCGCCTGGGCTACAACCGCGCATCACTCAGCCACGAGGCCGAACGCAAGCTGCTCGGCCACAGCTGGCCAGGCAACATCCGCGAACTGGAGAACGCCATCCACCATGCGTTGCTGGTGTGCCGCAACCAGCAGGTGCAGCCGGGCGACCTGCAACTGGCCGAGCTGCCGTCGGCAGCGCGCCACGACCTGCTGCGCCACGAGCACATCCCCCACGCCCTTGCCCCGCGCGTCGAGGCAACGCTGGAACAGGCGCTGCTGGAACTGTTCGAAAGCAACAAGCCCGACCTCTACGAGCACATCGAGGAAGTGCTGTTCCGCACCGCGTACCACTTCTGCCACGGCAATCAGTTGCAGACCGGCCGCCTGCTGGGCATCAGCCGCAACATCGTCCGCGCGCGGCTGGAGAAGATCGGCGAGCTGAATCTCAGCCGGACCGCCTGAGCCTCCCTGCAACCCTCGTCGTTGCTGGCCTTATGCCGTCCGTCGGCGGCGCTCGACCGTGCCACCCTGGCAAAAGGTTATAATCCGCGCCGCTTCCGGTCCTTCCGGCTATGTAGCGTCCAGCGACTACACTGTCTGGAGCGACGTCCAGGCAGGACGTCCGCCGGCAACGAACTCTCTCTGTCATCAGGACACATCGTGACCAAAGACGAACTGCGCGCGGAACTGGAGCGCCAGGAGCAACGCTACAAGGATGTTTACGGCGGCGAAGTCACCCGCTATGCCGCTCAGCCGGACCCCGAACGAAAGCCGTGGCGCAAGCGCCGCAACCTGCTCGATCAGGCCTTCGACCGGGAACTGGAAAAAATCGAAGAACAACGACTGAAAAGGGAACAGGAAGCCGCTTCCCCTAAACCGTAGGTCCGGGTACGAACGTTCCTCCAGTAAGCCGACCAGGCAGATTTTTTGCCGTAGGAAGGTCACAGCTTTCGGGTGGGATGGGCTCCGAGGGGGAGTCCGGTACTGACCTCAGAACATTCATCAGACGGGCGGGCCGCCCGACGTGGAAGCATTGCAAGTTTTTTCCACCCGGCCTGGAAGCAGCGTGCGACGAGGCGTCGCGCAAATTCGAGAAACCGTTTCAGGCTGAATACGGTACTCATTGCTTCTGGCATAATCGCCGCCCCGTCTCCGACCGGTCATAGAAACTTCATGTTCGATCTCTTCAGCGGACTCGATATCTGGGTGGGTGTCAGCCTGGTGCTGGCACTGGCATTCGTACTCGCCTTCGAGTTCATCAACGGCTTCCACGACACCGCCAACGCGGTGGCCACGGTCATCTACACCAAGGCCATGTCGCCCTACCGCGCGGTGATCCTCTCCGGCATCTTCAACTTCCTCGGCGTATTGCTCGGTGGCGTCGGCGTCGCCTACGCGATCGTCCACCTGCTGCCGGTGGAGCTGCTGATCAACGTGAACACCGGCCACGGTCTGGTCATGGTGTTCTCGCTGCTCGCCGCCGCCATCACCTGGAACCTCGGCACCTGGTACTTCGGCATCCCCGCCTCCAGCTCGCACACCCTGATCGGCTCGATCCTCGGCGTGGGCCTGGCCAACGCGCTGATCACCGGCGTACCGCTGGCCGACGGGATCAACTGGGGCAAGGCGATCGACATCGGCCTGTCGCTGATCTTCTCGCCGCTGGCCGGCTTCCTGGTCGCCGCCGGCCTGCTGATCGGCCTGAAGTGGATGTACCCGCTGTCGAAGATGCACAAGACTCCGGAGACCCGCCGCGACGTCGACGAGAAGAAGCATCCGCCGTTCTGGAACCGCCTGGTGCTGGTGATCTCGGCCATGACCGTGAGCTTCGTGCACGGCTCCAACGACGGCCAGAAAGGCATCGGCCTGATCATGCTGGTGCTGATCGGCATCGTGCCGGCCCAGTTCGTTCTCGACCTGAACAGCACCACCTACCAGATCGAGCGTACCCGCGACGCCGCCACCCACCTGCAGCAGTTCTACCAGCGCCACTCCGAGACCCTCGGCGAGATGCTGGCCCTGGGCAAGGCCAATGACGCCGAAATGCCGGACCTGTACCGCTGCGATCCGAAGCAGACCGAGGCTACCCTCAACGGCCTGCTGGGCGACCTGCGTGGCGTTTCCAGCTATACCGAACTGAGCAACGACGCCCGCGTGCAGGTGCGCCGCTACCTGCTGTGCCTGGACGACACCGCGAAGAAAGTCGGCAAGCTGTCCGAGCTGCCGGCCCGCGAAAAGGCCGACCTGGAGAAGCTGCGCAAGGACCTGACCACCACCACCGAATACGCACCGTTCTGGGTGATCATCGCCGTCGCCCTGGCCCTGGGCATCGGCACCATGGTCGGCTGGAAGCGCGTGGTGCTCACCGTTGGCGAGAAGATCGGCAAGCAGGGCATGACCTATGCCCAGGGCATCAGCGCCCAGCTCACCGCCACCGCCGCCATCGGCCTGGCCAACATCTACAGCCTGCCGGTTTCCACCACCCACGTGCTGTCCTCGGGTGTGGCCGGCACCATGGTGGCCAACCGCAGCGGCCTGCAAGGCGGCACGGTACGCAACATCCTCATGGCCTGGGTGCTCACCCTGCCCGCCTCGATGGGCCTGGCCGCCGGTCTGTTCTGGCTCACCTCGAAATTCATCTGAGCCTGACCCAGCCCAAGGAAAAACGCCTGCATCCGCAGGCGTTTTTTTTGCCGCTCAGTCTGCCGCCGGCTGCAGCGGCAAGCGCACCCGGAAGCGTGCCCCGCCCTTGTGGTTGTCCACTGACAGGCTGCCGCCCATGTTGCGGATCAGGTCATGGCTCACCGACAGCCCAAGGCCCGTGCCCTTGCCGATCGGCTTGGTGGTGAAGAACGGTTCGAAGATCCGCTCCATCAGGGCCTCGTCGATGCCGCCGGCGTTATCCCGAACGTGCAGCTCGACCCATCCCGCATCGGCGCAAGGCTCCTGCGACAGGCCGATCCAGCGCGCGCCCTCGCTCCCCCGTCCGAGCAGCGCATCGCGCGCGTTGGCCAGCAGATTGATCAGCACCTGCTCCAGCTGATCGGCGAAGCCGTAGACCCTCACCCGCTGCGGCGGTGGCCGGCACTCCAGCAGGATGCCCTGCTGCGTCAGGCTCTCGCCCAGCAGTTCCAATGCGCCTTCGCAGGCCGCGAAGGGATCGAAGGGCGACATCTCCAGCTCGGAGGTGCGGCTGAACACGCCCATATGGCCAACCACCCGGGACAGGCGGTCGATCTGGGCGTCCGCGCGCTCGATCTTGTCCTTCAGGTAGTCGGCATCGGCCAGGCGCTGGCGGGCGTTGTACAGCGCCATGCGCATCACATGCAGCGGCTGCTTCATCTCATGGGTCATGCCGCTGACCATCTCGCCCAGGCTGGCCATCTTCGCGCCCTGCGCCAACTGCTGCTGGGCACGGCGCACGGCGGTGTTGTCGCGACCGACCGCCTGGACTTCCACCAGTTTTCCGTCGGCATCCAGCAGGGGGCGGTCCGCCCATACCAGCCAGAGGTTGCGCTGACCGGCCAGCGAGAAGCGCAATTCCCAGGAGTCGTCACTGGCCGCCTGCGCGCCGCCCACCAGGCGGGCGCGCAGGGCACTGCAATCCTGGGCGGACAGCCACTCGTCCAGGCGCCGCCCGAGCAGCGCCTCCACCGGCTCGCCCAGTACCTGGGCGAAGGTGTGGTTGACGAAGGTCAGGGCGAGATCCGGGGCGTAGCGGCAGATCAGCGCGGGCGAGTCTTCTACCAGCACCCGGTAGCGTTCTTCGCTTTCGGCGATCTGCAGCGCCGCCAGATGCTGCTCGGTGACGTCCAGCCAGAGGCCGACCGCCTCCTGCGGGATGCCCTGGATATCGCGCAGCAGCTTGGCCTCGTCGTAGAGCCAGTGCCATTCGCCGGCGGCGTCACGCAGACGGTATTCGGTGCGCACCCGGCCCTCGCGCAGCAGCTCGCGGCCGCGGGCGAGGAAGATCTCCAGGTCCTCCGGGTGCACCCGTTCGGCCAGCGCCTGCCAGTTCTGCCCCTGAAGGTCGAGCCCCAGCAGGTTGCCGGCGCTCTCGCTGTAGAACTCGGGAATCAGGTGCCCTTCTTCCACCCGCTGCACATAGATCACCACTGGCGCGCTATCGATCAGGTTGCGCAACCGGGCGTGAGCCGCCAGGGCCTGCTCCTCCTGCGACTTGCCTTCGCTGATATCCAGCAGCACGCCATCCATCATCTGGTCGCCGGCCCGTGCCTGCATCCGCCCTTGCAGGCGCAGCCAGCGCCGCGTCTGCGTGGATGCATGGCCGCGCAGGCGCAGGTCCTGCACCAGGCGCGCACCGGGCTGCAGATTGCGCAGGCGCAGGCGGAGTTCATCGGCGTCGGCCGGGTGCAGCATCGGCAGCAGGTCGGCCAGGGCCAGCTCGCCCTGCCCGGCGCCGAGCCCGAGACAAGCCGCCACGGCCGGCGACAGCTCGAACACCTCATCCTCCAGACGCATCCGCCACCAGCCGCCGCCGACCATGTCCTGCAGCAGACTCAGGCGCCTGCTGCTGTCGCGCAGGCTGTGCAGCTCGGAGCGCTCGTGTACCAGGTTGGCGAGGATTTCCGCCAGGTATTGCCAGTCGCTGGGCGTCGGCCCCTGGCCACCTCCACTCGGCGCCGCCGGTTCGGCCAGCAGTCCGGCCAGGCGTCCGCCGCGAACCGGCGCCGGCACCAGGTACAGGCAGTCGCAGCAGAGCATCCGCAACAGCTCGGAATGGCCTGCGCCGCTCTCCAGCAGATAGGCGCCGGAGGCCCGGCGCAGTTCACCATCGGGCAGCGTCAGCCCTTCGCGCATCAGGCTGTCGAAACCGGGCTGGACGTGGCAGGCGAAGACCTTCAGCACGCTATCGGCCGACTCCAGGAGCAGCGCCATCGAGCGCATCTGGAAAGTGCCACAGAAGGACTCCAGCACCTCGCTCACCGCGTCGCCCAGGCGCCGCTGCGAGCTGTGGCGCAGGCGCGCCAGCAGCAGCTTGCTGAGGTTCAGGCACTGCAACTTGTGCTGTTGGCTGTCGGACTGCCAGTTCAGGTCGGAGATATCGGTGCCCAGCAACAGGCAATGCTCGTCGGCCTGCAGCACCGCCTGGAAGCGGCACACCAGCGGCAGGTCGCCGGTGCTGCGCAGCGCCAGATCGACCCGCTCGCCGCCACGCAACCCCGTGAGCGGCATGCTGCCGGGCACCCGGCGCTCCAGGTAGTCGCCCAGCGCAGGCCACTCCGCGCCACCGGAGGGCGTCAGCAGCCGGTGCGCCTGCCGGCCGCCATGGGCCACCACCCGGTCGCGGCCGTCCAGTTCCAGCCAGATGTCCCAGTGCGCCACGGCGGTCGGCGGCGCCACGGCCTCGGCCGACAAGGCCGGACGCTGCCGCGCAGCCAGGGGACGGTTGGGCGCGGACGGTTCGGGTTCGTCGTCCTGCGTCCCGGTCAGCGAGCGGAAGAAATCGAACATCACCTTCCTTAGAGCAGCAGGCTGGCCTGGCCGGTCAAAACGTCCGGCAGGTGCGGGATGGTGCCGATGCCCGGCAGGGTGAGCAACGGCACAATGGGCGAAGCGGCATAGGGATAGTTGATACATACCTGGATACGGGTGAAGTCACGTCCGTTCACCCGCTCGATGACCGGCTGATCCAGATAGGCGCCGTTGTAGCAGCCCTTGTGCCAGGCATCGGGCATCCAGCGCAGGCGCGTATTCACTTCGTTGGTGACCGCCTGGAGCAAGGCTCCGTTGTAGTCGTTGGCCTGCGGATTGACCGAGATGGCGACGCGCGCCCCGGACGCGGCGGCATCGTTGAAGGCCTGAAGCATCAGCAGTGGCACGCAGTAACCCAACAAGCCGTAGAGCACCGCAAAGAACAGAACGAAAACCCCAGCGAACTCGATCGCCACTGCTCCGCGTTGCATCTGGAAACTGCCGATTCCTTTCATACGCGGCACTCCTCGGAAAACTTCGATAATTGATTGTTCGCTCAGGTTTTTGATAATTGATTGACCGTTCAGTTAGTCGGCTGCACGAAAGATTCCTGAAGAAACTTATGGCGAAGTCCGGCACTGATTGATTAATACTAGATCCTGCCGGCGAAGAGACATTCCCGGCATAAGGTATTAACTCTTTCGTGTGAACAGGGAAGCTCCCGATGCTGGTCCACTTCCTGCTGCTGGGCTGGTTCGCAGTGTGTGCCTACCAGGACCTGACACGCCTGCGAGTGAGCAATCTGCTGACGCTCGGCGGCGCGCTGATCGCCGCCGCCTTCCTGCTGATCGAGGGTCACACGCTGACCGGCCATCCGCCACAAGCCGCGCTGGTCGCGACGTTCCTGGCGCTGCTGCTGAGCGTGCCAGGCTACCTGCTGGGCAAACTGGGGGCAGCCGACGTCAAGGCACTGGTAGCCCTGGGCATCGCCAGCGAACCAATGCTGCTGCTCTATGTGCTCGCTCTCGCCAGCCTGATCAGCCTTGTACTGATGCTTTCCAGCAAACTTTTGATTGATTCGGATCGGCTTCCAGTTAATTCCAAATCGAAATTAGCAAGAATGTTGCCGTCAAGCCGCAAGTCGTTCCCCTTCATATTTTCGATTTTCGCCGGACTTCTGGCGTATAGCGCGCTCTTCCCCTGAACAAATTCTTCACATGGCGAGTCACAGACTTAACGACTATATGCTATGGGTTAATACCATCCGTCACGAGATGGAGTAGGCGACTGTGGAAGACCGGAAGCCTGACGATAAGAACAGTGCAATATGCCTTCGCTAGGAGCGTGCAGTCATGGAAAAACCGGCCAATCGTCGTTTCAGCGTGCTGGTCATCGACGATGAACCCCAGGTCACCGCCGAGCTTTCCGAGCTACTGGAAAACAGCGGCTACCGCTGTGTCATCAGCGACGGCAAGGACAGCGCCCTGCAGAAGTTCCGTGACGACAACTCGATCGGCCTGGTGATCTGCGACCTGGGCCTGGGACGGGACAATGGCATCCGCGTGGTCGAGGCACTCAAGGAGATCGCCGGCAACGGACGCTTCTTCGAAACCATCATCCTCACCGGCCAGCAGGGCAGCCAGGAAGTGATCGAAGCCATGCGCGTCGGCGTCGCCGATTACTACCAGAAACCAGTCGCACCGCTGGACCTGCTCAATGGTCTGGAGCGCCTGGAAACACGCCTGCATGAGCGTATTCGCAGCCAGCTCAGCCTGAGCCAGGTGAACCAGCGCCTGGAATACCTCGCCGAGTCGCTCAACTCGATCTCGCGGGATATCCACAAGATCAAGTACGAGGTGCACGGCGGCCAGCCCAGCAGCGCCCTCAAGCAGGAACAGCCGGAAGCGGCGGAAAGCGCGCCGAACAATGCCGAACAGATCGCGCCGGTGGTGAACAATCCGCTGTTCAACAAGCTCTCGCCGCGCCAGCAGGCGGTTGCGCGGCTGGTCAGCAAGGGCCTGACCAACTACCAGATCGCCTACGACCTGGGCATCACCGAAAACACCGTGAAGCTCTATGTGTCCCAGGTGCTGCGGCTGATGCACATGCACAACCGCACCCAACTGGCACTGGCGCTCTCTCCCAGCGCCTCGCACAGCAGCGCGGTGCACTGAGCACCGCGCGGAGCTTCAGATCAGCAACTCCGTGCCGCTGGTCTGGAGGTCGATCAGGCGGACGTCGATGGTTCCCAGGCTGATCCCGAGCAACTGCAGTAAAGGGTCGAGCACGACATCGGCGAGGGCAGTCAGTGCGGGGCGGAGCGCCCCGAGAATTGTGCTGACCAAAGAGCTGGGGTTGAGCCCGAGCACCGACAACAGGCCCAGAATCCCGGTGGGTGTCACGTTGATCGACGAAGACAGCGTGCCGATGGCATTGTCCAGCGACTGGGAAATGTCGCTGGCGGCGGTTTGCGGCTCGCTTGGCAGATCCGCGGGGCTGGAGACCCGATAGTCCAGGGAGGTGCCGGTGACACCGCCAACCACGGTAGCCGCCGAAACATCCGCGCCAACCAGGCCACCAACGATTTTGACGCTGATCGGATCGACCGTAGCGCTTTGTCCATCCCGGAATGTCCCAAGGTGCAGCTGCGCGATGCCGGGCTGAGCATGGACGGTAACATCCACGGGTCGTCCCAGCCCCCCGCAGGCAATACTCTCCAATGCAGCCGTTCCCTGTGCCACATCCAGCGCCAGGCCCAGATCGATGCTGAGCACACCGGGCAAAGTAACGCTGCCCGTGACATTGGTCCGGATCGCAGCCGTTCGAACCTGCGTGCGCCATTGACCATTGCTGTCCTTGCCGGGATAACCGAAAGCGATCTGTGGCGGCTCGACGATCCAGAGCTGGACCTGTGCCGAAGTCAAACCACCCAGATTGACGCCGGTATTGAGTGTCACCGCATGCTGCCGGTTGGCAACGAACGCCAGCGCCGAGATCAGGTCCAGGGCATTGACCGAGCCCTGCAACGCCTGATCCCGCACCGAGTCAGGTGCCACCACCGAAAGCACGCTACCCAGCGTGACGGTCGCCGTCTTCACTCCAGCTCCCAGCAACTGCTGCCCCAGCAGTGCGGTATTCAGGTCTGTGACCTGCGTCGGATCGATGGCGTTGAGCGTCGCTCCCAGCAGTTGGGCCAGACTGGCCTGCGCCCCCAGCAACGAGTCCACGGAGCCGGCCTGCACATTGACCCCGAGTGCACGCATCTGGTCCGACAGCCCGA
This sequence comes from Pseudomonas sp. NY15181, assembly GCF_048068055.1. Lineage (NCBI taxonomy): Bacteria > Pseudomonadati > Pseudomonadota > Gammaproteobacteria > Pseudomonadales > Pseudomonadaceae > Pseudomonas > Pseudomonas sp. NY15181. Next base: position 224,037 of record NZ_JBLUPT010000008.1, on the reverse strand, counting down.
GCAGGCTGACGTTGGCATTGGCCAGCCCCCGGTAACCCACCGCATTCAGGGAGAGATGGCTACCGAGCAATGCATTGAGCAGGTTGTTGAGTAGTCCGGCCTGCTGATCGTCAAGCGAGGCCAGGGTAGTCCCCGCCGATATGCCCGCCATCGCCGTACGCCGCGCCACTGCTTCGGCGCTGAGGCGTGTTTGCGCTTTCGCGCCGCTGAACAGGCTGGCGACATTGAGAATCAGGCTGGAAGGAACGGTACGGCCGACGCTGACCTTCACCGAGTCCTGATCGTCACCGCCTGGTGTGAAGATCCGGCGCGATTCTTCGCCGTATGTGTCATCGAAGGAAATGCTGCCCAACGTGGCGACCAGATCGCCATTGGCGACTGGCACGAAACCGTTCTTCGCCGCACTGGCGAGGGCGTAGTCCTGCGGGCTGCTCCCGCTTGCGGGTGCGGCGCACATCCCACTCTGCGACGCCGCCTCCAGCGCGGACATATCGGCGACCCGTTGCAACTTGCGCTGCTCGTAGTACAGGCGCCCGGTGTCGATCACCAGCGCCAGGCAGATCAGCGCCAACAGCAGCGTCCCCGCCGCCATGATGCCGATCGCACCTCGTTGCCGTTCGCGTCCCATGATCCGCTCCCGAAGAATCAGTTCTTCCCGGTGCTGAAATCGTTGTTGTCGTCCAGAAGATGCTCGGGAATTTCGCGGGTATAGCTCTTCAGGTAGCGCTGGTAGGCGCGGTCACGCTCGGCCGCCGTGGCGCTCTGCGGATAGGGCGAGGCGACCTGTCCGCTACGTTGCAGGTCCAGCCAGCTGAGCACTTCCTGCTGGTCGCGTTCAACGGTGCCCGGTTGCGCAGTGGGAGACTCCAGGGCCTGCGCCAATAACGGAGCGGCCAGCAGTGCGCCGGCGAAGATCCATGCCTTCATCGTCGTTCTCCTTACCCGCCTCAGCGGGCCTTGACCAGCAGCCCGGCGTCACGCGCCGCCGCAGAAGTGTGATCCTGCGCCACGGCATCGACACTCACGACCGGGGCCTGGACCTGCACAACGGCATCGACCTGTTCGGTCGCGGGCGCTGGCTGTTGGTGACTCAGGCTCTCTGCCGGCGCGGGCGAAGAATTTGGCGAGCGCAGCGCATCGGCGCGCTCATGGGCCTCGCGCACATCGTCAGTGGACAGGCCGGTGCGCTGGATCAACCCCTCGGCCTGGCTGTTCTCGCCTTCCAGGTACATCAGGCTGAGCAGGTTGGTGGCCGGCAGCTTGCCGCCCTCACTGAGCTCCAGCGCGGTGATGAACTCGAAGCGCGCGCCGCTGCGGTCGCCTCGATCCAGCAGCACGACACCCAGATCGTTGCGGAAGGAACTGTCGGTAGGCTGCAACCGAGCCGCTTCGCGCAGTTCGCGCTCGGCCTCGATCCGGTTGCCGCTGCGCATGGCGATCAGGCCCAGGCCGTGATGGGCCTCGGCGGCCTTGCAGGTGCTCAGCAGCGACTGGTACTCGGTCCGCGCCAACGGGCTGCCGATGCGTCGCAGGGCCAGCGCCTTGCTCTCGCGCACGTCCAGCGAGTCCTGCGGCAGGGTCTCCAAATTGGCCAGGGCCGCATGGGCACGGCCCTGGTCGAGCATTTCCCGCGCCAGGTTGAGCTGCAGTTCCACTGTTTGTCCCAGGTGCTCGCTGCACGACTGGCCGACCGGACTGCCGCCCAGCGTGCCCAGGCTGGCGCAACCGCCGAGCGTCAGGCTCAGCAGACCGACTGCGACTGCGTTTCTCATTTCATGCCCCCCAAAGCCTTGGTAATCGCAATGAACCCCGGTCCGGCGAGGATGATCAGCAGCGCCGGGAACAGCAGCAGCATCATCACCAGGCTCATCTTCGCCGACAGCTTGCTGACCTTTTCCTGCAGGCGGGTCAGCCGGCGGTCCTCGAACAGTTGCTTGAGGGTCAGCAGCGAGCTGCGCGCACTGCCGCCCTGGCGCACCATCTGGCGCAGCACGTTGCAGCAGTCGCTGAGCTCGCTCACGGCCAGGCGCTTGTTGAGCAGCTCCAGCTCGTCGGCCAGATCCAGGCCGCTGTCGATATGCGCCAGTACGGTTTCCAGTTCCTCGGCCAGCACCGGCACGATGTTCTGCCCTTCCTGGCGCACAACCCGCAGGCTTTGCTCCACCGTCAGGCCGGAGTCGAACAGGATACGGATCAGCTGGATGAACACGATCACTTCCTCCGCCAGGCGCTCTCGGCGTTTGGTGGCGAAATGCGCCAGCACACGTTTGGGCAGGAGGAATCCGACTCCGGCGGCGAAGACCACCGGCAGCAACGGCGACTCGAACAACGGTTTGGGCATCAGGCTGACGGCCAGCGCCAGCCCCACCAGCAACAACGGGCACAGCAGAAGCGACATCAGGTAGATGCTGCGCGGCATGCCGCCGCTCCAGCCGGCCTGCTCCAGCAGGATGCGCACCTCGTGGTCACGCAATTGCAGTCGCTGCGCCAGCCCGCTGCCGCCCACACGCCCCAGCAAGCCGGCCAGGCGCCGTCCGCCGGCGCGCGGCAATGGGCCGCTGCCCAGGCGCTGTTCGATCAGACGCTGCTCGCGCCCGGCGGCGCGACTCTGCGACAAGGCCACCAGCGCCGCAGCCAGTATCAGGATCACCACGAGCAGACCATAGGTCATTGGCATTGCCCGCCTCCTAGATGCTCTTGAGCATGCGCCAGAGCGTGTAGCAGCCCAGCACCTGCAGTCCGAGGGAGGTCAACAGCAGCCAGCGTCCGCTGCTGTCGAGCCACATGTTCATGAGGTAGCTGGGATTGGTGAACAGGATGTAGGCCCCCAGGCTCACCGGCAGGACTGCCAGCACCAGGGCGCTCAGGCGAGTCTCGCCGGTCATGGCATGCAGCTGGCGACTGAGTTTCTCCCGCTCGTGGATCACCTTGATGATGTTTTCCAGCAGGTCGGTGGTATTGCCGCCGTAGCGGTGGTTCACCGCCACGCCGAGGGAGAACACGTGGAGCTCTTCCTGATCGTAGAGTTCCGCCACTTCCTGCAGTGCTTCAGGCAGGCTGATGCCGAGTTGCACATGGTTGTTGGCCAGGGAAAGGATTTCCCGCAGCGGATCATCCGCGGCATTGACCGCCTGGGCGATGGCATCGCCCAGGGTGCGTCCGGAATGCAGGCTGCGCACTACCTGGTCGAGGAAGTTCGGCATCTGCCGGATCATCCGCCGCAAGCGACGCTGGTACAGCACGTTGAGCAGCACATGCCCACCCGCCACTGCCAGCAGCAGGGCTCCCGCGACACCGAGCGCGCCCCCCACATGGGCGCCCACCAGCCCCATCAGCAACGCCGCCGCTGCGAAGCACAGCAGCCAACGACGCATGTCGGAGACGCCCGCGCGACGCATGCGCCGGGCCAGCCAGTGGCTGCTGCGGCCGCGTGCCGTCTCCGCCGGCAGTGTGCCGCTGCCGCTCAGGCGCTGCAGCACCTGCTCGTTGTGCCGGGTGCGCCAGGCCATGACCCCGGTCAGCACGCCGAACAGGCCCAGCGCCAGGCTGACCGCGCCCAGCAGCAGCGCACCGTTCATACCAGCACCTGGCGGAACTTCAGCCCGCCCGGCTGGGCGGTGCGAACGAACTGTCCGCTGCCTCGCCGGTCGAGGCTGAACAGGGAGTTGGTGACGTACACCCCGTCGCGCACCTCCAGCACTTCGAGGATCTCGCTGATGCAACGCCGGCCGCTGGCCAGGCGGGTGATCTGCACGATGATGTCCAGCGCCGAGCAGAGCATCTGCCGCAAGGTCTGCTCCGGCACCCGCTGACCGGTGAGGCCGACCAGCATCTCCAGGCGCAGCAGCGAGTCCATGGCCGAGTTGGCGTGCACGGTGCTCATCGAGCCATCGTGGCCGGTGTTCATCGCCTGCAGTACGTCGAGAACCTCTACCCCACGGATCTCGCCGAGGATGATGCGGTCCGGGCGCATCCGCAGGGCGTTGCGGATCAGCTCGCGGGCGGTGACCTCGCCGAAGCCCTCGGCGTTCGGTGGCCGGGTCTCCAGGCGCACCACGTGGTTGTGGCCCAGCTGCAGTTCGGCGGTGTCCTCGATGGTGACGATACGTTCGCGCTCGTCGATGAAGCTGCTCATCACGTTGAGCAGCGTGGTCTTGCCGGTGCCGGTGCCGCCGCTGATGAGGATGTTGCAGCGGCTCTCCACCGCCTGGCGGAGAAACGCCAGCATCGGCTCGTCGACACTCTGGTAGCCCAGCAAGTCGGCGCTCTTGAGCAGTTCCTTGCTGAATTTGCGGATCGACAGGCAGGGCCCGTCCAGCGCCACCGGCGGAATGATCGCGTTGACCCGGCTGCCGTCGGGCAGGCGCGCATCGACCATCGGGCTGGACTCGTCCAGGCGCCGGCCCAGCGGCGCCAGGATGCGCTGGATCACGCGCTGCACATGATGATCGTCGATGAAGCGCAGGTCGCTCTGGTACAGGCGGCCACCGTGTTCGACGAAAACACGGTCGGGGCCGTTGACCAGGATTTCCGAGATGTTCGGGTCACGCAGCAGGATTTCCAGCGGACCGAAGCCGGTCAGCTCATCCACCACCTCTTCGGCGAGGCGATCGAGCTCGTAGCGGGAAATCGCCAACTGACGACGTGCGGCGTATTCGCAGACCTTCTCCGAGACGTACTGGGCCACTGCCGGGCGGGCGCCCTCCAGCAGGTTCATGCCGTCTTCGTCGATCTCGTCGATGATGTAGCGGTGCAGGCGCATCTTCAGCGCTTGCAGGTCCTGATCGTGCTGGCCGGAGAAGCCGTTTCCGCTGCCGTAACTCATGACCGTGCCGCCTTCGGCCAGCCCAGCCAGGCGAAGCGCCGCGGACGCTCACCGACGTTCGCCCCCAGGTTGTCCGCCAGGTCGCGCAGCTTCACCGTCAGCGGGTCGCGCGGTGACAGGTCGAACAAGCTCTGGCCGATATTCTTCGCCCGCAGCCGCGCTTCGGGCGATGCCGGCAGCACGCCGAACAGCTCCAGGCCGAACATCTTGCCCAGGGCCGACGAATCCGGCGGCACGGACGGCCAGTAGCGCTCGATCAGCAGCTCGATGCGTGGCAGCGATGGGCTGCGCTCACGCAGCCGACGCAGGCGTTCCAGGCCCTTCTTGCAGGACGGTACGCTCTGGTCCACCAGCCAGAGGACGCGATTGGCCTGCGCCAGCAACTGGCTGCTGAGCTCGCCCTCGGCGACACCGGTGAGGTTGATCAGCACATGGGTGAACGCACTGCGCAGGTTGCCCAGCAGCAGATAGATCTCGGCGGTGGTGACGCGCTCCAGGATGCCGGGCTCATCCGACAGGCTGAGGATGCGCAGCCCGGAATCATGGCGGGTGAACGCGCTGTCGATCAGCGTCTGGTCGAGACGGCGCAGGTTGCGCATGGCATCGGCGAAACTGAAGGCCGACTCCATGCCAAGGATCGCCAGCGCCTCAGCGCTGGGCTGGCCGATGTCCACCAGCAGCACGCGGTTATCGGCCTGGCGTTGCAGCGCCAGCGCCAGGTGCAGCGCTACGAACGCGCCATCGGCGTCCGGCCGGGCACTGACCAGGCTCACCAGCTCGCCCTGCCGCGCGGCACTCACCGGCACGCTGGGCAGGCGTCCGCCCAGGCGGCGAATCAGGCCGCTCAGTTCGCTGGCGCGGGCGCCGTAGGTGACGAAATCGCGGGCACCGGCGCGCATCGCCGCCAGTACCAGCTGATTGTCCAGGCCATCGCCCACGGCCACCACCGAGAGCAGCGGCCGGGCCGACACCAACCCCTCGATCAATGAACTCTGCGCCACCACGTTGCCCTTGTTCAGGCTGGTGAACAGGACGCTGGCGCCCGTGACATCGAGCAGCGCCAGCACCTCCTCCAGGGTTCCGCTGTTGGCCACCACCACCTGTCCGCAGTTGGCCAGGCTGTTCTGCAGCCACTCCTGCTCGCCGGGATGCTGTACCAGTGCGACGAATGTCTGACTCATGCTGTCGCTCCCTTCCCGTTCCCTGCGGCCCGTTTTCTGGCGGGATGCCGCGTCATAGATGTCCATCAGCGCGACATCCCGCTGCTGGCCTTGCGCTGGTCGAAGCGGCCGTCTTCGAGGAAATAGAACTCGCCAAAGCCGGGGTCGTACTTGCGCAGCCCCTCGCCCGGCAAGGTCGGCAGGGACGCAGTCGCGGCCAGCGGCTGGACCAGGTGCGGGGTGACGATCATCAACAGTTCACGGTCGTCCTTGTCCAGGCTCGAGGATCGGAACAGCGCGCCGATCACCGGGATGTTGCCGAGGAAGGGAAACTTGTCGATGTTGCTGATGGTGCTGCTGCTGATCAGCCCGCTGATCACGAAGCTCTCGCCGTCGGCCAGCATCACGCTGGTGTCGGTACGCCGCACGGTCAGGGCAGGCACCGCGATGTCGTTGGTGCGAATGCCGCTGGAGAAGTCCAGCTCGCTGACTTCCGGCGCCACCTTCAGAGCGATGCGCTTGTCGTTCATCACCGTGGGCGTCAGGGTCAGGCGGACACCGAACTCCTTGTACTGGATCGTGATGGTGTCGTTATTGCCGTTGGGCACCGGAATGGGGAACTCACCGCCAGCCAGGAACGAAGCACTCTGCCCACTGGTCGCCACCAGACTCGGGCGCGCCAGGGTGTAGGCGAAGCCGCTACCTTCCAGCGCATTGATGAAGCCCAGCCACTTGCTGCTGCCACCGCCCCAGATGATGTTGAAGCCGCCGTTGGCGTTGCCGAAGGTGCTATCGGCCCCCAGGCTGCCATCGAGACCGATCTTCAGTCCGCCCAGGCTGCCTGGAGAGCCCAGAATAAAGGTATTGGAGCCTTTGCGGACCAGCGAGGTACTGGCCTGTTTGAGTTTACTGCGGCTTACCTCGACGAAACGGATGTCGGTCTGCACTTGATTGGACAGGCCGGCGGCAAGGTTGCTAGGCGCTCCGCCCGCATCGGCGATCGCCCGCGAACCGACTCGCACCACACTGCTCATCGGCTTGTCGCTACAGGGGGTCCAGATCAGCAGGCTGGTCAGGCCCTCGGCCTTGCCAGTGACCAGGAAATCACGTTTGTCGACCACCTGTACGTCGGCAATGTTCGGGTCGCCAATGGCCAGGCGCTTGATCGGCACCGGCAGTTGCTGGTCGAGCTGCGCCCCCTGCTGAACGTCGAGGTTCAACTGCTGGCCGACAAATCCGGCGCAGGCGCTCGGCACCGCCTGCGCGGCGGAGTGGACGGCACAGGCCAGAAGTGCGGCCAGCGACAGAATGAAGCGCTTGGACATCGATGCACTCCTTGCTCAATGTGCTTCACGGGTAACAGTGGTACCGCGGTAGACCACGACGCCCGGACTCACATCCGGCGCCGAAACCTGGCGTGCGGCCGGCGCAGAACGGGCCTTGCCGAGCAATTGTTCAAGGGTGATAGGCTGACTACCCGACGCATTCAGCGAGGCCTGTATATAGCGCCCCTGCTGCTCTTTCTCGTAGAGGTTCTCATCCTTGCTGCGCACTGCCAGGCGCAGCGAACCGGCTTGGCTGGCCAGCATCAGGCGCGAGGCCGCCTCGGCCGGCACGGCCAGCACGGCGGTACGCGGAGGACGCGGCGTCTTGTCCTTCGGATCGCCGCCGTTGCGGACCTGGCCATCGTTGGCAACGGCGATCTGCTCGCCATAGGTGAGAACGCGTACCCCAGGCAGCACAACCTGGGCACTGATGACCCGATCGGTACCCTGTTGATCCTTCACGAAGAGCATCACGTCGACGTAATCACCGGGCAGCACGAACCCACCGCCGCCAATCACCTCGTCCACCGCGATGGCCATGGCCCGCTCGTCCGGGCGGATGGTCCGCGCCAGTGGGCCGCCCGGCTCCATCAGCGCGGCGGAAAGAATGCTGCCGGCCGGTACCGCCACCCAGACACGCTGCCCGATCAGCGCCTCGGGCTTGGGATAGCTCCCTGCCGGAGCCGTGTGCAACAGCTCGATGGCGAGATCGTCCTTGCCGATCACCGTCAGCGCCGCAAGCTCACGGCGAGCCACCACCACTGGCGTACGTTGCAGCTTGTCCGCCTCGGCCACCGCCGCGGGCGCCACCTCCTGCATGGCGCCGGCGACCGGAGCCGCCGGCTTGCCCACCGATAACCCCAGATAACCTACAACCCCCGCACACAACAGCAACAGCCCGGCGAAAACCATCAGCACCTTGCTATTCATGTCCACGTCCTTGCGCGTTATCGGGATGAGTGAACCTGTGGTCCACAGCCTGATCGGAAGTCACAACACCGGCTATTCCGGTATACGCCCTTCAGACCCTTATTTTTGTTTCGGCCCGACGAGGAACTTTGATAAGAAGCATTCCTCATAATTAGTTCCTGCTTGTTCCAAAGCAGAATTTAGTAGCTGCGGTAATAGCGTCAAATGCCGGTGTGAAAATTCCAATCCTCAGATAGTTCTACTTCGCCATGACTATAACTTTGGCATTAGCACTATTTGATCAATTGCATTCCGCCATACCGAGCCTAGCCTGACGGTGAAGTCGGGGCGCCGCCCCGGTGGTACCGCTAGGAGCAATCGCGATGAACCTGAACACCAAAGATCTGACGTTGAAGCTGTACTGCAAGGCAAAAGCTTTCGTTGCCGACAAGGAAGGTGCTACCGCCATCGAATATGCGGTAATCGCCGGTCTCATCGCGGTAGCCATCGTGGCAATGGCCAGAACTCTCGGCACTGATATCGGTGGAGTATTCACCAAGATAAGCGGCGAACTTCCCAAGTAGCCCCTGATAATTGCCCGAGCGGTCAACAAACAGAACATGAAATACCCGCGAAAATTCGCGGGTATTTCATGTTGGGCGCTGAAAAAAACCTGCGCCCGCTAAAGTTACGCCACTCGCTGCCGACACATCCTGCCTACCCCTTCGTGTCATCTGCAGGATGCTTTACCGATGCTTCGCTCGCTGTCCTTCGCCAAGAAGATTCTTCTGGCGGCCTCCCTCGTGGTCATCTTCGCCTTCGCCTGCTTCATCCTCTTCAACGATTTCCGCCAGCGCGAGGCGATCCACGACGCCACCGATTCCAAACTGACCGAGGTCGGCAGCCTGACCGCCAGCAACATCCAGAGCTGGCTGGAGGGCCGCATCCAGCTGGTGGAAAGCGAAGCCGCGCAACTGGCGGACCAGGACCCGACGCCCGAGCACATCCAGCACGTGCTGGAGCAGGCGGTGTTCAAGAAGAACTTCGAATCGGTCTACCTGGGCGAAGCCGCCAGCGGCGTGTTCACCATGCGCCCCTATGCGCCGATGCCCGATGGCTATGACCCGCGCCAGCGCGGCTGGTACAAGGATGCCGTGGCCGCAGGCCGGCTGATCGTCACCGAGCCGTTCCTCGACGCCGGCACCAACGAGCAGATCCTCGCCATGTCCATGCCGGTGATGCGCAACGGCCAATTGATCGGCGTCGCCGCCGGCGACATGAAACTGGAAACCATCACCGCCATCATCAACTCGCTGAAATTCGACGGTAACGGCTACGCCTTCCTGGTCAGCGACGCCGGCAAGATCCTGCTGCACCCGGACAGCAAGCTGGTGTTCAAGAACCTCACCGAGATCTACCCGCAGGGCGCGCCGAAAGTGCAGCCGGGCGTGCAGGAAGTCAGCGTCAACGGCGACGACCAACTGGTCTCCATGACGCCGGTGAAGGGCCTGCCGGGTGTGACCTGGTACGTCGCCCTGGTGCTGGACAAGAGCGCGGCCTATTCGATGCTCAGCGACTTCCGCACCTCGGCCATCATTGCCACGGCCATCGCCATCGTCGCCATCCTGCTCCTGCTGGGCATGCTGATCCGCGTGCTGATGGCCCCGCTGACCGACATGGGCCGCGCCATGCAGGACATCGCCCTGGGCGACGGCGACCTCACCCAGCGCCTGAAGGTCGCCAGCAACGACGAGTTCGGCGTGCTGGCCAATGCCTTCAACCGCTTCGTCGAGCGCATCCACGAATCCATCCGCGAAGTGGCCTCCACCGCGCGCAACCTGCATGACGTCTCGCAGCTGGTGGTCAACGCCTCCAACTCGTCCATGAGCAACTCCGACGAGCAGGCCAACCGCACCAATAGCGTGGCCGCCGCGATCAACGAGCTGGGCGCCGCCGCCCAGGAAATCGCCCGCAATGCCGCCGACGCCTCCCACCATGCCACCGATGCCTCGCACCAATCGGCAGACGGCCGCCAGGTGGTCGAGCAGACCATCAGCGCGATGAACCAGCTGTCGGATAAAATCAGCTCCGCCTGCGCCAACATCGAGGCACTGAACAGCCGCACGGTGAACATCGGCCAGATCCTCGAAGTGATCAAGGGCATCTCCGAGCAGACCAACCTGCTGGCCCTGAACGCCGCCATCGAAGCGGCCCGCGCCGGTGAGGCCGGCCGTGGCTTCGCCGTGGTCGCCGACGAGGTGCGCAACCTGGCGCACCGCGCCCAAGAGTCGGCCCAGCAGATCCAGAAGATGATCGAGGAGCTGCAGGTCGGCGCCCGCGAAGCCGTGGACACCATGACCGAAAGCCAGCGCTACAGCCTGGAAAGCGTGGAAATCGCCAACCGCGCCGGCGAGCGCCTGGCCAGCGTGACCCACCGCATCGGCGAGATCGACTCGATGAACCAGTCGGTGGCCACCGCCACCGAGGAGCAGACCGCCGTGGTCGACTCGCTGAACATGGACATCACCGAGATCAACACCCTGAACCAGGAAGGCGTGGAAAACCTCCAGGCCACCCTGCGCGCCTGCGCCGACCTGGAAAACCAGGCCGGGCGTCTGCGTCAGCTGGTGGACAGCTTCCGCATCTGACGCGGAATGCTTCAACGAATAAGGCGCCTTCGGGCGCCTTTTTCGTTCGCGGACAAGGGCTGGGCGCCCCCGGTCGGTCCTACAGGTCAGCTCGAACCTTGTAGGAGCGAGCTTGCTCGCGAACCACACCAGCGACAGATCCGCCCGTGAATCCGCCTTCATGGGAGCAGACCCTATCCACGATGGGCAGGCGCGCCCGCCCTACCGTTCGTCCACCGGCCTCAAGCTTTTACCCAACATGCCGACAGCAAGGATGAAGGCCCACGAGAACAACGAATCCAGTCGGGCCGGATATCACTGCTGGCACATGGGAGTGCCGGCCCCGCCCGCCCGGCTACCCGCCGCGCCGGCTTCGTCCGCTCCGTCACCACACGGACGGGCGCGCCCTGGCGACATCGGATCTGTCGCCCGGACCCACGCCGTTCTGGCATCCCACTACCTCCGGACTCGACGCAGCATGATCAAGAGCCTGAAATTCAGCCATAAGATCCTCCTGGCCGCCTCGCTTGTGGTTTTCTCCGCTTTCGCCCTCTTCACCCTCTACAACGACTACCTGCAGCGCAACGCGATCCGCGACGATCTCGAAGACTACCAGCGGGAAATGGGCACGGTGACCGCCAGCAACATCCAGAACTGGCTGAGTGGCCGGCTGCTGCTGATCGAAAGCACCGCGCAGACCATCGCTCGCGACAACGCCCCGGAAAAAATCGCCGCACTGCTGGAGCAGAACACCCTGCGCAGCACCTTCAACTACACCTACCTGGGGCAGGAAGACGGCACCTTCACCATGCGTCCGAACGATGCCATGCCCGACGGCTACGACCCGCGCACCCGCCCCTGGTACAAGGACGCCCTGGCCGCCGGCGGCACCACGCTGACCGAACCGTACATCGACGCGGCGACCCAGCAGTTGGTCATCACCGTCGCCACCCCGGCCCGCAACGGCGGCAAGACCGCCGGCGTGGTCGGCGGCGACCTTGGCCTGCAGACCCTGGTACAGATCATCAACTCGCTGAACTTCAGCGGCATGGGCTACGCCTTCCTGGTCAGCGGCGACGGCAAGATCCTCGTGCACCCGGACAAGAACCTGGTGATGAAGACCCTGGCCGAGGTCTACCCGCAGAACACCCCGAGGATCGGCGGCGGCTTCAGCGAGGCCGAACTCAACGGCCAGACCCGCATCCTCAGCTTCACCCAGGTGAAGGGTCTGCCATCGGTGAACTGGTACATCGGCCTGTCCATCGACAAGGACGCCGCCTACGCCATGCTGAGCAAATTCCGCACCTCGGCCATCGTCGCCGCGGCCATCGCCATCGTCGCCATCCTGCTTCTGCTGGGCATGCTGATCCGCGTGCTGATGCAGCCATTGACCACCATGGGTCGCGCCATGGAAGACATCGCCCAGGGTGAAGGCGACCTCACCAAGCGCCTGAAGGTCGCCAGCAACGACGAGTTCGGCGTGCTGGGCAACGCCTTCAACCGTTTCGTCGAGCGCATCCACGAATCCATCCGCGAAGTGGCCTCCACCGCACGCCAGTTGCACGACGTATCGCAATTGGTGGTCAATGCCTCCAACTCGTCCATGAGCAACTCCGACGAGCAGGCCAACCGCACCAACAGCGTGGCCGCCGCGATCAACGAGCTGGGCGCCGCCGCCCAGGAAATCGCCCGCAACGCCGCCGACGCCTCGCACCATGCCACCGATGCTTCGCACCAGGCCGGCGATGGCCGTCAGGTGGTCGAGCAGACCATCAGCGCGATGAACCAGCTGTCGGACAAGATCAGCTCCGCCTGCGCCAACATCGAGGCACTGAACAGCCGCACGGTGAACATCGGCCAGATCCTCGAAGTGATCAAAGGCATCTCCGAGCAGACCAACCTGCTGGCCCTGAACGCCGCCATCGAAGCCGCCCGCGCCGGTGAGGCCGGCCGTGGCTTCGCCGTGGTCGCCGACGAGGTGCGCAACCTGGCCCACCGCGCCCAGGAGTCGGCCCAGCAGATCCAGAAGATGATCGAGGAGCTGCAGGTCGGCGCCCGCGAAGCCGTGGACACCATGACCGAAAGCCAGCGCTACAGCCTGGAAAGCGTGGAAATCGCCAACCGCGCCGGCGAGCGCCTGGCCAGCGTGACCCACCGCATCGGCGAGATCGACTCGATGAACCAGTCGGTGGCCACCGCCACCGAGGAGCAGACCGCCGTGGTCGACTCGCTGAACATGGACATCACCGAGATCAACACCCTGAACCAGGAAGGCGTGGAAAACCTCCAGGCCACCCTGCGCGCCTGCGCCGACCTGGAAAACCAGGCCGGGCGTCTGCGTCAGCTGGTGGACAGCTTCCGCATCTGACGCGGAATGCTTCAACGAAAAAGGCGCCTTCGGGCGCCTTTTTTGTTCGCGGACAAGGTCCGCTCCTACGAGATACATCGGCGCTCGCGGCGGCCCTCCCCCTAACCCTCTCCCAGGGGAGAGGGGACCGTTCGGGGCAGGAGGTAAGGCGACGCAGAATGCCAATGCCGCGGTTGGGGTGAGGGGGAAAACGCAGGCACAGACTAGACAGTTGTTCCTACAGGTCAGCTCGAACCTTGTAGAAGCGAGCTTGCTCGCGAACCACCCCAGCGACAAAACCGCCGGTAAATCCGCTCTCGCAGGAGCGATGGGGGCGCCTAGCCCTTATCCGCGATAGGCGGGCATGGCACACCCCACTCCATCAGCGCCGCTTGCTCCCACCCAACAGAGCGCCCATCAACCCGCGCACCAATTGCCGGCCAATCTGGTTGGCCGCCTGGCGTACCACGGTCTTCGCCGTCTGGCTGGCCAGGGTGCCGAGCAACTCGCCGGCCAACCCGCCCAGATCGCTGCCGAAACCCTTCTCTTCCGGCTTGGTTTCAGTCGGCGCCATCTTGTCGTCAGCGCGCCCCGTGAGCCTCTCATAGGCCGACTCACGGTCGATCGGCTGGTCGTAGCGCCCCGCCAGCGGAGAGCGACGGATCACCTCGGCACGCTCAGCGTCGGTCAGCGGGCCGATGCGTGATTGCGGCGGCGCCACGGCAACACGCTGGACCACGGCCGGCGTGCCCTTCTCCTCCAGCGTCCCCACCAGCGCTTCGCCAATGCCCAGCTCGGTCAGCACCTTGAGGCTGTCGAACGCCGGATTGGGACGGAAGCCATCGGCCACCGCGCGCAGAGACTTCTGCTCCTTGGCGGTGAAGGCGCGCAGGCCATGCTGGATGCGCAGGCCAAGCTGTGCCAGGACGTCGTCGGGCAGGTCGCTTGGCGACTGGGTGACGAAATACACGCCCACACCCTTGGAGCGAATCAGCCGCACCACCTGTTCCAGGCGGTCCTGCAGCGCCTTGGGCGTGCCGTTGAACAACAGGTGCGCCTCGTCGAAGAACAGCGCGAGGATCGGCTTGTCGGCATCGCCGCGCTCGGGCAACTGCTCGAACAGCTCAGCCAGCAGCCAGAGCAGGAAGGTGGCGTACACCTTGGGCGCATCGTGCACGAGCTTGCTGGCGTCCAGCAGATGGATGCGACCACGGCCATCAGCCTCGGGGCGCAGCAGGTCTTCCAGTTGCAAGGCCGGCTCGCCGAAGAACGCCTCCGCGCCCTGCTGCTCCAGCAACGCGAGACGGCGCAGCAAGGCCTGGGACGAAGCCGCGGTGAACAGCGCACGGTCCTCGCCAAGGACCTCCGGATGCTCCTTGAAGTGGTTGAGCAGCGCCTTCAGGTCCTTGAGGTCGAGCAGCAATAGACCTTCACGATCCGCCACCTTGAACGCAGCGAACAGCGCGGCCTGCTGGCTCTCGGTCAACTCCAGCAGGTTGGCCAGCAGCAGCGGCCCCATCTCCGACAGCGTGGTGCGCAGCGGATGCCCGGACTTGCCGGCCACGTCCCACAGGCTCACTGGATAGGCCTTGGGGCTGTAATTCAGCCAGGGCATGCTGGCGATACGTTGGGCCACTTTGCCCTGCGGGTTGCCGGCAGCGGCGATGCCACACAGGTCGCCCTTGATGTCGGCGGCGAAGACCGCGATGCCGGCGTCGCTGAAGGACTCGGCCAGGCGCTGCAGGGTGACCGTCTTGCCGGTGCCTGTTGCGCCGGCGATCAGGCCGTGGCGGTTGGCGAGCTTCCAGCCCTGGCCGACCGGCTGGCCGTCGGGACCTGCGCCAATGATCAGTTCGTTCGTTGCTGGCATCCGTCATTCCTCTGAATGGATGGTCGCGATGGGTCGTCCATCAAGATTGGTGCGTCACGCAGAGCTGTGCAAACCGGCGCGCTCAGACCTTGAAGACGTGGTTGAGATAGTGCAGGAAATTCTCATCCTTGCATTGGGTCTTGCCCGGCGTATCGGAAATCTTCGCCACCGGGTGCCCGTTGCAGGCGGTCATCTTCAGCACGATGTTCATCGGCGTGACACCGGGCACATCGCAGGTGAATTGGGTGCCGATGCCGAAGCTGACGTCGATACGACCGCGCAGCGCCCGGAATATCTCCAGCGCGCGCTGCAGGTTCAGGCCGTCGGAGAACACCAGGGTCTTGCTGCGCGGGTCGATGCCCAGGCGCTCGTAGTGTCGGATGGCCTTTTCCGCCCACGCCAGCGGGTCGCCCGAGTCATGGCGCAGGCCATCGAAGAGCTTGGCGAAATACAGGTCGAAATCGGCCAGGAAGGCATCCATGGTGATGCAGTCGGTCAAGGCGATGCCCAGCTGGCCACGGTACTCGCGGACCCAGCAGTCCAGCGCGGCGGCCTGGCTGTCGATCAGTCGCGGGCCGAGCTGCTGGTGCGCCATCAGCCATTCGTGGGCCATGGTGCCCAGCGGTTTCACCCCCAGCAGGCGCGCCAGGTGCACGTTGCTGGTGCCGACGAAGTGTCCGGGGAAGCCATCGCGCAGATCCCGTACCACCGCTTCCTGCACTGAATAGGAGAAGCGCCGGCGAGTGCCGAAATCGGCCATCTTGAAACCGGCCAGCTCCTCGGCGCTGGCCTCGCCGCGCAGCCAGTGGAGCTTCTCCTGCAGGCGATCGCGCACCGCAGTCAGCGAGGCCCCCGGATAACGGTGGCGATTGCGCACCTCGCTGATGGTCGCCAGCAGCGGCACCTCGAAGAGGATCACGTGCAGCCAGGGGCCTTTGAGGCGGAGGAAGAACTCGCCATTCTCGACGCCCAGCTGCACATAACAGGGATTGAAGCGGAACAGGCCGAGGAAGCGGATGAAGTCCGGCTTGAAGAACGGAATGCGTTCGAGGAAGGCCAACTCCTGGGGCGCGAACGACAGCTGCGACAGGTACTCGACCTGCTCGCGCACCGGGTCGAGATAGGCGCGCAGGTCTTCCTCGTTGCGGCAGCGAAACTCCCACTCCACTTCGGCGTTGGGATAGTTGTGCAACACCGCCTGCATCATGCTCAGCTTGTAGAAGTCGGTATCCAGCAGGTTCTGCACGATCCGCCGGGAAAATACGCTGTCGCTCATGCTCGTCTCGTTGCAGGCTTCGAACCGGCAGTCTAAACCCGTCGCCCACAAAAAACCCCGCCGAAGCGGGGTTCTTGTCAGATACGCGAAGCTCAGCGCGATTGCGCCACGCCGCCCTGCGACATGCCGAACAGGAACAGCAGCAGGTCCTGGTCCGGGCTGGCCGTCTGCTTGTGACGCATGTTGGGCGGAACCGGACAGGAGTCCGCCCGGCTCGAAATGACCGAGGGAGAGGGTTCATGCCAAGCGGCTGCCGCCAGGGTTGCCACCCCGAGCGCGCCGACCAGGAGCAAACTTCGCGTAACTTCTAATTTCATGTCTGCAACCCTTTGATGGCGCTGCCAAACGCCGCTTGGTAACCATAGACAAAGGCCTGCCACTGCGCCTCTGTCCACGACGAACGGCGTTTCACCTGGCGAAGGTCATGACGTGCAGCACGCTGGGCGCTGAAACGTCGGCGGGCCTTCTCCATGTCGATCAGCGCCACTTCAATCTTGTCGCCGTCCACCCGCACGAAGACGTGCTTGAGGTACAGGCAGCCATGCTGCCAATGACCGGCGTTAAGTTTGGCGAGGGTACTACCGTATTGTTGCAGAATGCGTTGATGCAGCGCTTCGCCCCAACGTTCGTGGTCGCCACGGGCGTAGCAGTCTTCCAGGCTGGAAAAACCGTCGAGGGATTCGGTGACCAGCAGCGCCTGCCATTCGCCGTTGACCTTGCGGCAACCGGCGTAGACCAGGGTCGGCACCTTCACGCCCAGGGCCTCGGCGGCCTTGAGCGCATCACGCTCACGAATGGCGGTGGGGTAACCGAAGGGATGCAGCAGATCGCGATAGATGTGCCCCATCTGCTGCTTGCGGTACAGCATGCGCCCATCGGCGGTCAGCACGCGCTGCACACCGCTTTCGCCGCCGCGACGCCGATTCGGTTCCTCTACCCATTTGCCGGGAATCTGCAACCAGCGATCGATAGCGTTTTCACCGGAAATTTGCTGCAGAGATGCCAGATCAGCGGCCATTGTTATTCCTTACGCAGAATGTAGACCCGCCACATGTGGATGAACGGGACGAAATCAATGTGATCCTGAACCTTGAAACCTGCTTGGCGGAACTCCGCCTCAATGGTCTTGGCCGGAATCACGAAACGGTTCTGGTAGGCGTGCTTATTGCGAGAGGCTTCGGCGCGCGCACGTTTCCAGGACTTGAAGTTGCCATCCACCCACAGCGACAGGATCACTGAGTCACGGGTGACGCGGTGAAATTCGCGCAGCATGGTCAGTCGGTCGCCCACTTCGCCGATGTGGTGCATCAGGCGCATCGAGAAGATGCTGTCGACGGCGTTGTCCGGCAAATCGATGGCAAACGCGGAAGTCTGCAAAGGTCGAACGCGTTTTACAACCTCTTCCGGCTGGCCGGCACAGGCAACCGCGATCATGTCCGGCGAATTGTCGGCGCCGATGATCACGCGATTTTCCTTTTCGGCCAGCATCGGCCAGAAGCGCCCTGCGCCGCACGGCAGGTCGAGCACCAGGTTGGGCTGACCGGCGAGTTTGAGTGCCTGGCGAGCTACTTGGACATCCCGCCAGTGGGAAAGTTTCCGCGACAGCCCGGCCTGGTGTTTACGCAGATAGCGCTCGGCATGCTTGCGGTCGTATTTCTGGGAAAACTCCAGATCGACGGGTTTGTCACTCATTGGATGGTTACCTATCCCAATTTCAGGTCGAACGATACGAACCAGCCTGTCACAGCCGGGTCACCCACTTGTGAAGTTTTCGTCAAGAAACGGCTAGGCAAACTTCGAAGCGACAGCCGTGTGGTTCAACCGGATGAAGGCTGACGTCCCAGTTCTCAGAAGCGCAGATGCGCTTGACCAGCGACAACCCCAGCCCAAGCCCCTCGCCACGTGGGTTCACTCCCCGCACGAATGGCTGGAACACGCGTTCGCGCTGCTCTTCAGGGATTCCAGCGCCGGTGTCCTCGACCCAGAACCCGGTCCCGGAAAGTTGTAAGCGGATGCTGCCGGTTTCGGTGTAATGCATCGCATTGCGCAATAAATTGCTCATCACCGAACGCAGGAACGGCGCATTGAACTGGCCGGGCATGCTCTCCCCGCCAGCGAATTCCAACCGCAACCCCTTCGCCTCGATCGGCCCGCGCCACTGTCCGACCAGCTCCTCGGCGATCTGCCGCAACCCTGCCTGCGGGACGATCCCCATGTCCTTGCGCTGCGCGCGCGCCAATAGCAGGAAGGTCTGGACCAGGTCGCGCATCTCCTCGCAGGCGCTGGTCATCCGCGCCAGCTGGCTACGCGCCCTGCTGCTCAACCCGGGCTCTTCGGCCAGCAGTTCGCAGCTGGTGGCGATCACCATCAAGGGCGTGCGCAACTCGTGGCTGACGTCACTGGTGAAGAGCTTTTCCCGGGTCAGCACGTCATGCAGTCGCCCCATGGCGTAATCGAAGGCCGCCGCCAGCTCGCCCACCTCGTCGCGGGCGTAGTCGGGCGCCATCGGCGGCGCCAGTTCCAGCAACTGGTCGCGGTGTCGCACCTGCCGCGCCAGGCGGGCCACAGGCTCCATGACCTTGCGCGACAGCAGCCAGCCCAGCAGGCCGGCCAGCGTCAGGCTGAGTACATAGCCGGTGACCACGGAAGCGTAGAGCACCTGCTCGCGCGCCTCGAAATCGCTCTGATCCTGCAGCAGCACGAAGCGCCGCCCACCCTCGTCGCGCACCAGCGCATGGAAGGACAACTCGCCGTCGAAGACTTCGTGGAAACCTTCATCCAGGCGACGCAACGCCGGCGGCATGGCATACACGCCCTGGCCATCGCTGATGAAGAAGCGCATGCCGGGATCGAGCTTCGGCGCCTGGCCGATGGCCAGGTCCGCCTGGAGAATCCGATCGAGCTCGCCGCCCAGATCGTGGGAGATCAGTCGTTCCTCGACGACGTGGACCACCCCGACGATCCCTACCGAAAAAAGTCCGCCGACCGCGGCGGTCATGAGTACGAAGGCAAAGACAATCCGTCGGGAAAGGCTCTGCTTATACTCCATTCGCTTCCTCCGCCAGGCGGTAGCCGACGCCGTGCACGGTGTGCAGCAGCGACGAATCGAAAGGCTTGTCGATCACCTGGCGAAGTTGATGGACATGGCTGCGCAGGCTGTCGCTGTCGGGGCAGTCATCCCCCCAGACTGCCTCTTCCAGTACGTCGCGGCGCACCACGTGGGGGCTCTTCTGCATCAGCACGGCGAGCAGTTTCAGGCCGATGGGGTTGAGCTTGAGCGGCTTGCCGCTACGGTTCACTTCCAGCGTGTCGAGGTTGTAGCTCAGGTCACCGACCTGCAGCTCGCGGCGTCCACCGCCCTGGCTGCGGCGCAGCACGGCCTCGATGCGGGCCGCCAGCTCCGACAGGGCGAACGGCTTCAACAGGTAATCGTCGGCACCGGAGCGGAAGCCCTGCAGGCGGTCGTCCAACTGGTCGCGGGCGGTGAGCATGATCACCGGGGTGTCGCGCCGGGCGTCCTCGCGCAACCGGCGGCACAGCGTAAAGCCGTCCAGCCCCGGCAGCATGACGTCGAGCACGATCAGGTCGTAATGGGATGTCGCGGCCAAGTGCAGCCCGGAAAGCCCATCCTGCGCGCAATCCACCGTATACCCCTTGAGTCCGAGGTAGTCGGCCATATTCGCCAGAATGTCCCGATTGTCTTCAACCAACAGAATGCGCATGAACTCTCCTCCGAAGTGCACCCTAGCCTATCTTCCTTAAATGGAACTTAAACGGGTTTGACACAAATTTCACATTCGAATGACGGCGCGGCAACACCGGCGAGTCGACCATGACGGCCGCCGCGCCGCATCGCGACGTCATCCATCCGCAGGACGCCGTGGGCCGCAATACCTTTCTGGAGCCCCCATGTCCGCCCCGATCCCCCTGCCCCGCTCTCGTCCACTGAATCTCTGGCTGATGCTGGCCCTGCCCCTGGCGCTGGCCGCCTTGCTGCTGACCTTCGAGCCGGTAACCCTCGACCTGTCGCTCGCCCAGTGGATGTATCAGCCCGGCGAAGGCTTCATCGGACGCCATAGCTGGTTCCTCGAGAATGTCCTGCATGACCGCGCCAAGCAGTTGGTCATCTTCCTCTGTGCGGCGGCGCTGATCGCCTGGGCGGTCGGCTTCTTCCACGCCCCGCTGCGCTCGTACCGCCGGACACTGGGTTACCTGGCGCTGGCGATGCTCGCAGCGGCGAGCATCGTCACCCCGCTGAAGGCGCTCACCGCCGTGCAGTGCCCCTGGGACCTGACGCAATTCGGCGGCAAGGAAACCTACAGCTCGCTGCTCAGCCCGCGCCCGCCGACCGAGCATCCCGGCCGCTGCTGGCCGGGCGGCCATGCGTCCTCGGGCTTCGTGCTCTTCGCCCTGTACTTCGCCCTGCGCGACCGCAAGCCGCGCCTGGCCCGCTACGCCTTCTGGTTCGCCCTGGGCCTGGGCAGCCTGTTCTCCATCTCGCGCATGCTGCAGGGCGCGCACTTCCTGTCCCACAACATCTGGACGGCGCTGTTCGACTGGCTGATCTGCCTGGGCTTCTATGCCCTGCTGCTGTATCGGCCGGCCACGCAGCCGAGCGCGGAGTCTTCCACCGGCCTGACGGCAGCGGAGAGCCGCTGAACGCGGCTCACTCGTCCTCGCCGACGACCCCGAACTCGATCGGTGTCTTCACGTAGAACAGCTTGACCCCGGCCTGGCGGATCACCGAGAAGATCCGCTCGGACTCCTCGGCGGTCACCGCCATGGTGACCTCCTGCGGCTGATCGGCCAGCTCGAAGAAGTGGGTGTAGTGAATCCGCCCGGTCTTGCCGAAGCCTTGGCTCGCGGTCATCAGGGTCGCGCCGCGCACACCCTGGCGCCGCGCCTCCTCCAGCAGCCACTGGGCCACCGGCAGGCCGGCATGCTTACGGTCCTGCTGGGTGAAGAACTTCAACTGGAAACCGTTCATCTTTGCCTCCCCGTCCTCATCGACCCATCAGCCAGTGGACCGACAGCAGGCCCAGCATGGTCATCAGCAGCGAACCCACCAGGTGCGTGGCGACCGCGCCCAGCGCCCAGACCAGGCGGCCCTGCTGAAGCAGCACCACGACCTCGGCAGAAAAGGTCGAAAACGTGGTCAGCCCGCCACAGAAGCCGGTAATGATCAGTAACCGCCATTCTGGGGCCAGGCCCGGCGCATTGGCGAAGAAGGCGATGGCCGCGCCGATGATGTAGCCGCCAATCAGGTTGGCGACCACCGTGCCCGGCGGCAAGGAAGGCAGCAGCGTGTTGAGCTTGAGCCCGAGCACCCAGCGCAGCAGTGCGCCGAGGGCGGCTCCGAGGGATACGGCGAGAATGGATTTCCACATGATCCTGTCCTGGGGCGGGATGTTTGGGACAGGCTGCAGGCGAGCGCCTACGCGCCTTTCCAGGTCTATGCGTAGGCATCGTCAGCCACGAGGGCGGTTGAAGGAGGAATGCCATCTCCTGCGGCGCAGTCTGGCATAACCCTCACGCATGAAAAAGCCCCGCCTAGGCGGGGCTTCTTCTTACAGCGGGTGCCGGGTGGCTTACATCATGCCGCCCATGCCGCCCATGCCGCCCATGTCCGGCATGGCCGGAGCAGCCTTGTCGTCGACCACTTCGGCAACCATGGCCTCGGTGGTGACCATCAGGCCGCCGATGGAAGCAGCAGCTTGCAGGGCCGAACGGGTGACTTTGGCCGGATCGAGGATACCCATCTCGATCATGTCGCCATACACGCCGGTAGCAGCGTTGTAGCCGAAGTTGCCCGAACCTTGCTTGACCTTGTCGACTACTACGCTCGGCTCGTCGCCGGAGTTGGCAACGATCTGGCGCAGCGGAGCTTCAACGGCGCGACGCAGCAGAGCGATACCGACGTTCTGGTCTTCGTTGTCGCCCTTCAGGCCTTCGATGGCTTGCAGAGCACGAACCAGAGCGACGCCGCCGCCAGGAACCACGCCTTCTTCCACCGCAGCACGGGTAGCGTGCAGGGCGTCTTCAACGCGGGCTTTCTTCTCTTTCATCTCGACTTCGGTGGCAGCGCCAACCTTGATCACGGCAACACCGCCGGCCAGCTTGGCCAGACGCTCTTGCAGCTTCTCACGGTCGTAGTCCGAGGAGGTCTCTTCGACCTGCTTGCGGATCTGCAGAACGCGGGCTTCGATGTCAGCCTGAGCGCCAGCGCCGTCGATGATGGTGGTGTTTTCCTTGCTCAGGACGACGCGCTTGGCGTTGCCCAGGTGCTCCAGGGTGGCGCCTTCCAGGCTCAGACCGACTTCTTCGGAGATGACGGTACCGCCGGTCAGGATGGCGATGTCCTGCAGCATGGCCTTGCGGCGGTCGCCGAAGCCCGGAGCCTTGACGGCCGCGACCTTGACGATGCCACGCATGTTGTTGACGACCAGGGTAGCCAGGGCTTCGCCTTCGACGTCTTCAGCCACGATCAGCAGCGGACGGCCAGCTTTGGCAACGGCTTCCAGCACCGGCAGCATTTCGCGGATGTTGGAGATCTTCTTGTCGACCAGCAGCAGCAGCGGGCCATCAAGCTCGGCAACCATGGTGTCCGGCTTGTTGATGAAGTAGGGGGACAGGTAGCCACGGTCGAACTGCATGCCTTCTACGACGGACAGTTCGTTTTCCAGGCCCGAGCCTTCTTCAACGGTGATCACGCCTTCTTTACCGACTTTTTCCATGGCTTCGGCAATGATGTTGCCGATGGATTCGTCGGAGTTGGCGGAGATGGTGCCGACCTGGGCGATGGCCTTGGTGTCAGCGCACGGCTTGGCCAGGTCTTTCAGCTGGGCAACGATGGCCACGGTGGCCTTGTCGATGCCGCGCTTCAGGTCCATCGGGTTCATGCCGGCAGCGACGGCCTTCAGGCCTTCGTTGACGATGGCCTGAGCCAGAACGGTAGCGGTGGTGGTGCCGTCACCGGCAGCATCGTTGGCCTTGGAGGCAACGTCTTTCACCAGCTGGGCGCCCATGTTCTCGAACTTGTCTTTGAGTTCGATTTCCTTGGCGACGGAAACGCCGTCCTTGGTGATGGTCGGAGCGCCGAAGCTCTTGTCCAGGATGACGTTACGACCTTTCGGGCCGAGGGTAGCCTTGACGGCGTCGGCCAGGACGTTCACGCCGACCAGCATTTTCTTGCGAGCGGAGTCGCCGAACTTAACTTCTTTGGCAGCCATGTTCTGTTTCCTCTAAATCGAATTCAGTGGGGTTGGGGGACGGACTGGATCAGTCTTCCAGGACGGCGAGGATCTCGGACTCGCCCATCACCAGCAGTTCTTCACCGTCGACCTTGATGGCGTTGCTGCCCGAGTACGGGCCGAAGACCACCTTGTCACCCACTTTCACTGCCAGAGCGCGAACTTCGCCGTTGTCCAGCACGCGGCCGGCGCCGACGGCGACTACTTCACCGCGGTTCGGCTTCTCGGCGGCGGAACCCGGCAGCACGATGCCGCCTGCGGTCTTGGTCTCTTCCTCGCTGCGACGGATGACGACGCGGTCATGCAGAGGACGAAGCTTCATAGTCGTAACTCTCCCAAACAGTGATTTCCAACGGCCGGATCGATGCCCGGCGGGTTTTGTTGAATCCGGCGGTGCCGGTTTGCGACCCGGTTGGCGAGTCGCGTAAAGAGCAGCCTGTCCGTGTGACAGGGACCTTGCGGTGTCCGGAACATAAGGTCACTGCAAGGCATTTCAAGTGTGTGAAGAAAAAATTTTTACTCGGACGGGTGCCGCGGGCAGCCGGGGCCGCTCGCAACTCAACGCAGACGGTCGCGGTTTTCCTCGCGGCGCTGGTATTCGCCTTCGATCACATTGGGGCCACCGCGCTGCTGGGCAGAGGGATCGTCGGCGAAGGCGCGGCGGCGCATGGCCTGCTCCTGCATGCGCTGACGCACGCGACCGAGCATCAGGTGACGGGTGAAGGGAATCAGGCAGAGGATGCCGATGATGTCGCTGATGAAGCCCGGTAGCATCAGCAGGCCGCCACCGACGGCGATAACCAGGCCATCGAGCATTTCCTGCTCGGGCAACTCGCCGCGGCTCAGGCGCTCACGGGCACGCATCGCGGTCGCGAAGCCGGCCACGCGCAACACTGCGGCGCCGATGAAGGCGCCGGCGATGATCAGCAGAAGGGTCCAACCCACGCCGATCACGCTGCCGACCTTGATCATCACGGCCAGCTCGATCAGCGGGAACAACAGAATCAGAAACAGGGGTACTCGCATCGGTGAATCCTTGGCGGGGCCATTGCCCGGGTAACAGCCTAGGTGGCGACGCCCCGCTCTGATTTCAAGGGATAACTCAAGCCTGGATCACTTCGTTGCCCGGCCAGACCTCCGCCCGGGCGAGCTGCACCAGCGCCTGGCGAACCTCGCCAGGATCGCCGCACGGCGCGGGGAACGGCAGCCAGTGCAACACCTGGCCGATACGCAGGTGGAAACCTTCTGTATCAATTCCCGCCAGTTCCGGCGTCGCGTCGCCCGGCAGTCCGGCCAGTTGGACATAGTGCGCCACGGCATTGGCATGGTCGCTGTTCATGTGCCCGACCATGCTCCGCTCCACTTCACCGACGAAGGGGTTGGCCAGCGGCACGCTCTCGGCGCTCAGCCAGTGGATGTCGCCGAAACCGCCGATGTAGCGCCATTGCACCGGCTCCAGCACCCAGAAATCGAAGTCATGGACGATGTGGTAGTCCTGCGACCCGGGGAAATAGCGGTAGTAGCGTTCGGCGGCGTCGGCGATGGCGTCCACGTCCTCGATCTGCCGTGCCTCAGCCAGCAGGGTCAGGCGGCCGGCGGCCTGGATGTCGTCGGCGCTGCGCTCGCCGATCAGCAGCGAACACTTGCCGTCCTGCAGCAGGTTATGGGTGTGCTGGGCGATACGGCTGATCAGGATCAGCGGCCGGCCCGCCGGGTCCAGGCAGTAAGGCACCACCGAGCCGAAGGGGAATCCCGGCCACTTTTTCGAATGGGTGGAGAGGACGGCGCGGTATTCCTTGAGCAGCAATTCTCGGGCATTCTTAGCGGCTTTCACGCTCACCTTTATGACTCCTCGCAAAGAATCCGTCGCAGAACGGACGGGCAGGATGACTCTGTTCTCAGCTGCCGGCGAGGCCTCTCACCAGAAACTGCTCGTGGGGTTGTTCAGATGCAATTGAAAGACAAGGTCATCATCATCACCGGCGGCTGCCAGGGCCTGGGGCGCGCCATGGGCGAGTACCTCGCTGCCAAGGGCGCCCGTCTGGCGCTGGTTGACCTCAACGCCGAAAAACTGGACGAAGCCGTGGCTGCCTGCAAGGCCGCCGGCGGTGACGCCCGCGCCTACCTGTGCAACGTCGCCAATGAGGAACAGGTTACCCATATGGTGGCCCAGGTCGCCAGCGACTTCGGCGCCATCAACGGCCTGGTCAACAACGCCGGCATCCTGCGCGACGGCCTGACCATCAAGGTCAAGGACGGCGAGATGACCAAGATGAGTCTGGCCCAGTGGCAGGCGGTGATCGACGTGAACCTGACCGGCGTGTTCCTCTGCACCCGCGAAGTCGCCGCGAAGATGATCGAGCTGAAGAACGAAGGCGCGATCGTCAACATCTCTTCCATCTCCCGCGCCGGCAACATGGGCCAGGCCAACTACTCCGCAGCCAAGGCCGGCGTCGCCGCCGACACCGTGGTGTGGGCGAAGGAACTGGCGCGCTACGGCATCCGCGTGGCGGGCGTTGCGCCGGGCTTCATCGAAACCGACATGGTCGCCAGCATGAAGCCTGAAGCCCTGGAGAAGATGACCTCCGGCATTCCGCTCAAGCGCCTGGGCAAGCCGATGGAGATCGCCCACTCGGTGGCCTACATCCTCGAGAACGACTACTACACCGGCCGCGTGCTGGAGCTGGACGGCGGTCTGCGCCTGTAATCCGCTTCGCCCAATAAAAAGCCCCGCCAAGTGCGGGGCTTTTTATTGGGCGTGCCGGCGTCGAAGCCCGTTCGCACCAAGCTAGCCGGGAGGTGGCACTACCAGCCCACCCCCAGGCCCAGGGTATAGCGGCGCTCGTTGACGTCACCGTCGTGGCCGCTGAGCTTGTCCCACTCCGCTTTCATGCTCAGGGACGCCCAGGAGGTCAGCTTGTAGCGCACGCCCGCCTCGCTATCGAGCTCGTATTCGACGTTGGACTCCAGCGGTTTGCTGACCTCGCCGTTGGTGAACACCTCGAACTGCTTGGCCAGCAGGTAGCGGTTGTAGTCCCACTTCAGGCTGCTGGAATAGAAGTGGTCCTTCTCGTTATCGGTGAATTCGTAGTCGTTGCGGTTGATCAGGGTGGCGAGGGAGAACGCGCCCAGCTCGTTGTCCCAGAACTGATAGCCCGGACCGGTACCGACGGTGCGCTTCTTCTCCAGGTCCTCGACCCAGTCGCGCTTGTACTGTGCCTGGCCCTGCCAGAACCAGTGTTCGTCGAGGAAGCGGTCCAGCGCGTACTCGGCCGAGTAGTTGTTGGTGCTGACCGAGTCGTTCTTCTTCTCGCGGTTGTATTCGCCCTGCAGGTTATGCCGCCAGCGGCCGTGGCGGGCGTTGGTCTTGAAGTCGATGTCGTAGTCCTCGACATCGTTCTCGGCCTGCTTGTGGTCGAGGGAGAAGTCGACGTTGCCGGTCCACACCCAGTCTTCGAGGATCGGCTTGGGCGGCATCATCTGTTCGATGCTGGCCACGTCCACCGTGCGCGGCGAACCGTTGACCAGGGTGACCTTGCCAGGCTCCGCGGCCTTGATGCCCTTGGAGTGCTCGCCGGTCTCCTCGTCGTATTTCACCAGCAGGTTCTGGTCCGTCTCGAGGGTGGCGATCTGGTCGCCCTTGAGGGTGATGTCGCCGCCGTACTGGGTACTGAGCAGCAATTTGCCGCCGTCATAGAGCTTGATCGTACCGGTGAGGCGATCACCGTTCTTCAGCCAGACGGTGTCGGCAACGGCGGAGACTGAACAACTGGCAAGGACAACGAACAACAGGTTTCTGGACAGCATGAGTCTGGGTCAACGGGCTCTGAGGGCAAAAAAGCCGGGCATTATCCAGACACCCGACGCTTGAGCAACGACTGACCGGCCCCTTCTACGCAGAGTTCACCCGCACCGACAGATGGGCCATGACGCAGACGGACGATTTGCCCGCCACCGACATCCCGATATGCTGCCCGGTAAGCCGCGAAACGTGATCACGCCATGCCCAGACGCAAGACCGACTCCCCCGCGCCGCCCGCCGACCTCGGGCTGGAAAGCCTGCAGGTGCGCCGCGAAGCGATTTTCCTGGTGCTCGCCCAGGTGCCCGAGGGCTGCGTCGTCAGCTACGGCGAACTGGCCCGCCTGGCAGGACTTGGGCGCGCGGCCCGTCTGGTCGGACGCATTCTCGGACAGTTGCCGGCCGATACCCGCCTGCCCTGGCACCGGGTGATCGCCGCCGGCGGACGCATCAGCCTTCCGCAAGGCAGTCCGTCGGGAAACGAGCAGCGCGCACGATTGCGTGCGGAGGGTGTCAGAATCCATAACGATAGGGTGGACATACGTCGGCACGGCTGGCCTAGCAGCGAGCAGTCCTAGTAGAGTTCGCGTAATTTTCGATCTGCTGGAATACAACCCCCATGAAAGAGCATTCCTGGCGAGAGGCATGGATTGCCTACAAGTCTCCCGCCAGCCTCGCGCTTTTGCTGCTGGGATTCGCCGCCGGCCTGCCGTACATGCTGGTGCTCTCCACCCTCTCGGTGTGGTTGCGTGAGGCGGGTGTCGCTCGGGAAACCATCGGCTTCGCCAGCTGGATCGGGCTGGTCTACGCCTTCAAATGGGTGTGGTCGCCGATGCTCGACCAGTGGCGCCTGCCCGTCATCGGCCGACTCGGTCGCCGCCGCTCCTGGCTGGTGTTCTGCCAGGGGCTGATCGCCCTGGGCCTGCTCGGCATGGCCCTGTGCAATCCACAAGCGCACCTGAACTGGCTGATCTGCCTGGCCATGGTGGTGGCATTCGGTTCCGCCACCCAGGACATCGCCATCGACGCCTATCGCCTGGAGATCGCCGAGAACACCCGCCAGGCGGCGCTGGCCGCCTGCTACATGACCGGCTACCGGGTCGCCGTGCTGTTCGCCACCGCGGGCGTGCTGTTCCTCGCCGAGTGGGCGGGTTCCAGCGTCCTGCATTACAGCCAGTCGGCCTGGGCACTGACCTACGCGGTGTGCGCGCTGGCCATCCTCCCCGGCCTGATCACCACCCTGCTGATGAAAGAGCCGCAGGTGAACGTGCAGCCGCAGGCCGGCAGCTCGGCGTTCGCCTTCAACCACCAGGTGCTCTCGGTGCTGCAACTGCTGGTGCTGCTGATCTCCGTGCCGGCGATGCTCACCGCACTGACCAACCAGGCCTGGCCACGCGCCGCGCTCTACGCCATCTTCATCGGCATCTGCATGACCCCGCACGGGCGGCGGCAGATCCGCCCGGTGCGCGAGCTGCTGTCGAAGGTGCGCCGTCCGCTGTTGCTCGCCGTGCATGGCAAGGGCCTGCCGCAGTTCGACTTCGTCCACCAGGCGGTGTCGGTGATGGTGCTGATCATCCTGCTGGTGACCGGTACGGCGTTCTACACCATGGCCAGCACCGGCAAGTGGTGGCTGGCCACGCTGTACCTGTTGATCGCCCTGAGCTGCATTTCCGCGCCGGGGCGCCTGCTGATGGCGCCGGTGCTCACGCCGATCACCGAGTTCGTCCGCCGCTACCGCTGGCAGGCGCTGCTGCTGCTCGGCCTGATTTCCACCTACCGGATGTCGGACACCGTCATGGGCACCATGGCCAGCGTGTTCTACATCGACATGGGCTTCACCAAGGACACCATCGCCACCGTCAGCAAGCTGTTCGGCGTGATCATGACGCTGGTCGGCGCGGCGGCCGGTGGCGTGCTGATCGCCCGCTTCAGCATCCTGCCGATCCTGTTCGTCGGCGGCGCAGCCTCGGCGGCCACCAACCTGCTGTTCGCCATGCTGGCGCAGATGGGTGCCATCGACGATCCGCAGCTGATGGGCCAGAACGTGTTCGCCCTGCTCAAGGTGCTGGAACCACACGTCACCATGCTGGTGGTGACCATCATGCTCGACAACTTCAGCGGCGGCCTGGCCACCTCGGCCTTCGTCGCCTACCTGTCGAGCCTGACCAACCTGAAGTTCTCCGCCACCCAGTACGCCATGCTCAGCTCCACCATGCTGCTGCTGCCGCGCTTCATCGGCGGTTACTCCGGAACCATGGTCGAAGGCATGGGTTACGAGCGGTTCTTCTTCTTCACCGCCCTGCTCGGCGTTCCGACCCTGCTTCTGATCGGCTGGCTCTGGCTGCGCAATCGCGGCGACATGACCAACGGCGCGCCGGACGAGCCGCCCGAGCCCCGGGCGCAGCCCAGCGCGGAGCGTCACTGAGCACAATGAAAAAGGCCGGCGAATGCCGGCCTTTTTCGTGGGGCGCTGAACGCCTCAGTCGACCTCGACCGCCTCGCCCTTCACCACCTTCACCAGACGCTGCTGGAACGGAATGCCGATGCCCTGCTTGCCCAGCGCATCGCGAGCACTCTCGTTGAACAGGAACATCACGTCCCAGTAGTCGGCGTTCTTCACCCACACGCGCAGGGACAGGGTGATGGCGCTCTCGCCCAGGTTGCTCACCACCGCCACCGGCGCCGGATCGCGCAGCACGCGCGAGTCCTTGGCCAGCTCCAGAAGCACGGCCTGGGCGCGCTTGAGGTCCGCCTGGTAGTCCACGGTGATGTCGAACACCACCTTGCGCTGCGGTTCGGCGGAGTAGTTGGTGATGGTGCCGTTGGACAGCGCGCCGTTGGGCACGATCACCCGCTTGTTGTCACCGGTGCGCAGCACGGTGTGGAAGATCAGGATGGTGTCGACGGTGCCGGACACCCCCTGCGCCTCGATGGTGTCGCCCACCTTGAACGGGCGGAACAGCAGGATCAGCACCCCGCCGGCGAAGTTCGACAGGCTGCCTTGCAACGCCAGGCCGATGGCCAGGCCGGCGGCACCGATGGCGGCGACGAAGCTGGTGGTCTGGATGCCGATCATCGACGCCACGCTGACCAGCAGCAGTACCTTCAGGATGATGTTCACCAGGCTGCCGACGAAGCCGCGCAGCGTGCGGTCGACGTGTTGGGTGGCGAGCAGGCCGCCGACCCGGGTGGTGAGGGTGTTGATCAGCCACCAGCCGATCAGCAGCGTGAGCAGCGCCAGGACGATCTGCCCGCTGTAGGCGAGCACCACCGGCAACCAGGCCTCTGCTGCCTTCATCATCCCGTCGTAATTGATATCCATGGATTCATTCCCCTTTTTCAGCTGGCCGGCAATACGCCGGCCGATTTCCGACTACCGGAAACGAAACCGCCATGGCCTGGGCCATGGCGGCTTGAACCGGTATTGCGCCGTAACCTGAGACGGCACAATCCGTGTCAGGTTCCCTTCGCGTCAGTCGCGGAAGTTGTTGAACTGCAGCGGCATGCCCAGCGACTCGCCACGCAGCAGCGCAATGGCTTCCTGCAGGTCGTCGCGCTTCTTGCCGGTGACCCGCACCTGCTCGCCCTGGATGGCGGCCTGGACCTTGAGCTTCTTGTCCTTGATCAGGGCAACGATCTTCTTCGCCAGGTCCTTGTCGATGCCCTCGCGGAAGTTCACTTCCTGCTTGACCACCTTGCCGGACGGGAAAGCGTCCTTGATCTCCATGCACTGGCTGTCGATCTTGCGCTTGATCAGGCTGGCGCGAAGGATGTCGAGCATCTGCTCGAGCATGAACTCCGCCTCGGCGGTCAGGGTGATGGACTTGTCCTTGGACTCGAAACTGCATTTGCCCTTCAGGTCGAAACGGCGGTCCAGTTCCTTGGCGGCGTTATCCAGGGCGTTGGTCAGTTCGTGTTTGTCCAGTTCGGACACCACGTCGAACGAAGGCATGACATCTCTCCAGATGGACGGCGCGACCCGGTTCACAGACGTGATCGCACCTGGCTTGACGATAAAAATGCGCGGTCATTATAACTGACAGACAAGACCGCACCCGACCTCTGACGTCGAGACTCGGCATTTCCCACCCGATTGCGAGACATTCCTTTCCATGCCAACCAACCATCTCAGCATCCTGGTGGTCGACGATGCCAAGTTCTCCAGCGCCATGATCGGCCGCGCGCTGAGCCAGGCCGGCTACCAGAATGTGCGCTTCGCCAGCAGCGCCAGCGAAGCCCTGCAACTGCTGGAGAAGGAACCGGTCAGCATCCTCCTCGCCGACTGGCTGATGCCCGAGATGGACGGCCTGGAACTCACCGCCCGGGTGCGCCAGCTCGACGAGAGCGGCGACCACTACACCTACATCATCCTGCTCACCGGCAAGGAAGGCGACAACGCCCTGGCTGAAGCCTTCGACCGTGGCGTGGACGATTTCGTCAGCAAATCGGCGATGAACGAACAGCTGGTACCCCGCGTACTGGCCGCCGACCGTCTGAGCAACACCCTGCTGCGCCTGCTGATGGAAAAACGCCTGCTCACCGAGAACATCACCAGCCTGGAAGAACGCAACCTGGTGGACAGCGCCACCGGCCTCGGCAATCTGCGCTACCTCAAGCAGAAGCTGGCCGACAGCATCCGCCAGGTGGAGTCGCGCGGCGGCGCGGTGTGCTACATGCTAATCGGCATTCCGGAGCTGGCTGCCCTGGGTCAGCAGCACGGCCCGTCGTTCCACAGCGAACTGCTGCATGGCGTCGCCCGGCGTCTGCAACAGCTGGTGCGCCCGCTCGACGTCCTGACGCGCGTGGACGACCAGCACTTCGCCCTGATCACCCTGCTCGAAGACCTGCAGGAGTGCTCGCCGAGCAGCTTCCGTCGCCTGCACGACGGTCTCAACCTCAAGGCATTCAAGACCAGCGAAGGCTTCATCACCCTCAAGGCCGGCATCGGCCTGGTCGGCCTGGACGCCAAGGCGCTGCCGCTGGACGCCGAGGAACTGATGCAGCAGGCCCGTACGCTGCTGCCCGACGCCTACGCCAGCGGACGAATCAACGCCAGTCGACTGACCGGGCTGCGCTAGACTTCAGGCTAAGCCCTCGACGTTCGCGAAGTTCTCCCCATGACCTGGTACATCCTCGGCGCCGGCAGTCTCGGCTGCCTGTGGGCCGCTCGCCTTTCCCGCGCCGGCCTGCCGGTGCGCCTGCTGCTGCGCGACCGCCAACGCCTCAACGCCTATCGAGCTCTGGGTGGCGTCACCCTGGTGGAAGACGGGCGGGAAAGCCTCTATCCGATTCCGGCGGAAACCGCCGCCCAGGGCGGGCCGATCCAGCGCCTGCTGCTCGCCTGCAAGGCCTACGACGCCGAACCGGCTGCCGCCAGCATTGCGGCGCGGCTGGCCCCGGGCGCTGAGCTGATCCTGTTGCAGAACGGCCTGGGCAGCCAGCAGGCGGTCGCCGCCCACCTGCCCCGCGCCCGTTGCTTGTACGCCTCAAGCACCGAGGGTGCGTTCCGCGCGGCCGATTTCCGCGTGGTGTTCGCTGGCCAAGGGCAGACCTGGCTGGGCGACGAACTTGGAGGCCCCGAGCCGGAGTGGCTGACGGAGCTGCGTAGCGCGCAGATTCCCGCGCAATGGAGCGGGGACATCCTCGAGCGCCTGTGGCGCAAGCTGGCGCTGAACTGCGCCATCAACCCGCTCACCGTCCTGCACCAGTGCCGCAACGGCGAGCTGGCAGGCCATCCGGCGGAAGTGGCCGGCCTCTGCGACGAGCTGGGACAGCTGCTGCACGCCAGTGGCTTCGAAACCGCCGCCCGGGAACTGCAGGGCGACGTCGAGCGCGTGATCGCCGCCACCGCCGCGAACTTCTCCTCCATGTACCAGGACGTCGCCAACGGTCGGCGCAGTGAAATCGCCTACCTGCTCGGCCACGCCTGCCGCGAGGGCGACCGCCTGCGACTGGGCCTGCCGCTGCTGCGGGCGCTGCACGAGCGGCTGCGCGGGTATCTGCGCGCTCGCGGATTGCCCGACACCTGATCGCGGGCTACCCTGCCCGCCTTCCCTGTTTCCCTGCGGTTCCGCCCATGCCTTCACCCCTGAACCTGCGCAAGCGCCTGGAAGACCTGCCCGTCGGCCAGAAGATTCTCGCCGCCCTGCTGGTTCTGCTGGCCACCGTGATGCTGGTGGCCAACCTGGCCTTCATCAGCGCGGCCTACTGGATCTCCCAGGACAGCGTGGCGCCTCAGGCCCTGCAGACCATCGGCAGGCTGATCGCCAACCCCGCGCTGAGCCAGCCGGCGCTGGCGTCCCCGACCCAGGCCCAGGTTCTGCTCCAGCAGCTGGACGACTATCAGCCGCTGCGCGCAGCCGCTCTCTATGACAGCAATGGCCAGCGCATCGCGCAATCCCCCAGCGATGGCCCGATGGCGCTGCCCGAGCGACTGGACCACCTGGAGCGCTGGCGGGAGCACGAATACCGCCTCAACGCCCTGTTCGAACTGCCCCAGCCCGGCCGCAACAGCGGCTACCTGCTGCTGGTCGCCAGCAGCGAGCTGCCCGGCGCCTTCTACACCGGCACCCTCACCGCCAGCCTGGTGATCCTTGCCGTCTCCGTGCTGCTCTGGCTGCTCATCGCCCAGCAGATCCGCCGCCTGATCACCCGGCCGATCCGCAGCCTGGAAGAGTTGTCCCGGCAGGTCACCCGCGAAGAGAACTACGCCCTGCGCGCCGAACGCGGCAACGCCGACGAGATCGGTCGCCTGGCCGACGCCTTCAACACCATGCTGACCCGCATCGAAGCCCGCGAGCAGCAGCTCAAGCGCGCCCGCGACGACGCCCAGGAAGCGGTGGAACAGGCGCAATCGCTGGCCGAGGAAACCCGCCGCTCGAACCGCAAGCTGGAGCTGGAAGTCCAGGTCCGCAGCAAGATCGAGAAGAAACTCACCGGCTTCCAGCACTACCTCAACAGCATCATCGACTCGATGCCCTCGGCGTTGATCGCGGTGGACGAACAGCTCTACGTCACCCAGTGGAACCAGGAGGCCAGCCGGCTTTCCGGCACCAGCCTGGACGACGCGGTGAACCAGCCGGTATTCCTCGCCTTCCCCTCGCTCAAGCACTTCCTGCCGCAACTCACCCGCGCCGCCGAGCAGCACAAGGTGGAGCGCGTCGAGCGGGTGACCTGGGCCCTCACCGACGCCCCGCGTCACTACGCGCTGACCTTCTACCCGCTGATGGGCGGCACCGGCCGCGGCGCGGTGATCCGCATCGACGACATCACCGACCGCCTGGGCATGGAAGAACTCATGGTGCAGTCGGAGAAGATGCTCTCCGTCGGCGGCCTGGCCGCCGGCATGGCCCACGAGATCAACAACCCGCTGGGGGCCATCCTGCACAACGTGCAGAACATCCGCCGGCGCCTGTCGCCGGAGCTGCCGAAGAACCTGGAGGTCGCGGGCGAAGTCGGCGTGCACCTGGAAGATCTCAATCACTACCTGGAAGCGCGGGAGATTCCCAAGCTGATGGACGGCATCCAGTACGCAGGCTCGCGTGCCGCGAAGATCGTCAGCCACATGCTCTCCTTCAGCCGCCGCAGCCACCGCCAGATGACCGCCTGCGAACTGCCGGCGCTGCTGGAGCAGGCCGTGGAGATCGCCGGGAACGACTTCGACCTCACCGGCGGCTTCGACTTCAAGTCGCTGCAGATCGTCCACGAGTTCGATGCGCGCCTGGGGCCGGTGCCGGTGATCGCCAACGAGGTGGAGCAGGTCCTGCTCAACCTGCTGAAGAACGCCGCCCAGGCCATCCACCAGCGCGACGACGAAGAGGAAGGCGAACTCGGCCGCATCATCCTGCGCACCCGTCTTAACCCGCCGTGGGCGGAAATCCAGGTGGAGGACAACGGCTGCGGCATGCCGGAAAAAGTGCGCAAGCGCATCTTCGAACCGTTCTTCACCACCAAGGAAGTCGGACAAGGCACTGGGCTGGGCCTGTCGGTGTCGTACTTCATCATCACCAACAACCACAAGGGGCAGATGGAGGTGCAGTCCGAACTGGGCCAGGGCACCTGCTTCACCCTGCGGCTGCCCCTGGGCGCCGAAGTCACTTCCCCCGCGCCCCGGCTGGATGGCGGCGATAAGGAGCACTGAGTCATGGGCAACCGGCTATCGAAGATCTATACCCGCACCGGCGACAACGGCGAAACCGGCCTGGCCGATGGTCGCCGGGTACCCAAGCACCACCCCCGGGTGGAGGCCATGGGCGCGGTGGACGAACTGAACAGCCATCTTGGCCTGCTACTGGCGGGGCTGAACGAGGCGCGCAGCAGTGCGCTGGAAGAGGTGATCAGCGTGCTGGTACCGATCCAGCACCGTCTGTTCGACCTCGGTGGCGAACTGGCGATGCCGGAATACCGCGCGCTGAACGATGCCGAAGTGGAACGCCTGGAGCAGGTCATCGATCGCTGGAACGAAGAACTCGGGCCGCTGAAGAACTTCATCCTGCCCGGCGGCTCGCGTCTGGTGGCCCTGGCCCACCTGTGCCGCGCCCAGGCGCGCAACGCCGAGCGGCGCTGCCAGCAGCTCAATGCCGAGGAGCCGCTGGAAGGTGCCGGGCTGCGTTACCTGAATCGTCTGTCCGACCTGCTGTTCGTCGCCGCGCGCTTCATCGCACGGCGTCAGGGTGTGGAAGAGATTCTCTGGCAGGCCGCGGAAAAGCCGGCCTGATCGACGTACCGGGCCGCTTCTATAGGGAAACTCAGGCACAGGCGGTTGTTGTAGGAGCGGACCTTGTCCGCGAAATCCATCGCGGAGGAATTCACGCCGTCAGGCAATCCTTCCTGCATCGCGCCCGCCCAACCCAATGGCTGTCATCCTTTAGCACCAAAGTGGCGGCGGGACTTCGCGGACAAGGTCCGCTCCTACATGAAGGGAAATGACGAAGCCAACCTGTAGGAGCACACCATGCGCTCAAATCGTGGGCATGGCCCGCTCCTACAGGGAGTACACGACGCCGGATCAGCCCTCGGCTTTCGGCCAGAACGCGCGGATGCCCGCCACGCCCTGTGCCCCGGTCTCCCAGGCGCGCTCGACGTCCTGCGGACCGACGCCACCGAGCAGGAACACAGGTTGATTGAAGCCCTGGATCAGTTCGGCGGCCGCCTCCCAGCCCAGCGCAGGCTCACCCGGATGGCTCTCGGTCGGCTGCACCGGCGACAGGGTGACGAAGTCCACGCCCATGCGGGTCGCCAGCTCCAGTTCCTCGGCGCTGTGGCAGGAGGCCGCCAGCAGGCGCTCGCGGGGGAACGGACGGCCGTTGGGTGCGTATTTGCGCAACTGTTCGGAGGTCAGGTGCCAGCCGGCCGCCGGGAAATCGCCCAACCACTCCAGCGGGCCCTTGAGCATCAGTTGCGCCTTGCCGGCGCAGAGGCCCTGGATATCCACCGCCAGGTCGCGGTACTCGGGGCTGTACATGTTCGGCGCGCGCAGCTGGATCAGGCGGATACCGCTGGCAACGGCGGCGCGCACGCCCTGCACCAGCTGCGGAATTTCCAGGCCATCCGGGGTGATCAGGTAGCGATCGGGCAGGCGTGCGGCATGCAGGATGGGCTCGTTGGCGGCCGGGAACTCGTAATCCGGCAAGTCACGCGGGGCGACCCAGGCCAGCGGCTGGCCTTCGGCGCCATGGGGCGCGCCGGAGAACGCGGAAACCTCCCAGACATCCAGCAGCACATGCTTGTCACTGTAGTCGTGCTGGACGCGGATCAGCGGACGCGCCCGCTCGACCTCGATACCCAGTTCTTCCTTCAGCTCGCGGGCCAAGGCGACCTGCACCGCTTCGCCCTCTTCCACCTTGCCACCGGGAAACTCCCAGAGACCGCCCTGGTGCTTGTCGTCCGGACGGCGGGCGATCAGCACCCGGCCATCGAGTCCGCGAATCACGGCGGCGGCGACATGTACTCGTTTCACAGTGCTACTCCTCAATCCGATTCAGGCAGGGCCCGCGCACAGGGCCTGTTTACGATCTCGCGAGCTAGAAAAGAGCAAGGCGAAATTGGTTGAGGGAGCGCAGTTTACAGGCAGTAAATGAGCATCCCGAAACCGATTTCAACGCAGCTATTTCGACGCGCAGCAGATCGTAAATGGGTACTGCGGGCATTCTACCGTCATTGGCGGCCTGGTTCAGGCGCGTTCGACCATCGCCGCTTCCAGCCAGGGACGGAACGCCGGCCAGGCGTAGATCGCGTCGACGTAGTTCTGCGCCTCGATGGGCAGCATCACGCAGTAGCTGCGCAGGCGCGTGGCCACCGGGGCATAGAAGGCATCGGCGATGCTGGCGTGGCCGAAGAGGAAGGGGCCGTCCTGGCCGAACTGCTTGCGACACAGGCTCCAGAGTTCGACGACGCGGGCGATGTCCGCCTCCACCGCCTCCGGAACCTCCGCCAGCGGCTGGTTGCGCTGGATATCCATCGGCATGTGCGAGCGCAGCGCCATGAATCCGCTGTGCATCTCGGCACAAACCGAGCGCGCCAGGGCGCGGGCGGCTTCGCCTCGTGGCCAGAGATGGGCTTCGGGGAAACGCTCGGCGAGGTATTCGGCTATCGCCAGGGAGTCCCAGATTACCCCGTGCTCACACTTGAGTGCCGGCACCTTGCCGCTGGGCGAGTGCTCGCGAATGCGTCGCGCGGTGTCCTGGCCGCCCAGGGGAATCAGGATCTCCTCGAAGTCAACGCCGGTGAGCGCCATGGCCAGCCAGCCACGCAGGGACCAGGAGGAGTAATTCTTGCTGCCGATAACCAGGGAAAGGGACATGGACGCGGTGCTCTTGAGGGTCAGTCAGAAGACCTTAGAGCGCGGAAGCCATGAAAACAAATTCCCGATTTTCATCCTTCGATGAAAATCGGGAATCCGAGTGAAGCGAAGCACCGGCACGGGGCCGGCACTGGACCTTACGGCGCGATCAGGTGCGGTATTCCGCGTTGATCTTCACGTACTCATGGGACAGGTCGGTGGTCCAGATTGTCTCGCTGCAGGTGCCGCGGCCGAGGTCGATGCGGATGGTGATCTCTTCCTGGGCCATGACCTTGGCGCCCTGGTCCTCGGTGTAGCTGGTGGCACGGCAGCCACGGCTGGCGATGGCCACGTCATCCAGGAACACGTCGATCAGGCTCACATCCAGCTCCGGTACACCGGCGCGGCCGACGGCGGCGAGGATGCGGCCCCAGTTCGGGTCGGAGGCGAACAGCGCGGTCTTGATCAGCGGCGAGTGGGAGACGGCGTAGCCGACGTCCAGGCACTCCTGGTGAGTCGCGCCGCCGTTGACCTGTACGGTGACGAACTTGGTGGCGCCTTCGCCGTCACGGACGATGGCCTGGGCCAGCTCCATGGAGACGTCCAGCACGGCCTGCTTCAGCGCGGCGAACAGCGCGCCGCTGGCGGCGGTGATTTCCGGCAGTGCGGCTTGGCCGGTGGCGACCAGCATGCAGCAGTCGTTG
Source organism: Pseudomonas sp. NY15181 (assembly GCF_048068055.1). NCBI lineage: Bacteria > Pseudomonadati > Pseudomonadota > Gammaproteobacteria > Pseudomonadales > Pseudomonadaceae > Pseudomonas > Pseudomonas sp. NY15181. Next base: position 185,165 of record NZ_JBLUPT010000008.1, on the reverse strand, counting down.
GTGGAGGTGTCGCCGTCGATGGTGATGCGGTTGAAGGACTTGTTCGCCGCGTCGCGCAGCAGGTCCTGCAGCACGCCCTGGGCGACCTTGGCGTCGGTGGCGATGTAACCGAGCATGGTGGCCATGTTCGGCTTGATCATGCCGGCGCCCTTGCTGATACCGGTGACGGTGATGGTCACGCCGTCATGCTGGAACTGGCGGCTGGCCCCCTTGGGCAGGGTGTCGGTGGTCATGATGCCGGCGGCAGCGTCGGCCCAGTTATTCACAGACAGGTTGGCCAGCGCGGCGGGCAGCGCGGCTTCGATCTTCTCGACCGGCAGCGGCTCACCGATCACGCCGGTGGAGTACGGCAGCACGGCGCTTTCCGGCACACCGGCCAGCTCGGCCAGCTTGGCGCAGGTACGGCTGGCATTGGCCAGGCCCGCTTCGCCGGTGCCGGCGTTGGCGTTGCCGGTGTTGGTCAGCAGGTAGCGCACCGGTCCGAGGAAACGCTTGCGCGCCAGGATCACTGGCGCCGCGCAGAAGGCGTTGGTGGTGAATACACCTGCCACGCTGGAGCCTTCGGCACAACGCATCACCACGATGTCCTTGCGGCCGGGACGCTTGATGCCGGCGGACGCGATGCCGAGTTCGAAACCGGGGACCGGGTGCAGGGTGGACATGGGGCCGAGACCAACAGCCATGTGGTGCGCTCCTATCTAGTCAGTGAAACGAATCAGTGATTCAGATGAGAAAAACGCCGCGAGCGGCAGGGCCGGTCGCGGCGTCGGTATCAGGGTCGGGAGAGGTTATTCCACCTGACCGTGGCAGTGCTTGTACTTCTTGCCCGAACCGCAGGGGCACGGCTCGTTGCGGCCGATCTTCGGCTCGTTGCGGATGGGTTCCATCGGCACCACGTTGTCAGCCGGTACTTCGCCCTCATCCTCCGGCTCGCCGGTCACCTGATCCATCGACGGTGCGGCGGCATGCTGGAACTGCATGCGCTTGGCCATTTCCTCGGCTTCGCGGCGCAGGCGGGCTTCTTCTTCGGCCGGGTCTTCGCGGCGAACCTGGACGAAGGACAGCACGCGGATGGTGTCGCGCTTGATGGAGTTCAGCAGTTCCTGGAACAGGTTGAAGGACTCGCGCTTGTATTCCTGCTTCGGGTTCTTCTGCGCGTAGCCACGCAGGTGGATGCCGTGACGCAGGTGATCCATGGTGGACAGGTGGTCCTTCCACAGGTCGTCCAGCACGCGCAGCAGCATCTGCTTCTCGAAGGTACGCAGGGCTTCGGCGCCGGCGAGGTCTTCCTTCTCGTTGTAGGCCGCCACCAGCTCGGTGAGGATCTTCTCGCGCAGGGTCTCTTCGTAGAGCTTCTCGTCGTCGTCCAGCCACTGCTGGATCGGCAGCTTGAGGCCGAAGTCGCTGTACAGGGCAGCTTCCAGGCCGGCGACGTCCCACTGTTCGGGCAGCGACTGCGGCGGGATGTGTTCGCTGACAGTGTTGTTCAGGGTCTCTTCGCGGAACTCGACGATGGTCTCGCCGATGTTGTCGGCCGCGAGCAAGGTGTTGCGCATGTGGTAGATCACCTTGCGCTGCTCGTTGGCGACGTCGTCGAACTCCAGCAGTTGCTTACGGATATCGAAGTTGCGACCTTCGACCTTGCGCTGGGCCTTTTCGATGGCGTTGGTCACCATGCGGTGCTCGATCGCTTCGCCCGGCTGCATGCCGAGGGCCTTCATGAAGTTCTTCACCCGGTCGGAGGCGAAGATGCGCATCAGGTGGTCTTCCAGCGACAGGTAGAAGCGGCTGGAGCCCGGGTCGCCCTGACGGCCGGCACGACCGCGCAGCTGGTTGTCGATACGGCGGGATTCGTGGCGCTCGGAGGCGATCACATGCAGGCCGCCGGCTTCGATGACCTGCTGGTGGCGCTTCTGCCAGTCGCCCTTGATCTGCGCGACCTGCTCGTCGGTGGGGGTCTCCAGCGCGGCGACTTCCACTTCCCAGTTGCCGCCCAGCAGGATGTCGGTACCACGGCCGGCCATGTTGGTGGCGATGGTGACCGAGCCCGGACGACCGGCCTGGGCGATGATCTCGGCTTCCTTCTCGTGGTACTTGGCGTTCAGTACCTTGTGCTCGATGCCGGCGTTCTGCAGCAGCTGCGAAACGTACTCGGAAGTCTCGACCGAGGCGGTACCCACCAGGATCGGACGGCCCAGCGCCTGGCACTGCTGCACGTCGGTGATGATGGCGGCGTACTTCTCGTCCTGGGTCAGGTAGACCAGGTCGTTGAAGTCCTTACGGGCGATCGGACGGTGGGTCGGGATCACCACCACGTCCAGGCCGTAGGTCTGGCGGAATTCGAAGGCCTCGGTGTCGGCGGTGCCGGTCATGCCGGCCAGCTTTTCGTAGAGGCGGAAGTAGTTCTGGAAGGTGGTCGAAGCCAGGGTCTGGCTCTCGGCCTGGATCGGCAGGTTTTCCTTCGCTTCGATAGCCTGGTGCAGGCCTTCGGAGAGGCGGCGGCCCGGCATGGTACGACCGGTGTGCTCATCGATCAGCAGGACCTGGTCGCCCTGGACGATGTATTCCACGTTGCGGTGGAACAGGGTGTGGGCGCGCAGCGCGGCATAGACGTGGGTCAGCAGGCTGAGGTTGTGCGCCGAGTAGAGGCTCTCGCCCTCGGCCAGCAGCCCGTTCTGGGTCAGCAGGTCCTCGACGAAGGCATGGCCCTGCTCGTTGAGTTCGACCTGGCGGGTCTTCTCGTCGATGCTGTAGTGGCCCTGCTGGGTCACCTGGCCTTCGACTTCCTCGATGTGGCGCTTCAGGCGCGGGATCAGCTTGTTGATCTTGATGTACAGCTCGGAGCTGTCTTCGGCCTGGCCGGAGATGATCAGCGGAGTCCGCGCTTCGTCGATGAGGATGGAGTCCACTTCGTCGACCACGGCGAAATTCAGCTCGCGCTGGAACTTGTCTTCCAGGCTGAACGCCATGTTGTCGCGCAGGTAGTCGAAGCCGAATTCGTTGTTGGTGCCGTAGGTGATGTCCGAGGCGTAGGCTGCGCGCTTCTCTTCGGGCGGCTGGAACGGGCTGACGATGCCGACGGTCAGGCCGAGGAATTCATACAGCGGACGCATCCAGTTGGCGTCGCGGCGGGCCAGGTAGTCGTTCACGGTAACCACGTGCACGCCTTTGCCGGCCAGTGCGTTCAGGTAGACGGCCAGGGTACCCACGAGGGTTTTACCTTCACCGGTACGCATCTCGGCGATCTTGCCTTCGTGCAGGGTCATGCCGCCGATCAACTGGACGTCGAAGTGGCGCATGCCCATCACGCGCTTGCCGGCCTCACGGGCGACGGCGAAGGCTTCGGGGAGGATCTGGTCGAGGGTCTCGCCCTTGGCCAGGCGCGCCTTGAATTCTTCGGTCTTGGCCTTCAGTTGCTCATCGGAAAGCGGAACCATCTGGGGCTCGAGTGCGTTGATGGCCTGGACCTGCTTGACCATGCGCTTCACTTCGCGCTCGTTCTTGCTTCCAAAGAGTTTTTTCAACAAAGGCGCAAACATATCGACTGGGTCATCCGAACTGGAGAATTGGAGGGCTGCCCGACTGGCTGGCCGCGGCGCGGAACGGCAACGAAGCGGGCATTCTACCCGGAAACGTGTACGAAAAAAGTGCCGAAGTCATCCTTGGAAGCTTCGCACTCCACGACATTTCGGGCAATGCATGGACGAACAACTTTCGATCCGCCTGGTTGATATGGTGGCACTGCCGCACAACTTCAAGGCTGCGCTGGGGCAAGCATCCTGCAACCGGATGAATCCCCCATCTGCTACCATCGCTCTTTATTCACCCCCGGGGTTTCCGTCATGGCCTTCCGCCCCCTGCCCGCCCAGGCATCGACCAAGCTGCTGCGCGAAGCCAAGCCCCTGCAATCGCTGTTCGTCGAGGCGCAGCGTCTTTCGCGCCTGCAAGAACTGCTCGACTCGCAGCTGCAGCCCGCCGCACGCCCCTACTGCCGCATCGCCTCCTGGCGCGAAGGCAGCCTGCTGCTGATCGTTACCGACGGCCACTGGGCCACGCGGCTGCGCTATCAGCAGAACCGCCTGCTCCGGCAACTCGCTGCTTACGAGGAGTTCAGGGGACTTGCCCGCATCCTGTTCAAGGTGCAGCCACGCAGCGAGTCCAGCGCACCAGTACGCAGCGTTAGGCTGACGGAATCCGCCGCCGCCACGCTCCATGAAGCCGCCGAAGGCATCGACAACCCACAACTGAAGGCAGCCCTGGAGCGCCTCGCCAGCCGTAGCCGTAAACCGGCGGAATGAGCCAAGGAAGCAAACAGCGGGAATAAAAAAAGGCCACCCGAGGGTGGCCTTTGAATGTATTACTGAAGGAAGGAGGTTCCTTTATACGGCCGCAGCGGGTCGCATATAGGAGATCGGCGCAGTCTTGGCGTCCTCGAAGGTCACCACTTCCCAAGCGTCCTTGTCTGCGATGAGGGTACGCAGCAGACGGTTGTTCAGGGCATGACCGGACTTGAAGCCGATGAACTCGCCGATGAGGCTGTTACCCAACAGGTACAGGTCTCCGATGGCGTCCAGGATCTTGTGCTTGACGAACTCGTCCTCATAACGAAGGCCATCTTCGTTGAGCACACGATACTCGTCGACCACGATGGCGTTCTCCACACTGCCACCGAGCGCCAGGTTCTGCGAACGCAGCATCTCGATGTCACGCATGAACCCGAAGGTACGCGCGCGGCTGACTTCCTTCACGAAGGAAGTGCTGGAGAAGTCCACAACGGCCTTCTGGGTGCGACCACGGAAAACCGGGTGATCGAAGTCGATTTCGAAGCTCACCTTGAAGCCATCGAAGGGAACGAAAGTGGCGCGCTTGTCGCCCTCTTCCACGGTCACTTCGCGCTTGATGCGGATGAACTTCTTCGCCGCGTCCTGCTCTTGCAGGCCGGCGGATTGGATCAGGAATACAAAGGGACCTGCGCTGCCGTCCATGATCGGTACTTCCGATGCGGACAGCTCGACATAGGCGTTGTCGATACCCAGGCCAGCCATGGCCGACAGCAGATGCTCCACGGTATCCACCTTGACGTCACCCTTGATCAGGGTGGTCGACATGGTGGTTTCACCCACGTTCGAAGCTCGAGCGGGGATTTCCACTACCGGGTCGAGATCGGTCCGGCAGAACACGATACCGGTATCGACTGGGGCCGGCTTCAGGGTCAGGTAAACCTTCTCCCCGGAGTGCAGGCCGACACCGGTCGCCCGGATGATGTTCTTCAAGGTGCGTTGTCTGATCATGGCTTTGGCCGCTTTCGCGCTAGTTGCGAACTGTTTTCAACAATGGGCGGCGATGATAGCAGAACCGCCCTTTGCTGAACACCAATCACATTGATACTCCTGATAAATCGACTCAATCGGCCTGGCGACGCAGGAAGGCCGGGATGTCCAGATAGTCCAGATCGTCCTGCGGATTCAGCTTGGCCGCGGTGGCAGCGCCGCCGTGGGACTGGTTGCGCATGACGGTCGGACGGTCCAGGTCGCGGTAGTTCACCGACTGCTGCTCACGCTGAACCGGAGCCTGGGTGCTGACGGTCTGGGTCTGCACGGTGTTGTCGACGACCTTGACCGGCTTCTCCAGGCGCGCGCCCAGACCCGTGGCGACCACGGTGACGTGCAGCTCGTCGCGCATGTCCGGATCGATCACGGTGCCCACCTTCACGGTGGCGTGCTCGGAAGCGAACTGCTCGATGATGTTACCCACGTCGGAGTACTCGCCCAGGGACAGGTCGGGACCGGCGGTGATGTTCACCAGGATGCCGCGGGCGCCCTGCAGGTTCACGTCTTCCAGCAACGGGTTGCGGATCGCGGCTTCGGTGGCCTCGCGGGCGCGGTTCGGGCCGCTGGCGCAGCCGGTACCCATCATGGCCATGCCCATCTCGCTCATGACGGTTTTCACGTCGGCGAAGTCGACGTTGATCATGCCCGGACGCTTGATGATGTCGGAGATACCGCGAACGGCGCCGGCCAGCACATCGTCGGCCTTGGCGAAGGCGGCCAGGAGGCTGGCGTCCTTGCCCAGGATGGTCAGCAGCTTCTCGTTGGGGATGGTGATCAGCGAGTCGACGCTTTCAGCCAGCGAGCGGATGCCCTCGTCGGCGATCTGCATGCGCTTGCGACCTTCGAACGGGAACGGACGGGTCACCACGGCAACGGTGAGGATGCCCATTTCCTTGGCAACCTCGGCGATGATCGGAGCAGCGCCGGTGCCGGTGCCGCCACCCATGCCGGTGGTGATGAAGACCATGTCGGCGCCTTCCAGCACCTCGGCGATACGCTCGCGGTCCTCGATCGCCGCCTGACGACCGATTTCCGGGTTGGCGCCAGCGCCCAGGCCCTTGGTCACGCCCGGGCCGAGCTGCAGCACGGTACGCGCGGCGATGTTCTTCAGTGCCTGCGCATCGGTGTTGGCGCAAATGAATTCGACGCCATCAACGTTGTTCTTGGCCATGTGGTTCACGGCGTTGCCGCCGCCGCCACCTACGCCAATGACTTTGATGACTGCTGTTTGCGGGACGTTATCAACCAATTCAAACATTTCCCCTCTCCTTCCTTTCTAGTTGTGTCGCCTACGTTTACCGCGGTGGTAAATCAGAAATTGCCCTGGACCCAGCGTTTGAGCCGCTCCAGTACCGGTGCCTTGGGTTCGTCGCTGAAGCTGCTGCTGCCGCTGGACATGGAGATGCCGTCGGACTGCTTCTGCAGCCCGTACATGAGCAGGCCCACGCCCGTGGAGTAGATTGGATTGCGCACGACGTCGGTCAGTCCTTTGACGCTGTGCGGTACGCCCAGGCGCACCGGCATGTGAAAGATCTCTTCGGCCAGTTCGACCGCGCCTTCCATCTTGGAAGTGCCACCGGTCAGGACGATCCCCGCAGGAATCAGGTCCTCGTAGCCACTGCGGCGCAACTCCGCCTGAACCAAGGTGAACAGCTCGTCGTAACGAGGCTCGACCACTTCGGCAAGCGCCTGGCGCGACAGTTCCCGCGGCGGCCGGTCCCCTACGCTGGGCACCTTGATGGTTTCGCCCGCACCGGCCAGTTTGGCTAGGGCGCAAGCATAACGAATCTTGATCTCTTCGGCATATTGTGTCGGGGTGCGCAGCGCCATGGCGATGTCGTTGGTGACCTGATCGCCGGCGATCGGGATCACCGCGGTGTGCCGGATGGCGCCTTCGGTGAAGATGGCGATGTCGGTGGTGCCGCCGCCGATGTCCACCAGGCACACGCCCAGTTCCTTCTCGTCCTCGGTGAGCACGGAGTAGGCCGAAGCCAGCTGCTCGAGGATGATGTCGTCCACTTCCAGGCCGCAGCGGCGCACGCACTTCTCGATGTTCTGCGCGGCGTTCACCGCGCAGGTCACCACGTGCACCTTGGCTTCCAGGCGCACGCCGGACATGCCCAGCGGCTCGCGCACGCCTTCCTGGTTGTCGATCACGTAGTCCTGGGCCAGGGTGTGCAGCACACGCTGGTCGGCCGGGATGGCCACGGCCTGGGCCGCATCCAGCACGCGCTCGATGTCCGCACCGCTGACTTCGCGGTCGCGGATCGCCACGATGCCGTGGGAATTCAGGCTGCGGATATGGTTGCCGGCGATGCCGACGAAGGCCGAGTGGATACGGCAGCCCGCCATCTGCTGGGCCTCATCGATGGCGCGCTGGATCGACTGGACGGTGGACTCGATGTTCACCACCACGCCCTTCTTCAGGCCACGCGACGGGTGCGTCCCGATACCGACGATCTCCAGCTTGCCATCGGCCGCTACCTCGCCCACCAGCGCCACCACCTTGGAGGTGCCGATGTCCAGGCCTACGACCATTTTGCCGCTCTGCACGCTTGCCATGTTTATCGAAGTCTCCTCAACTCACTGCACGGCGGTGGTCTGGGCCACCGTCGTTTCCGGCACCGGATCGCGCCACGCCACGGCCAGACCGTTGGGGTAGCGCATGTCGATGCGCGCAATTTTCGAAATCTGATCTTTCAGCGCCTTGTCGTAGATGGTCACGAACCGGCGAATCTGTTCTACCGCGTGATCGCGGCCCAGCATGATCTCCACGCCCTGCGCGGTGCCCAGGGTCCAGGCGCCGCGCGAACTCATGTCCAGGCTGGAAATGGTGAAGCCCAGTGGACGGAGCATCTGGCTGAGAATCTGGTACTGCTGCATCACTTGTTGCTGAGCGCGCTGCGGGCCGGACAGGCGCGGCAGGTGCTCGTAGTTGGCCACTTCGCGCGGGGCAAAGGCCTGGCCCTGGTTGTTCAACAGCGCTTCGTTGCCCCAACGGGCGATCGGCAGTTGCTCGTCCAGGCGGATCACCACCTGGTCGGGCCACACGCGACGCACTTCGGCGTGAGCGATCCAGGGCATTTGCTCCAGCTCCTGGCGCATCCCGGCCAGGTCGATGGTGAAGAAGCTCGCCGACACGTAGGAGCTGATCCGCTGCTGCACCGCCTGCTGGCTGATGTAGCTGAGGTCACCTTCCACACTGACCTTGGCGATCGGGCGGTCGGCATAGGGCAGCGCGTACTGCGCGCCGTAATAAGTGCCGACGCCGAGTACACCCAGCACCAGCGGCCACAGCAGCACCTTGAGGAAGCCGAAGCTGGGCTTGGGCATGCGCGCGCTCAGCGGCTCCTTGGCCACCAGGCGACTGGCGCCACGGGCCGCCGGCTTGCGCGCGGGCGCACGGCCGATACCGGGTTGCTGGTGACGAAGCTGCGCGCCATTCATGGCTTACCCCCTTGCCTCGACGCTGTCGGCGAGGATGGCCAGCACCAGTTGCTGGAAATCCAGGCCGGCCGCGCGCGCGGCCATGGGCACCAGGCTGTGGTCGGTCATGCCCGGTGCGGTGTTCACTTCCAGGAGCCAGAAACGCCCTTCGGCGTCCTGCATCACGTCGGCCCGGCCCCAGCCCTGGATGCCAAGGGCATCGCAGGCGCGCGCGGTCAGGTCCTTGAGTTCCTCTTCCTTGGCGGCGTCGAGGCCGCAGGGAATCTGGTACTGGGTATCGCTGGCGAGGTACTTGGCGTCGTAGTCGTAGAAGGTGTGCGGAGTGCCCAGACGGATGGGCGGTAGCACCTGGCCACGCAGGACGGCGATGGTGAACTCCGGCCCGCTGATCCACTGCTCGACGAGGACCTGCGAGTCGTACTGGGCTGCGCCCTGCCATGCAGTGATCAGCTCTTCCACGCTGTTCACCTTGGCCATGCCGATGCTGGAACCTTCATGGGCCGGTTTGACGATCAGCGGGAAGCCCAGCTCCGCAGCGGCGGCGCGGCAATCGGCCTCGCTGCTGAGCACGGCATAGTTCGGGGTCGGCAGGCCGAGGCTGAGCCACACACGCTTGGTGCGCAGCTTGTCCATGGCCAGCGCGGACGCGAGCACGCCGCTGCCGGTGTAGGGAATGCCGGCGACTTCCAGCAGCCCCTGCATGCTACCGTCTTCACCGCCACGGCCGTGGAGGATGATGAAAGCGCGATCGATCTTCTCGCTGATCAGACGCTGCAGCAGGTCATCGCCCACATCGATGCCGAAGGCGTCCACGCCAGCGGCCTGCAGTGCCTGCAGGACCATGGCGCCGGACTTCAGCGATACCTCGCGCTCGGCACTCTTGCCGCCGTAGAGCACGGCGACGCGACCGAAGGCGCGGGGATCGAGGGTGGATTTGAGGACGTCACTCATGGCTTCTTCCCCTCGGCGCCGGCATCAGCGGCAGCACCGAACATCGGATTTTTGATCAGTTGCGGAGCCAGCCCGCCGATATCGCCGGCACCCTGGCAGAGCAGGATGTCGCCGGGACGCAGCAGTGGCTTGAGCAGCGACGCGAGGTCGCCGCCGCGCTCCAGGTAGATGGGGTCAAGCTGGCCGCGCTGACGAATGCTGTGGCACAGATGACGGCTGTCGGCACCGGGAATTGGCTCCTCGCCGGCCGGGTAGACCTCCATCAGCATCAGCACGTTGGCCTCGCCCAGCACTTGCACGAAGTCGTCGTACAGGTCGCGGGTACGGGTGTAACGGTGCGGCTGGTAGACCATGACCAGACGGCGCTCCGGCCAGCCACCGCGCACGGCCTTGATCACCGCCGCGACTTCGCGCGGGTGGTGGCCGTAGTCGTCGACCAGCATCACGCTGCCGCCTTCCACTTGCAGGTCGCCATAGACCTGGAAGCGCCGGCCCACGCCCTGGAAGCCGGAAAGGCCCTGGACGATGGCCTCATCGGAGATGCCTTCGTCGGTGGCGATCACGATGGTCGCCAGGGAGTTCAGCACGTTGTGCAGGCCGGGCATGTTCACCGAGACGTCCAGCGGCTCGCGCTCGGGGCGCAGCACGGTGAAGTAGGTACGCATGCCTTCCTGGCGAATGTTGATGGCGCGGACGTCGGCGTCGTCGCTCAGGCCATAGGTCACGGTCGGACGGGCAACCTGCGGCAGGATCTCGCGCACTACCGGGTCGTCCACGCAGAGCACGGCCAGGCCGTAGAACGGCAGGTTGTGCAGGAAATCGACGAAGGTGCGCTTGAGCCTGTTGAAGTCGCCGCCATAGGTGCTCATGTGGTCGGCGTCGATGTTGGTGACCACCGAAACCATCGGCTGCAGGTGCAGGAAGCTGGCATCGCTCTCGTCGGCCTCGGCCACCAGATAGCGGCTGGTGCCTAGCTGTGCGTTGGTGCCGGCGGCGTTCAGGCGGCCGCCGATGACGAAGGTCGGGTCCAGGCCGCCGGCGGCGAATACCGAGGCGATCAGGCTGGTGGTGGTGGTCTTGCCGTGGGTACCGGCCACTGCAATGCCGTGGCGGTAGCGCATCAGCTCGGCGAGCATCTCGGCGCGGGGCACCACCGGCACGCGGCGATCCAGCGCTGCGGCGACTTCCGGGTTGGCCTTGTTCACTGCGCTGGAAACCACCAGCACGTCGGCGCCGTCGGAGTTTTCCGCACGGTGGCCGATGAAGATTTCGGCGCCGAAGTTCTCCAGGCGCTCGGTCACGGGCGAGGCCTTGAGGTCGGACCCGGACACTTCGTAGCCGAGGTTCAGCAACACTTCCGCGATGCCGCACATGCCCACGCCGCCGATGCCGACGAAGTGGATGCGACGGATGCGCCGCATGGTACGGGTAACGCCGGTGGGTTCTTTAACCACGGGCCACCTCCAGGCAGGCATCGACCACCGTACGGGTAGCCTCGGGCTTGGCCAGACTGCGAGCGCGGTCGGCCATGCGGGTCAGGGAATCGGGATGCATCAATACCTCGGACAACTGCGCGGCCAGATCGGCGGCGCTGGTAGATTTCTGTGGCAGCAGGTGGGCGGCGCCCTCCCGCACCAGGAATTCGGCGTTCTTGGTCTGGTGGTCGTCGATCGCGTGGGGCAGCGGCACCAAGAAGGACGGCAGGCCGGCGGCGGTCAGCTCGCTGACGGTCAGCGCGCCGGCGCGGCAGATCACCAGGTCCGCCCAGGCGTAGGCGGCAGCCATGTCGGCGATGAACGGAGCGACGTCGGCTTCGACACCGGCCGTGCGATAACGCTCCGCAGTGACCTGATCGTGCTGACGACCGGCCTGATGGCGAATCGCCGGACGCGCGTCGGCGGGAATCTGCGCCAGCGCTTCGGGGATCAGTTTGTTCAACGGCTCGGCGCCCAGGCTGCCGCCCAGCACCAGCAGGTTGACGCGGCGCCCCGGCAGCGGCGCGCGGGTACCTTCTTCCAGGAACAGTTCGGCGCGCACCGGGTTGCCGGTGGTCAGGCGCTTGGCGCTGGCGTCGAAGGTGTCCGGGAAGGCTTCGCAGACCCGCTTGGCCAGTGGCGCAAGGCTGCGGTTGGCGGTGCCGGCGACGGCGTTCTGTTCATGGATCACCAGCGGTACGCCGGACAGCTTGGCGGCCAGGCCACCGGGGCCAGTGACATAGCCGCCCAGGCCCAGCACGCAGACCGGCTTGAGCTGGCGAACCACGCCGATGGCCTGGAACAGCGACTTGAGCAGATCGAACGGCGCGCGCAGCAGCGATTTGATGCCCTTGCCGCGCAGGCCGCTGACATTGATCAGGTGCAGCGGCAGGCCGGCCTTGGGTACCAGGTCGTTCTCGATGCCGCGCGGGGTGCCCAGCCAGTGCACGCTGTAGCCGCGTGCCTGGAATTCACGGGCGCAGGCCAGGGCCGGGAACACGTGTCCGCCGGTGCCGCCCGCCATGATCAGGACGTTACCTTTCATCGGCAAAGTCCTCTTCGCTGAACTCATATTCCTCGCTACCCATCACGGTGCGACGTTCCCATTCGATGCGCAGCAGCATTCCCAGCTGGGCGCAGCAGATCACCAGCGAGCTGCCGCCATAGCTGAGGAACGGCAAGGTCAGGCCCTTGGTCGGCAGCAGGCCGACGTTCACGCCCACGTTGATCAGGAACTGGCCGATCCACAGGAAGGCCAGGCCGTAGGCGACGTAGGCGGAGAAGTACTGCTTGGACTGCTCGGCCCAGATGCCGATGTACAGGGCGCGCAGGCTGACGAAGACGAAAAGCGCCACGGTGGCCATGGCGCCGACGATGCCCAGTTCCTCGGCGAGGACTGCGAACACGAAGTCGGTGTGCGCCTCGGGCAGGTAGAACTGCTTCTGGATGCTGTTGCCCAGGCCCATGCCGGTCCAGCCGCCACGGCCGAAGGCGATCAATGCCTGGCTGAGCTGGTAGCCGGCGCCGAACTGGTCGGCCCAGGGGTCGGTGAAGTTGGTCAGGCGCGCCATCCGGTAGGGCTGGGTCTGGATCAGCAGCACCACGGCTGCAATGGCCAGGGCCACCATCAGGCCGAAACGGAACAGGCCGACGCCGCCGAGGAACAGCATGGCGGCAGCGGCGCCCATCATTACCACGGTGGCGCCGAAGTCGGGCTCGCGCAGCAGCAGGCCGGCCATCGGCAGCAGCACCACGAAGGGTTTGAAGAATCCGAGCCAGCTCTCGCGCACTTCTTCCTGACGGCGCACCAGGTAGCCGGCCATGAAGATCACCACGAAGACCTTGGCGATCTCCGAGGGCTGGATGTTGAACAGGCCGAAACCGATCCAGCGCATGGAACCGTTCACCTCGCGGCCGATGCCGGGGGTGATCACCAGTACCAGCAGTCCGAAGGCGATGGCCAGCAGCTTCCAGCCCAGGCGCTGCCAGGTTTCCATCGGGATCATCATGGTCAGGCCGCAGGCGACGAAGCCGATGGCCAGGTAGATCAGGTGACGAACCGAGAAGTACAGCGGGTTGCCGGACTGCGCCGCGGCGACTTCGGACGACGCCGAGGTGACCATCACCAGGCCCAGGCCGAGCAGTGCCAGGCAACCCGCCAGCAGCGGGAAGTCGATATCGATGCCGTGGCGGCTGATCAGCGGGGACGGATAGGGGCGCAGGAAGGAGAACATCAGGCGAGCTCCTCCACGGCCTTGGCGAACAGGCGTCCGCGCTCTTCGTAGTTCTTGAACATGTCCAGGCTCGCGCAGGCCGGCGACAGCAGCACGGCATCGCCCGGCAGCGCCAGGTCGGCGGCATGCTCGACGGCTTCGTCCAGGGTATTCACGCGGACCTTGGGTACGCTATTGCCGATGGCGGCGCCGACCAGCTCGGCATCACGGCCAAGCAGCACCACGGCGCGGCAATGCTGCGCGACGGGGCCGCGCAGGTCCTGGAAATCGGCACCCTTGCCGTCGCCACCGGCGATCAGCACCAGCTTGCCGTCGATATCGGCGCCCAGGCCCTCGATGGCGGCCAGGGCGGCGCCGACGTTAGTGGCCTTGGAGTCGTCGTAGTAGTTCACGCCGTTGCGTTCGCGCACCCACTGGCAGCGATGGGCGAGACCCGCGAACTCGCGCAGGGTCTGCAGCATCGGCTCGAACGGCAGGCCGATGGCATGGCCCAGAGCCAGCGCGGCCAGGGCGTTGGACTGGTTGTGCGCGCCACGGATTTTCAGTTCACGGGCCGGCATCAGCTTGTCGAACTGGAAGGCCAGCCACTTTTCGCCGTCTTCCTCGATCAGGCCGAAGGCCTTGAAGTCCGGCTTGTTGATGCCGAAGGTCCAGCAGGGAACGGTGTCGGCGATCAGCGGGCGGCTCAATGCATCGGCACGGTTCACCACGACCTGCTTCGCCCCCCGGAAGATGCGGTGCTTGGCCAGGTGGTAGTCGGCCATGCCGTCGTAGCGGTCCATGTGGTCTTCGCTGACGTTCAGGCAGGTGGCGACTTCGGCGTTGAGACGCTCGCAGGTTTCCAGCTGGAAGCTGGACAGCTCCACGACATACAGCTCGACGTCGTCGGCCAGCAGGTCCAGCGCCGGGGTACCCAGGTTGCCGCCGACGGCGACGCGCTTGCCGGCGGCCTTGGCCATGTCGCCCACCAGGGTGGTGACGGTGCTCTTGGCGTTGGAGCCGGTGATGGCGACGATCGGCGCCTTCGCATTACGCGCAAACAGGTCGACGTCACCGGACATGCGTACGCCACGGGCGGCGGCTTCCACCAGCGCCGGGACGCGCAGCGACAGGCCCGGGCTCACGTAGAGCTCCTGGGCGCGGCAGAGGAAATCGGCATCGAGGTCGCCGCAGCGCACCTCGACCTGCGGGTACTGCTCGCGCAGGGTCGCCAGCTCCGGCGGATTCGCGCGCGTATCGGCCACGGCAAAGGGCACGCCCTGGCGCGCCAGGTAGCGCACCAGGGACATGCCGCTCTTGCCGAGACCGACAACGATGCGGAATTGGTCGGAAGCGATCAGGCTCATGCTCGATCAGTCCTCAACGCAGTTTCAACGTGGCCAGGCCGATCAGCACGAGAATCACCGTGATGATCCAGAAGCGCACGATCACGCGCGGCTCCGGCCAGCCCTTGAGTTCGAAGTGGTGGTGGATCGGCGCCATGCGGAACACCCGCTTGCCGGTCAGCTTGAAGGAGGCGACCTGGATCACCACCGACAGGGTTTCCATGACGAACACGCCGCCCATGATGAACAGCACGATTTCCTGGCGGACGATCACCGCGATGGTGCCCAGCGCGGCGCCCAGGGCCAGCGCGCCGACGTCGCCCATGAAGACCTGTGCCGGGTAGGTGTTGAACCAGAGGAAGCCCAGCCCCGCGCCGACGATGGCGGCGCAGAAGATGATCAGCTCGCCCGCGCCCGGAACGCTCGGGATCAGCAGGTATTCGGCGAATTTGATGTTGCCCGACAGGTAGCAGAAGATGCCCAGCGCCCCGCCGACCATCACGGTGGGCATGATGGCCAGGCCGTCGAGGCCGTCGGTCAGGTTCACTGCGTTGCTGGAGCCGACGATCACGAAGTAGGTCAGCACCACGAAGAAGATGCCCAGCGGGATCTCGACGTTCTTCAGCATCGGCACGATCAGGGTGGTTTCGATCGGCGTCTCGGCGGTCATATAAAGGAAGATCGCAGCGCCCAGGCCGAATACCGACTGCCAGAAATACTTCCAGCGGCTCGGCAGGCCGCGGGAGTTCTTCTCGATCACCTTGCGGTAGTCATCCACCCAGCCGACGGCGCCGAACAGCAGGGTCACGGCGAGCACAACCCAGACATAGCGGTTCGACCAGTCGGCCCACAGCAGGGTGCTGATGGCGATGGCGGTGAGGATCAGCGCACCGCCCATGGTCGGGGTGCCTTTCTTCGACAGGTGCGATTGCGGACCGTCGTTGCGCACCGCCTGGCCGATCTGGCGGATCTGCAGGGTGCGAATCATCCACGGCCCCAGCCACAGGGACAGGACGAGCGCGGTCAGCACGCTCAGGATGCCGCGCAGGGTCAGGTACTGGAAGACGCCGAAGCCCTTGTAGAACTGTTGCAGGTACTCGGCGAGCAGCAGCAGCATTTAGTGACTCTCCTCGGAGGATGCGCACAACGCCGCGACGACTTTGTCCATCGCCGCGCTGCGGGAACCCTTGATCAAAATGGTGGTTGTCGATGCTTCGTCGGCCAGGGCACTGATCAGGCTGGCCTGATCGGAGAAATGCCGGCCCGAGGAACCAAACGCCTGCACGGCGTGGCTCATCAGCGGTCCGACGGCATAGAGCGCGGTGACTTTGCCAATGGCATAGGTTCCCACTTCACGGTGGGAAGATTCTGCCCAGGCCCCCAGCTCGCCCATGTCTCCGAGGACGAGGACGGTCCGGCCGGGAAAGCCGGCGAGTATATCAATCGCCGCGCAAATTGAAGCCGGGTTGGCGTTGTAGCTGTCGTCGATCACCCGCATGCCGTTCGTCGCCAGTTGGGCTACGGCGCGGCCTTTGACCGGCTGCAGGCTCTGCAGGCCGGAAACGATCCCGACCAGCGGCACGCCGAGGGCATGAGCGGCGGCGGCGGCGGCCAGTGCGTTCGTGACGTTGTGCTCACCGAGCAGATTCAGCTGAATGGCAGCCTCGCCGGCTGGGCCCTGAAGGGTGAAGCCCGGGCAACCACGGGCATCACGTTTCACATCGCTGGCGCGGAAGTCGGCACGGGCATCGTGCAGGCCGAAGCTGGAAACGCGGCGGCCGACGGCGCGGGCCTGCCAGGTGTCGAAAGCCTTGTCGTCACGGTTGAGAATGGCCACACCGTCGGCGGCCAGCCCTTCGAGAATTTCACCCTTGGCCAGAACGATCTTGTCCTGACCACCGAACTCCCCTACATGGGCGGTGCCGGCATTGGTGATGATGGCAACCTGCGGGCGGGTCAGCGCGACGGTGTAGGCGATCTCGCCAACACGGTTGGCGCCCAGCTCGATGACCGCACTCTTGTGCTCCGGGGCCAGCTGCAGCAGGGTCAGCGGCGCACCGAGGTCGTTGTTCAGGTTACCGCGGGTCGCCAGGACTTCGCCCTGGGTCCGCAGGATGCTGGCAAGCATCTCCTTAACGGTGGTCTTGCCGCTGGAACCAGTAACGGCAGCAACTCGGCCGGTGTAGGCATTGCGATTCAGCGCGCCGAGCTGGCCCAGCGCGATACGGGTATCGTTCACGACCAGTTGCGGCAGCGGCGCACCGGCCACTTCACGCTCCACCAGCGCGGCGACCGCGCCCTTGGCGGCAACGTCGGCCAGGTAGTCATGACCGTCGAAACGCGGCCCGGTCAGGGCAATGAACAGCTGGCCGGGCACGATGGCGCGGCTATCGGTGCTCACGGCGTCGAAGCTGGCGTCGGCGCCGACCACACGGCCCTGCAGCGCACCAGCGACTTCATTGAGCGAAAGGGGCTTAAGCACGCTTCACCTCCCAGGCAGCCAGCGCCTTGGCGGCTTGATCCAGATCGGAGAACGGATGGCGAACGCCGTCGATCTCCTGGTAATCCTCATGTCCCTTGCCGGCCAGCAGCACGACGTCATCGACGTCGGCGGAGGCGATGAGGCGGGCGATGGCCTCGCCACGACGGGGGATGAACTCGACAGCGTCAGGCTTGGCGAAACCGGCACGGATGTCGGCGATGATCGCTTCGCTCTTCTCGGTGCGTGGGTTGTCGTCGGTGACCAGCACACGATCAGCGTGCTGCTCGGCAATCTGCGCCATGATCGGACGCTTGCCGCTGTCACGGTCGCCACCGCAGCCGAACAGGCAAAGCAGTTGGCCATGCACGTGCGGGCGCAGGGCCAGCAGGACTTTTTCCAGAGCATCCGGGGTGTGGGCGTAATCCACCACCACCAGCGGCTTCTCGCCGCCACCCAGGCGCTGCATGCGTCCGATCGGACCTTCCAGCTGCGGCAGCACGGCGAGCACTTCGCCCAGCGGGTAGTCCAGACCCAGCAGCGCGCCGACCACGGCCAGCAGGTTGCTCAGGTTGAACTTGCCCAGCAGCGAACTGCGCAGCAGGCCTTCGCCTTGCGGGGTAACGATCTGCGCCTGCACGCCGGCATCGCTGAACTTGGCTTCGCGGCAATAGAGGTAGGCCGACGGGTCGGTCAGGCTGTAACCCATCAGGCGGGATTCGTGGGACTCGGCGGCCAGCTGACGACCGAAGTCGTCGTCCAGGTTGATCACCCGGCAGCGCAGCCCCGGCCAGGCAAGCAGCTTGGCCTTGGCAGCACCGTAGGCTTCCATCGAACCGTGGTAGTCCAGATGGTCGCGGGACAGGTTGGTGAACACTGCCACGTCGAAGCCCAGCGCGGCGACACGGCCCTGCTCCAGGCCGTGAGACGACACTTCCATCGCCACCGCCTTGGCACCGCCCTGCTTCAAGCGCGCCAGGGTCGCCTGCACGGCGAGCGGGTCGGGCGTGGTGTGGCGGCCGCTTTCCAGCGCGCCATAGAAACCGGTGCCAAGGGTGCCGACGATGCCGCAGCGCTCGCCGAGCAGGTCGAGAGCCTGGGCCACCAGCTGGCTGACGCTGGTCTTGCCATTGGTGCCGGTCACGCCGACCAGTTCGACGCCACGGCTCGGTTCGCCATAGAAGCGCCCGGCGATGGCCGACAGCTGCTTGGCCAGGCCCTTGATGGCGATCATCGGCACATCACTGGGCGGCAGGTTGGCAGCGCCTTCAGCTTCATAGGCAACCGCAGCGGCACCCTGCTTGAGCGCAGCAGCGATGTGCGCGCGGCCGTCCTGGCGACCACCTGGCACAGCCAGGAACAGATCGCCCGGCTTGACGGTACGGCTGTCCAGGGTCAGTTCGCGGATCAGTTCACCGCTTTCGGCTTGCGGCAGCAGTTGATTGAGGCTCATCGGCATCAGCCACGCCCTCCTTTGGTAGCGGGCGCAGCATCGGCTTGCTGCTGCGGAGTCGCCGGCAGATTGTCCGGCGGCACATTCATCAGGCGCAGCGTCCCGGACATCACCTTGCTGAACACCGGCGCGGAAACCAGACCACCGAAGTAGCCGGCCTTGCTGGGTTCGTCGATGACGACCACGGCGACATAACGCGGATTGCTCATCGGCGCGAAGCCGGCGAACAGGGAACGGTAGGAATTCTCGGCGTAGCCCTTGGTGCCGACCTGGGCCTTGCGCGCGGTACCGGACTTGCCGGCCACGTGATAGCCCGGCACCTGGGCGCGGTACACGCCGTTGGGCGCCTCGATGACCTGCTGCAGCATGCCCTGCATGGTCTTGGCGACCGGTTCGGGAATGACCTGGGTGGCTTCCGGCTGGCGATCGGCGCGGACCATGGTCAGCGGCACGCTGCGGCCATTGTTTGCCAGCGCCGCGTAGGCATGGGCCAGCTGGATGGCAGTGACCGACAGGCCGTAGCCGTAGGACAGCGTTGCCGTCTCGGCCTTGCGCCATTCCCGGTAGTTCGGCAGGTTGCCGACGCGCTCGCCGGGGAAGCCCAGGCCGGTGTCCTGGCCGAGGCCGACCTTCTGCATCAGGCTGTAAATGGCTTCGCCGCCGATATCGAAGGCGACCTTGCTCATGCCTACGTTACTGGAGCGGATCAGGATGCCGGTCAGGTCCAGCACCGGGCCTTCGGTGCGGGATACGTCGCGAATGGTGTAGCGGCCAATCTGCAGGGTGCCCGGGTAGACCTCGACCTTGTCGGTGGGCTTCCAGCGGCCAGTTTCCAGCGCCGCGCTCATGGAGAACGGCTTCATGGTCGAACCCGGTTCGAACACGTCGATCATGGCGCGATTGCGCATCATCGCCGGCTGCAGGTTGCGGCGGTTGTTCGGGTTGTAGGTCGGCTGGTTGGACATGGCCAGCACTTCGCCGGTCTTCACATCGAGGATCACCAGGCTGCCGGCCTTGGCGCCGTTCTCCACCAGAGCATTGCGTAGCTCGCGGTTGGCGAGGTACTGCAGGCGCAGGTCGATGGACAGCGCGAGGGTCTTGCCAGCCTTGGCGTTGCGGGTGACCTGCACGTCGCGGATCAGGTGGCCACGGCGATCCTTGAGCACCTGGCGCTTGCCCGGCACGCCTGCCAGCCAGCTGTCGAAGGCCAGTTCCACGCCCTCGCGGCCGCGATCGTCGACGTCAGTAAAGCCCACTACCTGGGCAGCCACTTCACCGGCAGGATAGAAGCGGCGGAACTCTTCGACCGAGTACACGCCGGGAATGCGATGAGCCTTCACCTGAGCCATCACGGCTTCGCCCTGCTCCGGCGTCAGGCCACGGACCAGGTAGATGAACTCCTTGTCGGCATTCTGATCCAGGCGTTCGGTCAGGGCCGCTTGCGGCTGACCCAGCGCCTCGGCGAGGAAGCCCCATTTGTCACGCTCGAGCACCAGCTCCTTGGGGTTGGCCCAGAGCGTGGCAACCGGCGTACTGACGGCCAGAGGCTCGCCGTTGCGGTCGGTGATCAGGCCACGATGCGCGGGGATGGAAATGTGGCGCACGCTGCGCGCGTCGCCCTGCCCCTTGAGGAAGTCGTGATCGATGACGTGCAGGTCGACGATGCGCCAGGCAATCGCCGCCACCATCGCCAGCAGCAGGCCGATGACGACGCGGAAGCGCCAGGGGTAGCGGGCTCCGGGAAGATGCTTCATGGCGCCACCATGATGACTTCGGTCGGATCGGGCACGCGCATCTTCAGCTGGTCGGTCGCCAGCCCTTCGATGCGACTATGCGCGGTCCAGGTACTCTGTTCGAGGATCAGCCGGCCGTACTCGGCCTGCGCCTTGTCGCGCACGCTGAGCTCGGTGTACAGGGAATTGAGCAGCTGGCGATTCCAGTACGCGCTGTAGGACACGGAGATCGCCGACAACAGTACGCCAATGAACAGCAGCAGCATGAAGAAGCTGCCGGTCGGCAGGCGTTTGGCGAAGAGGCGGCTCATCGCACTTTCTCCGCAATGCGCATGACTGCGCTGCGCGAGCGCGGATTGGCCTTCAGCTCGGCCTCGGAGGCATAGACCGGCTTGCCGATCAGCTTCAGGCGCGGCTCGAAAGGTTTCACCTGAATCGGCAGGTTGCGCGGCAGCTTGTCCGCCTCGCCCTTGGCGTGCTTGC
Source organism: Pseudomonas sp. NY15181 (assembly GCF_048068055.1). Lineage (NCBI taxonomy): Bacteria > Pseudomonadati > Pseudomonadota > Gammaproteobacteria > Pseudomonadales > Pseudomonadaceae > Pseudomonas > Pseudomonas sp. NY15181. The sequence goes on along the minus strand of NZ_JBLUPT010000008.1, from coordinate 164,255 downwards.
GCATGAACTGCTTGACGATGCGGTCTTCCAGCGAGTGGAAGCTGATCACCACCAGGCGACCGCCCACGGCCAGACCTTCCAGCGCGGCGTCGAGGCCACGCTCCAGATCGCCCAGTTCGTTGTTGATGAAGATACGCAGGCCCTGGAAGGCACGGGTTGCCGGGTTCTTGCCCTTCTCCCAGGCCGGGTTGGCCTCGGTGATCACGGCGGCCAGGTCGGCGGTGCGTTCGAAAGGTTGCTCCGCACGGCGCTGCACGATGGCACGAGCCATGCGCTTGGCGAAGCGCTCTTCGCCGTAGTCCTTGAACACGCGGGCAATCTCGTCTTCGGCGGCGGTGGCGATCCACTGCGCGGCGCTGACGCCCTGATCCGGATTCATCCGCATGTCCAGCGGACCGTCATTGAGGAAGCTGAAGCCGCGCTCCGGGTCATCCAGCTGCGGCGAGGACACGCCCAGGTCCAGCAGCACACCATTTACGCCGCCCTGCAGGCCGCGCGCGGTGAACTCCTCCGCCATCTCGGCGAAGGACCTTTGCACAATGACGAAGCGGCCGTCTTCGGCCGCCAGTGTTTTTCCCGTCGCGATCGCTTGGGGATCCTTGTCGAATCCGAGCAGCTGGCCGCCCGGACCGAGCTTGCCGAGCAAGGCGCGGCTGTGCCCTCCCCTTCCGAAGGTTCCGTCCACATAACGGCCGCCCTCCACGGGGGCCAGCGCTTCGACGGCCTCCTCGAGTAGAACGGTGATGTGTTGGAAGGTACTGGTCACAGGCAGGCTCACAGAATAAGGTCGCGCAATTCATCCGGCAGGCCGCCGGGTTCTTTAATGGCTGCGAGGTCGGCCTCGGCAACCGCATTCCACTTGTCTTCGTCCCACAGCTGGAACTTGTTCAACTGGCCGACCAGCATCGCCCGCTTGTCCAGGCCGGCGTATTCGCGCAGGCGCGGAGGAACGAGAAAACGCCCGGCGCCATCCAGCTCCAGGTCCACGGCATTGCCAATCAGCAAACGCTGCAGGCGCCGCGTTTCTTCACGCAGCGACGGCAGTTCGCGCAGCTTGGCTTCGATGAGTTCCCATTCAGGGAGGGGGTATACGGTCAGGCAGGTGTCGACGGCGTCGATGGTGACGATGAGCTGGCCATTGCAACGCGAAACGAGCTCGTCACGATACCGACTCGGCATCGCGAGGCGCCCTTTGGCGTCAAGACTAATGGCGTTAGCTCCGCGAAACACGTCAGCGCTTCCCCTGTGGTTGGCTATCCATGCCTGTTGATCCCACTTTTACCCACTTCGTACCACTTCCGCACACTATAGAAATCCGCGCTCCCCACCGTCAAGGCGAGCCAGATGGGAAAAATCCTTACAGGACCGAGATTTAGCGTGCTTTTGGAGGGTTTCGGGAGGAAATTTGACGCGATCAGAAAGAGAAAAGCCCAGTGTTTTCAAAACACTGGGCTTTCATACTTAAAGTGATTTCTCAACTTTGTAACTTCTTCCAATCAGCGACAAATGGTCATAGTGGGAAGAAGTGGGGGAAATGAGCTGAGAGTCGGTCTGTAAGCCGGGTTCTGTCGAGGACAGCCATTCCTCTGGGACATTCATCACTGAATGCCTCAAGCGACCTACCCGAATCCAACGCGGGCCGCGCCAATGGATTCCTATTTGGTCTTGCTCCGAGTGGGGTTTACCTAGCCACGAACTGTTGCCAGCCGTGCGGTGCGCTCTTACCGCACCTTTTCACCCTTACCGGCGCTGTTGCGCTTAGGCGGTTATTTTCTGTGGCACTTTCCGTAGGCTCGCGCCTCCCAGGCGTTACCTGGCACTCTGCCCTATGGAGCCCGGACTTTCCTCCATCCCGTGATGGAACATCACGAAACAGCGACTGTCCAACCAACTCTCAGTCCGTAAGGTTAGCGGCTGACGACGCTCAGAACAAGCTCAAGCCTTGCCTTGGCGCTCCAACGCGATCTGGTACAGCTGGTTCTTGCGCGCCCCGGTGATCTCAGCCGCCAGCGCCGCCGCGCGCTTCACAGGCAACTCGGCCAGCAGCAGATCGAGCACACGCAAGGTCTGCGCATCCACCACCTCATCCCCTTCCGGCGCAGGCTTGCCCGCCACCAGCAGTACGCATTCGCCACGCTGCTGGTTGCTGTCGGCGGCGACAAACTCGCGCAACTCGCCCAGCGGCAGCCCTTTCAGGGTCTCGAAGGTCTTGGTCAGCTCACGCGCCAGCACCGCAGGGCGCTCATTGCCAAAAATCGCCGCCATGTCCTCGATGCACTCCAGCACACGGTGCGGTGCCTCATAGAAGATCAGGGTGCGCGGCTCCTCCAGCAGCGCTTCCAGCCGACCGCGACGCCCAGCCGCCTTGGCCGGCAGGAAACCTTCGAAGACAAAACGGTCCGACGGCAACCCCGCGGCGGACAGCGCAGCGATCAGCGCACAGGCACCCGGCACCGGAACCACCGGTATCCCCGCAGCACGCGCCTGGCGCACCAGGTGATAGCCCGGATCGGAGATCAGCGGGGTGCCCGCATCGGAAATCAGCGCCACGTCCTCGCCGGCCTGCAGCTTGGTCAGGAATCGACCGCCCTGCTCGCGCTCGTTGTGCTCGTGGCACGCCGCCAGCGGAGTCTCGATGCCGAAATGCTGCAGCAGGCGCACCGAATGCCGAGTGTCCTCGGCAGCGATGAGCGACACGTTGGCCAGCACCTTGAGCGCCCGGGCGCTGATGTCATCCAGGTTGCCGATGGGGGTAGCCACCACATAAAGAGTGCCAAGTGTCACGCGCTAACCTCGCCGGAAGTATCTGAAAAAGCCGCATTGTATCCCGATTCCGGCAGCCGCCATCGCGTCACCCTCGCCGCTTGGGTACAATCGGCAGCTCTTTGAATGCGTCACGAGAAGCCCGATATGATCGCTCGCCTGCGTCCGCTTTCCGCTCTGTTCCTTGCCGGCATGCTCGCCGCCTGCGCCTCTTCCCCGTCGTCCAACCTCGGCGAACTGCCGCGCACCCCGGACGCCAGCATCGAACAGCTGCTACAGCAGGCCTCCACCGCCAAGCCCGACGAAGCCGCCGTGCTGCGTCTTTCCGCCGCTGACCTTGCGTATAAGCAGAAGGACTTCGGCCGCTCCACGCAGATCCTCGACCAGACGCCAATGGACAGCCTGAAGCCGGCCCAGCAAGTCTTCGCCAGCACCCTGCGCGCCCAGCTCGAGCTGGCCCGCAACAAGCCCAAGGCCGCCCTGAAGGCATTCGAGAACCCGAGCTTCCAGCGCCTTGGCGAAATGCCGGTGGACCTGCAGGCCCGCGCCGGCATGGTCAAGGCACTGGCACTGGCCGCCGATGGCCAGGCCCTGAGCGCCGCCCGCGAGCGCGTGTTCATCGACCCGCTGCTCAACGCTGAAGCCAGCAAGAGCAACCATGAAGCCATCTGGGGCCTGGTTTCCAGCCTGCCGGTCGAGCAACTGCAGGCCAGCGGCAACGACGGCGACATGAACGGCTGGCTGGAACTGGCTCGCATCACCAAGACCTCGTCGACCCTGAAGGAACAGCAGTCCAACATCGACAAGTGGGTCGCCCAGAATCCGGACCACCCGGCCGCCAAGCAACTGCCTGACGCCCTGACCAAGCTGAAATCCCTGGCCGCCCAACCGCTGAACACCATCGCCCTGCTGCTCCCGCAGCAGGGCCAGCTTGCCTCCGTCGCCCGCGCCCTGCAGGACGGCTTCCTGGCCGCCCACTACCAGGCCCAGCAGAGCGGCCAGGCGCAACCGGCGATCAAGCTTTACGACAGCAGCCAGGTGCGCTCGCTGGACGAGTTCTACCGCCAGGCCCAGGCCGACGGCGTGCAACTGGTCGTAGGCCCGCTGGAGAAGAACCTGGTCAAGCAGATGAGCAGCCAGCCGCAACTACCGATCACCACCCTGGCCCTGAACTACGCCGACGGCAACCAGGAAGGTCCCGCCCAGCTGTTCCAGTTCGGCCTGTCCGCCGAGGACGAGGCCCGCGAAGTCGCCAACCGCGCCTGGAGCGACGGCATGCGCCGCGCCGTGGCCCTGGTGCCGCGCGGCGAGTGGGGCGACCGCGTCCTGGCCTCCTTCAGCCGCAACTGGCAGGCTGCCGGCGGCACCCTGATCGCCGCCGAGCATGTCGACCAACCGGTCGAACTGGCCCGCCAGATCGCCGACCTGCTGCAACTGCGCCAGAGCGAAGGCCGCGCCAAGCGCCTGCAGGGCGTGCTCGACAGCAGCGTCGACACCCAGCCCTCGCGCCGCCAGGACATCGACTTCATCTTCCTTGCCGCCACTCCACAGCAGGCTCGCCAGATCAAGCCGACCCTGGCCTTCCAGTACGCGGGCGACCTGCCGGTCTACGCCACCTCCAACCTGTACACCGGCGTGAACAACCCGGCCCAGGACCAGGACCTGAACGGCATCCGCTTCTGCGAAACCCCCTGGCTGCTGGAGCCGAACAACCCCCTGCGCCAGCAAGTCGCTGCACAGTGGCCGGCCGCCAACGGCAGCCTGGGCCGCCTGTATGCCATGGGCGCCGATGCCTACCAACTGGCCCCGCGCCTGCCGGAGCTCAAGGCCGTGCCGAGCATGCAGGTCGACGGCCTGACCGGCACCCTGACCGTCAATGCCAACCAGCGCATCGAGCGCCATCTGCCCTGGGCCGAGTTCCGCAATGGCCAGGTGCAGCCGCTGGAGAACAGCGGTATTTGATCGGCAACAGCCCTTCCCAGAAGGCCGGGCGCGAGGCGGAAGCCAGCGCCCGCGCCCATCTCGAACAGCATGGATTGCGCCTCCTGGCGCAGAACTGGTCGTGCCGCCGAGGCGAGCTCGATCTGGTCATGCTGGACGGCGATACAGTAGTATTCGTCGAAGTTCGCTCCCGCCGGCATGACGCCTGGGGAGGAGCGCTGGAAAGTGTGGACTCGCGCAAGCGTCAGCGCCTGGCCGCCACCGCTGAACACTTCCTGCAACAGAACGCCCGCTGGAGCAGACACCCCTGCCGGTTCGACATCGTCGCCATCGACCATCGCACCCCAGGCTCCGCAGGGCACTTGAACTGGATCCCCAACGCCTTTGACACCTGATCAGACGCCCGACGAAAGGTCATCCCTGATGGACATGCAATCCCGTATCCGCCAGCTCTTCCATGCCAGCATCGAGACCAAGCAACAGGCCACCGAGGTGCTCATTCCGCATATCGAGCAGGCCAGCATGGTGATGGTCAACGCCCTGCTGAACGAGGGCAAGATTCTCTCCTGCGGCAACGGCGGCTCCGCCGGCGACGCCCAGCACTTCTCCTCCGAGCTGCTGAACCGTTTCGAGCGTGAGCGCCCGAGCCTGCCGGCGGTCGCCCTGACCACCGACAGCTCCACCATCACCTCGATCGCCAACGACTACAGCTACAACGAAGTCTTCTCCAAGCAGATCCGCGCCCTGGGCCAACCGGGCGACGTCCTGCTGGCGATTTCCACCAGCGGCAACTCGGCGAACGTCATTCAGGCAATCCAGGCCGCACATGATCGCGAAATGGTTGTCGTAGCACTGACCGGCCGCGACGGCGGCAACATGGCATCGCTGCTGCTGCCCGAAGACGTGGAAATCCGCGTCCCGGCCAAGGTCACCGCACGCATCCAGGAAGTCCACCTGCTGGTCATCCACTGCCTGTGCGACCTCATCGACCGTCAACTGTTCGGGAGTGAAGAATGACCCGCACCCCTCTGATCGCGGCCATGTTGGCCGTGACCATGGCTCTGGGTGGCTGCACCAGCTTCGTCAGCGCCACCCGCGACAAGCCGATCGACGATGACAAGGGCACCCGCACCCTTGGCAGCAAGATCGACGACTCGCTGATCGAAACCAAGGTGGCGGTGAACATCGCCAAAGCCGATGCGGACCTCGACCGCAATTCCCACGTCGTAGTGATCAGCTACAACGGCGTGGTGCTGCTGGCCGGCCAGACTCCGCGCTCCGACCTGAAGAACAAGGCCGAACAGGCCGCCAAGGAAGTGCAGAAGGTCAAGACCGTGCACAACGAGCTGCAAATCCTGCAGCCCTCCTCCCTGGCCGCCCGCAGCAACGACACCTGGCTGACCACCAAGATCAAGAGCCAGATGCTCGCTGACGCCAACGTCCCCTCCACCCGCATCAAGGTCCTGACCGAGAACGGCATCGTCTATATGCTGGGCCTGGTTACCCGCAAGGAAGGCGACCTGGCCACCCAGGTGGTCCAGAGCGTGGACGGCGTGCAGAAGATCGTCCGCCTGTTCGAGTACATCGACTGAGCGAGCTATTTATTGCAGGATGCAGGCATGAAAAAGGCGACCCTCGGGTCGCCTTTTTCATTATTTCACCACCTTGAGGCTTGGCCGGCCACTGGGGCGCGGCGGCTCGTCGGACGGACCATCGTCCGGCAAGTCCTCATCGTCGGTCGGCACCGGCGGCTCCAGGTCGAAGACCATGCCCTGGCCGTTCTCCCGCGCATAGATGGCCATTACCGCCTGGGACGGGATGTACAGGCTCTGGGCAACCCCACCGAAGCGGCCTTCGAAGCTGACCGCCTCGTTGTCCATCTGCAGATGGCGAACCGCGGTGGGCGATACGTTGAGCACGATCTGGCCGTCACTGGCATAGCCCGGCGGCACGCGCACGCCCGGATACTCGGAATTGACCAGGATATGCGGGGTGCAGCCGTTATCGACGATCCACTCATAGAGGGCTCGCACGAGGTAGGGACGACTGGAGTTCATCATCAGGCTCCTTAGCGCATATCGCGTTCGATAGAGGACAGGCTCGCACGGAAAGTTTCCCGCGCAAACTGCCGCTCCATGTAATCCAGCAGCGGCTTGGCCGGGCGCGGCAACTCGATGCCCAGGACCGGCAACCGCCAGAGGATCGGCAACAGGCAGCAGTCCACCAGACTGAGCTCCTCGCTGAGGAAGAAGGGCTTGTCGGCGAACAACGGCGATACCCCCGTCAGGCTCTCACGCAATTCCTTTCTCGCCAAGGCACGCTCGGCGTCCTTCTGCCGCGAGTCGAGAATGCGATCCACCAGAGCGCACCAGTCCCGCTGAATGCGGTGCATCAGCAAGCGGCTGTTGGCACGAGCCACCGGGTAGACCGGCAGCAACGGCGGGTGTGGATAACGCTCATCAAGGTACTCCATGACCACTGTCGACTCGTAGAGCGAAAGATCGCGATCCACCAGGGTCGGCAGGCTGCCATAGGGATTCACTTCGGCGAGCCTGGCCGGAATGTTGCCGACCGGTACGTCGATGATGTCGGCAACGACACTCTTCTCCGCCAGCACCAGGCGTACGCGATGGCTGTAGTGGCAGGAAGGGTCGGAGAAACAGGTGAGCTTATTGATTGCGGCCATGCCGCGCGCCTCCTCGCAGAATCTACTTGTGGGAGGTAGAAAGACGCGCGCGCCCCGTAGGGCGCGCGCTTGTTACAGCTGGCAGTGCTTAGTGCACGTCCTTCCAGTATTCGCGCTTGAGCAGGTAGGCGAACACGAAGAAGAAGGCCAGGAACAGCAGGACGTAGGTGCCGATACGGTGGGATTCCAGCTTGTTCGGATCAGCCGAGTAAGCCAGGAAGGTCACCAGGTTCTTCACCTTTTCGTCGAACTGGGCTTCGTTCAGCTGACCGGTCTTCGGAACGACGGTCAGTTGATCGCAGGCCTCGTGGGTCAGCGGGGTGCCGGTCAGAGGATCGTACTGCTTCTTGCCATGCTCGACGACCTGAACCTGCTTGCAGCCGACGACCTGACGGCCCTGGACGCTGGCCAGCACGTTCGGCATGCCGACGTTCGGGAAGACCTTGTTGTTCACGCCCCACGGACGCTTGGGATCTTCGTAGAACGAACGCAGGTAGGTGTACAACCAATCGGTACCACGCACACGGGCTACCAGGGTCAGATCCGGCGGAGCAGCACCGAACCACACCTTGGCGTCAGCCGGCTTCATGCCGACTTCCATGTGATCGCCGATCTTCGCACCGGTGAACACCAGGTGGCTCATCATCAGCTCTTCGGGGATACCCAGGTCCTTGCCGACGCGCTCATAGCGCTGGAACTTGGCGCTGTGGCAGCCCATGCAGTAGTTGGCGAAGGTACGTGCGCCGTCCTGCATGGCGGCCTTGTCGGTCAGGTCGATATCGACGTGATCGAGCTCAGGCCCCGCTTCGTTGGCGAATGCGAATACCGGCAGGAAAGCCAGAATCAATGCTGCGAATTGCTTTTTCATCAGCCAGTCACCCTTTCCGGAACCGGTTTGGTCTTCTCCATCCGGGTGTAGAACGGCATCAGGATGAAGAACGCGAAATACAGAATGGTGCACAGGCGCGACAGCGTAGTGCCCAGCGGCGACGGCGCTTGCGAGCCGTAGTAGCCGAGGATCACGAAGGACACCGCGAAGATCACCAGCCAGATCTTGCTCAGCCAACCCTTGTAACGGATCGAGCGAACCGGGCTACGGTCCAGCCACGGCAGCACGAACAGGATCGCGATGGCGGCGCCCATGGCAACCACACCCATCAGCTTGTCCGGAACGGCACGCAGAATGGCGTAGAACGGAGTGAAGTACCAAACCGGCGCAATGTGCGGCGGGGTCTTGAACTGGTTCGCCATCTCGAAGTTGGGCTTCTCGAGGAAGTAGCCGCCCATTTCCGGGAAGAAGAAGATCACGGTGCAGAAGATGAACAGGAAGACCACGACACCGACGATGTCCTTGACGGTGTAGTACGGGTGGAAGGCAATGCCGTCCAGCGGTACGCCGTTCTCGTCCTTCTTCTTCTTGATGTCCACGCCGTCCGGGTTGTTCGAGCCGACTTCGTGCAGCGCCAGGATGTGCAGCACGACCAGGCCGAGCAGCACGATCGGCAGGGCGATCACGTGCAGGGCGAAGAAGCGGTTCAGGGTGATGCCGGAGATCAGGAAGTCACCGCGGATCCACTGGGCCAGGTCGTTACCCACGACCGGAATGGCGCCGAACAGCGAGATGATCACCTGGGCACCCCAGTAGGACATCTGGCCCCAGGGCAGCAGGTAGCCCATGAAGGCCTCGGCCATCAGGGCGAGGTAGATCAGCATGCCGAAGATCCACACCAGCTCACGCGGCTTCTGGTAGGAGCCGTAGAGCAGGCCGCGGAACATGTGCAGGTAGACCACGATGAAGAACGCCGAGGCGCCGGTGGAGTGCATGTAGCGGATGATCCACCCGTAGTCGACATCTCGCATGATGTACTCGACGGAGGCGAAGGCCTCTTCCGCCGACGGGGTGAAGCTCATGGTCAGCCAGATACCGGTGAGGATCTGGTTGACCAGGACCAGCAGCGCCAGCGAACCGAAGAAGTACCAGAAGTTGAAGTTCTTCGGGGCGTAGTACTTGCTCAGATGGTCTTCCCACATCTTGGTCGCGGGGAAGCGCGCATCGACCCAAGCCATGAACTTGTTCATCAGGCTTTCTCCTGGTCCACACCGATGGTCAACTCATCACCATCGAGCGTATAAGGCGGAATCGGCAGGTTCAGGGGCGCGGGCTGTCCCTTGTAAACGCGGCCGGCAAGGTCGTAATGGGAGCCATGGCAGGGGCAGAAGTAGCCACCCTTCCAATCCGGACCGAGGTCCGCGGGAGCGACTTCAGGACGGAAGGTCGGCGAGCAGCCCAGGTGGGTGCAGATACCGACGATCACGGCCAGCTCCGGCTTGATCGAACGCAGCTTGGGATCGACGTAGGCAGGCTGCTCCGAAGCCTTCGACTCGGGGTCGGCCAGTTGCCCGTCAAGGGTCGGCAGGGCATCCAGCATTTCCTTGGTGCGATGCACCAGGAACACCGGCTTGCCGCGCCACTCAGCGATAACCTGCTGGCCCGGCTCGATCTTCCCTACGTTGACCTTCACCGGCGCGCCAGCGGCCTTCGCCTTGGCACTGGGGAACCATGACCCCACGAACGGGACCGCAGCTCCGACCGCTCCTGCCGCACCAACCACCGAAGTGGCCGCGACAAGGAAGCGACGCCGGCCTGCATTCACGCCGTCATTACTCATTCAGTCGTCTCCCATCAGCTTCAAGCCTGTTCAATTCAGGCTTTTAAGTAAAAATTCGAGCCGCGCAAAAAATTCGCCAAATGGTAAAGAAAAGCCCTTGTGCTGACAAGGTAATAGCCAGATACGAAGTTAGCGAAACCCTTGCGGGACGGGGCCCGCGCGGATGCGACACCTTGCCGCACGAACAAATTACAGACATAAAAAAACGCCCAGTCCAAAGGATCTGGGCGTTTTTTTCGAAGCGTCGTATTAACGCTTGGAGTACTGCGGACGCTTACGCGCTTTACGCAGACCGACTTTCTTACGCTCAACTTCGCGAGCATCGCGAGTGACGTAGCCGGCCTTACGCAGCGGGCTGCGCAGGGTCTCGTCGTATTCGATCAGAGCGCGGGTGATACCGTGACGGATCGCACCAGCTTGACCGCTCACGCCACCGCCAACAACGGTAACGTAGATATCGAACTTCTCGGTGTTCTCGGTCAGCTCGAGCGGCTGACGGACAACCATGCGAGCGGTCTCACGACCGAAGAACTGCTCGATAGTGCGGTTGTTGATGGAGATCTTGCCAGTGCCCGGACGCAGGAAGACGCGAGCGGTAGCGGTCTTACGACGGCCAGTGCCGTAATTTTGAGTCGCCGACATAATGAGCTATCCCGTTAAATCTTCAGTTCTTGAGGCTGCTGAGCGGTGTGCGGGTGGTTGGCACCCTTGTACACTTTCAGCTTGCGGTACATGTCGCGGCCCAGCGGGTTCTTCGGCAGCATGCCTTTGACGGCAGTCTCGATAACACGCTCAGGAGCCTTGGCGATCAGCTTCTCGAAGTTGATCGACTTGATACCGCCCGGGAAGCCCGAGTGATGGTAGTACATCTTGTCGGTAGCTTTGGCGCCAGTGACACGAACCTGCTCGGCGTTGATGACGACGATGTAGTCGCCGGTGTCAACGTGCGGGGTGTATTCCGGCTTGTGCTTGCCGCGCAGGCGGGTAGCAATCTCGGTAGCCAGACGACCCAGGGTCAGGCCAGCAGCGTCGACGACGAACCAGTCGCGCTTAACAGTTTCTGGTTTCGCGGTATAAGTTTTCATTCGTTATAGCCTCAGGGGCCGCCTGAAAATAAGACGGCGAATCTTACTGGACAGTGGTTGCCTTGACAAGTCAAGGACAGCCGAAGACAGACACGAATTGGGGCTCGGGTCGGTGTGCGTCCGTAACGACTAGATGTATCGATCGGCAGGCGTGGCATCCCCCACCGATGAAAGGCTGCGGAATTATGCAGATTCCGGCAGAATTTTCAACCATGTCACGCACTTGTTTTGATGAGGAGACCTGCATGGAGTACCGCCCGCTCGGCCGCACCGATCTGAATGTCAGCGCACTCTGCCTGGGGACCATGACCTGGGGCGAGCAGAATACCCAGAGCGAAGCCTTCGCCCAGATCGAGCGGGCCAAGGCCGCCGGTCTGAACTTCATCGATACCGCCGAGATGTACCCGGTGCCACCGCGCGCGGAAACCTACACCCGCACCGAGCAGATCATCGGCAACTGGTTCCGCCAGCACGGCGACCGCGCCGACTGGGTACTGGCCAGCAAGATCGCCGGCCCCGGCAACGCCATCAGCCATATCCGCGACGGCCAACTCAGGCACGATCGCAAGAACATCGTCGAAGCACTCGAGGGCAGCCTCAAGCGCCTGCAGACCGACTGGATCGATCTCTACCAACTGCACTGGCCCGAGCGCAGCACCAATTTCTTCGGCCAACTGGGCTACCAGCACAAGGAAGAGAGCTTCACCCCGCTGGAAGACACGCTGGAAGTACTCGACGAACAGGTTCGCGCCGGCAAGATCCGCCACATTGGCCTGTCCAACGAGACGCCCTGGGGCACCATGCGCTTCCTGCAGATCGCCCAGGAGCGCGGCTGGCCGCGCGCCGTATCGATCCAGAACCCCTACAACCTGCTCAACCGCAGCTTCGAGGTGGGCCTGGCTGAGATCGCGGTCCGCGAGCAGATCGGCCTGCTGGCCTACTCGCCGATGGCCTTCGGCATGCTCTCGGGCAAGTACTTCGGCGGCGCGCGCCCGGCCAATGCGCGAATCACCCTGTTCAGCCGCTTCACCCGCTACACCAACCCGCAGAGCGAGGCCGCCAGCGACCGCTATGTGATGCTGGCCCGCGAACACGGCCTGGACCCTGCGCAGATGGCCCTGGCCTTCGTTACCCGCCAGCCGTTCGTCACCAGCAACATCATCGGCGCCACCAACCTCGAACAGCTGGAAGCGAACCTCGGCAGCTTCAAGCTGAAGCTCTCCGACGAGGTGCTTGCCGGCATCGAAGCGATCCACAAGGACCAGCCGAACCCGGCGCCCTGATCTGCGACGCAACGAAAAAGCCCGGCCGATGCCGGGCTTTTTTCATCCGCACTGGTTACAGCGAGCGGGCGATGATTTCCTTCATGATCTCGTTGGTACCGGCGTAGATTCGCTGCACACGCGCATCCGCCCACGCACGGGCGATCGGGTATTCCCACATGAAGCCGTAGCCGCCGTGCAGTTGCACGCACTCGTCGAGCACCTTGCACTGCAGATCGGTGGTCCAGTACTTGGCCATCGCCGCCGTGGGCACATCCAGCTTTCCTTCCAGATGCTGCTCCAGGCAGCGGTCGACGAAGACCCGGCCGACCTGGATCTCGGTGGCCATCTCCGCCAGCTTGAAGCGAGTGTTCTGGAAGTCCGCCACGGATTTGCCGAACGCCTTGCGCTCGCGGGTGTAGTCCAGCGTCCACTTCAGCGCCGCCTCGGCGGAGGCCAGTGCGCCCAGGGCCACGGTCAGGCGCTCCTGGGGCAACTCCTGCATCAAGTAGATAAAGCCCTGCCCTTCCTTACCCAGCAGATTCTCCTTGGGAATACGGACGTCCTGGAAGAACAACTCGGAAGTGTCCTGCGCCTTCATGCCAACTTTCTCCAGGCGCTTGCCCTTGGAGAAACCCGGCGTGCCCGCCTCCACCAGGAACAGGCTGGTGCCCTTGGCGCCGGCCTTGGGATCGGTCTTGGCGACCACGATGACCAGGTCGGCCAGCCAGCCGTTGGTGATGAAGGTCTTCGAGCCGTTGATCACATACTCATCGCCATCCAGCACGGCAGTGGTCTTCACGCCCTGCAGGTCGGAGCCGGCGCCCGGCTCGGTCATGGCGATGGCCGAAACCATCTCGCCGGAGACCAGCTTGGGCAGGTAACGCTGCTTCAGCTCCTCGCTGCCGTAATGAAGGATGTAGGGCGCGACGATGTCCGAATGCAGGGAGAAACCGATACCGGTCAGCCCCAGGCGACCGATCTCTTCGATCACCACCGCGCTGTAGAGGAAGTCGGCCGCCATGCCGCCATAGGCCTCGGGCAGGTGGGAGCAGAGCATCCCCGCATCGCCGGCCTTGTTCCACAGCTGGCGGTCGACGTGACCATCCTTCTCCCACTGGGCGTGGAAGGGCACCGCCTCCTGTTCGAGGAACTTGCGGACGCTGTCGCGGAACAGCTCGTGGTCGGAACTGAACAGGGTTCTTGGAATCATGCGGCGCACCTGCGGATCGATTGTAGGAATTATTGGAAGGCCGACTGTAGGACAGCGCGAACCGCTCTGCACTGGACACTTTCGCCAAAAAATAAGACGATCCAGCCGCATCATGACCACTTTAGCGTCATGCCAAGACATCCATAAGAAGTACAAGAATCGATGCCCACCCCAGCTTCCAGCGTGCTGCGCCGCGTCAGCATTCTCGCCACCCATGGCGTCTTCGGCTCCACCCTCATGCAGGCCAAGGACTTCTTCCACATGGCCAGCCTGCGCCATGGCCGCCAGCAGGGCCTCGGCCTGCAACCTAGCTTCGAGATCCGCATCATCAGCCCGGACGGTAAGCCGGTGGTCAGCTTCAGCGGCGATACGCTGCCGGTGCAGGGCCCGCTGGACGAGCCGGAACTGGTGATCCTTCCCGCCTTCTGGGGCGACTTCGACGAACTCCTGAGCCACTACCCCGAGGTGCTGCCCTGGCTGCGCGAGCGCCATGCCGCCGGCAGCGTGCTCTGCGGCGAGGTGTCCGGGGTGTTCTGGCTGGCCGAGGCCGGCCTGCTCGATGGCAAGGAGGCAACCACCTACTGGCGCTTCTTCCGCGAATTCGCCGAGCGCTACCCCAAGGTGCTGCTCAACCAGGAAAAGCACATCGCCGACGCCGACAACATCTACAGCGCCGGCGGCCTGACCTCGGTCCGCGACCTGTACATCTACCTGATCGAGCATTTCTGCGGCGCCGCCGTGGCCCAGGGCGTGGCCCGCGACATCCTCTACGAGGTGCAGCGCAGCTACACACCCGGTCGTCTCGGCTTCGGCGGGCAGAAACTGCACCACGACCCGGCAATCCTGCAGATCCAGCACTGGCTGGAAGAACACTTCTCGGACAAGTTCCGCTTCGAGGACGTGGCCCGCGACCACGGCATGAGCATCCGCAACTTCATGCGGCGCTTCCAGGCCGCCACCGGCGACAAGCCGCTGCACTACCTGCAGCGCCTGCGTATCGAAACCGCGCGCAACCTGCTGTCCACCACCCGCAAAAGCATCAAGACCATCAGCTACGAAGTCGGCTACGACGATGCCAGCTTCTTCGCACGACTGTTCCGCCAGCACACCGGGCTTTCGCCGAACCATTACCGCCGCCAGTACGAACAGAAGGAAGGCTGAAACACGCCATCCCTAGGATGGGTTCGCGGACTCGGGTGCCGCCCTATGATCGGGGCAGCAACCGACAACAAGAACCCAACGGGATATCGCCATGCGCCGCTTTCTGCTTGCCCTGCTGGCCGTCTTCAGCCTGACCGCTGTGGCGGACGACACCTGGAAACCCTTCCCCTACGACCAGAGCGCCTTCGACTACAGTGGCGACAAGCTGCGCGCCGCCTGGCCGAAGCTGACCCGCGGCTTTGGCAACTACCCCTTCCCCGACGCCGACTGGGTGGTGACCATGGCGACCCGGCATCCCGAAGCCCTGGAGAAGACCGTGGCCGCCGGCACCGGCTTCACCGGCAAGCCGGAGGAAGCGCAGGTCTATGCCGAGAAGTTGCAGGACGTATGGCGCAAGGTGTTCCGCGGCGACTTCGCCCAGGCCAAGAAGGACGGCCTTGCGCTGGGCGTCGGCGGCCAGGTGCCGGCGATGTTCGCCCAGACCCTCTATGCCCTGTTCCTGGCACCGAACCAGGAGGAGAAGGAGCGCCTGCTGGAAGAAGTAATCAGCTACACCGACCAGGCCGGCCCACTGCTCAACGCCGACCCCATCGCCCAGTTCGGCCGGGCCTACGCCAAGGCGCGACTGGCCGAAGACCTGCCCGTACCGGTGGTACTCAAGCGCGGCTATACCGGCGACATCCCCAAGGAACTGGATGCCCTGCTGGCCAAGCAGCCCAACCAGCCCTTCGCCCTGGCGCTCTATGGCGGCTATGAAGCCGGCGTGATCCGCAAGGTCGGCAAGCTGGTGGGCAAGATGACCTACGGAGTCAGCGCCGACCAGATGGAGCAGTACTTCGCCCGCTCCTTCCGCGCCGCCAGCGACCTGCCGATCGGCCACTACGAATACGCCAATGCGCTGGGCTATGTGTATGGCGAAGATGAAGAGCAGAAAGCACTGGAACAGTTGAAGAAAGCGGTGGCGATCAAGCCGATCAACGCCATGGAAGCGCTGGAAGTCGCCCATGCCCAGCAACTGCTGAAGAAGGCGCAGCAGGAAATGGCGCAGCGCTGAGCTTTATCTGTAGGAGCGAGCTTGCTCGCGAACCGCCCAGCTTCCGAGCTACCTGTGAAATGTTCGCGAGCAAGCTCGCTCCTACAGAACAGAAAAGAGCCCAAACGAAAAAGGCTGCCCTTGGGCAGCCTTTTTCGTTCGCCGTACCATCAGGGACGGTGCGGGCGGCTCAGGTATTCGTGGGACTGCATTTCCAGCAGACGGCTCAGGGTGCGCTGGAATTCGAACTCCAGGCGGCCGCCGGTGTACAGGTCCTTGAGCTCCACCTCGGCGGAGAGGATCAGCTTGACGTTGCGGTCGTAGAACTCGTCCACCAGGTTGATGAAGCGGCGGGCCATGTCGTCCTTGGCCACGTTCATCTGCTCGACGTTGGAAATCAGGATGGCGTGGAAGATCTTCGCCAGCTCGATGTAGTCGTTCTGGCTGCGCGGGCCGTCGCACAGCTCGCGGAATTCGAACCAGGCCACGTCATCGCAGGTGATGCGCGCGCGGATTTCGCGGTTCTCGATCATCAGCGCGTCATCGCGGGTGGCGGCGGCGCACTCGGGGGTCAGGGCCTTGAAGTCACGGGTCATGGCCTGTTCGGCCTGCTCGGAGAGCGGCCAGTGGTACAGCTCGGCCTGTTCCAGGGCGCGCAGGCGGTAGTCCACGCCGCTGTCGACGTTGACCACTTCGGTGTACTGCTTGACCAGCGCGATGGCCGGCAGGAAGCGGGCGCGCTGCAGGCCGTCCTTGTAGAGACCGTCCGGCACGATGTTGGAGGTCGCCACCAAGCTGACGCCGTTCTTGAACAGCTCTTCCAGCAGGGTCGCGAGGATCATCGCGTCGGTGATATCGGAGACGAAGAATTCGTCGAAGCAGATCACCCGGGCCTCGTCGGCGAAACGCTTGCCGATGATGGTCAGCGGGTTCTTCTCACCCTTGAGGGTTTTCATTTCCTCGTGGACGCGCTTCATGAAGCGGTGGAAGTGCGTGCGCATCTTCTGCTTGAAGGGCAGCGCTTCGAAGAAGGTATCCACCAGGTAGGTCTTGCCACGGCCAACGCCGCCCCAGAAATACAGCCCCTTCACCGGCTCCTGGGATTTCTTGCCCAGCAACCTGCCGAACAGCCCGGACTTGCCCTTTTCAGCGGCGACCAGATCGTCGTAGAGGCGTTGCAGATGCTTCACGGCGTTCGCTTGTGCGGCGTCGTGGAAGAAATCGGGGCGTTTCAGGTCTTCCTGGTAGCGCTGAAGAGGCGTCATGATCGGTAGCAAGGTAACGAAAACGGGGGCGCACACTTTAGCGGCGCCCCCGTTGCTTGGCAATTGGCCGGTAGTCGGACCGGCCAGCCAACCCTCACTCCTGGGGAGCGAGCGCCTCGCGCAGACGCTGCATGGCGGCGTCGCGCTCCGCGTCGGTGGAGAATTCCGGGCTGTAGGCCACGGCTTCGCCATCCAGGCGCACGCTGAAGGCGTTCAGCTCGGCGTGCAGGTCCAGGTCTTCGGATTGCAGGCGCTTGGTCACCTGGCCGGCAGCCTTGCCGTCGGCGAAGGCCACGGAGAGCAGCAGTTGCTCGCCAGCAGCGTCCAGCAGGCGGAAGCGGAAGCCGTCTTCCTCGCGGAAGCTGACGAAGCGCGCGGCCTTGGCAGTCTTCTTCTTGCCTTCGGTGGCCACTTGCACCTGCTCACGGAACGAACGCAGGCCAACGGCCTCGCGCAGTTCGCCGAGGAACGGGGTGGCGATGCGGCGGGCCTTGGCGGCGCCGGCCAGGAGAATGTCTTCCAGGTCGGCCGGGCGGGTGATCAGCGCCTGGTAGCGCTCGCGGGCCTCGCCCAATTCGTTATCCAGCAGCTCGAACAGGCGTTGCTTGGCTTCACCCCAGGCCAGGCCACCCAGCAGGTCGGCGCGGAACGCAGCCTGTTGCTCGTGGGTGGAGAACGCCTGGTAGAGGGTGAACAGGTGGGAGTTGTCCGGGTCCTTCGGCTCGCCCGGCGCACGGGAGTCGGTGACGATGCGCGCCACGGCGTCCTTGAGCTGCTTGGCGCTGCCGAACAGCGGGATGGTGTTGTCGTAGCTCTTGGACATCTTGCGACCGTCCAGGCCCGGCAGGGTGGCCACGTCTTCCTCGATCACCACTTCCGGCAGGGTGAACAGCTCCTTGCCATTGCCGAACAGATGGTTGAAGCGCTGGCCGATGTCGCGGGCCATTTCCACGTGCTGGATCTGGTCACGGCCGACCGGCACCTTGTGCGCGTTGAACATCAGGATGTCCGCGGCCATCAGCACCGGGTAGCTGTACAGGCCCATGGTGACGCCGGCGTCCGGGTCTTCGCCGGCCTCGACGTTCTTGTCCACCGAGGCCTTGTAGGCGTGAGCACGGTTGAGCAGGCCCTTGGCGCTGACGCAGGTGAGCAGCCAGGTCAGTTCCGGGATTTCGGGAATGTCGGACTGGCGATAGAAGGTCGCCTTTTCAGCATCCAGGCCGCAGGCCAGCCAGGTGGCGGCGATCTCCAGGCGCGAACGCTGGATGCGCGCCGGGTCATCGCACTTGATCAGCGCGTGGTAGTCGGCCAGGAAGTAGAAGGAATCTGCCTGCGGATCGCGGCTGGCGACGATGGCCGGGCGGATGGCGCCGGCGTAGTTGCCCAGGTGCGGAGTACCGGTGGTGGTGATGCCGGTCAGGATACGGGTCGTCATGGGAATCCAGGAATCAACACAAATGAAATGGCGGGCCGGATGGTAACGCGGCGCGGCGCCCTAGGCGAGCCGGGCCTGAATCAGGTCCTTGAGCTCGATCAGCTTGCCGTGGAAGAAATGGCTGCACTCGGGGATGCGGATCAGTTCGTGCGCCTTGCTCAGCTCGGCGCTCCAGGCGTAGACGCGCTCAGGCGTGACCACTTCGTCGGCTTCCGGCTGGATCACCGTCAACGGGCAGCGCTCAGGCAGGTCGACGTCGAAACGCTCCACCGGCGGCGCCAGCATGAACAGTTGCGCCAGCGCGACGCCCTCCTCTTCCAGGCGCTCGGCGGCGTTGCCGGCCACGCAGGAGCCGAAGGAGAAGCCCATCAGCGTCAGCGGCAGGTCCGGATGCTGCCCAGCCAGCCAGCGCGCGGCGGCCAGCGCATCTTCGATTTCGCCGCGCCCTTCGGCGTAACTACCTGCGCTCTGACCCACGCCACGAAAATTGAAACGCAGGGTGGCGTATCCTGCATCCCGTGCGGCACGCTGCAGGGTGGCGACCACCTTGTTCTGCATGGTACCGGCGAACAGCGGATGCGGATGGCAGATCAGCGCGACGCCCTTGGCGTCGGGTGTGGCGAGGTGCAGGGCTTCCAGCTGGCCGTCGGGGCCGTCGAGGAACAAGGGGATTTCGCGGGTGGTCAAACAACAGCTCCGTGACCCCGTGGCGGGTCGTCTCGTCTAGCACAATACCTGCGCAGGCGGCGATGCATTCGCCACGGTATACAAGCACAGGTGCAAGCCGCTAACGTAAAGCAAAGCCGTCTATAGAGGAAGGATTCGCGTGGAACAGTCCCTCACCACCTGGTTACTGCCGCTACTCGCCCTGATCGTCGGGGGCGCCATCGGCTTCCTGATCGCCCGCCTGCTCCCCAACGCCGCGCCGAACAAGCTGCAGCGCCAGGTGGACGACATGCAGGATCGTTTCGACAGTTACCAGCGCGAAGTGGTGACCCACTTCAACACCTCCGCCAGCCTGATGAAGAAGCTCACCCAGAGCTATCAGGACGTTCAGGATCACCTGTCCGAAGGCGCCGAGCGCCTGGCCCTGGACGAGCAGACCAAGCAGCGCCTGCTGGCCGCCCTGCACACCGACGAATACCCCGAGCGCCGCGAGCGCCTGACTCCGCCGGCGAATAACGAAGCGCCGCGCGACTACGCGCCCAAGCCCAGCGAAGGGCCGGGTACGCTGGATGAGACTTATGGTCTGAAAGGCAAATATTGAGTCTTGGCTCCATCAAAAAGGCCCCGCATCTGCGGGGCTTTTTTGTTCACGCGTCAATGCTCCCGTAGGAGAGACAGGCACTTCCGCGTCAGATGTCAGGATTGCCGGGAACCCGAAAAGAAAAAGCCCCGCAAATGCGGGGCTTTTCGTCAGCGCCTGGCGATCAGATCGCGCCGCGCTGGCGCAACAGGTCGAGCACCGCCTTGACGCCCTCATCCACCGACTGGGTCTGGGTGTCGATCACCAGATCGGCATCCAGCGGCACGTCGAACGGGAAGGACTCGCCCGGGATGTTGTCCTGGCCGGCAGCGTACAGGCCCTGCGGATCACGTTCGCGGCAGACCTGCGGGGAAGCCTGGACGTAAACGGTAACCAGACGCTCGGCGCCGATCAGCGCCTTGGCCTGCTCGCGGCCTTCGGCGCTCGGGGCGACGAAAGCACACAGGCTGACCAGGCCGGCCTCGTTGAACTGCTTGGCGACATGCGCGGTGCGCAGCCAGTTCTCGGTGCGACCGGCGCGATCCTGCGGCAGGCCCTTGTTCAGGTCATGGCGCAGGTTCTGGCCGTCCAGCACATAGACCGCGCGCCCCATGTCGAACAGCTTGCGCTCCACGGCGTAGGCCAAGGTGCTCTTGCCGGCGCCGGAGAGGCCGCTGAACAGCACGGTGGCCGGCTGCTGGCCGAAGCGAGCAGCGCGCTCTTCACGAGCAACATGGGCATTGGCGCCATGATGCGTGGCGGTGCCGTGACTGGCCTGCGGCGCGGCGATGATCATGCCGGCGCCGACGGTGCCGTTGGTCAGGCGGTCGATGACGATGAAGGCACCGGTGGTGCGGTTCTGGCCGTAGCCGTCCAGCGCGATGGGCGCATCCAGGCTGACCTTCACGCGGGCGATCTCGTTGAGCTTGAGTTCGCTGGCGGCGGTCTCTTCCAGGGTGTTCACGTCCACCTTGTGGGTGATGCTCGGGATGGAGCCCGGCACATAGCTGGTGGCGCGCTTGATGTCGTACTTCTTGCCCGGCAGCATCGGCTCTTCGGCCATCCACACCAGCATGGCGTCGAAGCCGTCGGTGACCTGCGGGCGGTTGTCGGCGTGCACCAGCATGTCGCCGCGGGAGACATCGATCTCGTCTTCCAGGGTCAGGGTGATGGCCTGGCCCGGGCCGGCATGCTCCAGCTCACCCTCGAAGGTGACGATGGACTTGACTTTGCTGCCCTTGCCCGACGGCAGGGCCACGACTTCGTCGCCCTTGCGCACGATGCCGCTGGCAAGCGTGCCGGCGAAGCCGCGGAAGTTCAGGTTCGGGCGGTTGACGTACTGCACCGGGAAGCGCATGTCGTCGAGGTTGCGGTCGCCCGCGACCTCCACGGTCTCGAGGATTTCCATCAGCGACTGGCCGGTGTACCACGGCGAGCGCTCGGACTTGTTGACCACGTTGTCGCCCTTCAGCGCCGACATCGGCACGAAGTGCAGGGAGTTGGTCTTCAGGTTGATCTTGTCGGCGAACTGCAGGTAGTCGGCCTTGATCTGCTCGAATACGCCCTGGTCGAAGCCCTTGAGGTCCATCTTGTTGATGGCAACGACGATGTGCTTGATGCCCAGGAGCGAGGCAATGAAGCTGTGCCGGCGGGTCTGGGTCTGCACGCCGTAGCGGGCGTCGATCAGGATGATGGCCAGGTCGCAGGTGGACGCGCCGGTAGCCATGTTGCGGGTGTACTGCTCATGGCCGGGGGTGTCGGCGATGATGAACTTGCGCTTGGAGGTACTGAAGTAGCGGTACGCCACATCGATGGTGATGCCCTGCTCGCGCTCGGCCTGCAGGCCATCCACGAGCAGCGCCAGGTCGACGTCGTCGCCGGTGGTGCCGACTTTCTTGGAGTCCTTGGTGATGGCCTCGAGGTGGTCCTCGTAGATCATCTTGGAGTCATGCAGCAGGCGCCCGATCAGGGTGCTCTTGCCGTCGTCGACGTTGCCGCAGGTGAGGAAGCGCAGGAGTTCCTTGCGCTCGTGCTGGGCCAGGTAGGCGAGGATGTCCTCGCTGATCAGATCGGATTGATGCGACATGGTGCGAGAACCTTAGAAGTAGCCCTGACGTTTCTTTTCTTCCATCGAACCAGCGGCGTCGTGGTCGATGACCCGGCCCTGGCGTTCGGAAGTTCGCGTCAGCAGCATTTCCTGGATGATTTCCGGCAGCGTGGTGGCAGTGGACTCCACCGCGCCGGTCAGCGGGTAGCAGCCCAAGGTGCGGAAGCGCACCATCTTCTTCTGGATGCTGGCCTTCTGCTCGGGCGTGAGGTGCTCGAGGATGCGCTCGTCGTCGATCATGATCAGCGCGCCGTTCATCTCGATGACTTCGCGCTCTTCGGCAAAGTACAGCGGCACGATCGGGATCTGTTCCAGGTAGATGTATTGCCAGATGTCCAGCTCGGTCCAGTTGGACAGCGGAAAGACGCGGATCGACTCGCCCTTCTTCACTTTGCCGTTGTAGACGTTCCACAGCTCCGGACGCTGGTTCTTCGGGTCCCAGCGGTGCTTGCTGTCGCGGAAGGAGTAGACGCGCTCCTTGGCGCGGGACTTCTCCTCGTCACGGCGGGCACCACCGAAGGCGGCATCGAAGCCGTACTTGTCGAGGGCCTGCTTGAGGCCTTCGGTCTTCATGATGTCGGTATGCTTGGCGCTGCCGTGGGTAAACGGATTGATGTCCTGCGCCACGCCATCGGGGTTGATGTGGGTGATCAGGTCCAGGCCGTATTCGCTGACCATCTTCTCGCGGAAGCGGTACATCTCCTGGAATTTCCAGCGAGTGTCGACGTGCATCACCGGGAACGGCAGCTTGCCGGGGAAGAAGGCCTTGCGCGCGAGATGCAGCATCACCGCGCTGTCCTTGCCGATCGAGTACAGCATCACCGGGTTATCGAACTCGGCGGCGACCTCGCGGATGATGTGGATGCTCTCCGCTTCCAGCTGTTTCAGATGCGTCAGTTTGTCGACCATGGCTACTCACGGAATTGCTTATGGACGGCCGGCGGGCCGTAGACGAGGGCGCACTCTAACACAGCGCGAGACTCTAACCGGCGCGCCTTTTATACCGAAAAAATATACACATATAGCCGTCCGCGCTCACTGATGGAGCCCGCGGGATTGCCGGCCTGCGTGGCATTCCCGCACTTGTATGGCGAAGACTGGAGCACGTCGTCAGCACAGCCCGAATGAATCCCGCCAGGCGCTCTGCCGATCATCCGGAAAACGCTTCCTGATACAGATTGAGAGCCAGTACTTCGCGACTTGCGCTTGCCTGGAAAGCGCTCTGCGCTAGCATAGCGAGCACTTTTACCCGCCCCAGAAGATTTCCCATGCGCCGCATCGCTTTCGCTCTGCCTTTGCTTGTCCTGATTTCAGCGTGCAGCAGCAAACCCACTCCCGCTCCGCAGTCGGCCGCCAAGCCGCAGGCCCCCACCCTGATCAGCCCCAGCGCCCACCCGGCGTTCGGCTCGGTGCAGCCGATCGCCCCGCTGCGCGGCGATTACGCCAACAATGCCAACGCCAATCGCTTCATCGACATGATGGTGAGCAAGCACGGCTTCAACCGGCAGGACCTGCACGACCTGTTTGCCCAGACACAGGAACTGGACTGGGTAATCCGCCTGATGGACCGCCAGGCACCGACCTACGCACCGCCCAGCGGGCCGAACGGCGCCTGGCTGCGCTACCGCAAGAAGTTCATCACCCCTGAGAACGTGCAGAACGGCGTGCAGTTCTGGAACCAGTACGAGGGCGACCTGATGCGCGCCTACCGTACCTATGGCGTACCGCCGGAAATCATCGTCGGCATCATTGGCGTGGAAACCCGCTGGGGCCGCGTGATGGGCAAGACGCGGATCATCGACGCGCTGGCTACCCTGTCCTTCTCCTACCCCCGCCGTGCCGAGTTCTTCAGTGGCGAGCTGGAGCAGTTCCTCCTCCAGGCACGCAAGGAAGGCGACGACCCGCTGGCGTTGCGCGGCTCCTACGCCGGCGCCATGGGCTACGGACAGTTCATGCCCTCTTCCTTCACCCAGTACGCGGTGGACTTCGACGGCGACGGCCACATCGACCTGTGGAACCCACGCGACGCCATCGGCAGCGTGGCCAACTACTTCAAGCAGCACGGCTGGATCAGCGGCGATGCGGTGGCGGTGCCCGCGAGCGGCCAAGCGCCGTCGCTGGAGAATGGCTTCCAGACCATGTACCCGGTCGCCACCCTGTCCGCCGTCGGCCTGCGCCCGCAGGGCTCGCTCAACGGCCACCAGCAGGCCAGCCTGCTGCGCCTGGACATGGGCAGCAACTACCAGTACTGGTACGGCTTGCCGAACTTCTACGTGATCACCCGCTACAACCACAGCACCCATTACGCCATGGCGGTGTGGGAGTTGGGCAAAGCCGTGGGCCAGGCGCGCCAGCGCTACGCCAAGACCCCGTAAGTGCTCCAGCCGAGACCGGCAGCTGCCGGTCTCAGGCGGGGTTCGGACAATCGATGAACAGATGCTCGATGGCGAAGCGCTTGGCCAGGTAATCGCCCAGCGCCTGCACGCCGTAGCGCTCTGTGGCGTGATGGCCGGCGGCGATGAAACTGATGCCGTTTTCCCGCGCGCTGTGCACGGTCTGTTCAGAGACCTCACCGGTCAGGTACGCATCGACGCCAGCGGCGATCGCCTGGTCAATGTAGCCCTGGGCGCCGCCGGTGCACCAGGCGATGCGCCGTATCGGCCGATCGCCCTCCACCAGCAGGGGCTCGCGCCCCAGAACGTCACGCACATGGATCGCCAGGTCGCTGGGCAGCATGGGTTCGGGCAGCGAACCGACCAGCACGATGGAGCGCGGATTGCCCGGTTCCAGCGGCCCTTCGATCTCGAAGCCGAGCTGACGACCGAGTTGCACGTTGTTCCCCACCTCGGGGTGCAGGTCCAGCGGCAGGTGATAGGCCAACAGGCTGATATCGCGGTTCAGCAGGGTTTTCAGACGGCGCTGCTTCATGCCGACCACGCAGGGATTCTCGCCCTTCCAGAAATAGCCATGGTGCACCAGCACCACATCGGCGTCGGCCTCCACGGCGGCGTCCAGCAATGGCTGGCTGGCAGTGACGCCGGAAACGATGCGTCGCACCTGCGGGCGCCCCTCGACCTGCAGGCCGTTGGGGCAGTAATCCTGGACCTTCGCAGCGTCCAGATAGCGGTCGGCTTCCTCGACCAGAGTGCTCAGTGCGATTGCCATCGAAATTCCTCCAACTACGGCTACGAGCGTCTATTTTCTTGGCTCGCCGCCCGTATAATGGCCGCCACCCTATCGGCCATCCCCCGGCCAAGCAACCCCAAGGATTTTCTTCGATGCTGAAGGCCCTGCGTTTCCTCGGCTGGCCCGTGCTGGTTGGCGTCCTGTTGGCGCTACTGATCATCCAGCATAACCCTCAGTGGGTCGGCCTACCGCAACAGGAAGTGCATCTGCAGCAGGCGCCGCTGCTCAGCCGTCTTCAGCAGGGCCCGGTCAGCTACGCCGACGCCGTGACCCGCTCTTCGCCCGCCGTGGCCAACCTGTACACCACCAAGATGGTCAGCAAGCCGAGCAACTCGATGCTCGACGACCCGCTGTTCCGCCGCTTCTTCGGCGATAACCTGCCGCAGCAGAAGCGCATGGAGTCGAGCCTGGGTTCGGCGGTGATCATGAGCCCGGAAGGCTACCTGCTGACCAACAACCACGTGACCGCCGGCGCCGACCAGATCATCGTGGCCCTGCGCGACGGCCGCGAGACCATCGCCCGGCTGGTCGGCAGCGACCCCGAGACCGACCTCGCGGTGCTGAAGATCGACCTCAAGGATCTGCCCTCGATCATGCTCGGCCGCTCCGACGGCATCCACACCGGTGACGTCTGCCTGGCCATCGGCAACCCCTTCGGCGTCGGCCAGACCGTCACCATGGGTATCATCAGCGCCACCGGCCGCAACCAGCTGGGCCTGAACACCTACGAAGACTTCATCCAGACCGACGCGGCGATCAACCCGGGCAACTCCGGCGGCGCGCTGGTCGACGCCAACGGCAACCTGATCGGCATCAATACCGCGATCTTCTCCAAATCCGGCGGCTCCCAGGGCATTGGCTTCGCCATCCCGACCAAGCTGGCCCTGGAAGTCATGCAGTCGATCATCGAGCACGGCCAGGTAATCCGCGGCTGGCTCGGCGTGGAAGTGCAGCCGCTGACCCCGGAACTGGCCGAATCCTTCGACCTCAAGGACAAGGCCGGCATCGTCGTCGCCGGCGTCTACCGCGACGGTCCCGCCGCCAAGGCCGGCCTGCTGCCGGGCGACATCATCCTGAACATCGATGGCGAGGCCGCCAGCGATGGCCGCCGCTCGATGAACCAGGTGGCGCGCACCAAGCCGGGCGAGAAGATCGCCATCCAGGTGCTGCGCAACGGCAAGCCTTTGACGCTGAACGCCGAAGTTGGCCTGCGCCCGCCGCCGGCGCCCAACGGCAACTGATTCCCCAATGAAAACGGCGCCCTCAGGCGCCGTTTTTCATGACCGCAAAAGCTTTACAGCTTCAGGCGCAGGGCATCCAGCAACGCCTGGTTCTGCTCCTCGGTGCCGATGCTGATACGCAGGAACTGGTTGATCCGCTGCTGCTTGAAGTGACGCACGATAACGCCCTCTTCGCGCAGGGCGGCGGCCAACTCGGCGCCATCACGCTGCGGGTGGCGGGCGAAGATGAAGTTCGCCGCCGACGGCAGCACGTCGAAACCCAGGGTCTTGAGTTCGGCGACCAGCTTCTCGCGGCTGTGGATAACCGCGTTGCAGGTCTGCTCGAAATAGGCCTGGTCCTCGAAGGACGCCACCGCGCCGGCCAGCGCCAGGCGGTCCAGCGGATAGGAGTTGAAGCTGTTCTTCACCCGTTCCAGCGCCTCGATCAGGTCCTCGTGGCCGACTGCGAAGCCAACCCGCAGGCCCGCCAGGGAGCGCGACTTGGACAGAGTCTGCGCCACCAGCAGGTTCGGGTAGCGGTTGACCAGGGAAATCGCGGTCTCGCCACCGAAGTCGACGTAGGCTTCGTCCACCAGCACCACGCTGTCCGGGCTGTCTTGCAGCAGGCGCTCGATGGCTTCGAGCGGCAGCAGGCAACCGGTGGGCGCGTTGGGGTTGGGGAAGATGATGCCGCCGTTGGGCCGCGCGTAATCCTCGACACGAATCTGGAACTGCTCATCCAGCGGCAGCGCTTCGAAGTCGATGCCGTAGAGGCCGCAGTAGACCGGATAGAAGCTGTAGGTCACGTCGGGGAACAGCAGCGGCTTGCCGTGCTGGAACAGCGCGTGGAAGGCGTGGGCCAGGACCTCGTCCGAGCCGTTGCCGACGAACACCTGGGAAACCTTCACGCCGTGGTACTCGGCGATGGTCTGCTTCAGGCGGTCGGCATTGGGGTCCGGATACAGGCGCAGCGTGTCGTTCAACTCGGCCTGGATCGCGGCGACCACCTTCGGCGACGGGCCGTAGGGGTTCTCGTTGGTGTTCAGCTTGACCAGTTTCGCCAGCTTCGGCTGCTCGCCCGGAACGTAGGGCACCAGTTCCTTGACGAAGGGACTCCAGAATTTGCTCATGCGTTACTCACCCTTATCCAGAATACGGAATTCGGCACTGCGCGCGTGGGCGGTCAGGGACTCGCCACGGGCCAGGATCGACGCGGTCTTGCCCAGCTCGGAGGCGCCCGGCGCGGAGCAGAAGATGATCGAGGAGCGCTTCTGGAAGTCATACACGCCCAGCGGCGAGGAGAAGCGCGCGGTGCCGGAGGTCGGCAGCACGTGGTTCGGGCCGGCACAGTAGTCGCCCAGTGCCTCGGCGGTATAGCGGCCCATGAAGATGGCGCCGGCGTGGCGGATCTTCGGCAGCCAGCTTTCCGGGTCGGCCACCGACAGCTCCAGGTGTTCCGGGGCGATGCGGTTGGCAACCTGGCAGGCACGGTCCTGGTCCGCGACCAGAATCAGCGCACCACGGTTGGCCAGCGAGGTACGGATGATCTCGGCGCGCTCCATGGTCGGCAGCAGTTTCTCGATGCTGGCGGCAACCTTGTCGAGGAACTCGGCGTCCGGGCTGACCAGGATGGCCTGGGCGTCTTCGTCATGCTCGGCCTGGGAGAACAGGTCCATGGCGATCCAGTCCGGATCGGTGCCGCCGTCGCAGACCACGAGGATCTCGGACGGGCCGGCGATCATGTCGATGCCGACCTGGCCGAACACGTGGCGTTTGGCGGTGGCGACATAGATGTTGCCCGGGCCGACGATCTTGTCCACTTGCGGCACGCTCTCGGTGCCATAGGCCAGCGCGGCCACGGCCTGGGCGCCGCCGATGGTGAAGACGCGGTCGACACCGGCGATGCAGGCGGCCGCCAGGACGATTTCATTGATCTCGCCACGCGGAGTCGGCACCACCATCACCACTTCGGCAACGCCGGCGACCTTGGCCGGAATGGCGTTCATCAGCACGGACGACGGGTAGGACGCCTTGCCGCCGGGCACGTACAGGCCGGCACGGTCCAGCGGGGTGACCTGCTGGCCGAGCACGGTGCCGTCGGCCTCGGTGTAGCGCCAGGAGTCCTGCTTCTGCTTCTCGTGGTAGCTGCGCACGCGCTCGGCGGCAACTTCCAGCGCCTCGCGCTGGGCCGGGGTGATGCGGGTCAGGGCCAGTTCCAGGCGCTCGCGCGGCAGGATCAGGTCGGCCATGGCCTTGGCATCGACGCCATCGAAGCGCTGGGTGAACTCCACAACGGCGGCGTCACCGCGGCTGCGCACGTCGGCAATGATGTCCAGCACGCGCTGGTTCACCGCATCGTCGGACACGCTTTCCCAGGAGAGCAGATGGTCCAGATGACGCGCGAAGTCCGGATCGGCGGCGTTGAGTCGACGGATAGCGAAGGGTGCGGTCATAGCTGGCCTCTTTAATTGGCATGATCTCGGGCGCCGCAAGACTATCAAGCCTTCCGTGCGGGCACCCGAGAAAATTTGGCTATGACACGGATAGGGCCGAAAAGCTGCTCCTGCATTTTCGGCATTCCCGCCATCCATGGCGGTCACGGGCGCGGCGGGAAGGCCGCGCTAGGAATTACGCCCGGTGTCGTGACTCGACAGCTTCACGCAGGGTGTCGATCAGGGCCTGGATGCGAGCATGCTGCATCTTCATCGAGGCCTTGTTCACCACCAGGCGCGAGCTGACGTGCGCGATCAGTTCCTGGGGCTCCAGGCCGTTCGCACGCAGGGTGTTGCCGGTATCGACCACGTCGATGATCTTGTCAGCGAGGCCGACCAGCGGCGCCAGCTCCATGGAGCCGTACAGCTTGATCACGTCGACCTGACGGCCCTGTTCGGCATAGTAGCGCTTGGCGACGTTGACGAACTTGGTGGCCACGCGCAGGCGGCCCTTGGGCTCCGGCGCGCCGACCGCACCGGCGGTCATCAGCTTGCAGTTGGCGATCTTCAGGTCCAGCGGCTCGTACAGGCCCTGGCCACCGTACTCCATGAGCACGTCCTTGCCCGCGACGCCGAGGTCGGCGGCGCCGTGCTCGACGTAGGTCGGCACGTCGGTGGCGCGCACGATCAGCAGGCGCACGTCATCGAGGGTGGTGGGGATGATCAGCTTGCGGCTCTTGTCCGGATTCTCGGTCGGCACGATGCCCGCCGCTGCGAGCAGCGGCAGGGTGTCGTCGAGGATGCGGCCCTTGGACAGGGCAATCGTCAGCATTGTCTGGCTCAGCCCTAGCCCGGCACGCGGCGAATCTTCGCCCCGAGCAGTTGCAGTTTCTCTTCGATGCACTCATAGCCACGGTCGATGTGGTAGATGCGGTCGATCATGGTGTCACCTTCGGCCACCAGGGCGGCGATGACCAGGCTGGCGGAAGCACGCAGGTCGGTCGCCATGACCGGTGCGCCCTTGAGCTGCGGAACGCCGGTGACGATGGCGGTGTTGCCTTCGACCAGGATCTGCGCGCCCATGCGGTTCATTTCGTAAACGTGCATGAAGCGGTTCTCGAACACGGTCTCGATGACCGCTCCGGTACCTTCGGCGATGGCGTTCATGGAGATGAACTGCGCCTGCATGTCGGTGGGGAATGCTGGGTACGGCGCAGTGCGGATATTCACCGCCTTCGGCCGGTTGCCCTTCATGTCC
The DNA here is from genome assembly GCF_048068055.1 of Pseudomonas sp. NY15181. NCBI lineage: Bacteria > Pseudomonadati > Pseudomonadota > Gammaproteobacteria > Pseudomonadales > Pseudomonadaceae > Pseudomonas > Pseudomonas sp. NY15181. Next base: position 134,293 of record NZ_JBLUPT010000008.1, on the reverse strand, counting down.
AGCTCGATCCAGTTGCTGCCGGTGGTGATGTGCGCACCGGCTTCGACCAGCTTGGCCAGCACCGCTTCGAGAATGGTCGGATCGGTGTCCTTGAGCTTGACGCGGCCACCGGTAGCGGCAGCGGCGGCCAGGTAGGTGCCGGTCTCGATGCGGTCGGGCATGACGCTGTACTTGGCGCCGCCACCCAGACTTTTTACACCGTTGATCACGATGGTGTCGGTGCCGGCACCCTGGACATCACCGCCCATGGCGTTGATGAAGTTGGCCAGGTCGACGACCTCTGGCTCGCGCGCGGCGTTTTCCAGCACGGAGCGGCCATTGGCCAGCGCGGCGGCCATCATGATGTTCTCGGTACCGGTCACGCTGACGGTATCGAAGAAGAAGTGCGCGCCACGCAGACCGCCGGCCGGAGCCTTGGCCTTGATGTAGCCGCCTTCGACGGTGATCTGCGCGCCCATGGCTTCCAGGCCGCGGATGTGCAGGTCAACCGGACGCGAACCGATGGCACAGCCGCCAGGCAGCGCGACTTCGGCCTCGCCGAAGCGGGCGACCATCGGGCCGAGCACCAGGATCGACGCACGCATGGTCTTCACCAGCTCGTAGGGCGCCACCAGGGTCTTGATGGTGCTGGCGTCGACTTCGACGTTGAGCTTCTCGTCGATGATCGGCTGCACGCCCATGCGGCCGAACAGCTCGATCATGGTGGTGATGTCGTGCAGGTGCGGCAGGTTGCAGACGGTCACCGGGGTGTCCGCCAGCAGGGTCGCGGCGAGGATCGGCAGCGCGGAGTTCTTGGCGCCGGAGATGCGGATCTCGCCATCGAGACGAGTGCCGCCGGTAATGATCAGTTTATCCATTGCAATATTCCCCGTGGGCTCAGGAACGCTCGGCCCAGGCGGCGCGGCTGAAGAATTTCATGGTGACGGCATGGATGGCGCCCGAGGCGATCCACTCGTTCAGGTGGGCATAGATCTGCTGCTGGCGCTTTACCGGGCTCAGGCCGGCCAGCTCGTCGCTGATCAGGTTCAACTGGAAGTTGCAGCCTTCACCTTCCACTTCAACCTGGGTACCTGGCAGTTTCTCTTCCAGGAAGTTTTTGACTTCTACGGCCTGCATGCTCAACCTCGTTCGGCGCCCTACGCGCGCGGGTCGGCCATGATACAAAAAAGCCCCCCGCCTGCGAACCCCGGCAGGGGAAGTCGCGGACGGAGGGCTTCTTCAGTGTTTCAATGCTGTAACGGCAGGATTTCCAGAAGACCACCAACCTTGGCGATTTCCTGCATGTCCTTGGGCATTCCAACGATCTGCAGCGATTTACCCGCCTTGCGTGCATCACGGGTGAAGGACAGCAGCAGCGACAATCCGACGCTGCTGGAGCGCTCCACCGCCGAGCAATCCAGGCGCAATGCACCAGCCTTGCTCGCGGCGATCAGGCAACCGCCCTGCTCGCGCAGCGCTGGCCCGGTGCTGTAGTCCAGCACACCAGCCAGCGCGAGCTCACCGTCGGCGCGCTGCGTGACGCTGCCTTGACTCATTGGGCGCCGCCTTCCGGCTTCTGGCCCTTGGCCGATTCCTGCGCACGGGCAACCACCTGACCCCAACCGGCGATGGTCTTCTCCAGGTCATTGCCGTTCTTCTGCATGGAGTCTGCGAACTGGTCACGGAACAGCTTGCCGATGTTGATGCCGTTGATGATCACGTTACGCAGGCGCCAGTTGCCGCCCTGGCTGATCATGGTGTATTGCACCGGATAGACGGCACCGTTGGTACCGACCACTTCCATGTTCACCGCAGTACGCTCCGGGTCCTGCTTGCCAGTGGACGGCAGCACGCGGATGGTCTGGTTGTCGTACTCGAGCAGGGCGTTGCCGTAGAACTGGAACAGGCTGCCCTTGAAGGTCTCCTCGAAGCGCTTGATCTGCTCCGGAGTGGCACCACGCGAATACTTGACGGTCATCACGCCCTTGGCGATGCCCTCGGAGTCCACCACCGGACCGAGAATGCGGTTCAGGGTGTCGTAGAAGGCCTGGGGATTGGCCTTGTAGTTGGCCTTGTTGGTTTTCAGATCGCTCAGCAGGCTGTCGACGGTCTGCTGTACCACTTGCTGGGCGGTCTGCTCGGCCTGAGCGAACAGCGGCAGCATGGCGAGCACAACCAGAAGGCCACGACGCAGGGTTTTCAACATGGAATGAGTCCTCATTTCTTCGAGTCGTCTTTGTTGACTGAATTCAGCAGGAATTTGCCGATCAGGTCTTCGAGCACCAGGGCGGACTGGGTGTCCTTGATGGTATCGCCGTCCTTGAGCAGCGCTTCGTCGCCACCGACGCTGATACCGATGTACTTCTCACCCAGCAGACCGGCGGTGAGAATGGAGGCGGTGGAGTCGTCGGGCAGGTTGTTCACCTGGCGATTGATCTCCATGGTCACGCGCCCGCGGTAGGTGTCGTGATCCAGATCGATCGCGGTGACCTTGCCGATGGTCACGCCCGCCATGGTCACCTTGCCGCGCACGGTGACACCGGAAATATTGTCGAAATAGGCATACAGCCTGTAGGTGTCGCCCGTATTACCGATTGTCAGGCCACTGACCCGCAGGGCCAACAGCAACAGGGCCAGCAGACCGGCCAGAATGAACAGGCCTACACCGATTTCCAGGGTGCGGGTTTGCATCAGAAGTCTCCAAACATCAAAGCGGTCAGGATGAAGTCCAACCCCAGCACGGCCAGGGAGGCATAGACTACGGTGCGCGTCGTTGCGCGACTGATACCTTCCGAGGTGGGCTCGCAGTCATAGCCCTGGAAGACGGCGATCCATGTCACCACGAAGGCGAACACCACGCTCTTGATCACACCATTGAGGACGTCCTTGGTGAACAGCACACTGTTCTGCATGTTCGACCAGTAGGAACCTTCGTACACACCCAGCCAGTCCACCGCGACCATCGCCCCGCCCCAGATGCCGACGACGCTGAAGATGGTCGCCAGCAGAGGCATGGAGATGAAGCCGGCCCAAAGGCGCGGCGCGATGATGTACTTGAGCGGATCGACACCGATCATTTCCAGGCTCGACAGCTGTTCGGTGGACTTCATGTTGCCGATTTCGGCGGTCAGCGCCGAACCGGCACGGCCCGCGAACAACAGACCCGTGACCACCGGCCCCAGTTCACGCAGCAAAGTCAGTGCCACCATCTGGCCGACAGCCTGCTCGGAACCATAGCTCACCAGGATGTTGTAGCCCTGCAGGGCCAGCACCATGCCAATGAACAGGCCGGACACCACGATGATCGCCAGCGAGAGCACGCCCACGGAATACAGCTGCTTGACCAGCAACTGGAAAGCGCCGCTATGAACACCGCGACCGAAGATCGCGTGCACCAGGAACAGGGTCGAACGGCCGAGCGCCTCGAGGACATCGAGGCCTGCGCGCCCGAGCAGACGAATTCGCTCGAGCTGTGAAGTCTTGCGCATCAGCGTTCTCCCAGCAGATCGACGCGATAATCGCGGGCAGGATAATGGAACGGCACGGGGCCGTCGGGGATGCCCTTCATGAATTGGCGCACGCGCGCATCGTCAAGCTGCTGCAGCTGATCCGGCGTACCGTGCCCGAGCACCCGGCCGTCGCCGACGATATAGATGTAGTCGGCGATGCTGGCGGTCTCCGCCAGGTCGTGCGAGACCACGATGCTGGTGATGCCCAGGGCATCGTTGAGCAGGCGGATCAGGCGCACCAGAACGCCCATGGCGATCGGGTCCTGCCCCACGAAGGGCTCGTCGTACATGAGGATCTGCGGGTCCAGCGCGATCGCCCGCGCCAGCGCCACGCGACGTTTCATGCCGCCGGACAGCTCGTCCGGCATCAGTTCCACCGCCCCACGCAGGCCCACGGCCTGCAGCTTCATCAGGACGATGTCGCGAATCATCTCTTCAGGAAGCTGGGTATGCACCCGCAGTGGGAAGGCGACGTTCTCGAAGACATCCAGGTCGGTGAACAACGCACCGCTCTGGAACAGCACGCCGAACTGCTTGCGCATGTCGAACAGGTCGCTGCGCCCCAGAGTGGGGAGATTCTGCCCGTTGACCCACACCTCGCCCTTCGACGGGCGCAGCTGGGCGGCAATCAGGCGCAGCAGGGTGGTCTTGCCGCAACCCGAGGGCCCCATGATCCCGGTGACCTTGCCGCGCGGGATACGGATGTCCACGTTATCGAAAATCGCACGCTGGCCGCGCTTGAAGGTCAGGCCCTTCAACTCGACAGCGTATTGGTCGTTCGTGCTCATAGAACTCCTTGCATCACGGCACTGTCCCTGTGGCCCGCCCCCACGACGAAGGCACGGCCCGGCGTGACAGGCCGAACGGCCGCGAACTATAGCACTCCGGCAGGCGCCGCCCCAAGGCCCGCCAGGGGGTCGTTAAGGCAATGTTCAGCAAAATACGTTCACATTAGGAATGTGTGTGATGAGCGTTTGCCGCTTTCCCGTTATAATCTCGCCCTTCTTTTCGCCCCACGCCTTTCGAACATGAGCCAGAAACACGATTTCATCCACTCGGCGCAACGCACTATCCGTCTTGAGCGCGACGCCGTGGACTCACTGCTGGCGCGCATCGGCGCGAACTTCACCCAGGCCTGCGAACTGCTGCTGGACTGCAAGGGTCGCGTGGTAGTGGTCGGCATGGGCAAGTCCGGGCACGTCGGCAACAAGATTGCCGCCACCCTGGCCAGCACCGGCACGCCCGCGTTCTTCGTGCACCCGGCCGAGGCCAGCCATGGCGACATGGGCATGATCACCCAGGACGACGTGGTCATCGCGCTGTCCAACTCCGGCTCGACCGCTGAAATCGTCACACTGCTGCCCCTGATCAAACGCCTGGGCATCACCCTGATCAGCATGACCGGCAACCCCGAGTCGCCGCTGGCCAAGGCCGCGGTCGTCAATCTGGACGCCAGCGTCGAGCAGGAAGCCTGCCCGCTGAACCTCGCCCCCACCTCGTCGACCACGGTGTCGCTGGTGCTCGGCGATGCCCTGGCCATCGCCCTGCTGGAAGCCCGCGGCTTCACCGCTGAAGATTTCGCCTTCTCGCACCCGGGTGGTGCGCTGGGCCGCCGCCTGCTGCTAAAAGTCGAAAACGTGATGCACGTAGGCGAGGAACTGCCCCAGGTACTGCTGGGCACCTCGCTCAGCGGCGCGCTGCTGGAAATGACCCGCAAGGGCTTGGGCATGACCATCGTCCTGAACGATGCGGGAACCCTGGCCGGCATCTTCACCGACGGCGACCTGCGCCGCACCCTGGACAAGGGCCTGGACGTACGCCATGTGAGCATCGACCAGGTCATGACCCTTCACGGCAAGACCGCGCGTCCCGACATGCTGGCCGCCGAAGCCCTGAAGATCATGGATGACCACAAGATCAGCGTGCTCGTCGTGGTCGATAACGAGGACCGTCCGGTAGGCGTCCTGCATATCCACGACCTGACCCGCGCGGGAGTGATCTGAATGAGCGCCGACCTGCTGCAGCGCGCCAAGGCCGTTCGCCTGGCGGTCTTCGACGTCGATGGCGTGCTGACCGACGGCAAGCTCTACTTCCTGCCCGACGGCAGCGAGTTCAAGACGTTCAACACCCTGGACGGTCACGGCATCAAGATGCTCATGGCCTCCGGCGTGCGCACCGCTATCATCACCGGCCGCTCCAGCCCGGTGGTCGAGCGCCGGGCGAAGAACCTGGGTATCACCCACCTGTTCCAGGCTCGTGAAGACAAGCTGGTCGCCCTCGACGAACTGCTCGCCGAACTCGGTCTAGGCTATGAGGAAGTCGCCTACCTGGGTGACGACCTGCCCGACCTGCCCGCCATTCGCCGCGCCGGCCTGGGCATGGCGGTGGCCAGCGCCGACCCGTTCGTCCGCCAGCATGCCGACGGCGTCACCCAGGCACGTGGCGGCGAAGGTGCGGCCCGCGAGTTCTGCGAGCTGATCCTGCGCGCCCAGGGCAATCTCGAAGCTGCCCAGAACGCGTACCTCTAGAGCCGAACATGCCCAAGACACTCCGCCAGAAGCTGTTGCTCGCCCTGATTGCAGTCTTGCTGATCGCACTCGGCTATTACTGGAACGTCCGCCTGGACTTCAACGAGCGCCAGCTCAAGTCGCAAGGCAACGACGCCATCGATTTCTACGCGGTCAACGCCCACAGCGTGCAGTACCGCGTCGACGGTACGCTCGCCTACGAGATGACCGCAGACAAATTGGAACACCTGAAAGCAACCGACGTGACCATGGTCACCACGCCGGACCTGTACTTCTACCGCGTACAGGAACCGCAGCCATGGCATGTCCAGAGCGTGCGCGCCGAAGTGGGCCCCGAGGGCAAGCAGGTCGAGCTGATCGACGACGTGCGCGTGGCGCGCACTGATGCGCAACAGCGCTCGCTGCTGCTCAACACGACCCGGATGACGGTGTTCCCGGACAAGGACTATGCGCAGACTGACCAGCCCGTGAAAATCACCGAACCCAACGGTGTGACCACGGCCGTTGGAATGAAAGCGTATCTGAAAGACAGCCGGATGCTCCTGCTGTCCAACGTAAGAGGTCAGCATGAGGCTCGTTAACACCCTCCCCCTTCTCTTCAGCCTCGCTGCCGCCATCGGCAGCCACGCCGCCTGGGCTCTTCCCACCGACCGGGAACAGCCCATCCGCGTCCAGGCCGACAGCGCCGAACTGGACGACAAGCAGGGTGTGGCCGTCTATCGCGGTGACGTGGTGGTAACCCAGGGCAGCATGAAGCTGACCGGCAACACCGTCACGCTCAAGCAGAACAAGAACGGCGATATCGAGGTCGTGACCTCGGTGGGCAAGCCCGCCTACTTCGAACAGAAGCCCGCGCCGGAGAAAGAGATCACCAAGGCCTACGGCCTGACGATCCAGTATTTCGTCACCCAGAACCGCGTCGTGCTGATCGACCAGGCCAAGGTGATCCAGGAAGGCAACACCTTCGAAGGCGAGAAGATCGTCTATGACACCCAGCGCCAGATCGTCAACGCAGGCCGCGCCACCGGCGCCCAGGTGACCACACCGCGCCCGCGTATCGACATGGTCATCCAGCCCAAGAAAAAGCAGGATCAAGCGCAGTAATGGCTACGCTCACCGCTCAACACCTCGCCAAGAGCTACAAGAGCCGGCAAGTGGTCCGCGATGTCAGCATGAGCATCGACAGCGGACAGATCGTCGGCCTGCTCGGCCCCAACGGAGCGGGCAAGACCACCTGCTTCTACATGATCGTCGGCCTGGTCCGCGCCGACCAGGGCGTGGTCCGCATCGACAGCCAGGACGTGACCCACCTGCCCATGCATGGTCGCGCGCGCGCCGGCATCGGCTACCTGCCGCAGGAAGCCTCGATCTTCCGCAAGCTGTCGGTGGCCGACAATATCAGCGCAATCCTCGAAACTCGCAGCGACCTGGATCGCAGCGGCCGCCAGGAGGCCCTGGAGAGCCTGCTCGAGGAATTCCACATCCACCACATTCGCGACAACCTCGGCATGAGCCTGTCCGGTGGTGAGCGGCGCCGCGTGGAAATCGCCCGTGCCCTGGCCAGCTCGCCGAAGTTCATCCTGCTGGACGAACCCTTCGCCGGCGTCGACCCGATCTCCGTGGGCGATATCAAGCAGATCATCCATCACCTCAAGGCCAAGGGCATCGGTGTGCTGATCACCGACCACAACGTCCGCGAGACGCTGGATATCTGCGAAACCGCCTACATCGTCAACGACGGTCAACTGATCGCCGAGGGCAGTGCCGAGACCATCCTCGCCAACGACCTGGTGAAGGAAGTCTATCTGGGTCACGAGTTCCGCCTCTGACCCAGCGGCGGCCGCCCTCCTGGCCGCGCTCCATCCCCGCCACCCACGGCCCGGACCTGCATCCGGCGCCGCGCCTCGGGCCGCCTGGCAGTTGCCCGATAATCAGGTTGTAACGAAAGGTCGACAGCCCCTAGGCAAAGCGTCCAGACTCAGGCATATAATTTGCTTCCTCGCGGCGCTCCGGCGTCCGTAGTCGTGGATATGGCGCTTGCTGCGCCAGCGAACAAGGTGCCTAGTTCCAGCCATGAAACCATCGCTCGTCCTCAAGATGGGCCAGCAGCTGACGATGACTCCGCAGCTGCAACAGGCCATCCGACTGCTCCAGCTCTCCACGCTGGACCTGCAGCAGGAAATCCAGGAAGCCCTGGAGTCCAACCCCATGCTGGAGCGCCAGGAAGACGGCGAGGACTACGACAACAGCGACCCTATGGCCGATGGCGCAGAGTCCGCCCCCACCGCCAACAGCAACACCCAGGACAGCTACCAGGAAAGCACCACCCCCTCCGCCGACAGCCTCGACGAGGACCAGTGGGCCGAGCGCATTCCCAGCGAGTTGCCAGTCGACACCGCCTGGGAAGACATCTACCAGACCAGCGCCAGCAGCCTTCCCGCCAGCGACGATGACGAGTGGGACTTCACGTCCCGCACTTCCGCCGGCGAAAGCCTGCAGAGCCACCTGCTCTGGCAACTCAACCTGGCGCCGATGTCCGACACCGACCGCCTGATCGCCCTGAGCATCATCGACGGCATCAACGACGACGGTTACCTCGAAGAATCCCTCGACGACATCCTTGCCTCCATCGACCCCGAACTGGGCGTGGAGATGGACGAAGTGGAAGTCGTCCTGCGCCGCGTGCAGCAGATGGAGCCCGCCGGCGTCGGCGCGCGCAACCTGCGCGAATGCCTGCTGCTGCAGCTGCGCCAGATGCCGGCCAACACCTACCTGCTGGCCGAGGCCCAGAAGCTGGTCGCCGACCACCTCGACCTGCTCGGCAGCCGCGACTACAGCCAGCTGATGCGGCGCATGAAGCTCAAGGAAGACGAGCTGCGCGAAACCATCGAGCTGATCCAGTCGCTGCACCCGCGCCCCGGCTCGCAGATCGAGTCCGGCGAAGCCGAATACGTGGTGCCGGATGTCATCGTTCGGAAACATAACGAGCGCTGGCTGGTGGAGCTGAACCAGGAAGCGGTGCCGCGCCTGCGCGTCAACTCGCAGTACGCGGGCCTGGTGCGCCGCGCCGACTCCAGCGCCGACAACACCTTCATGCGCAACCAGCTGCAGGAAGCGCGCTGGTTCATCAAGAGCCTGCAGAGCCGCAACGAAACGCTGATGAAAGTGGCGACCCAGATCGTCGAGCATCAGCGTGGCTTCCTCGAATACGGCGAAGAGGCGATGAAGCCTCTGGTCCTGCACGACATCGCCGAAGCCGTGGGCATGCACGAGTCGACCATCTCGCGCGTCACCACGCAGAAATTCATGCACACCCCGCGTGGCATCTTCGAGCTGAAGTACTTCTTCTCCAGCCACGTCAGCACCTCCGAGGGCGGCGAATGCTCGTCCACCGCGATCCGCGCGATCATCAAGAAACTGGTCGCGGCGGAAAGTCCGAAAAAGCCATTGAGCGACAGCAAGATCGCTGGTTTACTGGAGGCACAGGGCATTCAAGTGGCACGTCGCACCGTCGCCAAGTACCGGGAGTCCTTAGGGATTGCTCCCTCCAGCGAACGTAAGCGACTGGTATGACGTTGATCCACGCCAAAGTGTTCCGGCGGCAGGCCACCTAACCTGCCACTTACACACGGGCAATAAGGAGAAAGCGGTATGCAAGTCAACATCAGTGGACACCAACTGGATGTGACCGACGCCCTGCGCGACTATGTCGGCGAAAAACTCGGACGACTGGAGCGCCACTTCGACAAGATCACCAACGTTCAGGTCATCATGGAGGTCGAAAAGCTAAAGCAGAAAATCGAAGCCACCCTGCACATCGCAGGTGGCGAAGTGGTGGCCTGTGCCGAACATGAGGACATGTACGCGGCCATCGACCTGCTCACCGACAAGCTCGACCGCCAACTGATCAAGCACAAGGAAAAATACCTCGAACGCCAGCAGGGTGTTGGTGTTCGTTAAACCCTCCCTATGATTCGACTTGAGCAAATCCTGACCCCCGGCCGTTCCCTGGTGAACGTGCCGGGCGGCAGCAAAAAACGCGTCCTTGAACAAATCGCAAACCTGGTAGCTCGAGAGCTGCCAGGTTTCGACGCGCAAGACATCTTCGAAAATCTGGTGGCCCGGGAACGCCTGGGCTCCACCGGATTCGGCAATGGCATCGCCATACCGCACTGCCGCCTTCCCGGCTGCCAGTCTCCCATCAGCGCCATCCTGCACCTGGACCACCCGGTTGACTTCGACGCCCTCGACGGTGCGCCGGTCGACCTCGTGTTCGTCCTGCTGGTGCCCGAGGCCGCCACCGAAGAGCACCTGGAACTGCTCCGCCAGATCGCCTCCATGCTCGACCGTTCCGACGTCCGTGACCGCCTGCGCCACGCCGCCAACGGCGAGGAGCTGTACCGGATAGTCGTGGACTTCCAGAACGGCCACTGATCATGCGCCTGATCATCATCAGCGGACGCTCCGGCTCGGGCAAGAGCACCGCGCTCAACGTGCTCGAAGACAACGGTTTCTACTGCATCGACAACCTGCCCGCCAGCCTGCTCCCGGACCTTGCGCAGCGCGCGCTGCTGCACACCGAACTGCTGCACCCGCAGGTTGCCGTCTCCATCGATGCACGCAACCTGCCCAGCCAGCTGCAGCGCTTCCCCGAACTGCTGCAGGAGGCACGCGACAAGCACATCCAGTGCGATGTGCTGTACCTCGACGCCGATGACGAAACCCTGCTCAAGCGCTTCTCCGAGACGCGCCGGCGGCACCCGCTGACCACCGACACCCGCTCGCTGGCCGAAGCCATCGCCGACGAGACCCATCTGCTGGCGCCGATCGCCGACCTGGCCGATCTCAAGCTCAACACCACGCACCTGAACCTCTATCAGCTGCGCGACGTGCTCAAGCTGCGTCTGCTGAACAAGCCTGAACTGGGCACCGCCTTCCTGGTCGAATCCTTCGGCTTCAAGCGCGGCATGCCGGTGGACGCCGACCTGGTGTTCGACGTGCGCTGCCTGCCCAACCCGTACTGGAAGCCCGAACTGCGCGAGCACACCGGGCTCGATGCGGATGTCCAGGAGTACCTGGCCGCGCAACCCGACGTCGAGGAGATGTACCAGGATATCCTCGGCTACCTGAACAAATGGCTGCCGCGCTTCGCCGCGAGCAACCGGGCCTACGTCACCGTCGCCATCGGCTGTACCGGTGGCCAGCACCGTTCGACCTACCTGGCCGAGCGCATTGGCAAGGCCCTCAAGGAAACCCTCACCAACGTGCAGATTCGCCACCGCGACCTGAGCTAGTAGCAACACACAACAAAGGACAGCCCCTCGCGATGCCCGCCCTCGAAATCACCATCATCAACAAGCTTGGTCTGCACGCCCGTGCGGCGGCCAAATTCGTCGGCGTGGCGGGACGTTACCCCTGCCAGATTCGCGTAGGGCGCAACCCGGAAAGCACCGTCGACGGCAAGAGCATCATGGCGGTGATGATGCTGGCCGCCGGCAAAGGCACCAACCTGCATATTGCCGCGGAAGGCGAGCAGGACACCGAGGCGCTGAACGCACTGGGCGAGCTGATCAATAACTACTTCGACGAAGGCGAGTGAACGCCAGCGAATGACTCTCCATGAAAAAGCCCGCCAGATGGCGGGCTTTTTCATGGGCAGCGATATCAGTTGCCAGCGACGGTCATGCGCTCCACCAGCACCGAGCCGGTGTGCAGGTTGCCGCGGAATTCCACGTCATTGCCAATGGCCACGATGTTGCGGAACAGATCGCGCAGGTTGGCCGCAATGGTGACTTCCTGTACCGGGAACTGGATCTCGCCATTCTCCACCCAATAGCCGCCGGCGCCACGGGAGTAATCGCCGGTCACCAGGTTCACGCCCTGCCCCATCAGCTCCGTCACCAGCAGCCCGCGCCCCATGCGACGGATCAGCGCCGCCTGGTCCTCGTCGCCATGACTGACGAACAGGTTGTGCACGCCACCGGCATTCGCGGTGCTCGGCATGCCCAGCTTGCGGCCGGAATAGGTACCGAGGATATAGGAGACCAGATCGCCACCTTCGACGAAGGGCTTGGCATAGGTGGCCAGGCCGTCGTTATCGAATGACGCACTGCCCAGCGCGCCGGCCAGCAGCGGACGCTCATCGAGGGTCAGCCACTCGGGGAACAGGCGCTGCCCCAGGGTGCCTTCGAGGAAAGACGACTTGCGGTACAGGCTGCCGCCAGAAATCGCCGACAGGAAATGGCCGAACAGCCCCACCGCCACTTCCGGCGCGAACAGCACCGGAACCTCGGCGGTATCCACCGGCCGTGCGCCCAGGCGGCTGGCGGCGCGTTCAGCGGCACGGCGGCCGATCGACTCGGAGCTTGCCAGTAGATCGCCACGACGGTTCACGTCATACCAGTAATCCCGCTGCATCTGGCCCTGGCCTTCGGCGATCATCACGCAGCTCAGGCTGTGCCGGGTGCTGGCGTAGCCGCCGATGAAGCCATGGCTGTTGCCGTAGACCCGGCAGCCCTGGTGAGTGTTCACCGTGGTGCCGTCGGCCTTGGTCACCCGCGCATCCGCGGCGAACGCTGCCGCCTCGCAGGCCAGCGCGCGCTCCACCGCCTGGTCCGGGGTGATCGACCAGGCATGATAGAGATCCAGGTCCGGCAGATCCCGGGCCATCAGCGCCGGATCGGCGAGCCCGGCGCAATCGTCCTCGGAGGCGTGCCTGGCGATGGCCAGCGCCGCCGCCACGGTTTCGCGAATGGCGTCGGCACCGGTGGCCGAGGTACTGGCCGAACCCTTGCGCTGGCCCACGTACAGGGTGATGCCAAACCCCTGATCGCGGTTGAACTCGACGGTTTCCACCTCGCCCTGGCGTACCGAAGTGGACAATCCCTGCTCCACCGAAACCGCCACCTCGCAGGCGCTGGCGCCCTGCCGGGAAGCCTCGGCGATGATCCGCTCGACCTGCTCGCGCAGCTCGGGAAGGACGTCCGGGCTGACCGCCGGGTTGTGTTCGCTCATTACGTGCCTCTCCTGTTCATATGCCAGCCGCTACACCCTATTGGGCTTCGGCGGCCTGCTCGGGCCGGACAAGCGGCCCTCGACTCGTTATCATGGCGGCGTTTTCAACGAGACCCCCGCCATGGCTGAAATTCACGATGACGACTCCCTCTTCGACGAGAAGAGCAAGTCGCAAGTCAAACGCGAGCTGCATGCCCTGCAGGACCTCGGCGAGCGCCTGACGACGCTCAAGCCCGACCTGCTGGACCGCATGCCGCTCACCGATCCGCTGCGCCGCGCACTGGACGAAGCACCCAAGCACAAGGCCAATGCCGCCAAGAAGCGCCACCGGCAGTTCATTGGCAAGCTGATGCGCGACCAGGACATCGACGCCATCGTCGCCGTGCTGGATCAGGTAGACAGCTCCACCCGCCAGTACAACGAACGCTTCCACGCCCTGGAGCGCTGGCGCGACCACCTGATCAGCGGCGGCGACGCGGCGCTGTCCGCGTTCTTCGGCGAATACCCGGAAAGCGACCGCCAGCACCTGCTCCAACTGATCCGCCACGCCCAGCACGAGGCCGCTCACAACAAGCCTCCGGCAGCGGCGCGGAAGATCTTCAAGTACATCCGCGAACTGGACGAGATCAAACGCGGCCTGCGCTGAGCGGCCGCGCTCCTCCCTCCCAGCGCCACCGGCAACGGCCTCAGGCGCCCGTGCCGCCGACGGTGATCGCGTCGATCTTCAGGGTCGGCTGACCGACACCGACCGGCACGGACTGGCCGTCCTTGCCGCAGGTGCCCACGCCGCTGTCCAGCGCCAGGTCGTTACCGACCATGGACACCCGGCTCATCACTTCCGGACCATTGCCGATCAGGGTCGCGCCCTTCACCGGGCGGGTGATCTTGCCGTTCTCGATCAGGTAGGCCTCGCTGGTGGCGAAGACGAACTTGCCGCTGGTGATGTCCACCTGGCCGCCGCCGAGGTTGGCGCAGTAGATGCCGCGCTCGACGCTGGCGATGATCTCTTCCGGCTCGCTCTGCCCGGCCAGCATGTAGGTGTTGGTCATGCGCGGCATCGGCAGGTGCGCATAGGACTCGCGGCGACCGTTGCCGGTGCGCGCCACGCCCATCAGGCGGGCATTGAGCTTGTCCTGCATGTAGCTCTTGAGGATGCCGTTCTCGATCAGCACGTTGCAGTGGGTCGGCGTACCCTCGTCATCCACCGACAGCGAGCCACGACGCCCGGCCAGGGTGCCGTCGTCCACAATGGTGCACAGGCTGGAAGCGACCTTCTCGCCCATGCGGCCGCTGTAGGCCGAGCTGCCCTTGCGGTTGAAGTCGCCTTCCAGGCCGTGGCCCACCGCCTCGTGCAGCAGTACGCCCGACCAACCGGCGCCCATCACCACCGGCAGGCTGCCGGCTGGCGCAGACACCGCCTCGAGGTTGACCAGGGCCTGACGCAGCGCCTCGCGGGCGTAGCTCATGGCGCGGTCTTCCTGGAGGAAGTATCTGTAATCGGTGCGACCGCCGCCGCCGTGACCGCCGCGCTCGCGACGGCCGTTCTGTTCAACGATGACGCTGACGTTGAAGCGCACCAGCGGACGGATGTCCGCCGCCAGCGAGCCGTCCGCCGCGGCGACCAGCACCTGGTCCCAGACGCCGGCGAGGCTGACGGTAACCTGCTGGATGCGCGGATCGAGGGCACGGGTGGCGACGTCGATCTTCTGCAGCAGCTCCACCTTTTCCGCGCGGCTGAGCACGTCCAGCGGATTCTCGCCGGCATACAGGCGCTGCGGCACCACGGCGCTGAACGCCTGCACCTTGCCGTTCTGCCCGGAGCGGGAAATCGAGCGTGCGGCGCGGGCGGCCTGGATCAGCGCTTCGTGGGTGATCGCGTTGCTGTAGGCGAAGCCGGTCTTCTCGCCGGACTGTGCACGCACACCGACGCCCTGGTCCATGTGGAAGCTGCCTTCCTTGACGATGCCGTCTTCGAGCATCCAGGACTCGGAAACCTGGCTCTGGAAGTACAGGTCGGCCGCATCGATGCCCGGGCCACTGAGTTCATGCAGCACCGGCGACAGCCGCTCGATGTCCAGACCACCTGGGGCCAGCAGGTGCTGACTGACGGATGACAACAGTTCGCTCATATCTACTCCGTACGCGCCGGTCGCGGTTCGACCGGCGGGAAAAATCGTCTGTGCCGGGCAATCGGCATACGCTGCCGGACCGCCGCCTGTTCCTCGCTGTCGCGCTCGGCCAGCAGCACGGCCTCGCCCTTGGCCTGTTCGGCCAGGATACGCCCCCAGGGATCGACAATCGCCGATTGTCCCCAGGTTTCCCGACCTTTGGGGTGGGTGCCGCCCTGTCCGGCCGCCAGCAGGTAGCACTGGGTTTCGATGGCGCGGGCGCGGATCAGCACTTCCCAGTGCGCCGCGCCGGTCACCGCGGTGAAGGCCGCCGGTGCGCTGATCAGTTCCGCGCCGGCCTCGCGCAGCGCGGTGTAGAGCTCGGGAAAGCGCAGGTCGTAGCAGACCGTCAGTCCCAGGCGCCCGACCGGCGTGTCGGCCACCACCACACGCTGGCCGAAGGCGTAGTCATCCGACTCGCGATAGCGGCCACGGGCGTCGGCGACGTCCACGTCGAACAGATGCAACTTGTCGTAGCGCGCCACTACCTCGCCCTGGTCGTCGATCAGCAGCGAACAGGCGTTGGCCTTGGCCTCCGGCTGGCCGGCCGGCGGCAACGGCAGGGTTCCGCCGACTATCCACAACCTGAGGTCGCGGGCGGTGCTTTTCAACCAGGGCAGGATCGGGCCATGCCCTTGCGCCTCGGCGCGGCCGAGATCGGCGAGATCGCGACGGCCCATGGCGGCGAAGTTTTCCGGCAGGACGGCAAGGCGCGCGCCATCACGGGCGGCCTGTTCGAGCAGGCGACGAGCGGCGGCGAGATTGGCCAGGACGTCGTCCTGGCTGACCATCTGGATGACAGCGATGGACATTGTGAGCTCCGGCTGAGTACTGGGTTCATGCTAACCGAAGCCCAGGCACTCTGCTCAGTGAGGTTTTTCGAAGGGCTTCTCGAAGGTGATGGCAGGACTCTGCCACGGACCTTTCACGCTGTACTGCACACTGGCGAAGCGCGATACCTTGTCGCCCAGCAGCTTGTCCACCACGAACAGCGCGCCGCCCACGGCGGGAGCACCGACGATCAGGGCCGCCAACGGCAGGTTGTTGGTCACCGGCAAGGTCACCAGCAACTTGGCGTCGATCTGGTCGTGGGCCAGGTCCAGCGTACCGTTCAACTCCAGGTTGCTCGACGGACCGTCCAGGCGCAGCGGCTCGCGGGTGAAGTAGACGCCATCGGTGGCCGTGAGCACGCCCTTCACCCGGTCATAGCTCAGGCCCTTGCCCAGCAGGTCGGAGAAGTCCAGGCGCAGGCGACGGTTGATGGCGTTGAAGTTGAGCAGGCCGAACACCCGCAGGGCGTTGGCACCGCCCTCCACTTCGACGAACTGGCCCTTGCGCAGGCTGGCATCGATGCTGCCGCCGAAGCGCCGCAGATTCAGCGCTGCCGGCGATCCCGGCCAGTTGCCGTTGATGTCGACGCGGAAGCGCTCGCTGGTGACGCTGGGTGCAAAGTCCCAGGCCTTGAGCACATCGGCGAGGTTCTTGCCATCCAGGCGCCCATCGAAGCTGCTGCGCGATGAACCGGCCGCGCCGTCCCAGCGCAGCGTGCCCTTGAGCGCCAGGCCGCGCAGGTCGAGCGCCACATTGTTGAAACTGGTGCCGGTGGGCGTCGGCCGCAGGTTGAAGCTCCAGGCGCCGACCGGCTTGCCGGCCTTGCTGACCTGGCGGATCGATACGTCCATCGCCGGCAGCGAGCGTGGGTCAATGTTGGCCATGGGATCGGGTGCTTCCACCGCACCGGGCGAGTCGATGGCCTCGCCCTTGGGCAGATCGATGCGATCGAGCTGGACCTGGATCGGCCGGCTACCGCCATCGGGCAGGATGATCTTGCCGGACACCAGCGAGCTGGCCAGCCCCAGCTGCCAGCTGCTATCGGCCCGCGAAAGATCAACACCGAGATTATCCAGGCTCTGGCCGAAGCCCTTGAAGCGCCCGATCTGCAGATCAGCGCCGCGCAGCAGGCCGGATGCTCCTTCGACTCCGGTGTTGGCGTACTTCCTGGCGACTGCCTGCCAGGCATCGGCATCCACTTCATCGATGCGGCCGCGCACCTGCACGCCATTCCAGTTCGGCAGTACCGCCGGATCGCCGCCCAGGCGCAATACGCCCCGTCCGGCGAGCGGCTTGTCCGCCGGCGCGGCATAGGCCAGGCTGGCGCGGTCACCGTAGGTCGCCCAGTAACGTCGCTCGGCGCCGTCGAGGGTCATGCGCCACTCGCTTTCGCGGGTCTCGGCGGCCGACTTGCCCAACGGCGCCGGCAGGTCGATGGCCACCCCCTGCAGATTGGAGGCGACCTGCAACAGGCTGTCCTTGCCCGCCAGCAGGAGATTGAGCTGGAACGGCACGCGGCCGTCGACTGGCAACTGCTTTTGCACCTTGCCCCAGTCCAGCAGCGCCTTCACCGGCACCTGCCCACCCACCAGTACCCGGGTGCGCGGATCGCCATTGCGCCCTTCAGCGCGGATGCTGCCGGTGATCCGGGTTCCCAGGGCCTGAGCCGAGACATTCTGCGCGCTCAAGCCAGTGTCGGTGTCGTAGCGGAACTTGCCCTTGAGCTGCTCGAGATTGAGCTCGGGCTTGGCGATCTTCAACCGCGCGGAGTCGGCGGCGAAGTCGACAATGACCCGCGCCTGCCGGGCCTGTTCCTTGGCCAGTGGGATATCCAGCTTGAGGTGGCCGGCCAGCTTGCCGTCGCCGGTCCAGCCCTCGAAGGTGTGCTGAGCGCCGATGGGCGAGTCCTGGAGGATCTTCAGGCCGTCGCCGAGGCTGCTGTCGATATCGCCGTCGACGTACAGGTGGGAAACCTCGCCGCTCGGTACGTGGGGAATCTCTACCGACACGTCGCGCACCTGACTTTGCAGGATCTGGCCGGAACGCGCGGTGATGCTCACGCCGCTGTCCTCCACCCGCACTTCGCCCTCGGCCTTGCTCAGCCCCGGCCAACCCGGCTGGTAGTCGAGCACGCCGTCGTGGACCTTGAAATACAGGCTCATCGCATGTGCTTCGGGCGCCGCGCCCTTCTGCAGCGAGCCCTGCCAGAGGAAGTAGCCCTGCTCGATGCGTCCACTCTTGATCGAGCCCTTGAGCCAGGCGGCGAGGTCCTTGCTCATCTGCGGGATGACCGTGGGCAGATACTTGCTGGTGAAGCGCGCATCGCCATTGCTCATGCCGACGCGCAGGTCCATGTAGTCTTCCAGCGCCGGATCGCGCATCAGGCGGATCAGCATGTCGCCGGCAAGGGTGCCCTCCTCGCCCTCGACCTTCATCAGATGGCTGCCGAGGGTGAAGGCCTCGTCGTTCAGCTGGAAGAACAGCCGGGCATGGGCGGTACGGTAATGCCAGGGTTCGGGGAACAGGGTCGCCAGGTGCAGCATGAAGTCCTGGGCATTGGCATCCAGCTGGCCGCCTTCGAGATTCCCGCTGAATGTACCGTCAACGTTGGCAACCGCAGGCACGTCATGGAAAGCGCTGACGCCGACCTTTTCCAGGTTGGCGGCGTAGGCCACGCGCTCGGCGCCGGTCCGCTGCGGCCAGTAGTCGAAATTGACGTTGTGCAGCACGCCACGCGGCTTCAGGCCCTGCAGCCAGGTGATGGCGGCATCCGGCAGAGGCGCCAGGGCGGTGATCATCGGACCCAGCGGGGTCAGCTCAAGGCGATCGGCCTGCAGTTGCCAGTGCTCCTCGCCCTTCATCCGCCGCGTCAGCGACAGTTCCACCTCGCCCCAGCGGGTATCGCCCAGGTTGGCCGCAAGGTCAGCGACGCGCACGTCGAAGTCCTCGCCATTGCGCTGGAAATACAGGCTCAGGCCCAGGTCACTCACACTGACCGGCTTCTGCTCGCCCAGCCGAGCCTTGATCGACGGCGCATTGAGGCGCGCGACGCCCGACACCGGCACGCCCTTCTCGAGGGTTGCCCAGAACTCGCCGCCGGCCTTGAACTCGGAGAGCTTCCAGGCACCAGTCAGGCGCTCGGGCAGCCACTTCGACCAATTCGTCTGCGGCAGACTCAGGTAGGCCTGCGCCGTGCTCTGCCGCCAATCGTCGCGATTCAGGCGAGCGTCCAGACGGGCCGCGACCGGCTCGCCGCCCGGCAGCGTCAGGCGCGCGTCGAGATGCTGACTGCTGCCGCTATGCAGGGTCATACCGACATAACTCAGCGACAAGGGCTGCGCGCCTTGCGGCAGCAGCGTCAGTTGGCTGTCCATCAGTGACAGGCGACGCGGCGCCAGCAACAGGTCGATCAGCTTGCGCGGGTCGGTGTCGCCGTGGCTGGGCAACCCCTCGGCATGCCACTGGCCCTGCTCGTCTTCCCGCAGGGTGAGCTGCAAGCCCTCCAGCTCCAGGCTTTCGACGCGCGGCTGGCGCGCCATCAGGCTGCCGAAGAGGTCCGGCGTCAGGTGCACGCGCTCCAGGCGCAGCGCATCGTTGCCAGCGCCCAACTGGATATCGCGGACCACGATGACCGGACCGAAGTCCTGCCAGTGGCCTTCGAGCCCACCGATGGTTACCGGCAGGCCGAGCTGTGCACTGGCCTTCTGCGCCAGATCGTCACGGTACTCGGCCACCAGCGGCACCAGTTGCCGCCCCAGGCTGACGTAAAGCGCGAGCAGAACCAGCCCCAGGGCCAGCAGACCCAGGAACACGCGCAGTGACGCAGTGAACAGGCGCCCCATCCGGTCAGGCGCTCTTGGCAGAAGGTAAAACGGTCATCGTGCTGGCTCCCAGCCATGCAGTAGCGAACCCCGTCTGACAGTGTGCGTCAACGAAAGCTCCGCAACCGCCCGTTCCAGAGCGGCATTCTGAAACGTTGGGACCTGCCTCTCAAAGCAGGACAACGTCGTACTGTTCCTGAGAGTACATGGCCTCTACCTGGAACTTGATGGTGCGGCCGATGAAGACTTCCAGATCGGCGACGTTGCCCGACTCCTCGTCGAGCAGGCGATCGACCACCTTCTGGTTGGCCAGCACCAGGTAGGAATCGGCCTGGTACGCGCGGGCCTCGCGAAGGATTTCGCGGAAGATCTCGTAGCAGATGGTTTCGGCGGTCTTCAGCATGCCGCGCCCCTGGCAGCTCGGGCAGGGCTCGCAGAGCACCTGCACCAGGCTTTCACGGGTACGCTTGCGGGTCATCTGCACCAGGCCCAGCTCGGTGATGCCGATGATGTTGGTCTTGGCATGGTCGCGTTCGAGCTGCTTCTCCAGGGTCCGCAGGACCTGGCGGCGGTGCTCCTCGTCTTCCATGTCGATGAAGTCGATGATGATGATCCCGCCCAGGTTGCGCAGGCGCAGCTGGCGGGCGATGGCGGTGGCCGCCTCGAGATTGGTCTTGAAGATGGTTTCTTCGAGGTTGCGATGGCCGACGAAGGCACCGGTGTTCACATCGATGGTGGTCATCGCCTCGGTCGGGTCGATGATCAGGTAGCCGCCGGACTTGAGCAGCACCTTGCGCTCCAGCGCCTTCTGCACCTCGTCCTCGACCCCGTAGAGGTCGAAGATCGGCCGCTCGCCGGGGTAGTGCTCCAGGCGGTCAGCGATTTCCGGCATCAGTTCTTCGACGAACTGCGTGATTTTCTGAAAGTTCTCCCGGGAATCGACGCGGATCTTCTCGATTCGCGGATTGACCAGGTCGCGCAGGGTGCGCAGGGCCAGGGACAGGTCCTCGTAGATCAGGGTCGGCGCACCGACGGTCTGGATCTGTGCGGCGATCTGGTCCCACAAGCGGCGCAGGTAGCGGATATCGGCAAGGATTTCGTCCTCCCCCGCGCCCTCGGCGGCGGTGCGCAGGATGAAACCGCCCTGTTCGACGATGCCTTCGGCCGCGACGCACTTGGCCACCACCTGCTTGAGGCGTTCGCGCTCAACTTCGTCCTCGATCTTCAGGGAAATGCCGACATGGCTGGTACGCGGCATGTAGACCAGGTAACGCGACGGGATCGACAGGTGTGTGGTCAGGCGTGCGCCCTTGGTACCGATGGGGTCCTTGGTGACCTGCACCACCAGGCTCTGGCCCTCGTGAACCAGCGCGCTGATGCTCTCCACGGCGCTGCCTTCGCGGGTGGAGATCTCCGCCGCGTGAATGAAGGCCGCGCGCTCGAGGCCGATGTCGACGAAGGCCGCCTGCATGCCCGGCAGCACGCGCACGACCTTGCCCTTGTAGATGTTGCCGACGATCCCGCGGCGCAGCGTGCGCTCGACATGGACCTCCTGCAGGACGCCGTTCTCCACCACCGCCACGCGCGATTCCATCGGCGTGATATTGATCAGGATCTCTTCGCTCATGCGCCCTTCCTTATCGCGCCCGGAGTCGTGCAGCGCTACTTCGTGATCAAGACTGCCAGCAAGGGATGGAGAAGTCAGCCAGCAATGCCGCAGTTTCGCACAGGGGCAGGCCGACCACGGCGCTGTAGCTGCCCTCCACGCGGCTGACGAAGACCGCCGCGAGCCCCTGGATAGCATAGCCACCGGCCTTGTCATGCGGCTCGCCAGTGTCCCAGTAGCGCTCGGCCTCTTCCATCGTAACGCTACGGAAAGTCACGCGGCTGCCCACCACCTTCGCCTCGCAGCGGTCCCGGTTGGCCACGGCCACCGCGGTCAGCACCTCGTGCTCGCGGCCGGACAGCGCCTGCAGCATGGCCAGCGCCTCGGCGCGATCGGCCGGCTTGCCGAGGATGCGCCCGTCGAGCACGACGGCAGTGTCAGCCCCCAGCACGCAGACGTCGGCCCGCTGAGCCAGGAAATGCAGCCCCGCCAACGCCTTCTCCCGCGCCAGGCGCTCGACATAGGCAAGGGCGGACTCGCCGGCTTGCGGCGTCTCGTCGATGGAAGCGGGCACGATATGGAACGGCAGGCCGATCTGGGTCAGCAGCTCACGGCGGCGCGGCGAGCTGGAAGCGAGGTACAACTGGGACATCAGAGACTCCCGAAGCCGGGCCGGCGCGACTGGCGCCAGCCCCGACGAAACGCCCCGCAGCGGGGCCTCAGTTGATGTTCAGGCGCAGGCGCAGGGCCCGGAGCAGCGTATAGACCCACGGCCAGAGCAGGCCACTGACCAGCGCCGGCAGCAGGAACACCAGGGTCGGCGGACGATTGCCGGTCAGTGCGCTGATCCATAGCTGGACCAGTTGCGCCAGGCCGAACACCACCAGCAGCACCAGGCATTGCTGCCAGATGGGGAACATCCGCAGACGCTGGTGCAGCGACAGCACCAGGAAAATGATCAGGCTGAGGATCAGCGCGTTCTGTCCCAGCAGCGTGCCGTACAGCACGTCTTCGGCGAGCCCCAGCACCCAGGCGCTGAACATGCCGACCTTGTGCGGCAGGTAGAGCACCCAGTAGGTCAGGAACATCGCCAGCCAGAGCGGGCGGCCGATTTCCATGAAGCTGGGCATGGGCGCGACCGAGAGCAGCAGCGCCAGGAGCAGGCTGAGCCAGATCGCCCAGCCGTTTCGCGAGCCTTGGGTGGCCATCAGCGGCGATTCCTTGCTTCGGGGTGAGCCGCAACCGGGGCTGCCGGCGCAGTGCCATTAGTACCCGCCGGATGTACCGGCTGGGCGGCTGTGGCCGCCGGAGCGACAGGATGAGCAGCATCCTGCGCCGGAGCGGCGGCTCCCGGCTGGGCAAGTGCTGCGGACTCGGCGGCCTTGCGGTCGGCCTCGGCCTGGGCTTCGGCGGCATCGGTGGCGCGCTGTTCGGGCGTACGGCTGTCGGTGAACACCAGCAGCACGTAACGGCTGCGGTTCATCTTGGCGGTAGGTACGGCACGGATGGTGGCAAAGGGCCCGCCAGTGTCGTGGAGCACTTCCTTGACGGTGGCCACCGGGTAGCCAGCCGGGAAGCGCTGGCCAAGACCGGAACTGACCAGCAGGTCGCCTTCCTTGATGTCAGCCGTATCGGCGACGTAGCGCAGCTCCAGGCGCTCCGGGTTGCCAGTGCCCACGGCGATGGCGCGCAGGCCATTGCGGTTCACCTGCACCGGAATGCTGTGGGTGGTATCGGTCAGCAGCAGCACGCGCGCGGTGTAAGGCATCACCTCGACCACCTGGCCCATCAGACCGCTGGCGTCGAGCACCGGCTGGCCCTGGAACACGCCGTCCTTCTCGCCCTTGTCGATCAGGATGCGCTGGGTGAAGGGGTTCGGGTCGACGCCGATCAGCTCGCCCACCAGCACCTTGTCGTCGACCAGGGCGGAAGAGTTGAGCAGCTCGCGCAGGCGCACGTTCTGTTCGGTGAGGGTGGCTAGCTTCTGCAGGCGGCGCTGCATCAGCAGCTGCTCGGCCTTCAGGCGCTCGTTCTCGGCCAGCAATTCGCTGCGGCTGGTGAACTGGTCGCGCACGCCTTCCCAGGCACGAACAGGGAAGTCGGCGATGCCATAGAAGGGACTCAGCACGAGGCCCATCTGGCTGCGTACCGGTTTCAGATAATCGAAGCGGGCATCGACCACCATCAAGGCGACCGACAGGACGACGAGCACCAGTAGGCGCGCGCCCAGCGAGGGCCCTTTGGAGAATATCGGTTTGATGACCGGCTCCTAGCTGTGCAAGGTCGGTTGAAGTTTCACCCGCTTGGGCGAAACGTCAACCGACCGCTACAGGACTCCCCACCTTATTCGGTGGAAAGCAGGTCCATCGAATGACGGTCCATCATTTCCAGCGCCTTGCCGCCGCCACGGGCGACGCAGGTCAGCGGGTCTTCGGCGACGATAACCGGCAGGCCGGTTTCCTGGGCCAGCAGCTTGTCCAGGTCGCGCAGCAGCGCGCCACCACCGGTCAGCACCAGGCCGCGCTCGGCGATGTCGGAAGCCAGTTCCGGCGGGGACTGCTCCAGCGCGCTCTTGACCGCCTGGACGATGGTCGCCAGGGATTCCTGCAGCGCTTCGAGCACTTCGTTGGAGTTCAGGGTGAAGCTGCGCGGTACGCCTTCGGCCAGGTTGCGGCCACGGACGTCCACTTCGCGGACTTCGCCGCCCGGGAAGGCGGTGCCGATTTCCTGCTTGATGCGCTCGGCGGTGGATTCGCCGATCAGGCTGCCGTAGTTGCGGCGCACGTAGGTGACGATGGCTTCGTCGAAGCGGTCGCCGCCGACACGGACGGATTCGGCATAGACCACGCCGTTGAGGGAGATCAGGGCGATCTCGGTGGTGCCGCCGCCGATGTCGACGACCATGGAACCACGGGCCTCTTCCACCGGCAGGCCGGCGCCGATGGCCGCGGCCATCGGTTCTTCGATCAGGTACACCTCGCGTGCACCGGCGCCCAAGGCCGATTCACGGATGGCGCGGCGCTCCACCTGGGTGGACTTGCACGGCACGCAGATCAGCACGCGCGGGCTGGGCTGCAGGAAGCTGTTCTCGTGAACCTTGTTGATGAAGTACTGCAGCATCTTCTCGCAGACGCTGAAGTCGGCGATCACGCCGTCCTTCATCGGACGAATGGCGGCAATGTTGCCCGGGGTACGGCCGAGCATGCGCTTGGCTTCGGTACCGACCGCTACCACGCTCTTCTGGCTGCCGTGGCTACGAATGGCGACCACGGACGGTTCGTTCAGGACGATGCCGCGCTCGCGCACATAAATAAGGGTATTGGCAGTGCCCAGGTCGATCGACAGATCACTGGAAAACATGCCACGCAGTTTTTTGAACATTGGAAAGAAACCCGTAGGTGGAGCGTGGGTGAAAAATGCGCGGGTAAAAAAGTGCGGCAAACTCTAACAATGACGGGGTTTTTGGGCAAGGCGGCAATTTATGCTAGATTCCTCGTTTTTCGGACCTGCAGGCCCGTCCCAGCGGCCTTCGACCGTCTGCCGCGGGTTCTGTTCCCTGCCCCTCAAATTCCTTCCGGCCAGGTCCAGTTCGAACCGGGCCGCTCTAGCTGGAGACCCCGATGGCGCTTGAACGCTCCGACGTGGAAAAGATCGCCCACCTCGCCCGCCTGGGCCTGGAGGAAGCCGACATTTCGCGTACCACCGACACCCTGAACAACATCCTCGGCCTGATCGACGCCATGCAGGCGGTAGACACCGACGGCGTGGAGCCCCTGGCCCACCCGCTGGAAGCCACGCAGCGCCTGCGCGCCGACGCAGTCACCGAGGAGAACCGCCGCGACGCCTACCAGGCCATCGCGCCGGCCGTGGAAGACGGCCTTTACCTCGTCCCGAAAGTCATCGAGTAAGCGCTAAGGACACGGACATATGCTGCATCAATTGACCCTCGCCGAAGTCGCTCGCGGACTCGCCGACAAGCAATTCTCCGCCCAGGAACTGGCCACTGCCCTGCTCGCGCGCATCCAGCAGCTCGACCCGCAGCTGAACAGCTTCATCACCGTCACCCCCGAAAGCGCCCTGGCCCAGGCCAAGGCGGCCGACGAGCGGCGCGCCAAAGGCGAGGCCGGTGCCCTGCTCGGCGCGCCGATCGCCCACAAGGACCTGTTCTGCACCCAGGGCGTGCGCACCAGCTGCGGCTCGAAGATCCTCGACGCCTTCGTCTCGCCCTACGACGCCACCGTCGTCGAGCGCCTGGCCAATGCCGGCACCGTGAGCCTAGGCAAGCTGAACATGGACGAGTTCGCCATGGGCTCGGCCAACGAATCCAGCCACTACGGCCCGGTGAAGAACCCCTGGGACACCTCCCGCGTACCGGGCGGTTCCTCCGGTGGCTCCGCCGCCGCCGTGGCCGCGCGCCTGATCCCGGCCGCCACCGGCACCGACACCGGCGGCTCGATCCGCCAGCCGGCCGCGCTGACCAACCTCACCGGCATCAAGCCGACCTACGGTCGTGTATCGCGCTGGGGCATGATCGCCTACGCCTCCAGCCTCGACCAGGGCGGCCCGCTGGCCCGCACCGCCGAGGACTGCGCGCTGATGCTCGGCGCCATGGCCGGCTTCGATCCGAAGGACTCCACCAGCGTCGACCAGCCGGTGGACGACTACCTGGCTGCCCTGGCCAAGCCGCTGACCGGCCTGCGCATCGGCCTGCCGAAGGAGTACTTCGGCGCCGGCCTGGACAGCCGCATCGCCGACGCGGTGATGAAGGTGGTCGAGCAGCTCAAGCAGCTCGGCGCGGTGGTCAAGGAGATCTCCCTGCCGAACATGCAGCACGCGATCCCTGCCTATTATGTGATCGCGCCCGCAGAAGCCAGCTCCAACCTGTCGCGCTTCGACGGCGTTCGCTACGGCTACCGCTGCGAGGACCCGAAGGACCTGCAGGACCTGTACAAGCGCTCCCGCGCCGAAGGTTTCGGCGCTGAAGTGAAGCGCCGCATCATGGTCGGCACCTACGCGCTTTCCGCAGGCTACTACGACGCTTACTACCTGAAGGCTCAGAAAATTCGTCGCCTGATCAAGAACGATTTCGTCAGCGCCTTCGCCGAAGTCGACGTGATCCTCGGCCCGACCACGCCGAACCCGGCCTGGAAACTGGGCGAGAAGAACAACGACCCGGTCGCCCAGTACCTGGAAGACATCTACACCATCACCGCCAACCTCGCCGGCATTCCGGGCCTGTCCATGCCCGCCGGCTTCGTCGACGGCCTGCCGGTGGGTGTCCAGCTGCTCGCGCCGTACTTCCAGGAAGGCCGCCTGCTCAACGTCGCGCACCAGTACCAACTGGTCAGCGACTGGCACAAACAAGCACCGGCCGGGTTCTGAGGA
Source organism: Pseudomonas sp. NY15181 (assembly GCF_048068055.1). Taxonomy (NCBI): domain Bacteria; kingdom Pseudomonadati; phylum Pseudomonadota; class Gammaproteobacteria; order Pseudomonadales; family Pseudomonadaceae; genus Pseudomonas; species Pseudomonas sp. NY15181. The sequence continues at coordinate 107,452 of NZ_JBLUPT010000008.1, read as the reverse complement.
AGGATTACGATATGCAATGGGAAACAGTAATCGGGCTGGAAATCCACGCACAGCTCTCCACCCAATCGAAGATCTTCTCCGGTAGCGCCACCACCTTCGGCGCCGAGCCGAACACCCAGGCCAGCCTGATCGACCTGGCCATGCCCGGGACTCTGCCGGTGCTGAACCAGGAAGCCGTGCGTATGGCCTGCCAGTTCGGCCTGGCGATCAACGCCGAAATCGCCGAGCGCAACGTCTTTGCCCGGAAGAACTACTTCTACCCGGACCTGCCCAAGGGCTACCAGACCAGCCAGATGGACCATCCCATCGTCGGCAAGGGGTTCTTGGACATCACCCTGGAAGACGGCACCGTCAAGCGCGTCGGCATCACCCGTGCGCACCTGGAAGAGGACGCCGGCAAGAGCCTGCACGAAGACTTCCACGGCATGAGCGGCATCGACCTGAACCGCGCGGGCACGCCACTGCTGGAGATCGTCTCCGAGCCGGACATCCGCAGCGCCAAGGAAGCCGTGGCCTACGTCAAGGCCATCCACGCGCTGGTGCGCTACCTGGGCATCTGCGACGGCAACATGGCCGAAGGCTCGCTGCGTTGCGACTGCAACGTCTCGGTGCGCCCGAAGGGCCAGGCCGAGTTCGGCACCCGTGCCGAGATCAAGAACGTGAACTCCTTCCGCTTCATCGAGAAGGCGATCAACCACGAAGTGCAGCGCCAGATCGACCTGATCGAGGACGGCGGCAAGGTCGTCCAGGAAACCCGCCTGTACGACCCGAACAAGGACGAAACGCGCTCCATGCGCAGCAAGGAAGAAGCCAACGACTACCGCTACTTCCCCTGCCCGGACCTGCTGCCGGTGGTGATCGAGCGCAGCTTCCTCGATGAACTGCGCACCCAGCTGCCGGAACTGCCGGACCAGAAGCGCGAGCGCTTCGAGAGCCAGTACGGCCTGTCCGCCTACGACGCCAGCGTGCTGTCCGCCAGCCGCGAGATGGCCGACTACTTCGAAAAGGTCCAGACCACCTGTGGCGACGCCAAGCTCGCCGCCAACTGGGTCATGGGCGAACTGTCCAGTCTGCTGAACAAGGACGGCCTGGAAATCGAGCAGTCGCCGGTTTCCGCCCAGCACCTGGGCGAGATGATCCTGCGCCTGAAGGACGGCACCATCAACGGCAAGGCCGCGAAGACCGTGTTCGCCGCCATGGCTGAAGGTGAAGGCTCGCCCGACGAGATCATCAAGGCCAAGGACCTGGTGCAGAACACCGACTCCGGCGCCGTCGAGAAGCTGCTGGACGACATGCTGGCAGCCAACGCCGAGCAGGTCGAACAGTACCGCGCCAGCGACGAAGCCAAGCGCGGCAAGATGTTCGGCTTCTTCGTCGGCCAGGCCATGAAGGCCGCCAAGGGTAAGGCCAACCCGGCACAAGTGAACGAACTGCTGAAGAAGAAGCTCGAAGGGTAACCGCCCCTTCTTTCCAGAAGAGTGCCAACGTCCGCGTTGGCCCGGCGAACGACCGGCCAAGGATGGCCGGATTGGAAAACTCGGTGCTGCGACAGGCATGTCAGCTTGGAACCCCATCAGCACCGGGTAAATCGTCCCCTGGAAGCTCCTTTATGTGGCGTTCACTCCCTACTCTCTTCCTTCTTGCCGGCCTGGCCCTGATGGCCGGCTGTAGCACTACGTCGTACGACCGCGACTCGGGCGTCTCCGGCCGCGGCTACCGCGCCGAGGGCACCGCCTCCTATTACGGCAAGGCGCACCACGGCAAGCGCACCGCCAGCGGCGAACGCTTCAACCTGAACGCCCTGACCGCTGCACATCGCACCCTGCCCTTCGGCACCCGGGTGAAAGTCACCAACCTGAACAACGGCCGTAGCGTCGTGGTGCGGATCAACGACCGTGGGCCTTTCGGCCGCGGGCGCATCATCGACCTGTCGCGCGCCGCTGCCGAACAACTCAACATGTTGCGCACCGGCACAGCGCCCGTGCGCCTGGAAAGCCTCGACTAGGAGTAGGGATGAGCACCGACAACCGCAAGGCCGGCGAGCAGGTTCGCCGCGAAGTGATGGGCGACTCCTTCGTCGACCGCGCCCTGGGCAATGCCACCGAATTCACCCAGCCGCTGCAGGACTTCGTCAACGAACACGCCTGGGGCGGCGTATGGAACCGCGACGGCCTGCCGCGCAAGACCCGCAGCCTGATCACTCTGGCCGCCCTGACCGCGCTCAAGTGCCCGCAGGAGCTCAAAGGCCACGTACGCGGTGCGCTGAACAACGGCTGCACGGTGGAAGAGATTCGCGAAGCGCTGCTGCACTGCGCCGTCTATGCCGGGGTCCCGGCGGCCATCGATGCCTTCCGCGCCGCGCAGGAAGTGATCGACGCGTGGCAGGCCGATCAGAAGGCCTGACTCGAACGTAGGGCGTATAACGTTCGACGTTATACGCCGCTTAACCGAGGCATTCGGGCGCTCCGAACCTGCCCCGGAGCCGCCGGTAGACATGGCGAAACGGCGTACAACCGCGAACGGTTGTACGCCCTACGAAAATCTCCGGCCCTTACGGATAACTGAATCGCTTCACCAACGTCAGCTCGCCCGGCTGGCGCATGGGAATCAGGAAGGACTCCTGCTTCTCGTTCACCGTCCCCTCCTCCGTGACGATGGTCACCTGCGCCGTGGTCAGCGGCTTGGCCGCGTTCACGTCGCCGGAGCTGTCGTCCTCGCTCCAGCCGCCGCCGTAGTAGTTCACATAGACCAGGTACTGGCCCTTGAGCGGGGTCGGGCTGGCGATGATTTCCGGGCCGTAGCCGGTGGTCACGTCGACGTCCTGAGCCGCGCCGTTGGACAGCGAGCGGTTGCCGTACCAGACGTGCCCGCCATCCGGGGTCACCAGGTGCAGGTCGAGGTCGGTGTTGTCCGAATCCCAGGACAGCAGCACCCGCAGCTTGGCCGGCACCTCGCCACCGCCACCGCCGTGGTAGAACTGCACGTGCTTGCGCTGCTGGCCGTCCGGAGAAATCACCTCCACGCTGTTGGTGCCCGCCGGGAAGGCAAAGGGCCGGTCGAAACCGCCGTTGTCATCGACCTTCAGCGGCATGGCCACGCCGTTCACGACCAGCCGCGCCGGGTCCTTGTTGTCCTTGGGCAGCGAACGGATTTCGCCACGGATGCGCGCCGTCTCGGCCTGGTCCGCGCGGGTACTCACCGACGAAGCCGGGTAGTTCACCGTCTGCCGGAAGTCGGCCTTGTCGCCGTCGCCCGCACGCCAGCCGCCCACCGGCGTATCGAAATGGATCGAGGATTCGGCAGCCTGCGCACCCCATGGAATCAGGCTGGCGAGCAGGGACAGGCGGAGCGCGTGGGCGAGTTTCATGACGATCATTCCAGTATCAGGCGACGGGCCAGGCTTTCCACGTAGCCCTCGTCTTGTCCATTGGGGTGCGCCTGGAAAGCCAGGTGCAGGTATTCATGAGCCAGGTCGAGCCGGTCCTGCTGGGAGTACAGGCCGCGCACGAAGATGCGCTGGCGTTCGCGATCGACGTAGGGTCGGCCGCTGCTCAGGCGGCACACGGCGAAGGACTGCAACTCTTCGTAACCCGGCTCGCCTTCCAGGCGCGGGCGCCAGCTGCGGCGCTGCGCCTGAAGCCAGCGCTCGGCATCCGGCAGGGGTTGGCAAGCGGCGGTCGGGTTGCTCCAGCGGCTGAGGCTGGTGCGCGGGAAGGCGCGGGCGAGGATGGCGTCGTAGCGCAGGCCCTTGGCGGCCTGCTCCCGGGCATCGCGCCAGGACAGCTTGGACTGCCCCGCCTCGTCAGAGTGATAGGTGACGGTGCCACCCGCCAGCACCAGGTCCGCCGTCCACGCGGCGACTTCCCGTGCGGCTTCGCTGGCCGGGCGCGGCGCGACGCGCTGGCGCTGGCTGCTGTCATCGATGCTCAGGCAGTCGCCGCGTGGCGCGCCGTTCTGCAGCAGGTAGGTACGGATGGTCACCGCCAGCGCCTTGGCCGCCTCCGCTGGAGTGGCGGAAGCCTCGCGGTCGAGCACGCGGGCGACGTATTCCTCGCGGGACAGGCGTGCGGTCAGGCGCGGGCCCTGGGCGCCGCGCTCGAGGAACAGGTCGCCATGGCTGTTCACGTCGAGCCGAACACCGTTAGCGAAAAGGACCTTCTGTGGTCCTGCCAGCAGACCTTCGGCGGCAGGCTGGTTACGTGCGTCGTAGAGCTCTTTCAGCGGATAACGGGTGAACAGGCTGACCTCCACGCAACGCCCCGGATCGCGGGGCCAAGGCGCCGGCAGTGCAGCGCCAATGGCAGTGCCGTACTTCGCCAGCACCGTCTTGCTGGTGCCCGGCCCACGCGCCCACAGCGGCGTGCCGTCCACCAGCCAACCGGCAAAGCCGCCTTCACGCTCGCCGCCCTCGTCCCAGCTCCAGGTCTTCACCCGCAGGCGGCCACCCAGCGCGGCCGGGGCGCGGCCGTCGTCGGCGGCAAGGCTGACATCCAGCAGCACTTTCTGCGCCTGCTCCTGGGCCGGCAGGTGCTGGAGTTGATCGAGCAGTTCGGCGACCGGGACTTCGGTCTGCGGCGCCAGATGATCGAGTCGTGCAACCCAGGCCGGCGCATGGCGTGCCTGCCAGTACTGCTGCCAGACCGCGCCGTCGATGCCCAGGCGCTGCGGCTGGAAGTACAGGCCGCAGGACTTCACCAGCGCTGCATCGCGTTCGATACTCTGCCCGGCCGTGCAGCAATAGACCTCTTCCTTGCTCTCGCCACGGCACTGGTAGGCCGGCTCCTGCTGGCCGGTATCGTTCAGCCAGGCGTAGACGAACAACTTCCACAGGCTACCCAGCGGTGCACGCAGGTCAGCCGGCAGTGGCTGGCGATCGAGCACCTGTTGCGGCCCGAGGCGCAGCAGTTCGTCGCCCTGCGCGGTGCGCCAGGCCAGCTGCGCCGGCTGCTCTTGTGCAAGAGCAGGCGCCCCCAAGGCGCAGAGCGGCAACAGCAGGATCAGCCCGGCGAAACGCGCACGCATTTACTGGACCTTGATCTTCGCCAGGGCCGGCTGCTGCTCCAGTGCCTGTTCCTGCGGCGCGTAGAGCCGCTGGTAGCGCGCCGGCGGCAGCACGAAATTGCCCTTCTGCGAGAAGCGGACCAGGTGACGGAAGCGCAGCTCGCCGCCCAGGGTGTCCACCGGTACGCCGTAGAACAGGTCGCCCGGCTCGTTGCGCGCGCGCTCCAGGCTGGTCGCCTCGACGCCGCCCAGGCCGCTGATCTGCAGGCCCCAGGTGGTGCGCTCGACGTCCGCGCCCGGCGGCAACGGCACTTCCAGCATGCCGTAGCGCAGGGCTTGCGCCTGCTCGGTGGTCAGGGTCACCTCGTCCAGGTACAGCTCGTCGCTGGACAGCGGCTTGTCGCCCAGTTCCTCGGCGCTGAAGGCAAAGGCGTCTTCGCCCGGCACCAGGCGCAGCAGGCGGCGCTTGATGGTCACCGGCAACTGGCTGGCCGGCGCCTCGGCGCTGCGGAAGGTGACGGAGGCATTGAGCGGGCGCGACGGCGCGGCAGTCAGGTCGAGCTGCGCCGGAACGCCACTGCCCTGCCACTTCCAGAAGGCCTCGCCGGTCTTGCTCTGGTTTTCCTTCCAGTCGGCCACTGGTTTGGGCAGCTCAGCGGCCGGAGCGGCGGCCACGGCCCGCTGCATCCAGGCCAGGGCCAGGGCGCGTTCGACGGTGGACTGCTGCGGCGCCAGGCTCAGCAGCAGCTCGCGGGCGCGGTTGGCGTCCACGCTGCCGCTGTACAGCTGTACGGCGCGGGCAAAGGGCTGTTCGCTGGTGTTGACCTTCAGGCGCGCGGCGTCCAGCTGCTTGGCGAAACCTTTCGGCAGCGCGACCTTGCTCTGTTCGGCCAGGCTGGCCGTCAGCACGCGGGCAACGGCCAGCCCCAGCTCGGAATCCGGCAGGCCCATGACCAGGCTGTCGTCGATGTCGAAGTCGTTTACGGACTTCGCCGCCTCGCCGTTACCGGCGTTCGCAAGGTCACTGAGCAGGCCGCTGACCAGGGTCTGCACCGGCAGTTGCATGTCGCGGGCGAAGGCCAGGATCAGCGCGCGCTGCAGCAGCGGCGTGGCGCTGGCGCGCGCCGAATACAGCTCCAGTACGCGCTGCCAGTGATCCGGCGGCAGCTGGATTTCCAGCGCACGGCTGGCGTACCAGTCGGCGTAGTAGGCGTACGCGGTGAGGAAGGCATCGTTGTCTTCGCCGCCCCACCAGGTGAAGTAGGCATCCGGGCCGGCCATCTGTACCAGGCGCAGGCGGCTGGTCTGCATGATCAGGCGCAGACGGTCGCGCACGCGCGGCTCGCCACCCGCCAGCATCGGATAGGCGATGCTCAGCGGCAGCAGCTGGCTGGCGGTCTGCTCGACGCCGCCCCAGGGGTAGTCGAGCAGCGAATCGAGATTGCCGCGCAGCAGGGCCTGGGCGCTGTCGTCCAGGCGCAGGCTTACGTCACGGGCATCCGCCGGCAGCTGCAGCGGAGTGTTCTGCGCATTCACCTGCAATGGCTTGGACTGCAGCACCTGCCAGCTGTCGGCCACCAGGCTGAAGTGCACGCCGAGGCTGTCGCGGACCTGGCCGTCCTGGCGCAGCTCCACGCTCCAGTCGCCATCGCTGAGCGGCTGTTGCGGCAGGGCGATGTAGTTGACGCCGCGCTTGAGCTCCAGCGCCTGGGTTTTCTCCCCGCCGTTGGCGCGGATCAGCAGTTCGGCCTTGGTGTCCTGTTCGCCCTGGTTGAAGACGAACAGGCCCAGGTCCGGCGCATCGCCGGTGCGGAAGCGTTTGGGCCCGCTCCACTTCAGGTACAGCGGCTTCTCGGAACGGATGAACTGTTTCTTCTGGCCCACCTGACCTTCGTCATCCATGGCGCGGGCGGTAATGCGCCAGCGGGTCAGGGAGTCCGGCATGCGGAACTTGAACTGGGCCTTGCCGTTGGCATCGGTGACCAGCTCCGGTTCCCAGGCAGCGGTGTCCACTTCCTCGCGGCGCGGACGCTCCAGCACCTTCACCCCACGCTCGCTGCGGTTGGCGCGGCCGGGGGCGCTGGGCGTGCCCGGCAGCGCGACGTCGTAGCTGATGAACGACAGGCTGGCACTGGTGCGCACGTTGTTGCGGCGCGGGTGGTAGAAGAACTGGTCGATGCCCGGGGCGATCTCCGGTTGCAGCGCGTAGATCATCTCGTCCACCACGCTCACGGTGAGGTGGCTGGAGACGGGTTTGCCGGCGTACGCGGTGTCGAGGTTGACGGTAACCGTCTCGCCCGGCTCGTAGCGCTCCTTGTCGGTGCTGACGGCGATCTCCACCTGCGGCACGGCGACCTTGATCCCGGCGTTCTGGAAGCTGTAGTCACCGCTGCGGGTGTAGAGCACGGAGAAGGTCAGGTTCGGCGAAAACTCGGCCTTCACCGGAATGTGCGCACGGTACTGGGTTGGGTTGAGCTTCTCCAGCTTCAGCCAGTCGCCGCCTTTGGACAGCAGCGCGGTGGCCTCGACCTTGTCACGCTCCAGCGACAGCAGCGCGTCGTCCACCGGCTCGGGGAAGGTGATCAGCGCGAGGGCTTCCTCGCCGGCCTTGTACTCGGCCTTGTCGAGGACGATTTCCACGGTGCCCGGCACGGCCTTCACACCGTCGCCGCTGACCGAGTGGCCGGTGCCGCCGAGCAACTGGCCGGCCTTGTCGCGCAGCTCGATGCTGTAGGTGCCGGGCTTGTCGAAGGTGATGGCGAACTTGCCGTCGGCCACCGCGCCGTCGCCAGTGCTGCGGTCTTCCAGGCGCAGCCAGCGGTAGGCGGTCGGCTGGATCTGCGTCTGCTGCTCGGCGGCGTAGCTGAATTCGACCTTGTCACCGGCGGCGCTGAAGCGCTGCGGCGCGCTCACGCGGTAACGCGCGGCGCCGCGCTCGATGAGGATTTCCTTGCTGGTCTTCACCCGGTACGCGGCGCCATCGCTGGCGAACACGGTGAGCATGTAGCGGCTGGGCTTCTCCGCCGCCGGCAGCTCCAGCGCGGCGCGGCCCTGGTCATCGGTGGTGATCTGCGCGCTGGACAGCTCCACGGGGAACTGGCCGAGGTACTGCAGCTCGTTGTCCACCATGGACAGCTGCTGGGCGCGCAGGCTCAGCTCCAGGCGGGCGTTGGCCACCGGTTTGCCGTCCGGGTAGAGCAGGATCAGGTTGCCCTTCACCGGCTCGCCGGTCTTGAAGTCCGGCTTGGCGAGGTCGAGGGAAATCTCGAAGTGCGGCTTGATGTATTCGGCAACGCGGAAGGCGCTGCTGTAGGTCTGATCGCGGTAGTCGAAGCGCAGCTCGTAGCCGCCGGCAACGGCGTTGGCCGGCAGCTGGAAGCGGCCGTTGGTGCCGCTCTTGGCGTCGTACTTGAGGTCGAGGGTCTGCAGCGTGGTGCCGGCGGCGTCGATCACCGACAGGCGCAACGGCGCGCTCTGCGGCGACTGCGATTCGCGGGAGTTCTTGAACTCGCGGCCGACGATCTTCAGCGATACCCAGTCGCCCGGACGGTACAGCGGGCGATCAGTAAAGGCGTAGAGCTTGGTGTCGTAGATTTCGCTGTCGTAATAGAAGTTCTCGGAGACGAAGACGCCGCCCTCCTCGTCCTCGCCGATCACGAAGGAACGCTCGGGGCTGACGTGCTGCAGGCGCAGCAGGCCATCGGCATCGCTGCTACCGCTGCTCATCACGCCCAGACCGTCGGTCCACAGCACCTTGGCGCCGCCCACCGGCGTGCCTTCATGCTTGCGGGCGGTCCAGACCAGCAGCTCATTGCCGGCGATCTTGCTCACGGCGACGCTGTTGGAGACGAACACCACGGTGGTCGCACGGTATTTGCCGACCAGCGCCTCGACCAGATAGAGGCCGGGTTTCAGCTTGCCCAGCGGCACGTAGACGTTGCCCGGGGCGACGTTGATGAACTCGCTGGAGGAGCCCATCAGGGTCACGTCCTTCGGCGGCTGGATAGGCTTGGCGTCCCACAGCGGGTAGCGGAACTGGCTGACCATCGGCAGACCCGGGATCGGCGCGTACTGCGGCTGCGCGTCATACGGCGTCGGCGCGGCGATGGCGTTGCCCATCTTCAGCTCGGGCACCACGGCGGTGACCTGCTGGCGCGACTCGTAGGAGAAGGTCCGCTGCATCACCCGACGCGACTTGCGGTACCAGTTGTCCCACAGGTAGGCCAGGGTGTTGGACAGGCCTTCGCCCTTGAACTGCCCTTCGGACAGCACCCGGTGCAGGTTCTTCTGGCGCTTGAGGAAGTCCAGCGGCTGGTCGATGCGGTAGACGCGGATGTCCGCGCCGCCGTAGGGCTCCATGCGATAACGGCGGTAGTCGCGGCCCGGCGCTTCCAGGCGCACCTTGGCCACTTCGTCGGAGGCGAAGCTCGAGTCGGCGAGCAGGAAGAACGACTCGCCGGCCATGGGCGTGTAGCCGCTCGCCGGGACCTCGTCGTCCGCCTGCACGAGTACGGGTGCGGCGGCGAACAGACCGACGCAGGCCAGGGCAGCGGCAACGCCGCGCAGCGCGTTCATCGGGTCAGGAAGGACAAGCGATAGACGCCGATAAAGTTGGGATTGGATTCGTCGGGTATCCATCGGGTGTCCTTCCATGTCATGAGTTGTTGCAGGCTGACCGAACGCATGCCGTTGTCGGTCGCCGTACGAGTGCCGGTGTGATAAGCGATGTCGCGGCCCATCCAGATCATCAGATGCTGGTCATCGCCCTGGTCGAAGAACATCAGGTCGCCCGGGCGCGCCTGGTTGAGGTCGCGGCCGACGAACTGGCTGTTGTACTGAATGAGTTTGATCGCGTTGACGTAGGGGCCGGTCTTGCCGCCGCCCTGCTGCCAGGTCTGCGCCAGGCTGCGCTGCTCGTCGCTGAGCTGCAGCTCCGGCGGCAGGTAGCGGTTGGACATGCCGTTGGCGCGCAGCCACTTGGCGTCGTGCACCTTCAGCGCTTCGTTGGCGGCGAAGCGCACCAGCCCCGCGCAGTCCTGCTGGTACCAGCGCGGGTTCGGGCCGCGGCGCAGCTGCTCCTCGGCAATGCGCACGAACCAGGCGCGGAACACCTGGGTCTGCTGCGCATCCAGCGCCGGCTCCGTTGCGTGCGCCAGCGTGGCGAAAAGCAGACCGGCCAGCAGCATGTGGGGTTTGCGGATCACAGCGCCTTCCAGTCCAGCGGCAGCCACTGCCATTCGCCGCTGGGCTCGCTGCCGGCCGGCAGCGTCAGGGCGTAGGAGCCGTTGCCGGCGAGAGTCTTCAGCCGCGGCAGGAGCAGTGTGTCGGCGGCGTTGCGGAACACCGGCTCGATGTCCTGCGGCAGGCTGTCGAGGGTTTCGCGCTGGAGCAGTTCGGACAGCGTCTTGGGTGCGAGGTACGCGGGCACCACGGCGTCCTTGGGCAGCACATCGGCCAGCGGCGGGAAGCGCTTGGCCAGGGTGTTGCGGGCCTTGTCCAGCAGCTTGTCGTCGATGGAGAACAGCAGGGTGTTGCCATCACGCAGCAGGCTGACGCGGAAGAAGCCGTTGCCACTGACCTGGTCGGGATTCTCCGCCTCGCTGGCCGGGTACTGACCGAAGCGCGAGCTGACCTGGCGCTGCCACAGACGGCCTTCGCCCTCGGCGCGACTCTCCACCTCGAAGGCGCCGCCCTCCACATTGGCTTCGTAGGCACCGATCATGCTGCCGAACAGCTTGCCCAGCTGCTCGTCCAGCTCGGGGCCGGCGGGTGCGTCGAGCTTCACCGCGAGCAGCGGCGAGTGCAGGCGCGAGTCCGGGTACCAGCACAGGCCGGCGGCACCAGAGAGGTGCTCGGAGAAGGACGCCGCCATCTTCTGCTCGGCGCCCAGCTTCACCAGCATGCTGTCGTACAGGCCCGGCGTCACCGGCAGCGCCACGCAGGCGCTGGCGCCCATGGGCATGGCCTGCCACACGGGGCTGAAGTCCAGGTCAGGCTGGCGCGCCACTTCATTCAACGCCAGGTAGCTGTGCCAGCCATCCTTGCCCTGCTCGAAACGTACGCCGGCGAAAGTCGGGATGAAGCGCTGGTAGCCCATGGCGAGCACGCTGGCACCCAGGGTGATGCGCTGCTTCAGCTCACCGCGCGGCTCCAGGGCGAAGTCCTTGGCGAACAGCGGCTCGCCTTCGAGCAGGGTGCCCAGGTCCTTGGCGGTGGCGGCGTCCGGCTCGCCCAATCCGCCCTCATTGGCGGCGGGGAAAAGCATCTTCGGATTCGACAGCACCAGCATTTGGTCGCCGCGGGAAACGAACAGCACGCCCTTCTCGGCACCGTAGCGCAGGCTGTAGACCGGCGTGGCAGCCCCCTTCACCTGGATTTCCGACACCTTCCTGAGCTGGGTATCGTCAGCGGCGACCTTCGCCAGCGGCTCCAGGATCTTGGCCAGGCCACCACGGCGCAGGACCACCATGAAGTCGCGCAGGCGGCCGTCGGCGCCACGCCAGAGGGCGACCTGGGCCGGCTGGTCGAGCAGTTCCTCGATTACGCTGTCCTTCAGGGTCAGGTCGTGTTCGTAGACGATGCGCCGCAGCGTCCCGGTCAGGCCCAGGCGGTCGGCGTTGTTCTCGTAGTAGAAGACGAAGTCCTCGGTGAGCACGTCGCGCAGCAGCGGCACTTCCAGCACCGCCTTGGGCAACTGACTGAGCGAGGCGCTCTCGATCAGCGCGTCGGGGCGCGTGACGTCGCGGACCACTTCCGGGCTTTCCGGTGCTTCCAGGGTGCCGACCGGCGCGGAGTGGAAAGCCGGAATCAGGCCGAAGGCCAGGGCCAGGCCGCCGGCGACCAGCACGGCAGCGACCACGCCGATGGCGATCAGCGGCCCACGGCGCGGGGCCTGTTCTGCCGGTGGCGTAGGAGTGCTGTCTTGGCTGCTGGAGGGCGTATTGTCGCTCATGGATCGCTTGTCCCGTGTCATCCCTGCGAGGGGCGAATTCAGTAGTTGAAGGTCTTCACCAGCACCAGATCACCGATGGTGCGCATGGGCACCACGAAGGTCTCGCGCTTCTCGTTGACGGTATTTTCGTTGAACACCAGGTTGATCTCGGCGGTGATCACGTCCTGCTCGTGGTTGCCTTCCTGGAAGTTGTAACCCTGGCTGGCGCTGTAGTTGCCCCAGTAGTTCACGTAGACCAGGTAGGTGCCGTGCAGCGGCGCGGCCATGGTGAACATTTCCGGACCGGGGCCGTCGACGCCGTCCGGGTCGAGGCCACCGCCGTTGCTCAGGCGCGGGTGGGCCCAGAAGGCATGTTGGCCGTCGGGCGTGACGATATGCAGGTCGAGTTCGGCCTTGGGATCGTTCCAGCCCAGCGCCAGGCGGATGCGCGGCGGAATGCGGCTGTTGTTGGCCTCGTAGAACTGGAGGCGCTTGAGGGATTTGCCCTGGTCGCTGCTGACCGCGACGCTGTTGCTGCCCGCGCCGAAGTTGTAGGGGCGGACGAACTTGCCTTCGGCATCGGTATAGAGGGGTAACGGGTTGCCGTTGACCACCAGGCGCTGGGCGCGGTCCACACCGGCGACTTCGCGCAGGTGGCCTTCGATCAGGCTGCGACCGCGCGCACCGCCACGGTCGATGGGCGGGGTCGGATAGGCAACGCGGGGCACGCTGGGATCATCGGTCAGGCCGGAGTAGCGCCAGCCGGCGGTCGGGCTGTTCAGCTCGGCGCTCGGCTCGGCAGCGACCACCGCCGCCAGCAGACAGGCTGGAAGACAGGAAGCGGCACACAGGGTCCGGCGCGTGAGATGCATGAACAATCCTTGATCGTGCAAATGGATGCCAAATGTAACTGTTCTTGTACAGCGAAGAAATGAACTTCAGAGCGTCTTGTGGAGCAACCGAGTCTTTCAGCAATGTCTTACAAAAATCTACGCGTATATCGTACTTCGCCAGCCTGCGAATACGCCTCGTCGCGCCTACATCCAGCCGCCCCATTGCAGCAGGAAGATGCCGATATTGGTGGTTACCGCTGCCGCCAGGGTAGTGATCACGATGATCGAGGCGGCCAGCTCATGGTTGCCGTTCGCCGCGCGTGCCATCACGAAGCTGGCGGCCGCCGTCGGGCTGGCGAAGTAGAGGAAGAGCACGCCCAGCTCCGCACCGCGAAACCCGAAGCACCAGGCGCCGAAGGTGCAGATCAGCGGCAGCCAGACCATCTTCATCAGGCTGGCGCTCAAGGCAATGCCACCACTTTCCCGCAGTGACGCCAGCGACAGGGTCCCGCCGATGCAGATCAGCGCCAGCGGCAGGGTCATCTGCGCAAAGTAGCCGGCCGAGGTCAGCAACCAGGCCGGCAGCGCGATCTGCAGCCAGGAGAACGGCAGAGCTGCCAGTACGCCGAGGATCAGCGGATTGCGCAGCACGCTCTTGAAGATGCTCCAGGGGTCGGACTTCATGCTCGGGCTGTAGATCGCCAGCACCACCGACGAGAGCGTGTTGTAGCAGAGGATCACCAGGGCGGCGAGGACGGAGCCCAGCGCCAGGCCGTGTTCGCCATAGAGGCTGGTGGCCAGCGCCAGGCCGATGATGCCGTTGTTACCGCGAAACGAACCCTGGGTATAGATGCCGCGGTCCGCGAAAGGCACTCGCCAGATCGACCAACCCCAGGCGAGCAGGAAGCCCGCCAGCGTTGCCGCGCAGAAGTACAGCAACAGCGCCGGACGCGCCGCGCTGTGCAGGTCGGAGTGGTAGATGCCGAGAAACAGCATCGCCGGCATGGTGGCGTTGAACACCAGCGCCGAAGCGGTCTGGATGAACTCCGGATTGATCGCCCCCATGCGGCGCAGCAGCACTCCGAGGAACAGCATGGCGAAGACCGGAGCGGTGATGCCGAAGGTCTGGAGCAGGAGTGCGAGCATGCGGCGGAACGTTCAGGACGGTGGGAAGGGTAATCATAGCAAGCTAAGTACCGATCCCGCCGCGGCAAATCAGGCCTCGGCTGCCTCTTCACGCGCCGGCGCCGGCAACTCCAGCGGTCTGGGAGCCTCGCCATCGGCCAGGCGGGTCAGCTTGCCGTCCACGGTGGCGCCATTTTCCATGCTCAGCTGGCGGTACTGGATGTTGCCCATCACTCGCGCATTGGAGTGCAGTTCCAGCAGATGCTCGACATAGAGGTCACCGATGATGGTGCCGTCGATCAGTGCATCGTAACTGCTCACGTTGCCCTCGATCCGCCCTTCCGCGCTCAGCGCCAGCAGGCTCGCCGCGCCCGGCTTGTGGCTCACATTGCCCTTCACGGTACCGAGGATCTTCAGGCCGTCTTCGAACTGCAGGTCCCCTACCAGCGAGACGTTACCCGACAGCAGGCTGGAGAACCTGTCCACCGACACCTGCGGCGCCTTCTTCTTGTTGCTGAACATCTGTCCTCCTACGACGGACTACTTGCCAGGTTTCTGCTGGCGGAAGAAGGCCAGCTCAGTCTTGAGTTTCTTGATTTCGGCGGACATCGCGTCAATCCGGCGCATCAGCTGCTCGCGATTGGCCTGGTCCTCCTCGCCTTGCAGGCGCCGCTCTTCCAGAGCCGAGGTCAGATTGGCGTTCTCGGCTTCCAGTGCCTCGATGCGCTGGCGCATCTGCCCGTCATCGTGCGAGCGCAGCAGGTAGTTCCCCGCCAGCACCGCAGACAGGGCAACGCACAGCAGCAGGACGACCCAACCCACTCGGGCCTTGCTGCGAGGAACATGGGGCTGGTGCTCGGCACGCAACAGGTCGCGGGTGCTGGGCGCCCTAGTCCGAGGCCATGCCATCGCTGTCGATCTCCATGCCGCCCAGCGAGAGGAAGTTCTGCGGGTCGACGAATTCGCCGTGGTAGAGCACCTCGAAATGCAGGTGCGGCCCGGTGGAGCGGCCGGTGGATCCCACCTTGGCGATCTCCTGCCCCGGCAGTACCACGTCACCCACCTTCACCAGCAGCTTCGAGGCATGGGCATAGCGGGTCACCAGGCCATTGCCATGGTCGATTTCGACACGGTTGCCGTAGGAGGGATTGCGGTCGGCGACTATCACGCGCCCACCGGCGGCGGCGTGAATCGGGCTGCCCGTGGGTGCCGAGAAGTCCTGACCGGAATGGAAGGCCAGGCGGCGATTGAAGGGGTCGACACGGTTGCCGAAGGGCGAACCCAGGCGCGCCTCCTCCATCGGCCGGCGGGCGGGGATGGCCATGAAATCGGCACTGCGCCGGGCAACCTGGTCCATCAGTTGATCGAAGACGCGGCGCAGGCAGCGGGCGGAGCGCTCGTTCTGCTCGATGTCGGCCGACGGCAGCGGTTCGGCGCAGGGACGCGGCGGCAGCAGGATGCCACCTTCCCCCTTGACCGGCTGCCGGGCCGCAGGCGCCTTGGCCTGCGGGGCCAAAGCGGGGTCGAGCTTCGACAGTTTGCGAGCGATCTCTTCATGGCTGTCGACGGCCTGCAGCAGGTAGGCGGCGTCCTTTTCCAGCACCTGCAGGCGGCCGGACAATTGGCCGATGCGCTCGGTAGCGAAGCGCTCCTCCGGCTCCCCGGCACTATTCCCGGCCTGGGCGATTGGCAATGACGGTGCGACTGGCTCGACATGGGCGCGCCCCACCCAGATACCGCCGGCAAAAGCCGCAACAGCCACCACCAGCGACACGCAGACGGCGCCCAGCAGGAGCCGGCGCGGGTCGACCAGGCGCAGGTCCGAGCGGGTCAGGGCCTGCCGTGACGGGGAAAGGGACTTCATGACGGTACCGTTGAGCTGCCGTGAAGCCGGGCAGTGCCCGGCCGGGGCGCACAGGGTACCTGTTCCTGAAAATTTCGCAGCGACTAAACACTGGGAAATGTAAGAAATTAAGAAGAATTCATCCCGTTTGAGATGACTTTCAGATGTTTCCTACTAACCACCTCACACTATTCCAGGGAATCAATCTGCCATCAGGCCGGCAATACCGCCTCCATTTCCCGCAACCGGCGATCCTCCAGACGCAACTGCCGGGGGTGGAATCGCTTGAGGCTGCCACGGTGGCCGATGCTGATCAGGGTGACGCCCGGCAACTGCTCCAGCAGCACCTGGTAGAGCGCCGCTTCGTCGGCTTCGTCCAGGGCCGAGGTGGCCTCGTCGAGGAACAGCCAGCGCGGGGCGTAGAGCAAGGCGCGGGCGATGGCCAGGCGTTGCTGCTCGCCGGGCGACAGCACGCGCTGCCAGTGATCGGCTTCGTCCAGGCGTGGCGACAGCGCGTCCAGGCGGCACAGGTGCAATACCTCTTTCATCCGCT
Source organism: Pseudomonas sp. NY15181 (assembly GCF_048068055.1). Lineage (NCBI taxonomy): Bacteria > Pseudomonadati > Pseudomonadota > Gammaproteobacteria > Pseudomonadales > Pseudomonadaceae > Pseudomonas > Pseudomonas sp. NY15181. Next base: position 91,166 of record NZ_JBLUPT010000008.1, on the reverse strand, counting down.
CGGCGTCGTGGCTTTTGCCCGGCTCCGGATAGCACAGCGCCTCGGCCAGGGTGCCGATCGGCAGGTAGGGTTTCTGCGGGACGAACAGGCAGCGCGCCTCGGGCATCTGCACCACGCCACTGCCGTAGCGCCACAGGCCGCTCATCGCACGCAGCAGGGTGCTCTTGCCGCCACCGGAGGGGCCGCCGATCAGCACATGCTCGCCGGGGGTCAGGGTCAGGCTGGCGGGCTCGAGCAACTCGCGGCCGCTGCCAAGGCTCAGGCTGAGGCTCTGCAGCTGCAGCGTGTCACCGGTCTTGCGCACGTCGATATTGGCCGACTCATGGGCCGTCTCGACCATGGCGCCACGGAAGCTCAGCAGACGGTCGCAGGTGGCGCGCCAGGTGGCGAGGCTGGCATAGGCATCGATGAACCAGCTCAGGCCGTCCTGCACATTGCCGAAGGCCGAGTTGATCTGCATGAGCTCGCCGAGCTGGATCTGCCCGGAGAAATAGCGCGGCGCGGCGACGATGAAGGGGAAGACGGTGGCGATCTGCGCGTAGCCTGAGCTGAAGAAAGTCAGGCGCTTCTGCACTTTCATCAGCTCCCAGAAGTTGCCCCAGACGTTGCGGAAGCGCGTCATCAGCCGCTCGTTCTCGTTGGCCTCGCCGTTGTACAGGGCGATGCTCTCGGCGTTCTCGCGCACCCGCACCAGGCCGAAACGCAGGTCCGCCTCGAAGCGCTGCTGGCGGTTGTTCAGGCCGATCAGGCGACGGGCGATCAGGTGGGTCAGCCAGCTGCCGACCGCCGCGTAGAGCAGCGCGGCCCAGAACATGTAGCCGGGGATGGTGATGCCGAACAGTTCGACGCTGCCGGACACACCCCAGAGGATCACCGAGAAGGACACCAGGCTGACCAGGTTGCGGATCAGGCCCAGGCCGAGGGTCAGGGTGGTGTCGGTGAAGCTGTTGAGGTCTTCGGAAAGGCGCTGGTCAGGGTTGTCGGTGTGGCCACGCTGTTCCAGGCGGTAGTAGTTCTTGTCACCCAGCCAGGCGGCGAAGTGTTTTTCCGTCAGCCAGCGGCGCCAGCGGATGGTGAGCATCTGGGTCAGGTACAGGCGATAGACCGCCGTGAGGATGAACACCGCCGCGATGCCGGAGAACATCAGCATCAGGTGGATGAAGCTGTTCAGGTCCTTGTTCTGCAGGGCGTTGTAGAAGTCGCGGTACCAGCTGTTGAGCCAGACGCTGAGGGCCACGCCGACCAGCGACAGGGCGATCACCACGATCAGCAGCAGCCAGGCCGTTCCCTTCTCTTCGCTGCGCCAGTAGGGCGCGGTGAGTTGCCAGACTCGGTGGAAGAAGTGGCTGCGAACGGCGTCGTTCGCCGCGCGGTATTCGGCGCTGTCGGTCATGGAATCAAGCTCGCACGGCTGAAAATAAAAGGAGCGCTCAGTTGGCGCTCCTCGTGTTATCGATTACTTAACGCCTCACCGGGCGCTTCTGCAGCTTACGCTGCAAGGTTCGCCGGTGCATACCCAGGGCACGGGCGGTCGCGGAGATGTTGCCATCGTGTTCGGCAAGCACGCGCTGGATATGTTCCCACTGCAGGCGATCCACCGACATGGGGTTTTCCGGCACCAGGGTATCCAGGTTGGCGTGTTCGGACAGCAGACCGGTCAGCACGTCGTCGGCGTCGGCCGGCTTGCACAGGTAGTTGGTGGCGCCGCGCTTGATGGCCTCCACCGCGGTGGCGATGCTGGAGTAGCCGGTGAGGATCACCACCCGCATCTCGGGGTCCAGCTCCAGCAGCTTGGGCAGCAGCACCAGGCCGGAATCACCGTCCATCTTCAGGTCGAGCACGGCGTAGTCGGGCAGGTCCTCCTTGGCCAGGGCCAGGCCTTCTTCGGCGGAGCTGGCGACCGATACCCGCAGCCCGCGGCGGGTCATGGCGCGGGCCATGACGCGGGTAAAGGTGGCGTCGTCGTCCACCAGCAACAGGTGGGGCTGCTCTTCGCCTTCGAACTGGATCTCTTCGCTCATGGGACTTCCTCGCAGACGTGGCCCTCAAGCCACGCCATAGCTTCTTGGCAGACGCAACTCAGTCAGAGTGCCGCCATCTTCATGGTTGTACAACTTCACCGTACCGCCCGCCCGCGTCACGCTGGCCTGGCTGAGGAACAGGCCCAGGCCGAAACCCTTGCCCTTGGTGGTGAAGAAAGGCTTGCCGAGCTGTTCGGCAATGGCCAACGGAACGCCCGGCCCCTGGTCGCGGATGCTCAGACAGATTTCCCCGGCATCCCAGTCCAGACGGACGTCCAGGTCATCGGGGCAGGCGTCGGTGGCGTTGTTCAGCAGGTTGAGCAGCGCCTGGCTCAGGTCGGTGGGCGGGACCATGCGCGGCGCCTTGCCCTTGCCGAGGGTCTGGTAGCGATAGCTGGCTTCCGGTCGCATCAGGTGCCAGCGGTGCAGCACCGAATCCACCCATTCGTCGGCGCCCTGCTCGATCACCGCCTGCCGGCGATCGGCCTCGGCGGCGCGCACCAGGTGCTGCAGGGTGTCCTTGCAGAGCTTCACCTGCTCCTGCAGCAGGGCGAGATCTTCCTGCAACATCGGCTGGTCGGCATTGGTCTGGCGCAATTCCTTGAGCAATACGCTCATGGTCGCCAGCGGCGTGCCCAGTTCATGGGCGGCGCCGGCGGCCTGGGTGGCCACGGCGAGCAGTTGCTGGTCGCGCATGCCTTCCTCGCGGCGCTGGGCCTGCAATTGCTCCTGCCGGCGCAGCGATTCGGACATGCGCGCAACGAAGAAGGTGATCAGCGCGGCGGCCAGGGCGAAGCTCAGCCACATGCCATAGACCAGCAGGTTGTCACGTTGCCCGGCGGCCATTTCCAGCGGGTGGAACCACACCAGCAGCACGGTGTAGCTGGCCAGCGCCAGGCCGGCGAGAACGATGGTGTAGAGCCAGGGCAGGGTCGCCGCGGCGATGGTCAGCGGCACCAGGTAATAAGAGACGAAGGGGTTGCTGGAGCCGCCGGAGAAGTACAGCAGCACGCTATGGATGATCAGGTCGCAGGCCAGCTGGACGGCGTATTCCAGCTCGGTCACCGGCCAGGGGCCGCGCAGGCGCAGCGCGGTGCCCAGGCAGAGCACCAGGGAGATGCCGAGGGTCACGCTCAGTGCCAGCCATGGCAGCTGGATCAACTGGGCCTTGTAGGCGAGTCCGACGGAACCTGCCTGGGCGGCAAGCACGAGAATACGGATAAGCGTCAGATGCAGGAGGTTCTGACGACTGGCGGAAAGCTGGAAAACCGGTGTGCGCATGGTGAATTCCGGAATTTGCGCGAGTATAGCCAAGAGCCCCCTCCAACTTATGCGGCATAGCGCCACAGCATACTCCAGCGCGGCCTGCCTCGATCGCCCGATCGAAACAATTGGTGACATCCGTCATTAACCCGAACAGGAACGAATCCTCGTCAAAGGGTCTGACAGTCCTCGCCACAGCTTCTACTAGGCTGTGGCCGGGACATTTTCTGGAGCAAGGAGTCATCCATGTCTGTACTGAAGAAACCCTTCACCGCCATCGCCGCCGCCATCGCCCTGTGTGCCACCAGCCTGGGTGCGCTGGCAGACGAACCTCGCTACAACCAGGTTTCGCTGCGCGCCGAAGTCAGCCAGGAAGTCGCCCACGACCTGATGCACGTGACCCTGTTCACCGAAGGGCAAGCCAACGATCCCGCCAAGCTGGCCGGCGAGACCACCACCGCGCTGAACGCTGCCCTGGAGCAAGCACGCAAGGTCAAGGGCGTGACCGTCAGCCTGGGTAGCCGCAACAGCTACCCGGTGTATGACGACAAGGGCCAGAAGATCACCGCCTGGCGCGAGCGCGCGGAAGTCCGCCTGGAGAGCGCCGACTTCGCCGCCCTCTCGCAGCTCACCGCCGATCTGCTGGGCAAGCTGAAGATGGGCAGCATGAACTTCAGCATCGCCGACGCTACCCGGGTGAAGAATGAAGATGCGCTGATGAAGGACGCCGTGGGCGCCTTCAAGGCCCGCGCCCAGGTGCTCACCGACGCGCTCGGCGGCAAGGGCTACAAGCTGGTCAGCCTGAACCTGAACACCTCCGGCACGCCGCGCCCGATGCCGGTGATGCGCATGGCGGCGATGAAAGCCGACAGCTACGGCGGCGCTCCGGCGCAGGAAATCGAAGCCGGTACCAGCCAGGTCGTGGTCAGCGCCGACGGCACGATCGAAGTGCAGATGCCCTGACCTGAACCGTTACCGCGGCGCCACTTCGGAGGCCCTGCGGTAACGGCACTCCCCCTCTTCTCGCGCGGCGCCTCCGGGAACCGGTGCGCCGCGACCTGACCACACGGTTCCCATTGTCGAAATTGCGACATTCCCTTGCACTCGCGTCACAACTTCTACACTCATCCCCGTCAGTAGCTTGCGCACGGCATGTGCCGTGCATAGTTTCACGCAACGCAGCCCACAAGGCTGTGCCTCGATGACAACCAGAATAACCAGAGGTCCGTATGCGTAAGAACGCCGTCATCCGCTCCATGATTGCCGCTGGGTTGATCGCCAGCGCTCCGCTGTTCGCTCAGGCCGCCAACAACCTGGTCTACTGCTCCGAAGGCAGTCCGGCGGGCTTCGACCCGGGCCAGTACACCACCGGCACCGACTTCGACGCCTCGGCGGAAACCATGTTCAACCGGCTGACCCAGTTCGAGCGCGGCGGCACCCAGGTCATCCCCGGCCTGGCGGAGAAGTGGGACATCTCCGAAGACGGCAAGACTTACACCTTCCACCTGCGCTCGGGCGTGAAGTTCCACACCACCGACTACTTCAAGCCGACCCGTGAGTTCAACGCTGACGACGTGCTGTTCACCTTCAACCGCATGCTCGACAAGAACCACCCGTACCGGAAGGCCTACCCGACCGAATTCCCCTACTTCACCGACATGGGCATGGACGCGAACATCGCCAAGGTGGAGAAGGTCGACGACAAGACGGTCAAGTTCACCCTCAACGAGGTCGACGCCGCGTTCATCCAGGACCTGGCGATGAGCTTCGCCTCCATCCAGTCCGCCGAGTACGCCGACCAGTTGCTCAAGCAGGGCAAGGCCAGCGACATCAACCAGAAGCCGGTCGGTACCGGACCCTTCGTGTTCAGTCGCTACCAGAAGGACGCGATGATCCGCTTCAAGGCCAACCCGGACTACTGGAACAAGGGCGAGGTGAAGATCGACAACCTGATCTTCGCCATCAACACCGACGCCTCGGTGCGCATGCAGAAGCTCAAGGCCAACGAGTGCCAGATCACCCTCTTCCCGCGCCCGGCCGACCTGGAAGCGCTGAAGAAGGACCCGAACCTGAACATGCCGTCGCAGCCGGGCTTCAACCTCGGCTACATCGCCTACAACGTGCTGCACAAGCCGCTGGACAAGCTGGAAGTGCGTGAAGCGCTGGACATGGCGGTGAACAAGAAGGCGATCATCGACGCCGTCTACCAGGGCGCCGGCCAGCTCGCTGTGAACGGCATGCCGCCAACCCAGTGGTCCTACGACGACAGCATCAAGGACGCCGGCTACAACCCGGAAAAAGCCAAGGAACTGCTGAAGAAGGCCGGCGTGCCCGAAGGCACCGAGATCACCCTGTGGGCCATGCCGGTGCAGCGCCCCTACAACCCCAACGCCAAGCTGATGGCCGAGATGCTGCAATCCGACTGGGCCAAGGTCGGTATCAAGGCGAAGATCGTCACCTACGAGTGGGGCGAGTACATCAAGCGCGCCAAGGGTGGCGAGCATGACGCCATGCTGATCGGCTGGAGCGGTGACAACGGTGACCCGGACAACTGGCTGGGCACTCTCTACGGCTGCGACGCCGTGGATGGCAACAACTTCTCCAAATGGTGCGACAAGCCCTACGACCAGCTGATCAAGGAAGCCAAGCGCACTCCGGATCAGGCCAAGCGCACCGAGCTGTACAAGCAGGCCCAGCACATCCTCAAGGAGCAGGTGCCGATCACCCCGATCGCCCACTCCACCGTGTACCAGCCGATGCGCAAGACAGTGCAGGACTTCAAGATCAGTCCGTTCGCGCTGAACTCGTTCTACGGCGTCAGCGTCGGGAAGTAAGGCCAGCGGCCGCCGGGTCCTCCGGCGGCCTCTTCTCCGGCAACCCGCCGTGCGCACCGCGCTCGCCCGCCTGACCCTCGTCAGCCTGCTCAGTTGCGCGCCGGCCTTCGGCCAGTCCCTGGTGGTCTGTACCGAGGCCAGCCCGGAAGGCTTCGACATCACCCAGTACACCGCCGCCACCACTGCCGACGCATCCGCGGAGACGGTGTTCGAACGCCTGGTGCAATTCGCCCCCGGCAGCACCCGAGTGGTGCCCGCGCTGGCGGAAAGCTGGGCAATCAGCGATGACGGACTGCAATACACCTTCACCCTGCGCCAGGGCGTGAAATTCCACAGCACCGACTACTTCACGCCGACCCGCGAGTTCAACGCCGACGACGTGCTCTGGAGCCTCAAGCGCCAGCTCGACCCGCAACACCCGTGGCACAAACTGGCTCCGCGCGGCTTCCCCTACGCCGAGGCGATGGGCCTGCCCGGGCTGATCGGCGCAGTGGAAAAGCTCGACGACTACCACGTGCGCTTCACCCTGAAGCACCCGGAGGCGCCCTTCCTCGCCGACTTGGCGATGGGCTTCGCCTCGATCTGTTCCGCCGAATACGGCGATCTGCTGCTCGCGGCGCAGAAGGCCGAGCAGTTGAACAACCTGCCTGTCGGCACCGGGCCGTTCGTCTTCCAGCGCTACCAGAAGGACGCCCAGGTCCGCTTCAACGCCAACCCGGACTACTGGGCCGGCAAGCCGAAGATCGACCGCCTGCTGCTGGCGATCACTCCCGATCCGAACGTGCGCATCCAGAAGGTCAAGGCCGGCGACTGCCAGATCGCCGTCTACCCCAAGCCCACGGACATTCCCGCGCTGCGCCAGGAGCCGAACCTGAAAGTGGAGGAGCTGGACTCCCTGCTGGTGGCCTACGTGGCGCTCAATACCCGGCACAAGCCGCTGGACGACGTGCGCGTTCGCCAGGCGATCAACCTCGCCTTCGACCGCAACGCCTACCTCAAGGCCCAGTTCGGCGAAGGCGCCGCGACCCCGGCGGTCGCGCCCTATCCACCAACGCTCTGGGGCTCCGACCCACAACTCAAGGGCTGGCCGCACGACCCGGCGCGGGCGAAACAGCTGCTGGAGGAGGCCGGCATCCGGCCTGGCCTGAAGCTGTCGATCTGGACCCGCCCCGGCGGCGGGCCGACCAACCCCAACCCCGGTATTGGCGCGCAGATGCTGCAGGATGACCTGGAGAAGATCGGCATCCGCGCCGACATCCGCGTGTTCGAATGGGGCGAACTGATCAAGCGCGCCAAGCAGGGCGAGCACGACCTGATCTTCATGGGCTGGGTCGGCGACAACGGTGACCCGGACAACTTCCTCACGCCGAACCTGTCCTGCGATGCCGCCAGGAGCGGCGAGAACCAGGCCGGCTGGTGCAACGCCGAATTCGACGAGCTGCTGCGCCAGGCCCGCGCCAGTACCGACCAGGACGTCCGCGCCGGCCTGTACCGCCAGGCGCTGGCGATCTTCCAGCGCGAGGCGCCGTGGATCGCCCTGGCCTATCCCAAGCAGTTCGCCGTCGTACGCCTCGGCGTCAAGGGCTTCACCCTCAGCCCCTTGGGCTCGAACAACTTCTCGCGGGTCGAGCTGAGCCCCTGAGTGTTATCTGTAGGAACAACTGTCTTCTGGGCTCCCGCGTCCGCGGGAGTGACGGAGTTATGCGCTGCCCTACACACTCATCATCCCCGCGAACGCGGGGACCCAGAAACAACGTAGGAGCGCTCAGCCTTCCAAACCGAACGGATCGTCCACCGAATGGCTCGGCCGGGTGAACCAGCGCGGACCTTCCGCCGTCATGTAGAAATGATCCTCCAGACGAATACCGAACTCGCCCGGCACGCAGATCATCGGCTCGTTGCTGAAGCACATGCCGACGTCCAGCGGCGTGCTGTCGCCACGGACCAGATACGGACCTTCGTGGATATCCAGACCGATTCCGTGACCGGTGCGGTGCGGTAGTCCTGGCAGCGCGTAGTCCGGTCCGAGACCTCCGACCTCCAGGCAACGCCGCGCAGCGGCATCCACCTGCTCGCAAGGCGAGCCGAGCACGGCAGCATCGAACGCCGCCTGTTGCGCGGCCTTCTCCAGGTTCCACAGCTCGCGCTGACGCGCACTGGGCGTGCCGAACACGTAGCTGCGGGTGATATCCGAGTTGTAGCCGTAGAGCTGGCAGCCGGTGTCGATCAGCACCATGTCACCGTCGCGCAACGGGCGCGGCTGGCGTACGCCATGAGGGAAAGCGCTGTCCTCGCCGAACAGCACGATGCAGAAGGTCGAACCCGGCGCGCCCACCTTCCTGTGCGCGGCCTCGATGAAGCGCGTCACTTCGGTGGTGGTGATGCCTTCACGCAGGATGCTGGCGGCGGCCTTGTGCACCTCCAGGGTCATGTCCTTGGCCCGCTGCATCAGCGCCAGCTCGGCCGGCGACTTGCAGCGTCGGCACTGTTCGATCAGCGCCCCCGCGTCGACCAGCTGCACCGCTCCCACGGCCTGGCGCAGCCGCTCATACATGCCGAATGGCAGGCTGTGGCAAAGACCCACCCGCGCCCCCGCATGAATCTCGCTCTCCGCCAGCATCGCCATCAGCAACGTGAAGGGGCTTTCGTGTTCCGCCCAGACGCTGATGCTGCCGGGCAGCACCTGCAGATCGCGCACAGTACCTTCTTCGAAAGCGGGAGCGATGTAATGCACGTCACCCCGCGCCGGCACCAAAGCGCCAACCAGCCGCTCGCTCGGACTCCACTTCAGCCCGGTGAAATAGAACAGCGAGCTGCCCGCATCGACGAACACCGCCGCCATTCCCTGGGCCTGCATGAGTTGCTGCAGGCGTTCGATGCGCTGGCGATATTCCTCCAGCGCGATCGGCTCGGCGCCAGCGGTCATCACCTGCAACTTGCCCAGTGCCTGATCGGGGCTGACGCCCCCTACACCCAGTGTCATGCGACTCTCCCTGCGGGAACGGAAATGACGGAAATTTAAGCAGCACTGAAATTTCGGGTCAAAGACTTTTCAGCCGCGAAGGCTTTCAACCCGATTTTCCTCCCCTTCATGGCGCAATGCTTTCAGAGGGCGATGACGCTGGTATGCTGCCGGCGTCCCACAAGAGCCTTACCAATGTCCGCAGATCGTATCGGAGAACGCCTGCGCCGTTATCGGCGCGCGGCGAAGAAGACCCTGAACCAGGTGGCCGCCGAATCGGGCCTCACCGCCAGCTTCCTGTCCCAGGCCGAGCGCAATCTTACCGGCGTCTCGCTGTCATCCCTGGCGAGCATCGCCAAGGCCCTCGACGTGCCGCTCAACGCGCTGTTCGACTCGCCGCAGCAGATACCGCCGGACTCGCACCAGGGCGAGCGCGTGCGCTACACCATCGAAGGCCAGCCGCTGAGCTACGAGCGGCTGTCCAGCAGCTTCCCCGGCAACCAGCTGAACGCGGTGAAAGTGACGGTCCCGGTGGGCTACGAATCGGAACTGATCACCCACGACGGCTCGGAATTCGCCTACGTCCTCAGCGGGCGCATCACCTACGTGATCGACGGCCACACCTACCCGCTCGGCCCGGGCGACTCCGTGCATTTCGACTCTGGCAAACGCCACTGCCTGCGCAACGCCGGCGACAGCATCGCCGAAATGCTCTCGGTCACCACCCTGCCGCTGTTCGGCGAACATCCCGCGACCTGATTCACAGACCGAGAAAATTTTCAGCACCACTGAATTTTAAGTTGAACTTAATTTCAGCCTGACTTAACTTCGGCGGCGGTCTGGGCAGCCACGGTCCAGCCATTTACGGACGGCCCTACCCGGCCCCGTCCGCCCGAGCCGGTCCCGGACCCTATCGGTTCGCCGGCCCCTCAGAAGAACAAGAATGAGGTCAGGCAATGCGCAAGATGCAACGTAATCCCCTGCACGCAATCGCCCTGGGTGGGCTGTTGCTCGCCGGCTCCGCGGCCCATGCCGCTTCCAGCCTGGTGTACTGCTCCGAAGGCAGCCCGGCGGGTTTTGACCCCGGCCAATACACCACCGGCACCGATTACGACGCCACCTCGGAAACCCTGTTCAACCGCCTCGTGCAGTTCCAGCGCGGCGGCACCGAAGCCCAGCCGGCCCTGGCGCAAAGCTGGGAAACCTCCGCCGACGGCAAGACCTGGACCTTCCACCTGCGCCCGGGGGTGAAATTCCACACCACCGAGTACTTCAAGCCGAGCCGCGAATTCAACGCCGACGACGTGCTGTTCACCTTCAACCGCATGCTCGACAAGGACCTGCCGTTCCGCAAGGCGTACCCCACCGAGTTCCCCTACTTCACCGACATGGGCCTGGACCGCAACATCGCCAAGGTCAGCAAGGTCGACGAACACACCGTGACCTTCAGCCTCAACGAAGTCGATGCGGCGTTCATCCAGAACCTGGCGATGAACTTCGCCGTCATCCAGTCCGCCGAATACGCCGACCAGTTGCTCAAGCAGGGCAAGCCCGCGGAGATCAACCAGAAGCCGATCGGCACCGGTCCCTTCATGTTCAGCCGCTACCAGAAGGACGCGCTGATCCGCTTCAAGGGCAACAAGGATTACTGGAAACCGGAAGACGTGAAGGTCGACAACCTGGTCTTCGCCATCAACACCGACGCCTCGGTGCGCATACAGAAGCTCAAGGCCGGCGAATGCCAGATCACCCTGAACCCGCGCCCGGCCGACCTGGAAGCGCTGAAGCAGGACCCGAACCTGAACATGCCCTCGCAGCCGGGCTTCAACCTCGGCTACCTGGCCTACAACGTCACCCATGCCCCGCTGGACAAGACCGACGTGCGCCGCGCGCTGGACATGGCGCTGAACAAACAGGCGATCATCGACGCCATCTACCAGGGCGCCGGCCAGCTGGCGGTGAACGCCATGCCGCCGACCCAGTGGTCCTACGATACGTCCATAAAGGGCCAGGCCTACGATCCGGAACAGGCCAAGGCGCTACTGAAGAAAGCCGGCGTCGCCGAAGGCACCGAGATCACCCTGTGGGCCATGCCGGTGCAGCGCCCCTACAACCCCAACGCCAAGCTGATGGCCGAGATGATCCAGGCCGACTGGGCCAAGGTCGGCATCAAGGCGAAGATCGTCACCTACGAATGGGGCGAGTACATCAAGCGCGCCCACGCGGGTGAACACGACGCCATGCTGTTCGGCTGGACCGGCGACAACGGCGACCCGGACAACTGGCTGGGCACGCTCTACGGCTGCGATTCGGTGAGCGGCAACAACGTCTCCAAGTGGTGCGACACGGACTACGACAAGCTGGTGCGCCAGGCCAAGGCCACCACCGACCACGACCAGCGCGTCGCCCTTTACCAGAAGGCCCAGCAGCTCCTGGCGCAGCAGATGCCCATCAGCCCCATCGCCCACTCCACCGTGTACCAGCCCATGCGCAAGTCGGTGCAGGGCTTCCTGATCAGCCCCTTCGGGCGCAACTCCTTCTACGGCGTGGCCAACCAACCCTGACCACCGCCTGAAAGCCAGCCCGGCGCAGACCGGGCGGCGTGTCCCGCCTTCTCCTCCGCCTGCCGGCTCCCCCATCGTCGCGATGGGTGGAGGAGATGCATTCGTTGCTAGGAAAACTTAACTACAACAAGGAGCAACTCATGCAGCACTACGCACTCACGCAGTCCCTCCTGGCCCTGGCCATTGGCTGTGTCGTACAGAACCCGGCGTGGGCCGCCAAGGCTGGCGAAGACCTGCCTCCCGAGGAAGACAACCGCGCGCAGGAAGTGGTGGTGAAGGGCCAGGCCAGCACCCGTGGCTTCATCGAAGGCCAGCAACTGACCTTCAGCACCCGCAACTTCGCCGCCCGCGAGCAGATGAAGGACAGCTTCCACTTCAACATCAAGAAGGACGGCTATACCGAACCGACCCACAGCCGTTACACCTGGACGCAAGGCAGCCAGCTCAAGTACAGCTCCGGCTACACCCAGGGCACCATTGGGGTTGGCCTGGAAGCCGCCGCATTCAACGAAATTGCCCTGGAGCGCGGGCACGGGGCAATCGCCGGGGGCGGCACCCGGACCCTGACCGACAGCGACGGCGACGCCGTAGGGCAATGGTCGAAGATGGGGCTGGCGAACTTGAAACTGCGCGCCTCCAACACCGAACTGCGCGCCGGCCGCCAGCAAGTGGAAACCCCAGTCTTCAATATCAACGACAACCGCGCCCTGCCTTCGTCCTTCGATGGCGTCAGCCTGCTCAGCGAAGAGCTCGAAGGACTGCAACTGCAGGGCGGCAGCTTCACCCGCGCCAGCCCTCGTACCGGATCAGGCAACGAACGCCTCACCAGCGAATACGGTGCACAGGGTTTCCATGGCGACCGTTTCAGCTATGCGGGCGGCAGCTACCAGGCACTCAGGAACCTGAAGCTGACAGCCTACGCCGGCAATTTCGAGGACGTCTGGAACCAGTACTACTTCGGCGCTTCCCACGACCTGGGCGACCCGGAAACCCTGGCGCTGAACACCAGCCTGAACTACTACAGCACCCACGACAGCGGCGACCGCAAGGCCGGCTACATCGACAACGACGCCTACAGCCTGGGCTTCACCCTGACCCACGGCGCCCACGCCGTGCTGCTGGGCTGGCAACAGATCCGCGGCGACGAATACTTCGACTACGTGCACGAAACCGCCGCCATCTACCTGGCCAACTCGCTGCTGTCGGACTACAACGGCCCCAATGAAAAGTCCCTGCAACTGCGCTACAGCACCGATTGGGCCGGCTTCGGCGTTCCCGGCCTGACCAGCATGATCTGGTATGCGAAGGGCTGGGGCATCGATGGCACCCACTACGACGGCGACCGCAACGGCGCTTATGGCAACTATGACGAAGTGCGCAATCAGGACGGTGAGAAGCACCACGAACTGGGTCTATCGGGTGGCTATACGCTTCAGGGCGGCCCGCTCAAGCAGAGCAGCTTCCGCCTGACCTACATGAAGCATCTCGCCAGCCAGAACCAGGTCGACGGCAGCGTCAACGAGATCCGCCTGGTCAGCAACTTCCCCTTCAACCTGCTGTAAGGAGAGCCGGCATGTTCAACGCACGCCTACTTCCCCTGCTGCTCGCCCTGGGCAGCGGCACCGCCCTGGCGCAGAACCTGGCGGTCTGCACCGAAGCGAGCCCTGAAGGCTTCGACATCGTCCAGTACACCGGGGCGGTGAGCTTCGACGCCGCCGCCGAGACCGTCTTCAACCGCCTGGTGGACTTCCGCCCCGGCACCACCGAACTGGAGCCGGCCCTGGCCGAACGCTGGGAGGTCAGCCCCGACGGGCTGACCTACACCTTCCACCTGCGCCCCGGCGTGAAGTTCCACAGCACCGAGTACTTCAAACCGACCCGCACGCTCAATGCCGACGACGTGCTCTGGACCTTCCAGCGCGCCCTCGATCCCCAGCATCCCTGGCACGCCTCCGCGGTGCGCGGCTACGCCTACTTCGACGCCATGGGCATGCGCGACCTGATCAAGTCGGTGGACAAGCTCGACGACCTCACCGTGCGCTTCACCCTGAACCACGCCGAAGCACCCTTCCTGGCCGACATGGCCATGGGCTTCGCCTCGATCTACTCCGCCGAATACGGCGACCAGCTGCTCGCCGCCGGCCAGCAGGGCCAGTTGAACAACCTGCCCATCGGCACCGGCCCCTTCGTCTTCAGCCGCTACGCCAAGGACGCCCAGGTGCGCTACCGCGCCAACCCGGACTACTTCCGCGGCAAGCCGGCGGTCGACAACCTGGTCTTCGCCATCACCCTCGACCCCAACGTGCGGATGCAGAAGGTACGCCGCAACGAATGCCAGATCGCCCTGTACCCCAAGCCCTCCGACGTGCCGGCCCTGCAGCAGGACAAGAACCTGGCGGTGGACAGCATCGACGCGCTGATGACCACCTACGTCGCCATCAACACGAAGCACAAGCCATTGGACGACGTCCGCGTGCGTCAGGCGATCAATCTCGCCATCGACAAGAAGGCCCTGATCGACGCGGTGTTCGGCGCCAATGCCGCGAGCCCGGCGATCAATCCCTATCCGTCGACGCTGCTGGGCTACAACAAGGACCTCCAGGACTGGCCGCACGACCCGGAACGGGCCAGGGCCCTGCTCAAGGAAGCCGGTGCGGAAAACCTCAAGCTGACCCTTTTCATCCGCAATGGCAGCTCGCCGACCATCCCCAATCCAGCGCTGGCGGCACAGATGATGCAGGCGGATCTGGCCAAGGCCGGCGTCGACCTGCAGATCCGCTCCCTGGAGTGGGGCGAGCTACTCAAGCGCTCCAAGGCTGGCGAGCATGACCTGTCGCTGCTGGGCTGGGCCGGAGACAACGGAGACCCGGACAATTTCGTCAGCCCGAACCTCTCCTGCGCCGCTGCGAAATCCGGCGAAAACCAGGCATTCTGGTGCGATCAAGCCTTCGAAACGCTGATCCAGGAAGCCCGTCAGACGAATGACACGGCTAAACGGGCAGAACTTTACAGAAAGGCGACATCCATCTTCCATGAACAATCACCATGGATTCCCCTCGCGCATCCTAAGCTGTTCAATGTGCGACGCAGCAATATCGAGGGCTACACCATCAGCCCGCTGACCACCAACAACTTCGCCAACATCCAGGTGAAGCAATAAGAAACCGGCGCCATCAGCACCCCCGATGAGTAGCCGCTCGATGAGGAGTCCTCAACCACCATGCTGAGTTTCATCGCACGCCGATTCGGTCTGCTGATCCCGACCTTCTTCGGCGTCACCCTTCTTACCTTTGCACTGATTCGCCTGATTCCGGGCGACCCCGTGGAAGTGATGATGGGTGAACGCCGCGTCGACCCGCAGATGCACGCCGAGGCCATGCACCGCCTGGGTCTCGACAAGCCTCTCTACCAGCAGTACCTCGACTACGTCGGCAACCTTGCCCACGGCAACCTGGGCGAATCGCTGACCACCCGCGACAGCGTGTGGAACGAATTCCTCACCCTCTTCCCCGCCACCCTCGAACTGTCGCTGGCAGCCCTGCTGTTCGCCGGTACCTTCGGCCTGCTGGCCGGGGTGATCGCAGCACTCAAGCGAGGCTCACTGTTCGACCACGGGGTGATGACGATCTCCCTGGCCGGCTACTCGATGCCGATCTTCTGGTGGGGCCTGATCCTGATCATGCTGTTCTCCGTGAGCCTGGGCTGGACCCCGGTGTCCGGGCGCCTCGACCTGCTCTACGACATCGAGCCCAGGACCGGCTTCATGCTGATCGACACCCTGCTTTCCGGCGAGGAAGGCGCGTTCGTGGACGCCCTACGCCACCTGATCCTGCCGGCCATCGTGCTGGGCACCATCCCGCTGGCGGTGATTGCCCGCATGACCCGCTCGGCAATGCTCGAAGTGCTGCGCGAGGACTACGTGCGCACCGCCCGCGCCAAGGGCCTGTCGCCGGCCCGCGTGGTGTTCATCCACGCCCTGCGCAACGCCATGATCCCGGTGCTCACCGTATTCGGCCTGCAGGTCGGCACGCTGCTCGCCGGCGCCGTGCTCACCGAGACCATCTTCTCCTGGCCGGGCATCGGCAAATGGCTGATCGACGCGATCAGCCGCCGCGACTACCCGGTGGTGCAGAACGGCATCCTCCTGGTGGCAACCCTGGTGATCGTGGTCAACTTCACCGTGGATATCCTCTACGGCCTGGCCAACCCACGCATCCGCCACCAACGCTGAGGAGCCCACGCCATGAATACCGCAAGCAAAGCTCCCGCCAGCGACCCGAGCCTGGTCTACCCCTCCCCGCTGAAAGAATTCTGGCAAGCCTTCTCGCGCAACAAGGGCGCGGTCGGAGGCCTGCTGTTCATGCTGGTCATCGTGTTCTGCGCGCTGTTCGCACCCTGGGTGGCGCCGCATGACCCGAGCTGGCAGTTCCGCGAGTACCTGCTCACACCGCCGGCCTGGCTGGAAGGCGGCCAGAAGCGCTTCCTGCTGGGCACCGACGAACTGGGCCGCGACCTGCTGTCGCGTCTGATGCACGGCGCGCGGCTGTCGTTGAAGATCAGCCTCGCCTCGGTGGTGATCTCGATGATCCCCGGCATCTTCCTCGGCCTGCTCGCCGGCTTCTCGCCGAACCGCCTGGGCCCGGTGATCATGCGCCTGATGGACATCATGCTGGCCCTGCCTTCGCTGCTGCTGGCGGTGGCCATCGTCGCCATCCTCGGCCCAGGCCTGATCAACACCGTGATCGCCATCGCCATCGTCTCGCTGCCGGCCTACGTGCGCCTGACCCGCGCCGCCGTGATGGGCGAGCTGAACCGCGACTACGTCACCGCCTCGCGTCTGGCCGGCGCCGGCACCCTGCGCCTAATGTTCGTCACCGTGCTGCCCAACTGCATGGCGCCGCTGATCGTGCAGGCCACCCTGAGCTTCTCCTCGGCCATCCTCGACGCCGCCGCCCTGGGCTTCCTCGGCCTGGGCGTGCAACCGCCGACCCCCGAGTGGGGCACCATGCTGGCCTCCGCGCGCGACTACATCGAACGCGCCTGGTGGGTCGTCTCGCTGCCCGGCCTGACCATCCTGCTCAGCGTGCTGGCGATCAACCTGATGGGCGACGGCCTGCGCGACGCGCTGGACCCGAAACTGAAGAACGCGGCGTGAGGAGCATGCAGATGAAAACCCTCGTGCTCTTCGCAGGAGTGAGCTCGCTCGCGAACCTGCAACCTTCCCCGCTCTGCGTTCGCGAGCAAGCTCGCTCCTACCAGAAGAACAAGAACCTGATGGAGACCGTCGTATGAGCCTCCTCGACCTGCGCAATCTCTCGGTACGCTTCGGCGACCGCAACGCCGTCCCGGTGGTGGACGGCCTCGACCTCTCGGTGGACAAGGGCGAAGTCCTGGCCATCGTCGGCGAATCCGGCTCCGGCAAATCCGTGACCATGATGGCCCTGATGGGCCTGATCGACGCCCCCGGCATCATCACCGCCGACGCCATGCAGTTCGACGGCACCGACATGCTGCGCCTCAAGGGCCGCGACCGTCGGCGCATCGTCGGCAAGGACATCGCCATGGTCTTCCAGGACCCGATGACCGCGCTCAACCCCAGCTTCACCGTCGGCTACCAGATCGAGGAAGTGCTCAAGCTGCACCTCGGACTGCGCGGCAAGGCGCTACGCCAGCGCGCCCTGGAACTGCTCGAGCGGGTGGAAATCCCCGGCGCCGCCCAGCGCCTGGACGCCTACCCGCACCAGCTCTCCGGCGGCATGAGCCAGCGCGTCGCGATCGCCATGGCGATCGCCGGCGAGCCCAAGCTGCTGATCGCCGACGAACCCACCACCGCGCTGGACGTCACCATCCAGGCGCAGATCATGGAACTGCTGCTGAACCTGCAGCGCGACCAGGGCATGGCGCTGATCCTGATCACCCACGATCTGGCCGTGGTCGCCGAGACCGCCCAGCGCGTCTGCGTGATGTACGCAGGCCAAGCGGTAGAGATCGGCCAGGTGCCGGCGCTGTTCGACGCCCCGACCCATCCGTACACCGAAGCACTGCTCAAGGCGATTCCCGAGCACAGCGCCGGCGAGGAACGCCTGGCCACCCTGCCCGGCATCGTCCCCGGCAAGTACGACCGGCCGCAGGGCTGCCTGCTGTCGCCGCGCTGCCCCTACGTGCAGGACAACTGCCGCGCCGTGCGCCCGGCCCTGGAACCCCATGAGCGCGGCGCGGTGCGCTGCTTCTACCCGCTCAACCTGAACACCGAGGTGGCCCGATGAACGCCGTCCTGACCGCCCGCGAACTCACCCGTCACTACGAAATATCCCAGGGCGTGTTCAAGCCGCACGCCCTGGTCCGCGCCCTCAATGGCGTGTCCTTCGACCTGCAGGCCGGCAAGACCCTCGCCGTGGTCGGCGAATCCGGCTGCGGCAAGTCCACCCTGGCGCGCGCCCTGACCCTGATCGAGGAACCCACCTCCGGCTCCCTGCAGATCGCCGGCCACGAGGTGAAAGGCGCCAACCACGAAACGCGCAAGCAACTGCGCCGCGACGTGCAGATGGTGTTCCAGAACCCCTATGCCTCGCTCAACCCACGGCAGAAGATCGGCGACCAGTTGGCCGAACCGCTGCTGATCAACACCAACCTCTCCCGCGCCGAACGCCGCGAGCGCGTGCAGGCGATGATGAAGCAGGTCGGCCTGCGCCCCGAGCACTACCAGCGCTACCCGCACATGTTCTCCGGCGGCCAGCGCCAGCGCATCGCCCTGGCCCGCGCCATGATGCTGCGGCCCAAGGTGCTGGTGGCGGACGAGCCGACCTCGGCGCTGGACGTGTCGATCCAGGCCCAGGTGCTCAACCTGTTCATGGACCTGCAGCAGGAGTACGGCACCGCCTACGTGTTCATCTCCCACAACCTCGCCGTGGTGCGCCACGTGGCCGACGACGTGCTGGTGATGTACCTCGGCCGCCCGGCGGAGATGGGCCCGGCGGACAAGCTCTACGAACGCCCGCTGCACCCCTACACCCAGGCGCTGCTGTCGGCGACCCCGGCCATCCACCCCGATCCGGACAAGCCGAAGATCAAGATCCAGGGCGAACTCCCCAACCCGCTCAACCCGCCCAGCGGCTGCGCCTTCCACAAGCGCTGCCCCTATGCGACCGAGCGCTGCAAGACCGAGGTGCCGGAGCTGCGCCTGCTCGATGAGCGCCAGGTGGCTTGCCACCATGCGGAGCAGTTCCTGAACTGAAACGCGGTGGGCCGGTCTTAGGCCGGCCCACCCTTCCAGACTCAGCTGCGTCCTACCACGCTTCAGGAGCAGGCCTACCGCCTGATCCAGCCTGTCCCGCTAGGGTGGCGTCCCGCCACTGTCCTGCACCGCAGTGGCCGTTATCCACAGGGCCACGCCAGTCATGCTGCTGTTCTTCCTCCTGCTCATCCTCGTTGCCGCGATCGTCGCCAACGTCCAGATCCACAAGTGGAAACGCCGTCGGCGACTCGACGTGCGCGCAGCCGTGAGCTCACGGAAGAAGGTGGCGCCGAGGAAGAAGGTCAAAGAAGACGTCGACCTCGACCAGATCGACTGGGAGAGTCTCGACCAGGAAGAGCTGGACTTCGCCGCGCTTGAGCCGTCATCGCCGCCCAAGCCCGCCCCTGCGAAGGCGCCCGTCATGCATCCGGAGGCGAAATCGCAAGCGGAGCCAAAGGACGAGTTCCACCCGCTGGAGCGCGCCTTGCCGCAGGGGCAACTGTCCTCGACGCAGCGCAACGAGGCCATGGCGCAACTGCTCAAGGCCAACCTGCACCTGCCCGCCCCGGAGCCCGGCGAGAAGCATGTCGTGCTCGACATGGATGACGGCGGCTACGTGCCCGTCGCCACCCACCCGGCAGCCGCCGCTATTGCTCTCGGACACCTCGCCGAGGACCTGCAGCAGCGCAATGGCGCGCAGCTATTACGCGAACTGCGCGGTACAGAGTTGGGCCTGCTGGTAGTGGCACGCAACCCCCAGAAACCGTCCGTGGCCCGCCTGTGGAAAATCCGGCCGGAAGACCTCTGACGCCCCCTATCAAGATCAAGAGCCCCCTCACCCTAACCCTGGCTGCGCGCCCCGCTCCTCAAGCGGGAGAGGGGACCGTTCGGTGCAGGATGAAGCCTTGGTGTCAGCCGGCACGGACGGCTCCCTCTCCCTCTGGGAGAGGGCTGGGGGTGAGGGGGAGGCATGGGCCCGGATTAAACCGAAGGAAGACAGCTGCTCCTACAAGTCGCGGATCAGCGCCAGCCGCACGCCGAAACCCAGCAGGATGCCGCCGAAGCCCCACTGCTGTACCCGCTGCATCGTCTTGTGCCGCGCCAGCCAGCGGCCCATGCGCTCGCCGCTGAGCGCATAGAAGCTGTCGAAACCCAGTCCCACCACCACCAGCACGCCGCCCAGCAGCGCGAACTGCATGGCCAGCGGACCGTTCTGTGGCTGGATGAACTGCGGCAGCAGCACGGAGCAGAACAACAGCGCCTTGGGGTTCAGCAGATTGGTCAGCACCCCACGGCGGAAAGCCCGCCGATAGCTCAGCGGGGTTTTCGCGCAGCCGGCGCTCTCTACGGCGAGGCCGACTGGCGCGCGCAGCAATTGCACGCCGATCCACGCCAGGTACGCACCGCCGACGATACGCACCGCATCGAAGGTCCAGGGCGCCGTGCGGAACAGCAGCGCCAGGCCGGTCGCCGCCAGCGCCACATGACAAGCGCGAGCCAGCGCCAGCCCGACGGCGGTGGCCAGCGCGGCACGACAGCCTTCGCGGGCGCCGGTGTGCAACAGGAGAATCATGTCCGGCCCCGGCAGCAGGTAGACCATCGCCAGGGCCAGCAGGAACACGCCGATATCCATGAAAGCAGCTCCGCAAAGGTGATCGCGGATAAGGATTCTATGCCCGAAGGCCGAGGCAGGTGCTTGCGTATTCGACCATGATCGGCAGACTGATTGGCATATCCTGCCAATCCATACACACAAAACCCTTCAGTTATGCCAAACATCAAGCTGGACGCCTACGACCACCGTATCCTCGCCGCCCTGCAACGCGACGGCCGCCTGACCAACGTGCAACTGGCCGAGGAAATCGGCCTCTCGCCCTCCCCCTGCCTGCGCCGGGTGCGCCTGCTGGAAGAGGCCGGGATGATCCGCGGCTACCACGCCGAACTGGGCCGCGACGAAGTCGGCCTGGGCCTGACGGTATTCGTCGGGGTGAAGGTCGAACGCCACAGCGACACCAGCGCCGCGGCCTTCCGCCAGGCGGTGATCGACCTGCCGGAAGTCATCTCGGTGCACCTGGTCAGCGGCGAGTCGGACTTCCTCCTGCAGGTGGTGCTGCCGGACCTGCGCGCCTACGAGCAATTTCTCACCGGCACCCTGCTCAAGCTGCCGGGCGTCAGCGACATCCGCAGCAACTTCGCTATCCAGACCGTGAAGGAATCGGCGCCGCTGCCGCTGCGGCACCTGCCTAAGTAGCGAAGAACCTCAGGAACGCGCGCAGGTCCGCCTGCGCCTGCTCCACGCTCGCCTCGGCGAAACGCACTTCGCTATGCGCCGGGCATTGCGCCAGGCGGCCGATATCCAGCGGATGCAGAACGCCCAGCAACGGATAGCCGCCCATGGTCTGCCGGTCGGCCAGCAGGATGATCGGCTGGCCGTCGGGCGGCACCTGGATTGCCCCTTCCACTACACCCAGTGACCACTGCCGGCGTGGTGCGCTCAGCGCCTCACCGTGCAGGCGCACGCCCATGCGGTCGGACTGCGGACTGATCCGCCAGGGCTGGTCGAAGAAGGCCTTACGTTGTTCGTCGTTGAAGGTATCCGGACCGGGAAGCACGCGCAGCGTGGGAGCTTCGCGGTAATCCGGCTGATACGGCCAGGGCACGCTGGCGCCCCGAGTGAAACGCTCACCCTCGGCGGCGCACGCCAGCACATCGCCCACCGCCAGTGGCTGGCCGTTACCGGCAAGGCCGCCCAGACGTTCGCGGGTCTGGGTCGAAACGCTGCCCAGCACGGGTTCCGCGTGAAAGCCGCCCGCAGCGGCAAGATAGGCGCGCTGGCCGGCGCGGGCGAAGCCCAGTTTCAGGCGTTGCCCCGCCCGCAGCCGAAAGCGCGACCAGGCCGGCAGCGGTTCGCCATCCAGGGTCGCCGGCAGCCCGGCGCCGGTCAGCGCCAGCCAGGTGTCCAGCCGCGCTTCCAGCTCCACGCCGCCCAGCGCGATCTCCAGCAGCGATACGCCCGGGGCATTGCCCAGCAGGCAATTGGCCCAGGCCGCCGCGTGTTTATCCACAGGGCCGCCGGGCGATACGCCCAATCCCTGCCAACCGTGGCGTCCGCCGTCCTGCAGCAGGCACAGCGGGCCACAGGCGAGCACCTTCAGGCTCATGGCTCACCACCAGCGGCGCGATAGGTCGCCTCATCGATGGGGACGAAACGCACGCGGTCGCCCACCACCAACGGGCAGGGTGGCTCCCGCCGCGGATCGAACAGGCGCTGCGCGGTGCACCCCAGCAGGTGCCAACCGCCGGGCGAGGCTTGTGGATAAACCGCCGTCTGCCGCTCGGCGATGGCCAGGCTGCCGGCCGGCACCCGGGTGCGCGGAGTAGCGCGGCGCGGCAGGGCGAGGCGTTCGTCCAGCTCGCCCAGGTAGGCGAAACCGGGCGCGAAGCCGATGGCGCCGACGCGGTAATCGCGGCCGGCGTGCAGCTCGATCACCTGCGCAGGCTTGAGTCCGCACAGGCGCGCAACGTCGTCGAAGTCTTCGCCGGCGTACCACACGGCGATTTCGTGCAGGCGCCCCGCCGCTTCCGTGGTGGAGTCGCCCGGCCAGTCCGCCAGCGCGACCTGCACGCAGCGCTGTAGTTGCGGCAGGTCCATGCGCAGCAGGTCGTAGTGCAACAGGAGAGTGGTCCAGCCCGGCACGCAGTCGGTCAGCAGCGGCCCCAGCTCCGCACGAAGGCGTTCGGCAAGGCGTGCGATGCGCAGCGGCAGGACCTCGTCCGGCTGCTCGGCCAGGGTGATCAACAGCGCCTGGGCGCCGAAGGGTTCGAGGCGGATCATGCCTGGTCCAGCAGGCCACGCAGGCGCCGCAGCACCGCCAGGGATTCGGGATTGTCGCCATGCACGCAGAGGCTGTCGGCGCGCAGGCGCAGCGGGTTACCGTCGATGTCCGGGAAGGGCTCGCCGCGAGCGATGGCCAATGCCTGGTCGAGGATGCGTTGCGGCTCGTGGTGCACGGCATTGGGCAGGCGGCGCGGGGCGAGCTGGCCGTCGGGCAGGTAGGCGCGGTCGGCGAAGGCTTCGAACATCAACGGCACGTCGGCGGCATCGGCCAGTTGCAGCTCGCGGCTGTTGTCGGCCAGCGCCAGGACCATCAGCGGCAGGCCCTTGCGGTAGGCGGCGCAGGCATCGAGCACGGCCGAGAGCAACGCGTCGTCGCGCACCAGGTCGTTGTACAGCGCGCCGTGGGGCTTCACGTAGTCGACGCGGGTGCCGGCGGCGCGGCAGAAGGCGTCCAGCGCGCCGAGCTGGTAGAGCACCAGCGCCAGCACTTCCTCGGGCGAGCAGCTCAGGTGACGGCGGCCGAAGCCGGCGAGGTCCGGGTAGGCGGGATGGGCGCCGATGCTCACGCCGTGCTCCACCGCCAGGCGCACGGTGCGCTGCATGGTCAGCGGGTCACCGGCGTGGTAACCGCAGGCGAGGTTCGCCTGGTCGATCAGCGGCATGGCATGGGCATCGTCCCCCATGCGCCAGGCACCGAAGCTTTCGCCCATGTCGCAGTTGAGCAGGATCCGCGAAGTGCGTTCGGTCATCGGGGTCACCATCTTTCGAAAGTTCCTACAGGTTAAAGCAGACGCTGGCCTTTGGCCTTCGGAGAATACTCAGTCACGATCCACAGGAGTACCATTCGCTGTCCAGACCCGTGGAAATCGCGTTCCGAATGATCAAAGCCGTTATCCTGGCCGTCTTCGGCCTGAGCATCGTCTATGTCCACCTGCGTGGGCGGGTGCGCCACAAGTTCTCACGCCAGTTGACCGACCACTCCAGCTTCCTCGCACCGATCAACTGCATCATGTACCTGTTCTCCCGGGTACCGAGCCGCCCGTACCTGGCGCCCGACGAATTCCCCGAAATGCGCCTGCTGACCGAGAACTGGGAAAGCGTCCGCAGCGAAGCCCTGCACCTGCGCGATGCCGGCAGCATCAAGCGCTCCGATCAGCTCAACGACGTGGGCTTCAACTCCTTCTTCAAGACCGGCTGGAAGCGCTTCTACCTGAAGTGGTACGACGATAGCCACCCCTCCGCCGACGCGCTGTGCCCGAAAACCACCGAGCTGCTGCGGCGGATTCCCTCGGTCAAGGCGGCGATGTTCGCCGAGCTGCCGCCGGGCTCGCGCCTGGTGCGCCACCGCGACCCCTATGCCGGTTCGCTGCGCTACCACCTGGGGCTGATGACGCCGAACGATCCGGGATGCTTCATCGAGGTGGACGGCGAGCGCTACCACTGGCGCGACGGCGAGGCGGTGGTGTTCGACGAGACGTACATCCACTACGCCGAGAACACCACGGACCATGACCGGGTGATCCTGTTCTGCGACATCGAGCGTCCGCTGAAGTACCGCTGGGCCACGGCGTTCAATCGCTGGTTCAGCCGCAGCGTGATGGCCGCCGCAGCCTCTCCGAACGATGCGAGCGACAAGACCGGCGGCATCAACCGCGCCTTCGCCTCGCTGTACAGGATCCGCCTGCACGGCAAGGCGCTGAAGAAGCGCAACCGCAAGCTGTACTACCTGGAGAAGTGGGGGGTCCTGGCTGCGCTGCTAGCGGTGATCGTCTGGATCTGAGTACAGCAACCGTCATCGAGGCCTCCGCATTCGCGGGGGCCTTTTTGTTTGGGCGCAGGTCGAGAAGCATCGCGGACGGAGTCCGCTCCTACAAGATCAAAGGCCCCTCACCCTAACCCTCTCCCGCAAGCGGGAGAGGGGACCGTTCGGTGCAGAATGAAACCCAAGTGCCAGCCGGCACGGACGGCTCCCTCTCCCTGAGGGAGAGGGCTGGGGTGAGGGGATGCATCGGCACGGACTCCCCAGAATAAGACAGTTGCTCCTATGGGGGGAGCACGGTGTGTCCTTATCCCTGTAGGAGCGGACTTCGTCCGCGATAGGCGGCGAAAGCCGCCGCGTCAGTACACGTCGCGCCGATACCGCCCGCTCTCCAGCAGCGCCTCGACCCCGGCATCGCCGAGCAGCTCGCGCAGCGCACGATCGACACCTTCGGCCATGCCCTGCAGGCTGCCGCAGACATGGATCACCGCGCCGTCATCGAGCCATTGCAGCAGCACCTCGGCATTGGCGCGCAGGCGATCCTGCACGTAGACCTTCTCGGCCTGGTCACGGGAGAAAGCGACGTCCAGGCGTTGCAACTCGCCCCGCGCCAACGCGCCTTCCAGCTCCTCGCGGCAGTAGAAGTCATGGGCGATGTTGCGCTCGCCGAACAGCAGCCAGTTGCGCCGGCGGCCCTCGGTGATGCTGGCGCGCAGCAGGCTGCGCAGGCCGGCGAGACCGGTGCCGTTGCCGATCAGGATCAGCGGGCGATCGTCGTCGCTGAGATGGAAGCTGCGGTTGCGGCGCAGGCGCAGCAGCAGGCTGCCGCCCTCCGGCAGGTATTCGGTCAGCCAGCCGGAGCAGATGCCCAGCGAGCCGTCGGCGTGCTGCTCCTGGCGCACGATCAGCTCCAGCGCGCCGTCGCTGCGCAGCGAGGCAATGGAGTACTGGCGCACCGACAATTTGATCAGCGCGTCGTACACCGCCTGGCCGTGCAGGCCGACCAGATGTTCGAGGTTACCC
This sequence comes from Pseudomonas sp. NY15181, assembly GCF_048068055.1. NCBI lineage: Bacteria > Pseudomonadati > Pseudomonadota > Gammaproteobacteria > Pseudomonadales > Pseudomonadaceae > Pseudomonas > Pseudomonas sp. NY15181. The sequence continues at coordinate 65,668 of NZ_JBLUPT010000008.1, read as the reverse complement.
GGCAGCAGACAGCCGGCCAGGGCGTCCTTCAGCGAGCTGGCCAACCCATCGGCCTGGATGCGGGATTCGCCGTCCAGGCCAAGGCGGCCCAACCAGGCGCTGACCAGGAACTCCGGCTGACGCGGCACGATTTCCACCAGATCGCCGGCATTCCAGTCGATCTGCGAATCGCTCGGCGCGGCCAGGCGCAGCAGCCAGGTGGACTCGCCCTGGCTGCCCGGATTCAGGTGCTCACGTCCGGCCAGCGTCCAGACCTCGAAGGCCGGCGCGCTGAACGCTGCCTGCGGCGCGGCGCCGGAGAGTTCGGCCAGGCGCTGTTGCCAGTGGTGCAGCGCGGCGGCGTCACCGTTGTCCACCTCGACGCCATCGAACAGCGTGCGCGCCCCCTGCCCTTGCAGCCAGCCCTGCAGGCGGCGGGCGAAGCCGCAGAACTGGTCGTACTGGCGATCGCCCAGGGCGAGCACGGCAAAGCGCAGGTCGGCCAGCCCGAGGCGCTGGCCCAACAGTTGGCGCTCGAAGCCTCGGGCGCTGTCCGGGGCCTCACCGTCGCCAAAGGTGCTGACCACGAACAGGGCGTTGCGGGTCTGCTCCAATTGCGCATGGTCCAGCTTCGCCAGCGGCTCGACCCGTACCGGCAGGCCGGCGGCCTGCAATTGCCCGGCGCTCTGCCAGGCCAGTTGCTCGGCGAAGCCGCTCTGGCTGGCATAGCCCACCAGCCAGGAATCGCCCCCCGTGTCGTTGCTCAACGCCCCACGCGCCACCTGGGCTGCGCGCTTCTTGCGGCGACGGTCGAGGTAGAGCAGCCAGCCGGTGATGAAGAACAGCGGCATCGACAGGCTCGCCAGCATCATCAGGATGCGCCCCGGCAGGCCGAAATAGCTGCCCACGTGCAGGGCGTAGACGCTGGTCAGCAGTTGCTTGCCGAACGAGCTGTCGTTGTAGCGCTTGTGGGCCAGCAGCTTGCCGCTGGCCGGGTCGATGGTCATTTCGTTGAAGGCTCGCTCGTGGGCGGCGTCATCGAGGAGGTAGAACACGGTGGCGGGCTGGCCCTGCACCGGCGGCAGGCGCAGGTTGTAGGTGGCCATCGCGGGGCCGCCGGTCTGCTGGATGGTGGCCCAGACGGCGCTGGCATCGACCACCGGCGGCGGGCCTTCGGGTGCCGGTCCGCGTTTGCCGCCGCCGCGCTGACCGCCCTTGGCCTGGCCGGCGGGCGCGTCGTCGAGCAGCTTGAACAGGCCGCCGCGGTACCAGTCGTAGGACCAGTACAGGCCGGTCAGCGTCGCCAGGAGGTAGAACGCCAGGCACCAGGTGCCGGCCACGGCGTGCAGGTCCCAGTTGAACGCCCGGCCCTTCTTGGCCCAGTCGAAGGTCAGCCAGGCGCGCCAGTTCAGGGCCTTGCGCGGCCAGCGCAGGTACAGGCCGGAAAGGCACAGGTAGAGCAGGATCAGGGTGCAGGCGGCGGTGACCTGTTTGCCCGCCTCGCCCGCGGCGAGGAAGCGGTGCAGTTGCATGACGAAGTTGAAGAAGCCTTCGCCCTTGGGCGCCGGCAGGAACTGCGCAGTGTAGGGATCGACGTAGCGCGACTCGCCACGGCGCTGGCCCGGCTTGGGCGTGTAGAAGAGGCGGCCGGCCTGGTCACCGTCGATGCTCACCCAGACGAAGGCGACCTTCTTGCCGGGCTCGGCGCTCTCCACCCGGCGGATCAGTTCGTCCATCGGCAGCGTGCCCTCGGCGCGCTTTTCCACGGTGAGGCTGGCGGGATTCACAGCGCGCAGGATTTCGTCCTGGAACGACAGCATCGCCCCGGTCAGGCCCATCAGCGCCAACACCAGGCCGGCGCTGATACCGAACAGCCAATGCAACTGGAACCAGACTTTCTTCAACACCGTGGCCTCACGTCATGCCGCACTCTGCGCGGAACGGAATTTTATTGAGAACGGCTCGCAAATGCAGCCGTCTTTTACAACCTTTACCCAGGGCTTACACAAACAAAAACCCCGGCCGAGGAACGTCGGCCGGGGTGGTTCGCCCGCAGGCGAGCCTTAGAAATGGAAGTTCGTAGACAGCAGCACGGTGCGGCCCGCCGCCTGGGTCGCGTAGTGCGAGGCATAGGCCTTGTCGAAGTACTTCTTGTCGAAGACGTTCTGCACGTTGAGCTGGAAGTCGACGTTCTTGCTCAGCTTGTAGGCGGCCATCGCGTCGTAGCGCCAGTAGTCCGGGACGTACATGGTGTTGGCCACGTCGCCATACACCTTGTCGACGTAGAAGGTGCCGCCGCCGAGGGTGGCGTTGGGCAGGACGTCGTAGGTGGTCCACAGGCTGAAGCTGTTCTTCGGCGTGTTGGGCATTTCGTTGCCATCGTTGGACGGCACGTTGGCGGTGATGTTGCCGTTGCGGCCAGTCTTGCCGGCTTTCACCAGTTCGCTGTCGAGGTAGCTGTAGCCTGCGAAGACCTTCCACTTGTCGGTCAGCTTGCCGCTGGCGGTCAGCTCCAGGCCGTCGACGCGGGACTGGCCGGCGTTGTCGTAGGTCTGCGGCGCCACCAGGATCTTGGCGTTGTCCTTGTCGGTGCGGAAGATCGCGCCGGTCAGCTCCAGGCGCTCATCCAGGAAGTTCCACTTGGTGCCGATCTCGTAGTTGGTGGTTTCTTCCGGCTCCAGGTTGTTCTTCACCGAGAAGGCGTCCACCGCGTTGGAGGTGTTGCCGTTGTCCAGCATGGCGCCCGGCGGCGTCGCCGAGGTGGCGTAGGACGCGTAGATGCTGCCGTTGGGCGCCGGCTTGTAGACCACGCCAGCCTGCCAGTTCCAGAAATTGGAGTTGTCTTCGAACTTGGTGGTGGGCGATACGCCGTGGTTCTTCGCGGTGGTCTGGAAGCTGTCGAAGCGCGCGCCGAAGTTGATCTGCCACTGCTCGTTCAGGTCGAGGGTGTCGAAGCCGTAGATGGCCTGAGTGGTGCCCACGGTGTTCATCGGCTTGTAGTTGCGGGTGATGCTGCCATTCCACGGATCGTGCGGATTGGGGTTTTCCAGGCTGGTGCAGTTGTAACCGCTGGGCGCGCCGACGATTCCCGGACGGCACTTGTTGGTGTTCAGGCCGGTGTTGGTGTCGACCGTGTAGCCATCGCGCTTGCTGTCTTCGCGGGAGAACTCGAGACCGGTGGTGAAGCTGTTCTTGAAGCCGGCCAGGTAGAACTCGCCGAACAGGTCGGTCTGGTTGGTCGCCGTGGTGGTGGTGCTGATGCGGTTGTTGTTGCGCCGCCACACGGTGCCGTTGTTGACGTTGCCCTGGCTGTCGTCGGGCTGCGTCATGATGTAGTCCTGGTGGCTGGTGCCGTACCGGGTGGTGTTGCGCAGGCTCAGGTTGTCGTTGAAGTCGTGCTCGAAGGTGATGGTGCTGGTGTCCACGCGGCTCTTGGAGAAGTCGCGGTCTTCCAGGCCGTAGTAGTTGTCGCGGTCGACGTTCACTGGCTTGTCGGGGTTGTGCTTGCTGCGGTCGGCGCTCTTGGCGTACGGGATGCCCGAATCAGGGGTGTCGTCGCTTTCCAGGTGGTAGTGGCTGACGGTGAGGCGGGTCGGGCCGTTTAGGCCGAAGCTCAGCGAGGGCGCGATACCCCAGCGGCTGGCGTCCACCGCCTGGCGACCGGCGACGTTCTGGTCGTGGGTCATCAGGTTCAGGCGGAAGGCGGCGTTGCCGTCGAGGAACTCCTGGTTGGTGTCCAGGGTGTAGCGGCGGGTCTGGTCGGAACCGTAGGTGAAGCTGCCGTCGGTGAAGTTGCCGGCCTTGGCCTGCTTGCTGATCAGGTTCAGGCTGCCACCGGCCGAGCCACGGCCGCCGAAGGCCGAGTTCGGGCCCTTGCTGACTTCGATCTGTTCCAGGTTGAACACTTCACGGGATTGCGCGCCGGTGTCGCGTACGCCGTCGACATAGGTGTCGCTCTGCGCGTCGAAGCCACGAATGAACGGACGGTCGCCGGTCGGGTTGCCGCCCTCGCCCGCGCCGAAGGTGATGCCCGGCACCGTACGCAGGGCATCCTGCAGGGTAAGCGCGCCGGTGTCCTTGATCACCTGCTGCGGCACCACGGTCACCGAGCGCGGCGTATCCAGCAGCGGGGCGGTGTATTTCTTCGACGCGGACTTCTCGACGTTGTAGGTCGTCGGGTCCTGCTGGGTGCCGACGACGGTATCGGCGTCCAGGGACAATACGTCCTGGCTCGGTTTCTTTTCCGAGGATTCGGCGGCATGGGCCAGGTGGCTGCCGGACATGGCGGTGATGGCGACACCGACGGCGGATGCCAAGAGGCGCGGCGTGTTGCCGGCGAGATCGGACGATTGGCGCGACATTGCGAATCCCTCCCCAGGGGCTCATGAAGGCCGCGCAATCTAGTGCAATTAAGAATTTATATCAATTACTAGGAATTATCATACGCAACTGATTTACAAGATTTACACTTTGTGACTGGCCGACGACAAAGAGTGATGGTTGTCGCTCAGTGTTGCAAATCATTATCATTGACAGCTTCTCAGGCACCGACGGAACAGTCCCATGCTGTTGCACATTCCCGGCATCTTCACCCGCGAGGAAGTGGCGCGTATCCGCGCCGCCCTGGAACAGGCCGAGTGGGGCGACGGCAAAGCCACCGCCGGGTACCAGTCGGCCCGCGCCAAGCACAACCTGCAACTGCCGCAGGACCACCCGCTGGCCCGCGAGATCGGCGAAGCCCTGCTGCAACGCCTGTGGAGCAACCCGCTGTTCCAGTCCGCCGCGCTGCCGCACAAGGTCTTCCCGCCGCTGTTCAACTGCTATACCGGCGGCGGCTCCTTCGATTTCCACATCGACAACGCCGTGCGCGACGTCCATGGCGGCCGCGAGCGCGTGCGTACCGACGTCTCCTCGACCCTGTTCTTCAGCGACCCCGAGGATTACGACGGCGGCGAACTGGTGATCCAGGACACCTACGGCACCCAGCAGGTCAAGCTACCGGCCGGCGATCTGGTGCTCTACCCCGCCACCAGCCTGCACAAGGTCAACCCGGTGACCCGTGGCGCGCGCATCGCTTCCTTCTTCTGGACCCAGAGCCTGGTGCGCGAGGACAGCCAGCGCGCCCTGCTGTTCCAGATGGACCAGTCGATCCAGGCGCTGACCCGCGACGTGCCCGAGCACCCCGCGCTGGTCGAGCTGACCGGTACCTACCACAACCTGCTGCGCCGCTGGGTGGATGTCTGACCACCCATGAGCTTCGTCCTGCGTCGCACCGAAGAAATCGCCGTTGACGAGCTCGACGGCCAGAACCCGCGCCAGGCCGCCCGGCTGATCCTCGCCGCCGCCCGCGACGGCGAACTGGAAGCCCAGGCGCTGCTCGGCCAGATCCTCCTCGACGGCCATGGCATCGAGAGCGACCCGACGCTGGCCAGGACCTGGTTCGGCATAGCCGCCGAACGCGGCCATGCCATGGCGCGTAACATGCTCGGCCGCTGCCTGGAGCACGGCTGGGGCGGCGCCGCCGATCCCGCCTCAGCCGCCAGCCACTACGCCATTGCCGCCAAGGCGGACCTGGACTGGGCGCTGTACAACCTGGCCAACCTGCTGGCCACCGGGCGCGGTGTCGAACGCGACGAGGCCCATGCCCTGGCGCTGTACCGCCGGGCGGCGGAGATGGGGCACGCCAAGTCGATGAACCTGGTCGGCCGCTTCTACGAGGAAGGCCTGGTGGTTCCTCGCGATACCGGGGCCGCCCATCGCTGGTACCGGCGCTCCGCCGAGGCCGGTGACTTCCGTGGCCAGTTCAGCCATGCCACGGTGCTGGCCGAGGCCGGCGACCTGGACGGTGCCCTGCCCTGGCTGGAGCGTGCGTTGCAGGGTGGCAACCTGAACTTCCTCCGGATCGCCCGCGAGCAACTGGCCCGCTCCCCCCAGGAGGCCCTGCGCCAGCTGGCTTACGCCTATTGCCAGCGCGCCGCCGAACTGGGCGATGAATCTGACAGAAGGCGTATGAAATCGCTGCGTCTAGCATAGGATCGTTGCAACTTGACGCATTCTTCACGTCACTCCTGTTAACCTCTCCGGCTTTTTCGGCTGCGGGATTGCAGCTTTCTATCCCGAATCGACGAGGCGTGTGTGTCTACCCCTATTTCCCCTTCTGCCCGTAAAGGCGTCGACTGGGCCGGCCTGGGCTGGCTGCTCCTGTTCTTCTGGTACTTCTCCGGCGTCACCCAACTGCTGATCCTGCTCAGCGGCACCACCGGCTTCGCCGGCTTCCGTGACGCCTTCTTCCTCAGCAGCCTGTGGCTCGCCCCGGTGCTACTGCTGCCGCGCTTCACCCGTGGGATTTCCGCGGTCATCGGCCTGGTGCTGTGGGGCGCCTCGCTGGTGGGCCTGAGCTACTTCGGCATCTACCGCCAGGAGTTCTCGCAGAGCGTCATCTTCGTCATGTTCGAATCGAACACCGCCGAAGCCGGCGAATACTTCAGCCAGTACTTCAGCCTCTGGCTGTGCCTGGCGCTGCTGGTCTACAGCGTGGTCGCGGTGCTGCTGTGGCGGCGCATCCGCCCGGTCACCCTGCCGCTCTACACCCGCATTCCGGTGGCCGTGCTGCTGGTGGTGATGAACCTGCTCTACCCCTTCTACAAGCAGATGGTCACCCAGGAGCGCAGCTTCGCCGAGGCGCTGGAAAAGGTGCAGCAGCGCATGGAACCGGCCGTGCCCTGGCAACTGGTCGTGGGCTATGCCCAGTACCGCCAGCAACTGGACAACATGCAGAAGCTGCTGGAGCAGAACGCCTCCCTGCCACCCCTGCAGAACCTCAAGGACAGCAGCGGCGAAGCGCCGCGCACCCTGGTGCTGGTGCTGGGCGAGTCCACCACCCGCGAGCACATGCACCTGTACGGTTACCCGCGCGAAACCACCCCGAACCTCGACGCACTGGCGGCGGCCGAGGGCCACAACCTGACGGTGTTCCAGAACGTGGTCTCGCCGCGTCCCTACACCATCGAGGTGATGCAGCAGATCCTCACCTTCGGTGACGAGCAGAACCCCGACAAGTTCCTCACCGATCCGTCGCTGATCAATCTGATGAAACAGGCAGGCTACAAGACCTTCTGGATCACCAACCAGCAGACGATGACCAAGCGCAACACCATGCTCACCACCTTCTCGCAGCAGACGGATGCGCAGTTCTACCTGAACAACCAGCGCAACCAGAACGCCAGCCAGTACGACGGCGTGGTGCTCGAACCCTTCGAGAAGGCCCTGCAGGACCCGGCGCAGAAGAAGTTCATCGTCATCCACCTGCTCGGCACGCACATGGACTACCGCTACCGCTATCCGGAGCAGTACGCCCAGTTCAAGGACCGCCAGGGCGTGCCCTCGGCGCTGTCCGACGACCAGGTGGAAACCTACAACTTCTATGACAACGCGGTGCTGTACAACGACTTCGTGATCTCCAGCCTGATCAAGCGCTACGCCGCGACCGATCCGAACGGCTTCCTGCTGTACCTCTCCGACCACGGCGAGGATGTCTACAGCTCGGGCAACCATGACCGTCTGGGCCGCAACGAAGGCGCCCCGACCCGGCCGATGTACACCATCCCGTTCATGGTCTGGACCTCGCCCAGCTGGCAGGCCGCGCACCCGCGCGACCTGCAGGCGGCCGCCAGCCGTCCGTACAGCAGCTCGCACCTGATCCATACCCTGTCGGATCTTGCCGGCCTGAGCTACGACCGCTTCGAGCCGGTCAAGAGCCTGGTCAGCGAGCAGTTCGCCGTGGCCCCGCGCTGGATCGGCGACCCCTACAAGAAGGACGGCCTGCACGAGTTCGACAAGCTGCCGCCGACCCAGGCCGCGCCGCAGCAGGAGATCGTCAAGGACTCCAAGTCGCCGGACACCGCGCAGACTCCGGCTGAGCAGCCCAACAAGGGTTGAGTCGGTCCTGACCATGAAAACGCCCCGCATTGCGGGGCGTTTTCATTTCTCGGTGCGATGGTCTTTCGTAGGAGATACATCTGCACACGGGACGGCCCTCACCCTAACCCTCTCCCAGGGGGAGAGGGGACCGTTCGGCGCAGGATGAAGTAGTAGTGTCAGCCGGCACGGTCTGCCCCCTCTCCCTCAGGGAGAGGGCCGGGGTGAGGGGAAGTGTCGGCACAGATTATCCAGAAGAAGACAGTTGCTCCTACGATGCTTTCTGGGTGATACCCCTTCGGGCCAGCGCAAGCGCTGTTCGCGATGAAGCCGCGTCCCGCGTTCGCGAGGATGACGTGTGCGGAGTATGGCGCATAACACCGTCACTCCCGCGAACGCGGGAGCCCAAAAGACACAGGAGCCATCAGACGCTCCTACGGAAACTGTCGGGTGCGGCCTCTTGTAGGACCGAGGGGGACGCCCAGTCCTTGCTCGCGAACAGAGGCACGCAGCGGAATCCATTCGCGAGCAAGCTCGCTCCTACGAAATGCAAACGCCAGATACGAAAAAGCCCCGCATCGCGGGGCTTTTTCATTCGAGCCTGAAGCTTACAAGTAGAACGCCTTCAGCGGCGGGAAGCCGTTGAATTCCACCGCGCTGTAGCTGGTGGTGTAGGCGCCGGTGGACAGCCAGTACAGGCGGTCGCCGGCGGCCAGGTTGAGCGGCAGGCCGTACTTGTAGTGCTCGTACATGATGTCGGCGCTGTCGCAGGTCGGACCGGCGATCACCACCTCTTCCAGCTCGCCCTGCTTCTCCACGTGGATCGGGAACTTGATGGACTCGTCCATGGTTTCGATCAGGCCGGAGAACTTGCCGACGTCGGTGAACACCCAGCGCTCCACGGCGGTGCGCGACTTGCGCGCCACCAGCACCACTTCGCTGACCAGGATGCCGGCGTTGGCGATCAGCGAACGGCCCGGCTCCAGGATGATTTCCGGCAGCTCGTCGCCGAAGTCTTCCTTGAGGAAGCGGATGATCTCTTCGGCGTAGGTTTCCAGGCTGTTGGTCTTGGCGATGTAGTTGGCCGGGAAGCCGCCGCCCATGTTGATCATCTGAAGCGTAATGCCGTCTTCTTCCTTCAGGCGCTCGAAGATGACCTTCACCTTGGCGATGGCCGCGTCCCACACGCCGATGTCACGCTGCTGCGAGCCGACGTGGAAGGACACGCCGTAGGGCACCAGGCCCAGGTCGCGGGCCAGCACCAGCAGGTCCATGGCCATGTCGGTCTGGCAGCCGAACTTGCGCGACAGCGGCCAGTCGGCGGAGGTGGAACCCTCGGTGAGGATGCGCACGTAGACCTTGGCGCCCGGGGCGGCCTTGGCGATGTTGCGCAGGTCGGCTTCGGAGTCGGTGGCGAACAGGCGCACGCCCTTCTCGTAGAAGTAGCGAATGTCGCGGGCTTTCTTGATGGTGTTGCCGTAGCTGATGCGCTCCGGGCCCACGCCGGTCTTCATCACCTTGTCCAGCTCGTAGATCGAGGCGATGTCGAAGTTCGAACCCTTGTCGCGCAGCAGCTCGGTGATCTCGGTGGCCGGGTTGGCCTTCACCGCGTAGTAGATCTTGGCGAAGGGGAAGCAGTCGGTCAGCTGGTCGTAGGCATCGGCAATGGTTTTCTTGTCGATGACGACGAAGGGGGTTTCCTGCTTGTCGGCAAACGCCTTCATGCGCTGGAAGGTTTCCGGGGCGAAGTAATCCTCGACCTTGATGGACATGGTTGGGACTCCAAATGGCAAAACACGCAATTGAAAAGAGGGATGGCCCTTAACTTTCGAGCCACGAACGCCTGATCAGTTTCCCCACTTTGGTTCGCCTACTTCCCAAGGCATGTCGCCGAGTATCACCGGTTCCAGTTCTCCAGGGCTCCCTGCCCCTGTCGGGGCGGCGGAGTCGCCGGGCCGGCAACCTCTCGTCGTCAGTACTTGAGCCGGATGGATCGTTTCCAGCATGAGCGTTCGGGCGCGAACTTTAGGACCACAGGCACCACAGATCAATCAAAAATTGCCGCTTTTTCATAACCCTTTGTCGCGATCCGGCGTTTCGTTTCAAATCCTTAACAAAACGTCATGAAATGCTGCACAGGCGCGGGTTTCAGGGGAATGACAGGCGCCGCCGACGGACCGTTTTCAGCCCGGATAAAGAGGTGATGGCGGACGAGTCGATAGCGCCGCCGGAATCCCCGGATTCGACTGCCGATCCACCTTTCTGGAGTGACCGCCAGGAGGGCACGCCAACCACCGGGTGCCCGGTGGCGCTGATCGGCCGGTCATTTCCCGTTATAATCCCGCGCTTTTGGGCCGATCCGGGCCCATCATCGATTCCAGCCAGGCACGCATCCATGACCCTCCAGGCCGCCGAAGTCGCCAAACGCCGCACGTTCGCGATCATCTCCCACCCCGACGCCGGTAAGACCACCATTACCGAAAAGCTCCTGCTGATGGGCAAGGCGATCGCCGTCGCCGGTACCGTGAAGTCGCGTAAATCCGACCGCCACGCCACCTCCGACTGGATGGAGATGGAAAAGCAGCGCGGCATCTCCATCACCACCTCGGTGATGCAGTTCCCCTACCGCGAGCACATGATCAACCTGCTCGACACCCCCGGCCACGAAGACTTCTCCGAAGACACCTACCGCACCCTGACCGCGGTGGACTCGGCGCTGATGGTCCTCGACGGCGGTAAGGGTGTAGAGCCGCGCACCATCGCCCTGATGGAAGTCTGCCGCCTGCGCGACACGCCCATCGTCAGCTTCATCAACAAGCTCGACCGCGACATCCGCGACCCCATCGAGCTGCTCGACGAGATCGAAGCCGTCCTCAAGATCAAGGCCGCGCCCATCACCTGGCCGATCGGCTGCTACAAGGACTTCAAGGGCGTGTACCACCTCGCCCAGGACAAGATCATCGTCTACGTGCCGGGCCACGGCCACGAGCGCATCGAGACGAAGATCATCGACAAGCTGGACTCGGACGAAGCCCGCGCACACCTGGGCGACCTCTACGAGAACTTCCTCGAAGAACTGGAACTGGTGCAGGGCGCCTGCCACGAGTTCGACAAGCAAGCCTTCCTCAACGGCGAGATGACCCCGGTGTTCTTCGGTACCGCGCTGGGCAACTTCGGTGTCGACCAGGTGCTCGACTGCATCGTCGATTGGGCTCCGCAACCGCTGGAGCGTGGCGCCCACGAGCGCACCGTCGCACCGACCGAAGAGAAGTTCTCCGGCTTCGTGTTCAAGATCCAGGCGAACATGGACCCCAAGCACCGCGACCGCATCGCCTTCATGCGCATCTGCTCGGGCAAGTACGAGAAGGGCATGAAGATGCGCCACGTGCGCCTGGGCAAGGACGTGAAGATCGCCGACGCCCTGACCTTCTTCTCCAGCGAGCGTGAGCAGCTGGAAGAGGCCTTCGCCGGCGACATCATCGGCCTGCATAACCACGGCACCATCCAGATCGGCGACACTTTCACCGAAGGCGAGGCGCTGGGTTTCACCGGCATCCCGCACTTCGCCCCGGAACTGTTCCGCCGCGTGCGCCTGAAGGACCCGCTGAAATCCAAGCAGCTGCGCCAGGGTCTGCAGGAACTGGCCGAGGAAGGCGCCACCCAGGTGTTCTTCCCCGAGCGCAACAACGACATCATCCTCGGCGCCGTCGGCGTGCTGCAGTTCGACGTCGTCGCCAGCCGCCTGAAGGAGGAATACAAGGTCGAGTGCGCCTACGAGGCGATCAACGTCTGGTCGGCGCGCTGGATCGAGTGCAAGGACGAGAAGAAGCTCAAGGAGTTCAAGGACAAGGCCATGGAGAACCTCTCTGTGGACGGCGGCGGCCACCTCACCTACCTGGCCCCGACCCGCGTCAACCTGAGCCTGATGGAAGAGCGCTGGCCGGACATCACCTTCCGCGCCACCCGCGAACACCACTGAGTTCGCTTCCATGAAAACGCCCGCCTTGTGCGGGCGTTTTCGTTTGCGCCCTGTATGTCCGCGATCGCGCCCACAGGGCGCTCCCACTGGGAGCGCTGCACTATCCCGTAGGGCGTACAACCGTTCGCGGTTGTACGTCGATGCACCCATCTCGACACATATCCCGTGGTTCGACCTGCCACGAATCCAACGCCATGGTCGACCCCGAGCGAACTCGGAACCAAGGTCAATCGGCGTATAACGCGGAGCGTTATACGCCCTACGCCTCGATTACGGATCGAGCGCGCCGGAGCTCCAGGTGCTCGAAGGTGCGCTGCCGGTGAGCTTGGCTGCGATGGCGCCCTGGGGGATCAGGCGATCGCGGTAGCGGGTCGCGAGGATGCCACTCTGCGGCGCGCGCAGGATATGCTCGCTGCTCGCATCACCAGGCCGGGCGACGATACGGCCGAATCGTTCGCCGGCCTCGATGCGCTCGCCCAGTTCGCGCTCGAACACCAGCACGCCGGCGGCCGGGGCGAACACGGTTTCCATGAAGCCGATGGGCGTGGCGACGCCTTTCCATTCCGGCACCGGCTCGGCGTCCGTCACCACGCCGCGCGCGCCGAGGAAGCGGTAGATGCCGTCCGCATCCTGCCGCGCCAGCGCATCGCTGACATCGCCCTGCCCGCGCAGCTCGACCGTGGCTACCAGACGCCCGTCGAAGCGCTGCTCGGCGAGCCAGGGCGCGATCACCACCTCCTCGAACGCACCATCGCTGTCGCCCTCCCAGATGATTGCCAGCTCTGCGCGCAGCGCCGCGGCGAGGTCCCGGCCGGCCGGCCAGAAACACTCGTGCAGGTAGACGTACTGCAGCGCCTCGTCGTCGGTGTGCAGGTCGAGCACGATGTCCGCCGGAGCAGCCAGTTCAGCCAGGTGCTTCTGCCACAGCGAGAGGTTATCCAGGGTACCGCGGGCGGCCGCCGAAGCCGGGAAGCCACGATTGAAATTGCGTGCGCTGGCATCGTGATGACGACCGAGGATGCGCCCCTGGCGGAACTGCCCGATGCCGATGGGATTAGCCTGCGGCACTACCGTCACGCTGCCGTTCAGCGCGCCGTTCTGTGCCGCCTCGCGCAGGCGCGGCAGCAGTTCGTGGAGCACCAGCATCCCGGCGATTTCATCGGCATGCACGCCTGCCTGCAGGTGCACCTTCGGTCCCGGTTTGCCACCGTCGATACGCCAGGCAAGCACGCGCAGCTCGGCACCGGAATCCCCGGGTACGCTGAAGGAAACGTCCTCGATCATATGTCCTCTCCTCTGTCCGAATCGCCCATGGAAATCTTCTTCGGCGCCCCCTAGTATCGGAGCCATTCATTCGCTGACCCGGACGGCCCCCTTGGATATGCCCCGCCAGAAAGCCCAGCGCGCCACCTCCGAGGAGCGTCGCGACCACCTGGTGCGCGCCTGCCTCAAGTGCCTGGTCGCCGACGGCCACGCGGGCATCTCGGTGCGCCGCATCGCCAAGGAAGCTGGCGTCGCCGTCGGCCTGGTGAACCACCACTTCGGCAGCATCGACGCCCTGGTCGCCCAGGCCTACGAAACCCTCGCCGGCGAAGTCACCCAGGCACTCTACGAGCAGGTCGATGCCGCTGGCGACGACCCCGCCGCACGCATGGAAGCCTTCCTCACTGGCTCCTTCTCGCCCCAGGTCCTGGACCCCGACCTGCTCAGCCCCTGGGTGGTGTTCTGGAGCCTGATCCGACACTCGCCGCCGGTGAACGACGCCCACGAGCGCGGCTACCAGAGCTACCTCACCATCCTGGAAAAACTCATCAGCGACCTCGCTGCTGCCGAGGGCTTCAGCGTTGCGCGTCCGCGCCTGGCCGCCATCGGCCTCTCCGCGATGCTCGATGGGCTCTGGCTGGAATGGTGTCTGAACCCCGCGACCTTCAGTGCCGCGGACGGTCTGGAGCTCAGCCGTTGCTGGGTAGAGGGGCTACGTCGCGGCGCCTACTCCTGACGATCTGCTGCGCGTCGGCTGGATGTCGTTGGGCGGCGCTCTCAGATGCTCATTTACTGGCGTAAACTCCGCTCCTCGAGCCCCCCGCCTAATCCAGCTCTAGCTCGCGAGATCGTAATGCGAGCCATAAATCCACAATCAAACCGCCGTACGCGGTCGCCGCTTGCCCAGCCAGGAACGCTGAGTCCTGCCCTGCGCCTCGCCGCGAATCGGCGTGCTGCGTTCCAGCACGGCGAAACCAGCCTCGATGATGAAGGTCAGACAGATGTAGATCGCCGCCACCAGCAGCAAGGGCTCATAGACGTTGAAGGTCTGCGCGCGCACCACGTTGGCCGCGCCGAGCAGGTCGACCACAGCGATGGTCGAGGCCAGCGCGGTGGACTTGAGCAGCATCACGCTCTCCCCCGCCAGGGTCGGCAACAGCAGGCGGATCGCCCGTGGCAGCCAGACGCGGTAGAGCACCAGCGTGTGGTTCATGCCGAATGCCGAAGCAGCCTCCAGCTCGCCACGCGGCACGGCCTTCAGACCGCCGCGCACCACCTCGCCGACATAGGCGCCCACCGAGAGGACAAGTGCGATGACGATGTACCAGAAGCCATCGCGCAGGTAGGGCCAGAGGAAGCTGCCGCGGATCAGCGGGAACTGCGCGAACAGGCTGCCCAGGCCGTAGTAGAAGATGTAGATCTGCACCAGCAGCGGTGTGCCGCGGATCACGCTGGTGTACGCCAGCGCCAGGCGCGCGATCAGGAAGTTGCGCGACATCCGCGCCAGCGCCACGCCCAGTGCCAGCGCGAAGCCCAGGATGGCGGAAATCAGCAGGATAACTAGGGTGGTGCCCAGCCCCTTGAGCAGCAGGGTGCCGTAGACGAATAGCCAGTGTTCGTTCATCGCCGTGCCTCGTTCAAACCGCCGGAATCCAGCGGCGGAAGCGCCGCTCCAGGTAGCCTGCGAACAGGTTGGAAAGCACGGTGAGCACGTAGTAGAGCGCCGCCGCGGTGAGGTAGAAGGTCAGGTAGTGCCGGGTGGAGCCTGCGGCCTGCTTGGCGGTGTAGAGCAACTCGTTGGTGCCCACCACGCTGATCAACGCGCTGTCCTTGATCAGGTTGACCCAGAGGTTGGCCATGCCGGCCAGCGCGTTGGGCGCCATGATCGGCAGGGTCACGCGGCGGAACAGGCCGAAGCCGTGCATGCCGTAGGCCCGCGCAGCCTCGATCTGCCCGTAGGGGATCGCCTGGATCGCGCCACGGAAGATCTCCGAGGCGTAGGCGCCCTGCACCAGGCCGAGCACGACGATGGCCACCATCATGCCGTTGAGCTTTACCTCGCCGTAGCCGAGCCAGGCGAAGAACTGGTTCAGCCCCATGGAGCCGACGTAGAACAACAGCAGGATCAGCAGCAGCTCCGGCACCGCCCGGCACAGCGTGGTGTAGCTGCGCGCGAGCATCGCCAGCGGCCGGGGTCCGCCGATCTTGGCGCTGGCCGCGGCCAGGCCGATCAGCAGGCCGACCAGGAAGGCGCCGACGGAAATCTGCAGGGTGACCAGCAGCCCCTTGAGCAGGGCCGGGCCCCAGCCGGTGGGGCCAAAGCCGATCAGGTCGAAGATACTTTGCATGGCACTCTCCACGACAGGAGCTGACTCGCGTGCCCGCGCACCGGGGAAGCCGGCGCGCAGGCGTGCAACGGCGTTACTGCTTGGGTGCGACGCTCATGCCGAAGTACTTGTCCGATAGCGCCTTGTAATCGTCGCTGGCGAGCAGCTTGCCGATGGCTTCGTCCATCTTCGCCTTCAGCGCGGTGTCGTCCTTGCGCATGCCAGCGCCGACGCCACGACCGAACAGCGGGTCGTACTTCACTTCACCCTTGTTGACGATGCCGGCAGCCTGGGCATCCGGCGACTTGACGAAGGACGCCACGGCGATGCCGTCGGCCATCATCAGGTCGATGCGCCCGGCCACCAGGTCGGCATTCACCGAGTCCTGGGTGTCGTAGTAGCGCACGTCGGCGATCTTCTCGTAGTACTTCTTCAGGTAGTTGGAGCTGACCGTGGAGATCTGCACGCCGATGGTCTTGCCCTTCAGGCCCTCGGGGCTGATCTGCAGGTCCGCGGCCTGGGGCGCGGCCACGGCGACCGGGGTGTCGTAATAGGGGCGGCTGAAGGCGATCTGCTTCTCGCGCTCCTCGGTGATCGACAGGGAGTTGAAGATCACGTCGATCTTCTTCGCCAGCAGCGCCGGGATGATGCCGTCCCAGGCCACTTCGTCGATCTCGCAGGTGGCTTTCATCTCGGCACAGACCTTGTGGATCAGGTCCGGCTCGAAGCCGACCCAACTGCCGTCAGGCTGCTTCTGCGAGAAGGGCGGATAGGGTTCGGCGGCCAGGGCGAAACGAATCGTCTCGGCCTGCGCGCTTACCGCGCCGGCCATGAGCATCGTTGCACCCACCACCCAGTTGCACAGACCTTTCTTGTTCATCGTGATCCCCTGCCTTGTTTTCGATTGTTATGGGTCACGCTTATCGATGCGCCGACTGCGCGGCATCGGTCAGCGATTCTGGTGCGCGTTGACGAACTGCCGGCAGCGCTCGCTGCGCGGCCGCGAGAAGACTTCCTCAGGCGTGCCTTCTTCTTCGATCAGCCCCTTGTGGAGGAACGCCACGTGGCTGGAAACATCGCGAGCGAAGGCCATCTCGTGGGTGACCAGGATCATGGTCCGCCCCTCCTCGGCCAACGAACGGATCACCCGCAGCACTTCGCCCACCAGTTCCGGGTCCAGCGCCGAGGTCGGCTCGTCGAACAGCATGACCTTCGGCCGAACCGCCAGCGCGCGGGCAATCGCCACCCGCTGCTGCTGGCCACCGGACAGGAAGGCCGGATAGGTGTGGCGCTTCTCCGCCAGGCCGACGCGCTCCAGCAGGGCCTCAGCGCGCTCGCGGGCCTCGGCCTTGCTCTCGTGGAGGACGAAGGTCGGCGCCTCGATCAGGTTCTCCAGCACGGTGCGGTGCGGCCACAGGTTGAAGTTCTGGAACACCATGCCCAGCTGCGAGCGGATGCGGGTCAGCTGCTTCTGGTCGGCCACCATCGGCTCGCCCTGGCGGTTCTGGGTCAGGCCGATGGTCTCGCCGTTGACGGTGACCGTGCCCTGGTTGGGAATCTCCAGCATGTTGATGCAGCGCAGCAGGGTGCTCTTGCCCGAGCCGCTGGCGCCGATCAGCGAGATCACCCCGCCCTCGCGGGCCGACAGCGACACGCCCTTGAGCACTTCGAAGTCGCCGAAGCGCTTGTGGATATCACGGACTTCGATAACCGGCTTGCCAGCAGGCTGCTGCGGCTCTTGTAGGGGCGAGCTTGCTCGCGAACCCGCCTCTGCACCGGGAACATCAAGGGCGTTCGCGAGCAAGCTCGCTCCTACAGGGGCAGACTTTGCATTCGCCGGAAGGGATTCGACAAACCGGATGATCCGCGCACAAGCCTCGGCCATGCTCTCGTCGCTCAGGCCAAAGGACAGCCGCACGAAACCTTCCGCCTGCGGGCCGAAAGCCGCCGCGTCCAGCACCGAAACGCCGGTGGCGTGGAACAGCTGCCAGGAGAAGTCCAGCGAACTCAGCCCGGTGTCGCGCACGTCCACCAGGACGAACATGCCGGCCTCGGGCTTGAGCACCCTCACCCGAGGGCAATCGCTCAACGCGGCGACCACCAGATCGCGGCGACGGCGATAGATCTCGCGCATCGACGACACCACCTCGTCGTGCCGCTCGACGGCCACCCGCGCGGCTTCCTGAACGAAGCCCGGCAGGCCGTAGAACATGTTCAGCGCGAGGTTTTCCAGGTGCCCGACCAGCGTCGGGTTGGCCACGACCCAGCCTGTGCGCCAGCCGGTCATGGCGTGGGACTTCGACAGGCTGCCGATGCTCAGGGTGCGCTCGGCCATGCCCGGCAGGGCGGCGAAACTCTGGTGCTCGCGCTCGAAGGTCAGGCCCTCGTAGACCTCGTCGACCACCACCCAGAGATCGTGGGCGCGGGCCAGCTCGGCGATGGCCAGCAGCTCCTCGCGGTTGAGCACGACGCCGGTGGGGTTGTTCGGGTTGGCGAAGAAGATCGCCTTGGTACGCGGGGTAATGGCGGCGGCCAGATCGCCGGCTTCGGGGCGGAAGCCGTTGCCTGCACGGGTCGGCACCGGCACCAGCACGGCGCCGGTGGACTTCAGGGTGGCCTCGTAGGTGACGTAGACCGGGTCGAAGACGATCACCTCATCGCCCGGCTCCAGCAGGCACATGGCAGCGGCGAAGAGGCCGTTCTGCGCGCCGGCGACGACGATGACGTTCTCGGCCGTCACCGCCTGGCCGCATCGTCGTTCGTGCAGGGCGGCGATGGCCTGGCGCAGCTCCGGGCGCCCGGCCACGTCGCTGTAGTGGGTGTCGCCAGCGCGCAGCGAGGTGACGGCGGCCTCGGTGATGAAGTCCGGCGTGGCGAAGTCTGGATCGCCAACGCTCAGGACGATCACATCCCGGCCTTCGCGCTGGGCGGCGATGGCCGCGTAATGAATGTCCCAGGCGGCAACGCCGGGTCCGACCATCCTGTCCACGAGCGACGAATAACGCATGCGAGAACCTCATCCGAATGACGGAATGCCTGACAGGTATTGGAATTGTTGTCTGTCAGAACGTGAGGCCAACATACGTCAGGAATGAACAAGTGTTCAACAGCGATTACCGACATTCAGATGTCGTTTTCAGAATGCTCCCAGCATTTCCCCGCCTTGGCTCGGATAGGCTATGCGATCCTCCCGGCGAGCCCGATTACAGTTTCACCACAAGCACTTAACGGGTTCTTAACGTATCCCCGGCTACCTTTCCTACACTCAAGTAGCGCGGCCCAGGCCCATCAGGACTCATAACATGGACATGAACTTCCTCCCCTTCTCCCGCCCCAGCATCGGCGACGAGGAGATCCGGGCGGTCAATGAGGTGCTGCGTTCGGGCTGGATCACCACCGGCCCGCGGAACCAGGAACTGGAACAGCGCTTCGCCCAATCCATCGGCTGCAAGCACGCCGTGGCACTGGCGTCGGCCACCGGCGGCATGCACATCGCGCTGCTCGCGCTGGGCATCGGCCCGGGCGACGAAGTAATCACCCCGTCGCAGACCTGGGTGTCCACCGCCAACATGATCTGCCTGCTGGGCGCCACCCCGGTGTTCGTCGACGTCGACCGCGACACCCTGATGACCGACGCCGCGCGCATCGAAGCCGCGATCACGCCGCGCACCCGCGCCATCATCCCGGTGCACTACGCCGGCGCCGCCGCCGACATGGACCCGATCAACGCGCTGGCGCAGCGCCATGGCATCGCCGTGATCGAGGACGCCGCCCACGCCGCCGGCACCCGCTACCGTGGCCGCCCGGTCGGCCAGACCGGCACCGCGATCTTCTCCTTCCATGCGATCAAGAACATGACCTGCGCCGAGGGCGCCATGTTCGTCACCGACGACGATGCCCTGGCCGATCGCGTGCGCATGCTCAAGTTCCACGGCCTGGGCGTGGACGCCTACGACCGCCTGACCCACGGCCGCAAGCCGCAGGCCCAGGTGATCGAGCCCGGCTTCAAGTACAACCTCTCCGACATCAACGCCGCCATTGCCCTGGTCCAGCTCGGTCGCCTGGAAGCGATCAACGCGCGCCGCGCCGAACTGGCGGCGGCCTACCAGGAACGCCTGGCCGGCCTGCCGGTGGAACCCCTGGCCCTGCCGGACTATCCGCAGCACCACGCCTGGCACCTGTACATCCTGCGCATCGACGCCGAACGCTGCGGCATCGACCGCGATGGTTTCATGCAGGCCCTGCAGCAGCGCGGCATCGGCACCGGCATCCACTTTATCGGCAGCCACCTGCACAGCTACTATCGCCAGCGCTTCCCCGACGTCAGTCTTCCCAACACCGAATGGAACTCGGCCCGCCTGTGCTCCATCCCGCTGTTCCCCGACATGACCACCGACGACCTCGACCGTGTCGTGGAAGCCATCGAAACCATCACCCGGTAACGCCATCGTGAAACCCTATCCGATCAACCTCGTGTCCATCGTCATCCCGGTGTACAACGAAGAAGCCAGCCTGCCCGAGCTGCTGCGCCGCACCAGCGCCGCCTGCGACAAGCTGGGCCGCGACTACGAGATCATCCTGATCGACGACGGCAGCCGCGATGGCTCGGCCGACCTGCTCCTGGAAGCGGCCGAGGCCCCGGGCAGCCACGTCGTCGCGGTGATCCTCAACCGCAACTACGGCCAGCACGCGGCGATCATGGCCGGTTTCGAAGAGTGCCGGGGCGACGTGATCATCACCCTCGACGCCGACCTGCAGAACCCGCCGGAAGAAATCCCGCGCCTGGTGGAAGAAGCCGCCAAGGGCTACGACGTGGTCGGCAGCGTGCGCCAGAAGCGCCAGGATTCGGCCCTGCGCCGCTGGCCGTCGAAGCTGATCAACCTCGCCGTGCAGCGCTCCACCGGCGTCGCCATGAGCGACTACGGCTGCATGCTGCGCGCCTACCGCTCCAGCATCGTCAAGGCGATGCTCGCCTGTCGCGAGCGCAGCACCTTCATCCCGATCCTGGCCAACAGCTTCGCCCGCCACACCACCGAGATCATGGTCGCCCACGCCGAGCGTGAGCACGGCGAATCGAAGTACGACTTCATGCGCCTGATCAACCTGATGTTCGATCTGGTCACCTGCATGACCACCACCCCGCTGCGCCTGCTGTCGCTGGTGGGCGGCGCAATGGCGGTGGCCGGCTTCAGCTTCGCGTTGCTGCTGGTCTTCCTGCGCGTGATCTTCGGCGCCGCCTGGGCCGGCCACGGCACTTTCGTGCTGTTCGCCGTGCTGTTTACCTTCACCGGTGTGCAACTGGTGGGCATGGGCCTGCTCGGCGAGTACCTGGGCCGCATGTACAACGACGTGCGCGCCCGCCCGCGCTTCTTCATCGAGCGCATCGTCCGCCAGCGGACCGTGCTCGAAACCCGCACAACCACCCCTTCTTCTTCTCTCGAGTCTCTCCAGCCATGACCCAGCAGACCATCGTCTTCGCCTACCACGACATCGGCTGCACCGGCATCGAAGCGCTGCTCGCCGCCGGCTACCAGATCGACGCTGTCTTCACCCATGCCGACGACCCGCAGGAAAACCGTTTCTACGGCTCCGTCGCGCAACTCTGCGCGCGCCATGGCATTCCCGTGCACGCCCCGGAAGACGTCAATCACCCGCTGTGGATCTCGCGTATCCGCGAACTGCAGCCGCGCTTCATCTTCTCGTTCTATTACCGCAACCTGCTCGGTGAAGAGCTGCTGGCCTGCGCCTCCGAAGGCGCCTTCAACCTCCACGGCTCGCTGCTGCCGCGCTACCGTGGCCGCGCCCCGGCGAACTGGGTGCTGGTCAACGGCGAGACCGAGACCGGCGTCACCCTGCACCGCATGGTCAAGCGCGCCGACGCCGGCGCCATCCTCGCCCAGCAGCGCGTGGCGATCGGCGCGGACGACACCGCCCTGATCCTCCATGGCAAGCTGCGCCAGGCTTCCCGCGAACTGCTGGACGAAGCGCTGCCCAAGCTTTCCAAGGGCGAGCTGAGCGAAGTCGCGCAGGACGAGTCCCGCGCCAGCTACTTCGGCCGCCGCACCCCCGCCGACGGCGCCATCGACTGGCAGCGTCCGGCCCGCGAACTGCACAACCTGGTCCGCGCGGTCACCCAGCCCTACCCCGGCGCCTTTGCCCCCGTGGGCGATCGCAAGCTGATCGTCTGGAGCTCCCGCGTCGCCAGCGGCAACAACGGCCAGGCCCCCGGCTCGGTGCTCAGCGTCGATCCGCTGCGCATCGCCTGCGGCGAAGACTCGCTGGAAATCCTCTCCGGCCAGCAAGGCGACGCCGGCCTGTTCCTCGCCGGTCCGCAACTGGCCCGCGAAATGGGCCTGGTGGAAGGCTCGCGCCTGTACGGCGCGGCTCGCAAGGCCAAGCGCAAGACCCGCGTACTGATCCTCGGGGTCAACGGCTTCATCGGCAACCACCTGTCCGAGCGCCTGCTGCGCGACGGCAACTACGAAGTCTACGGCCTGGACATCGGCTCCGACGCCATCGAGCGCCTGCGCAGCAACCCGGACTTCCACTTCGTCGAAGGCGACATCAGCATCCACACCGAGTGGATCGAGTACCACATCAAGAAGTGCGACGTGGTCCTGCCGCTGGTGGCCATCGCCACCCCCATCGAGTACACCCGCAACCCGCTGCGCGTGTTCGAGCTGGACTTCGAGGAAAACCTCAAGCTGGTCCGCTACTGCGTGAAGTACAACAAGCGCGTGATCTTCCCCTCCACCTCGGAGGTGTACGGCATGTGCACCGACGCCAACTTCGACGAAGACAAGTCGAACCTGGTGGTCGGCCCGATCAACAAGCAGCGCTGGATCTACTCGGTCTCCAAGCAACTGCTCGACCGCGTCATCTGGGCCTACGGCCAGAAGGGTCTGAAGTTCAGCCTGTTCCGTCCGTTCAACTGGATGGGCCCGCGCCTGGACCGTCTGGATTCGGCACGCATCGGCAGCTCCCGCGCCATCACCCAGCTGATCCTGCACCTCGTTGAAGGTACCCCGATCCGCCTGGTGGACGGCGGCGCGCAGAAGCGCTGCTTCACCGACGTGGACGACGGCATCGAAGCGCTGGCCCGCATCATCGACAACGAAGGCGGCCGCTGCGACGGGCAGATCGTCAACATCGGCAACCCGGACAACGAAGCCAGCATCCGCCAGCTGGGCGAGGAGTTGCTGCGCCAGTTCGAAGCCCACCCGCTGCGCGACAACTTCCCGCCCTTCGCCGGCTTCCGCGAAGTGGAAAGCCGCAGCTTCTACGGCGACGGCTACCAGGACGTGTCGCACCGCAAGCCGAGCATCGAGAACGCCCGTCGCCTGCTGAACTGGGAGCCCACCGTCGAACTGACCGAGACCATCGGCAAGACGCTGGACTTCTTCCTGCGCGAAGCCCTCGCCGAACGCGAAGGCGGTGCAGCACACGCCGTGCCGCTGAAAAACAAAAGCATCGCGTAATGCAGGCAGGACTGCGTATCGATGTGGATACCTACCGAGGCACCCGTGAAGGGGTGCCTCGGCTTCTGGACCTTCTCGACGAAGCCGGTATCAAGGCGACCTTCTTCTTCAGCGTCGGCCCGGACAACATGGGCCGCCACCTGTGGCGCCTGATCCGCCCGCAGTTCCTCTGGAAAATGCTGCGCTCCAACGCCGCCGGGCTGTACGGCTGGGACATTCTCCTGGCCGGCACCGCCTGGCCGGGCAAACCCATCGGCCGCGACCTCGGCCACCTGATGCGACGCGCCAGTGAGGCCGGCCATGAAATCGGCCTGCATGCCTGGGACCATCACGGCTGGCAGGCCAACGCCGGGCGCTGGAGCCCGCAGCAGCTGGTGGAGCAGATTCGCCAGGGTGTCGACACCCTCGCCGACATCATCGGCCAGCCGGTGGAATGCTCCGCCGCCGCGGGCTGGCGGGCCGACGAGCGCGTGGTCGAGGCCAAGGAACGTTTCGGCTTCCGCTACAACAGCGATTGCCGGGGTACCGCGCTGTTCCGCCCCCGGCTCGACGATGGCCGCATCGCTACGCCGCAAATCCCGGTAGACCTGCCGACCTTTGATGAAGTGGTGGGGCCGCAGGTGTCCGGCGCCGATTTCAACGACTTCATCCTCCAGCGCTTCCGCAAGGACGCGCTCAACGTCTACACCATCCATGCCGAGGTAGAAGGGATTCTCATGGCTGAGACTTTCCGTCAGTTGCTCGGGCGCGCCCGACAGGACGACATCCAGTTCCAACCCCTGGGCCGGCTGCTGCCGGACAACCCCGCCACCCTTCCCGTCGCCCGCCTGGTGCGTGGCGAACTGACCGGCCGCGAAGGCTGGTTGGGGGTGCAACAGGCATGAAGCGCCTCGCCTATCCGACGCTGCTGGCGGCGTTCGTGCTCTGCATCCTGTTGCCACTGTGCTTCCACGGCCTGTGGATTCCCGACGAAACCCGCAATGCGCAGATCGCCCAGGCCATGGTGGAAAGCGGCGACTGGGTGTCACCGCACCTGCTGGGCCTGCGCTATTTCGAGAAGCCCACCGGCGGCTACTGGCTGATCGCCGCGAGCCAGGCGGTGTTCGGTGAAAACCTGTTCGGCGTGCGCTTCGCCTCGGCCCTGGTCACCGCCTTCAGCACCCTGCTGGTGCTGCTGGTGGCCCGGCGCCTGTGGAACGACCCGCGGCGCACCTGGGCTGCGGGGCTGCTGTACGCCAGCTTCGGGCTGATCGCCGGGCAGGCCGGCTACGCCAACCTCGACCCGCAGTTCACCCTCTGGGTGAACCTCAGCCTCGCCGCCCTCTGGTTCGCCTTCGACGCCGCCACGCCACGGGGACGCATCGCCGCCTGGAGCCTGCTTGGCGCGGCCTGCGCCATGGGCCTCATGACCAAGGGGTTCCTCGCCCTGCTCCTGCCGGTGATCGTCGGCCTGCCCTACGCACTGCTGAACCGGCGCTTCATGGAGCTGCTGCGCTACGGTCCGCTGGCCGTGCTGGTGGCTGTCCTGGTGTGCCTGCCCTGGGCGCTGATGATCCACGCCCGCGAGCCGGACTTCTGGAACTTCTTCTTCTGGCACGAGCACATCCGCCGCTTCGCCGGCGAAGACGCGCAGCACAGCCGGCCCTTCTGGTTCTTCGTGCCGCTGCTGTTCGCCAGCGCCCTGCCCTGGGCCGTACTGGTGATCCCCGCGCTGCGCAACGGTTTCAGCCGCCTGCGTGATCCGCGGACGGGCTTCCTGCTGCTCTGGTTCCTCATGCCGTTCCTGTTCTTCAGCCTGAGCAAGGGCAAGCTGCCGACCTACATCATGCCGTGCTTCGCGCCGCTGGTCCTGCTGATGGCCGACACCCTGACGGACGCCCTGCAACAGGGCCGCCAGCGGATGCTGCGCATCAACGGCGCGCTCAACCTGCTGATCGGCCTGCTCGCCCTGATCGCGCTGGTAGTCATCCAGCTGCGCCGTCCGATCTACCTGGACGAAACGCCCAGCGTGCTGATGGTCGGCATCGTCTGCATCTCCTGGCTGGTC
Organism: Pseudomonas sp. NY15181; assembly: GCF_048068055.1. Lineage (NCBI taxonomy): Bacteria > Pseudomonadati > Pseudomonadota > Gammaproteobacteria > Pseudomonadales > Pseudomonadaceae > Pseudomonas > Pseudomonas sp. NY15181. The sequence goes on along the minus strand of NZ_JBLUPT010000008.1, from coordinate 40,678 downwards.
TGTGGAGCACTGCAACTGATGCGCCCGGCCCGCCTGTGGGCCGCACCGGCGTTCGCCCTGTGGATACTGGTCGCCCTGCTGCCCGCGGCCATGCCCAATCACATGGTCAACAGCAAGATGCCCGACCAGTTCGTCCTCGAACACCTGGATGAGCTGCGCGCTGCCGACAGCCTGCTGAGCAACGACCTCGGCGCGGCCACCGCGCTGGCCTGGCGCACCGGGCGCAGCGACGTCAACCTGCTCAATACCGTGGGCGAGCTGAAGTACGGACTTGGCTATCCCGAGGGCGCCGGCCGCAGCATCCCCCTGGAGGACGCCCAGGCCTGGATCGCCCAGGCCCGCGCCAAGGGCTCCGTCGGCGTGCTGCTGCGGGTCAACGGCGCCAGCGACGAGGAAGACCTGGCGCAGATGCCGAAGGATGCCGTCAGCTTCCGCCAGAACTACCTCGTCGTGCTGCTGATCCCGAAGGCGGCGCCATGATCGCCCTGCTGCTGGCCAGCGTGTGCCTGCTGACCTGCCTGGGGCAGATCGCGCAGAAGCTCGCGGTGGAAAGCTGGCGTGGCCGTGAACTCGACTGGCTGAAGCAGTTGCTCAGCCCCTGGCTGCTGCTGGCCATCGCCTGCCTGGGCAGCGGCCTGCTGCTCTGGCTGTTGCTGCTGCAACGCCTGGACGTGGGGCTGGCCTACCCGATGCTCAGCCTGAACTTCGTGCTGGTGACCTTTGCCGCACGGGCGCTGTTCCACGAGCACATCGACGCGCGCCACTGGTGCGGCGTCGGTCTGATCGTCGCCGGCGTGGCCCTGCTGGGGCTGCAATCATGAGCGTCGGACGCGGCATCGGTCTCGCCCTGGGCAGCGTCCTGCTGGTCAGCGGCGCACAACTGGGCATGCGCTGGGGCATGACGCGCCTGCCTGCGCCGACGCAGTGGCTCGACGCAATCGGGAGCCTCGACCTGGCCGCCCTGGCGGTGCTGGCCGGCGCGGTGCTGGCCTATGCACTGTCGATGCTGTGCTGGCTGATCGCCCTGAACCATTTGCCGCTGAGCCGCGCCTACTCGCTGCTCAGCCTGAGTTATGCCCTGGTGTACCTCGGCGCCGCCTGGCTACCGGGCCTGGGCGAACCCTTGAGCCTCGCGCGCACGCTGGGCGTCGGCCTGGTCATCGCCGGTGTGATCACCATCAACGCACCGCGTCGCGGCAACGGAACAAACGTCATGAAATCCGGCGACCCTCGCCGCCACAAAATCACACAGTTCGAATGACCCCATACTGGTCATGAGCCCTCAGCGGGAGATCACAGCATGAAAATCAGCGTATTCGGTATCGGCTATGTGGGGCTCGTCCAGGCCGCCGTCATGGCGGAAGTCGGCCATGACGTCCTGTGCATGGACATCGACGAAGAAAAGATCGCCAAGCTCAAGCGCGGGCAGATCAGCATCTTCGAACCGGGGCTTGCGGAGCTGGTGAAGGACAACCTGGAAGCCGGCCGCCTGCACTTCACCAGCGACGTCGCCGAGGCCACCGCCCACGGCCGGGTGCAGTTCATCGCCGTGGGCACGCCGCCCAGCGCCGATGGTTCGGCCGACCTGAGCGCGGTATTCGCCGTGGCCGAAAGCATCGCCCGCCACCGCCACCAGCCGGTGATCATCGTCGAGAAGTCCACGGTCCCGGTGGGCACCGGCGACCGCATCAAGGCACACCTGCAGCAGGTGCTGAACGACCTGGGACGCACGCTTGAGTTCGATATCGTCTCCAACCCCGAGTTTCTCAAGGAAGGCTCGGCGCTGGCCGACTGCCGCAAGCCTGACCGCATCGTCATTGGCTGCGAGCGCCCGGAAGTGATGGATGTGATGCGCGAGATCTACGAGCCATTCAACCGCAATCACGACCGCATCATCAGCATGAACCTGCGCAGCGCCGAGCTGACCAAGTACGCCGCCAACTGCATGCTGGCGACCAAGATCAGCTTCATCAACCAGATCGCCGAACTGGCCGAGCACATGGGCGCCGACATCGAATCGGTGCGCCAGGGCATGGGCGCCGACCCGCGTATCGGCTACCACTTCATCTACCCCGGCTGCGGCTACGGTGGCTCGTGCTTCCCCAAGGATGTGCAAGCGCTGATCCAGAGCGCCAAGGAAGCGGACTGCTCCAACGACCTGCTGCGCGCCGTGGAAGCCGTGAACGTGCGACAGAAGAACAAGCTGTTCCAGCGCATCCACCGCTACTTCGACGGCCAACTGGCCGGACGTACCTTCGCGCTCTGGGGGCTGTCGTTCAAGCCCAACACCGACGACATGCGCGATGCGCCCAGCCGGACGCTGATGGAGGCGCTCTGGGAAGCCGGTGCGCAGGTTCGCGCCTTCGACCCGGAGGCCATGACCGAAGCGCAACGCCTGTACGGCCACGATGAGCGCCTGACGCTGATGGGCACCCCGGAGGCCACCCTCGGAGGCGCCGATGCGCTGGTGATCTGCACCGAGTGGCAGCAGTTCAAGGCCCCGGATTTCGACCTGCTGGCCAGCCGCCTGAAGGCTCCGGTGATCTTCGACGGCCGCAACCTGTTCGATCCGGAGCGCATGGCGCGCCATGGTTTCGAATACTTCCCGATGGGCCGCGGCGACTCGCACCGCCTGCCGGTGCCGGCGATTGAGCAGAAACAACCGGAACAGCTCCACGTCTGAGGCGTCGCGTCCTCCCACCGCTCGAACGTAGGGCGTATAACGTTCGACGTTATACGCCGTTTGACCTTGATCCCAAGGCGCTCCGGGCTTGATCCCGGAGCCGGCGACAAGGCGAGGTGTATCGGCGTATAACCGCGAACGGTTATACGCCCTACGCGGTGGCTACACCCGCCCCTGCACCGGCTCGCCCATTACCATCATCGGCGCCGCTTCCGAGCGCTTGAGTACGGCATAGAGCACCCCCGTCACCACGCTGCCCACGGCGATCGCCAGCAGGTACAGCAGCGCGTGATTCATCGCATTGGGAATCAGCAGCACGAACAGCCCGCCGTGGGGCGCCAGCAGCTTGCAGCCGAACAGCATCGACAACGCGCCGGTCAGCGCGCCGCCGACGATGCTCGCCGGGATCACCCGCAGCGGGTCCCTGGCGGCAAAGGGAATCGCCCCCTCGGAGATGAAGCACAGCCCCAGCACCAGCGCCGCCTTGCCGGCCTCGCGCTCGCTCTGGGCGAACTTGCGCCGCGCCAGCAGGGTGGCGATGCCCATGCCGATTGGCGGGACCATGCCGCCCGCCATCACCGCCGCCATCGGCGCGTAGCTCTGCGAGGCCAGCAGGCCGACGGAGAAGGCGTAGGCCGCCTTGTTGATCGGCCCACCGAGGTCGACGCACATCATCCCGCCCAGCAGAAGCCCCAGCAGGACGGCATTGGTGGTACCCATGCCGGCGAGGAAGTCGGTCAGCGAATGCATCATCGCCGCCACCGGCGAGCCCACCACGTAGATCATCACCAGCCCGGTGAACAGGCTGGCCAGCAGCGGGATGATCAGGATCGGCTTGAGCGCCGCGACACTGGCCGGCAACGGAATCCACTGCGCGATCGCCCGCGCTGAATAGCCCGCCAGAAAACCCGCGACTATGCCGCCGAGGAAGCCCGCGCCCAGGGTGCTCGCCAGCAGACCGCCGATCATGCCCGGCGCGAGACCGGGCCGGTCGGCGATGGACCAGGCGATGTAGCCGGCGAGCATCGGCACCATCAGCTTGAACGCCGCCTCGCCGCCGATCTGCATCAGCGCGGCGGCCAGCGTGCCCTGCTGCTTGAAGGCCTCGATGCCAAAGACGAAGGACAGCGCGATCAGCAGGCCGCCGGCCACCACCATCGGCAGCATGAAGGACACACCGGTGAGCAGGTGCTTGTAGACCCCGCGCGCTTCGTTCCTGCCCGGCGCGGCGCCGGAGGCGGCAGAAGCGGCGGACTCCTCGCGTGCCTCGGCCAGCGCGCGATCGAGGATCACCAGTGGCTGCTTCAGCGCGATACCCGTGCCGCAGCGGAAGATGCGCTTGCCAGCGAAACGCTCGGTGTTCACTTCGATATCCGCAGCCAGCAACACCGCATCGGCAGCGGCGATGTCCTCGGCAGTCAGCGGATTGCGCGCCCCCACCGAACCCTGGGTCTCCACCTTCAGCCCGTAGCCCAGTTGCTGCGCCGCCTGCTGCAACGCCTCGGCAGCCATGAAGGTGTGCGCCACACCGGTTGGACAGGCCGTGATCGCCACCAGCTTCGCAGCACGCGCCTCCCCAGTGGAGAGGGCCGGTCGCTCCTCACCCTGCCACACAGCCGCATCCTGCGCGGCGCGCTGGAGGAAGGCAGCGGGATCAGCCAGCGCCTCGGCCGGGCGCGCCTGCAGCAGGCGCTTGCCGTTGAAGCGCGAGAGGTCCAGCGGCTGCGTGCTGACCACCAGCACCCAGTCGGCCGATGCGATCTGCGCCTCGGAGAGTTGGCGTTCGGGATGCTGCGGGTCGTGCTGCTCGACGCACACCGACCAGCCCAGGCGCTCGGCCGCCGCACGCAGCAGGCGGGCGCTGAGCACACTGGTGATCTGGCCGTTCGGGCAGGCCGTGATAAGGGCAAGGTTCATCGTCATAACCTCTTGTTGTTCTGGATGCGGCGCGGGTCAGGCCTGGGCCTGGACCTGCACGCCGTCTTCGATCCGGCTCAGGCGCGGCACATCGCCGATGCCGAACTCGAACTGGGTGACCGCCAGCGCCGCCACTGCCGTGGCGTGGCGCAGTACGCGCTCCGCCGGCCAGCCGGCGAGCAGGCCGTGCAACATGCCGGCGAGCAGCGAGTCCCCCGCCCCCACCGTGCTCGCCACCTCGACCTTCGGCGGAATTGACCGCCAGTGACCCTGCGGGCCGAACCAGCGCACACCGTCCGCGCCTTGGGACAGCACCACCTGCTCGATGCCGCGCGCACGCAGCGCCTCGGCCTGCGCGGCCAGCGCCGCCGGCGTCTCGAAAGCCTGTCCACAGGCTTCGGCCAGTTCGGCATCGTTCGGCTTGATCAGCCAGGGCGCCGCGTCCAGCCCCGCGCGCAGGGCCGCGCCGCTGCTGTCGAACGCCACCTTCAGGCCGAGCCGCCCGAGCCGCAGCAGCAGTTCGCGCAACCAGTCGGGATCGACGCCGCGCGGCAGGCTGCCGGCGACCACCACCAGCTCATGCTCGCCGGCGATCCGGTCGAGGCGATCGAGCAGCCTGTCCTGCTCGCCGGCGCTTACCTGCGGGCCGGGACCGTTGATATCGGTGATGCGCCCATCACCCTCGGCCAGCTTGATATTGCTGCGGGTTTCCCCCGGCACGCGGACGAAGGCATCGACGAAACCACGGCGCTGGAACAGCGCCTCGAAGGGCGGCGCATTGTCCGCTCCGAGAAAGCCCGTCACGCTCAGCGAATGGCCAAGATCGGCCAGCACCTGGGCGACGTTCAGGCCCTTGCCGGCCGCCTGGCTGAGCACCGACTCGCTGCGGTTGACCTCGCCGACGTCGAGCCGGGGCAGTCGCACCGTCAGGTCCAGTGCGGGATTCAGGGTTACGGTGAGGATGCGCGCCATCAGTTCACCTCCGGCAGGGCCTGGGCGACGCACTCGCGCACCTCGGCGGCGGAACCCAGTGCCAGCGCGGTCTGCGCCAGCTCGCGGGCCATCGGCAGATCGAGCTCGCGCACCCGCGCCTTGACCAGCGGGATGCTGCGCGCCGACACACTCAACTCATCTACCCCCAGCCCCACCAGCAGCGGCACCGCCTGCGCATCCGCCGCCAACTCGCCGCAGACGCCCACCCACTTGCCGTGGGCATGGGCGGCACGCACGGTCATGTCGATCAATTGCAGCACCGCCGGGTGCAGGCCGTCGGCCTGCGCCGACAGGGTCGGATGGCCACGGTCGATGGCCAGGGTGTACTGGGTCAGGTCGTTAGTGCCGACGCTGAAGAAATCCACTTCGCGGGCCAGCACCGGCGCGAGCAATGCCGCCGACGGCACTTCGACCATGATGCCCAGTTGCAGGTCATGCTCGCCGCCCAGCTCCGCGCAGAGCCGCCGGGTCAGGTCGCGGGCCTGTCGCCACTCCTCCACCTGCCCGACCATCGGGAACATGATGCGCAACGGACGCCCGGCGGCGGCCTGCAGCAGGGCGCGCAGCTGGGTCTGGAAGATCTGCGGGCGCTGCAGGGTCAGGCGCACGCCGCGCACGCCCAGGTAGGGGTTCTCCTCCCGGGGGATCGGCCAGTACGGCAGCGGCTTGTCGCCGCCCACGTCGAGGGTGCGCGCCACCAGTGGGCGCCCGTCGAGGGCATCGAGCACGCGACGGTACTCGGCCTCCTGGGCCGCCTCGTCGGGCGCCTGGGGGTTGTCCATGAACACGAATTCGGTGCGCAGCAGGCCGACGCCTTCCGCGCCCTGCTCCACCGCCGCCGCGGCGCCGGAGGTGTCGCCCAGGTTGGCGCAGACCTCCACGGCATGGCCGTCACGGGTGATCGCCGGCTCATGACGGCGCGCCTCGGCGCGCTCGGCACGACGTCGGCGCTGGTCGCGCTGGCGTTCGGCCTCGGCCAGGCATTCCGCGCTCGGCGAGACCAGCAGTTCACCCTGGTCGCCATCGAGCAGCAGGATGGTTTCGCTCTCCAGCGCCAGCACTGCCGCACCCGCCCCCACCAGGGCGGGAATGCCCAGCGCGCGGGCAATGATCGCGCTGTGCGAGGTTGCCCCGCCGCGCGCGGTGAGAATGCCGGCCACCCGCTCGCGGTCCAGCCGCGCCACATCGGACGGGCCGACCTCGTCCATCACCAGGATGTAGGGCCGCTCCGGCGCGGGCGCACTCTGCGCGCCACACAGGCGTGCCAGCACCCGCCGGCCAACGTCCCGCAGGTCGGCCGCGCGCTCGGCCAGCAAAGCGTCGCGCAGCGCTTCCTGCTCGCTGGCGACGCGCTCGATCACCTGGTTCCAGGCCGCCTCGGCGCTGGCGCCCTCGGCCAGGCGCGACTGCACCTCGTCGGCCAGCTCCGGGTCTTCCAGCAGCGCCTGGTGGGTGACGAAAATGTCGCGGATCGCCTTGACCTGGGTGCGCTTTACCAGCGCCTCGATCTCGGCGGAAATCGCTTCGCGTGCGTCATCCAGACGCTGGCGCTCCACCTCGACCGACTCGCCACGCTCGGCGAACCTGAAGTCGCGCTCGACCTGCAGATATGCAGGCCCGCTGGCGATACCGGGGGACGCGGCGATGGCCTGCAGGCGGCTGCCCGCTTCCGGCGCGAGGACCGATTGTGCTTCGACAGCCTCTACGACTTCGGTACTGGGCTCCGGCGACTCGGGCAGCGGCTCGACCTCCTCGCCCAACCCCTGCTCCACCGCCAGGCGCACAGCCTCCAGCGCGCGCCCGGCGATCTGGGGCTCGGCGAAGAATTCCAGCACCTGCCCACGCCGTGCGCCGAGGCTGAGCAGCTTGCTCAGGCTACGGATCGACACCGGCGCGCTGTCGGCCTCGGCGATGCGCACGCGAATCTCGCCCTCGAAGTCCCGCGCCAGCAACATCAGCACCTGCGACGGGCGGGCATGCAGGCCGTGCGGGTTGGCCAGCGGCACCCGCACACTCGGCCAATCCACCGGCAGCTCGCCGCCCAGGGCCTCCAGCACATGACGGCTGGTGGTGGCCCGCGCCAGGTCACTGGCGCGGCCGTCCACCAGCAGGTCGCACAGGCGCTCGAACATAGCCCGGTGCGCGTCACCCCGGCTGGCCAGGCAGAACAGCCCCCGCACCGGCAGACCGGCATGATTCAGTTCGCGCTGCGGCGTGACGAAGGCCAGCCCCGGCCGCGAGACGCGCTCGCCGCTGTGCAGCCACCAGAGCCCGCCGCCCAGCGGCAGTGCCTCGCTGCCTTGCAGTTCGGCCGCGAAGCCGGGCTCGACGCAGCCGGCCTTTTTCAATCGGCGCGCACCCAGCACGGTGAGTTCGTCGAAATCCTCGGCGGCGACACCCAGGCCTACCAGTTGCGTGTCCAGCAACAGCGCCTGCGGCGCGCCGCGCAGCAGATGCAGCAGCGCCTCGGGGCTTTCGGCCCGGCGCAGGGCCTCGCCCATCTCGCCGTCGCCCAGCGCGCGGGTGAGCAGTTGCAGCAGGTGCAGGTGCTCGTCGGACCTGGCGGCGATGGCGATGGCCAGGTGCACCGTCTGGCCGTCACCCCAGGCGACGCCCTCGGGGAAATGCATCAGGCGCACCCCGGTGCGCTGCACCAGGTGGCGGGTGTCCGGTGTGCCGTGGGGAATCGCGATGCCCTGGCCGAGGTAGGTGGAGCCCTGCGCTTCGCGGGCCTGCAGACCGGCGAGGTAGCCGGTGGCGACCAGTCCGTCGTCCTCCAGGGCCGCGCCGAGCAACGCCAGGGCGGCCTGCTTGTCGGCGGCGCGCTGGTCCATGCGAACCTGCTGCGCGTTCAGTTCGAGCATCGCGATCTCCTCGCCGGCGTTCAGGCGCGCCGGCGCTTTGGGCGGTAATCCGCTTGTATGGTGAACAGCTTAGAACCTGTGGCTTTCTCGGCCGCCGGGGCGGTCTTCAGGCAACGCACACAGGAATGCTGAATCGTTTCACCTATTGAGACTGGAACGTTACTCGATAATGCGTGATCCTTGAAGCCCCCAATTGTCGGCAGCCCATTGCGTTGAAACTCAGTGATATCGCCCGCCTGGCCGGTGTTTCGGTCACCACCGCCAGCTATGTGATCAACGGCAAGGCCGTGCAGCGCCGTATCAGTGCCGCCACGGTGGAGCGCGTGCGCGCGGTGATCGAAGAACACGGCTACCACCCGGACCAGCAGGCCGCCAGCCTGCGCCGCGGCCAGACCCGCACCCTCGGCTTCGTCCTGCCGGACCTGGAAAACCCCAGCTACGCCAAGCTCGCCAAGCTGCTCGAACAGGGCGCTCGGGCCCGTGGTTACCAGCTGCTGATCGCAAGCTCCGACGACGAACCGGACACCGAGCGCCAGGTGCTCAACCTGTTCCGCGCGCGGCGTTGCGATGCGCTGATCGTCGCCAGCTGCCTGCCGGGTAACGACGACAGCCTGGCCCGCCTGCAGGACATCGGCGTGCCGGTGATCGCGGTGGACCGCCAGCTCGATCCGCAGCGCTTCTGCTCGGTGGTCAGCGACGACCGCGACGCCTGCCAGCGCCTCACCGCCAGCCTGCTGGAGCCCGCGCCACGGAGCATCGCCCTGCTCGGCGCACGCTCGGAGCTGATCATCAGCCAGGAGCGTGCGGCGGGCTTCCGCAGCGCGCTGCGCGAGTTCAAGGGACAGGTGCTCGTCGAGCACGGCGAGACCTTCAGCCGCGCGTGCGGCCGGCGGCTGATGGAGGAGTTGCTGGCGCGCCAGGGCCGGCTGCCCGACGCGCTGATCACCACTTCCTACGTGCTGCTCGAAGGCGTCTTCGACGTGCTCCAGGCGCTGCCCGACGGCTGGCCGGCAGGACTGCGCATCGCCACCTTCGGCGATACCCAACTGCTCGACTTCGTTCCGCTGAAGGTCAACGCGATCTCCCAGCAGCACGCCCTGATCGCCGAGCGCGCCCTGGACCTGGCGCTGAGCGCGATCGAACAGAACAGCTACACCCCCGGCGTCCATCCGGTGGCGCGCACGCTGAAGCTGCGCACGGAGTGACACCATGCAGCTGATCGACACCCACAACCATCTCGACTGCGCGGACTTCGCCGACGACCGTCAGGCGGTGCTGCGGCGCAGCCGTGAGCGCGGGGTGATCCGTCAGGTGCTGCTAGGAGTGTTCCACGAGAACTGGGAAGACGTCTGGGCGCTGGTCGAGCAGGAGCCCGACCTGTATGCCGCCCTCGGCCTGCACCCTATCTACCTGGCGCGCCATCGCCCCGAGCACCTGGTGGCGCTGCGCGACTGGCTGGAGCGACTGGCGGGCCACCCGAAGCTCTGCGCGGTGGGGGAGATCGGCCTGGACTACTACCTGGAAGACCTCGACCGCGACGGCCAGCAGGCGATCTTCGAGGACCAGCTGCGCGCCGCCATCGACTTCGAACTGCCGGTGCTGCTGCACGTACGCCGCTCCCATGCGGCGGTGATCGCCACACTCAAGCGCTACAAACCCAGGCGCCAGGGCATCATCCATGCCTTCGCCGGCAGCCGCGAGGAAGCCCGCGAATACCTCAAGCTCGGCTTCCGCCTGGGCCTGGGCGGCGCGCCAACCTGGCCGCAGGCCAACCGCCTGCGCAAGGTGGTGCCGGAGATTCCGCTGGACTCCATCGTGCTGGAGACCGACTCGCCGGACATGGCGCCGGCCATGTATCCCTACGTGCGCAACAGCCCCGAACACCTGCCGGAGATCTGCGCGGCATTGGCGGAACTCAAAGGCATCAGCCCGGAAGAACTGGCGAGCGCCAGCACGCGCAATGCGATGGAGTTGTTCGGCTGGAAACCGTAGGGCGTACAACCGTTCGCGGTTGTACGCCGTTTCACCGATTTCATCGCCAACGCCGTGGTCGAGCCTGGCAATGGGCTCTCAGGTCAACCACGAGCGGCGTCCGGCCAAGGCCAATCGGCGTATAACGCGGAGCGTTATACGCCCTACAAGGCATTCAGCCTTGGCGTACCCCTGAATTCACCGACAACCCGGTATCCGCGAGATGGGGAAGCGTCCTTGCGCTCGCGCGGATACCGGGCTGCTGATGAACACCCTTGCTCAGACCCGGAACGCCCCGATCAGGCGCTTGAGCTCGCCCACCTGCCCGGTCAGCTCGCGGCTGGCGCGCTCGGTCTCGCTGGCGCCCTCGGCGGTGCGCTCACCGGCCTGGTTGATCTGCACGATGTTCTGGTCGATGTCATGGGCGACCGCCGTCTGCTGCTCGGCGGCGGCGGCGATCTGCTGGTTCTGGTCGACGATGGCGCCCACCGCCTGGAGGATGTTCTCCAGCGCCAGTTGCACCTGCTCCGACTGGCTCACGGTGCCGTCCGCGGTGTGGTGGCTGCTGCCCATCGCCTTCACCGCCGCACCGACGCCGTTCTGCAGGCGGGCGATCATCTGCTCGATTTCCTCGGTGGACTGCTGGGTGCGCTTGGCCAGCGTACGCACCTCGTCGGCCACCACCGCGAATCCGCGGCCCTGCTCGCCGGCCCGCGCCGCTTCGATGGCGGCGTTGAGCGCCAACAGGTTGGTCTGCTCGGCGATGCCCTTGATCACATCCAGCACGCGGCTGATCGAGGCGCTGTCGGCGGCCAACTGGTTGATCACCGCCACCGACTCGTCGATCTCGCCGGCCAGGCGCTGGATGCTGCCGACCTGCGACTCCACCAGGGCGCGACCACTGGCGGTTTCCTGGTTGACGTTGTGCGCGCTGCCCACCGCCACCGCTGCGCTACGCGCCACTTCCTGGGCGGTGGCGGCCATCTGGTTCATCGCCGTGGCGACCTGCTCGATCTGGTTGCGCTGGCCGGTCACGGCCTGGTTGCTCTCGGCGGATACCGACTCGACCCGCACGGTCTGCCGCTCGACTTCGCTGACGGTGCGGCCAACCTGCTCGATGAGGTCATGGATCCGCGCCACCGTCTGGTTGAACGCCTGCCCCAGCTCGCCGAGCTCGTCCTGGCTCTGGGCGCGGAAGGTGACCGTCATGTCGCCGGAGGCAACGCGCTCCATCACCTGCCCCAGGCTCTTGAGGGTGGTGCGAGTGGAGACGTAGAAGCCGCTGTACAGGTAGCCGATGGCGAGGAACACCACCAGCAGCGCCACCACCAGCAACAGCATCTGCCGCTGTTTGCTGGCCAGGCGCTCCTGCAGGTTGCCATCGACGAAGGCCAGCACCTGGTCGTCGAGACAGTAGGTCTTGTCCATCGCCCGGCTGACCTGGTCGTAGAAATCGGCCCAGGGCGTGTCGAGGGTATCGGCCATCACCACCTGGTCCTCGAACAGCTTGCCCAGGCTCTTCAAGGTTTCGCGGCTGGCCTCGGCGTCAGCGGACAACGCGGCCTGCGCGGCGGCGCTGCCGCCCAGGGCGTCCTGCAGCTTCAGGCCGTACTCGGCATGGAGCTTTTCCAGCTCCTGCAGCAGGTCGTTGAGCCGGTCGCTGGAGGATGAATTGATAAAGCCCTGGCCGAGCGCGCTGGCGCCGATGGTACGGCCCACGCTGATCGTCCGGGTGACCTGCGGGGTGACAGCGGTGATCAGCTCGGCGAGCTGGCGTACGTCACGGGCGTCGTCCTGGCTCAGCCCGCCCTGGGACAGCAGCAGCTTGTTGAAGACCTGCACCTGGTTGAGCAGGCGCGCCGCCGTGGCTGCCTTGCTCTGCAGCGAGCCTTCGCTCTCCACGCCCTTGAGGGAGCCCCGCAGTTCATCGCGCCGGGCATTGAACTCGGCGACCTGCTCGGCATCCTGGGTGACCGGCTGCAGCGCGTCGATCTGCGCCGCCAGGTCCTTGTGCAGCTTGGCGATACGCCCATCGATGCCGCCGCCCTTGCTGGACTGGCCGAGCACGCCATTGATCTGCAAAAGGTCGTTGTAGGCTTCGACGTTGCGGCGGATCTGCTGGCCATCGCCGATCAGCTGCAGGCTTTGAAGTTCGGCGCGGGTGCTGACGAACTGACGATAGGAATCGCGCACCAGGTAGAAATTGGTGATCAGCATCGGCAGGAAAAACAGCACGCTGATCAGGCTGAACTTCATGCCGAAGCTCAGGCGGTTCATCAGCGCGATGGCCGGATAGAGCACAGTCCTCACAAAGACGTCTCCTGTTCCCGTTATTGTTATGTCGCTTGTCGGGGATGGCAGGTGCGCCCCTGGACTGGCGCACGCCGCACGCGCGCTCGCCGGAACGGCTCGTGATGGACATCACAGACCGGATCGGCGCGCACAGGCTTCTGTGTACCTGATATCGGCGGGGAGTTCTGTAACTTAAGGTTAAAATGCCATCACCGGACCAGCGGCAGTGGCCCGGTATCAGGCTCTTACAGCAGCAGGGTCCAGATGGCGAAGACGGCATACCAGAGCACCGCCGAGCGCACCAGCAGCTGCCAGAGCGCATCCAGGCTGGCGACGCCCCTGGCGCCCAACCCGCCCTCGTTGAAGTCCTCGGCCACGTAGCCGGCCTGCGCCAGCAGCCGGGCGGCGGGCACGTCCCAGGCCAGCAGGTCATGCAGCAGGCTGCGGCTGACGGCGACGAAGTTGCCCACCAGGGCGAAACTCAGGACCAGTGCCCGCGCCGGCAGCCAGTCGAACGCATGACGCAGCTGGACGGCACGCTCACGCAGCTCCGCCTGCCGGCCCTGCTCCGCAGCGATGGCCAGCAGGCGGTAGGTCAGCGCCGCCACCGGGCCCAGCAGCGCGTACCAGAAGATCACCGCGAAGAACGCCTGATAGGCCTGCCACACCAGGGTGCCCTGGACCTGCGCCAGCAGCTCGTCGTCGTTGTCGGCCTGCACGCCGAGGTCGCGCTCGGCCACGTGATAGGCACCCTGGGCGTCCTCGCGGCGCCAGGCATCACGGAAGGGCCCGATGGCCCGCAGGATGTCGCCGCGCCCCAGACTCCAGACCACCACCAGCAGGTGCACCGGCAAGGCCAGCAGCCCATAGGCAACGGGCTCCAGCAGGGTCAGCAGCAGGGCGAGCAGCAACAAGGGCGGCAACACCGCCACCAACAGCCCGAGCCAGGGCTTCGCCACCAGCGAGGGCACACCGCCCACGGTATCCAGCCAGCCGAGCCATAAGCTGTCGCGCTGCAGCTGAGCGCGCCAGGAAGAGAGCTTCTCGACCGCCAGGACCAGCAACAGCACCAGGAAACTCATATCGACTCCTTCGCTCCGATGGCGGCGAAATAGCGCGCCCAATCAAACGCCTCGCCCGGGTCGGTCTTGCGTTCGGGGGCGATATCGCAGTGCCCCTGGATGCGCGCCGGGGTGATGGCCGGATAGCAGCTCATCAATTGTCGGGTCAGCTCCGCCAGGACTTCGTACTGGCGATCGCTGTACGGATCGCAGTCGGTCCCCTCCAGTTCGATGCCGATGGAAAAATCATTGCAGTTCTCGCGCCCGTCGAAACGCGACACGCCGGCATGCCAGGCCCGCTCGTTGCACGACACGAACTGGAACAGCGAACCGTCGCGCTCGATGAGGAAGTGCGCGGAAACAGTCATGGCGGCAATGCTGGCGAAATAGGGATGCTCGTCGGCATCGAGCCGGTTCTGGAAGAACTCCTGAACCTTGCAGGTGCCGAACTGGCCCGGCGGCAGGCTGATGTTGTGGATCACCAGCAACGACACCACCTCGCTGTCGGGGCGGGCATTGAAGTTCGGCGAGGGGCAGTGCTGGGCGCCTTGGCACCAGCCGGTACGGGGATCGAGCTGCATGGGGGCTCCTTGGCAGAACCCCACTCTAAAGCAGCGGCCCGGGGAAATGAACTCGCGGATCACCGCACCGCGGGGCGGTCAGGCGTTCTTCAGGCGACGCAGATTGCCGATCACCGACTCCAGGGCGCGGTCGAACAGCAGGGCGTCGTCCAGCAGGCGTACGGCGTTGCGGCGGAACTCCAGGGCCAGGCCCATGCGGGTCTTCTCCAGCACCTTCATGCCGGTTCGGTTGACGAAGATGTAGCGGCAGCTCGGGCGGATCACCGCCGCCAGCTTGCAGCGCAGCTTGTGCTCTTCGTCTTCCTGGATCTCCACCCAGCTGCCGACCCGCAGGTCATCGACCCGGCGCAGCGACTCGTCATCATCGGCAAGTACTTCGTCGGGCTCCACCGCTCGGGCTTCGCCGGGGGTGGCGAGCACGATTTCCGCCACCACGGCCACCATCGCCGACTGCGGTGCGATCGAGGCGACCTCGGCAGGGGCGTCCAGCGGCTCATCGAGCAGCGGCAGGTCGTCGTCCAGGCCGGCCGCCTTGCGCTCCTCGGCTTGCTTGTAGCGCTGGAACGCCTGCACGTGCAGCCCTTCCAGACGACTGAAGAATTCCCCGGTAGAGAACGGATCGAAGGCAGCGGAAGCCAGGCCTTCACGCAGCGACTTGAGCAGCTGCGGGACCATTTCCAGCAGGCGCAGGCGCGAATCCGGGTCCTCGTGGGGCTCCACGCTCCAGATCAGATCGTCCATGGTGGCCAGCGCGTCATCCCACTCGATGGAGGCCGTGCCGTGCTTTAGGCAGGTCAGCAGCAGCACCTTGCTCCAGGCTTCCTGCAACAGACGCACCACCACTTCCGGCAGCGTGCGACCCAGCAGGCGCTCATTGAGCACCTGCTCCACATCCTGGCGCGCCAGTTCGGCGCGGGCGCGGCCTTCCTCGGCGTCGCGGGTGCGCTGTTCGAGCAGTTCGCTTCGACGGCGCTCGTCGCCGGTGAATGCGATGAACTCATCAAGCAGCTCGGAGAAGATCGCCGGGTCGTCGACGAAGTCGTTCAGCAGGCGCATCACCACCTGCTCGATCTTCTGGTACAGGTAGTCGCGCTGGCCGTCGGTCTGCTCGCCCCAGCCCAGGGCCGCCGAAGCGATCTCGTTGAGCAGGCGGCGCGCCGGGTGGCTGCCACGGCTGAAGAAGGTCTTGTCGAGCACCGCGACCTTGAGCATCGGAATCTGTATGCGGCCGATCAGGGCCTTCAGGGAGTCCGGCAGGGTGCGGTCATCGAGGATGAATTCGAAGAGCATGGAGACGAGGTTGATGACGTCCTCGTCGACCTGGCCAACCACACGGGAACGGCCGCTCTTGGAGCTGACACGGCTCAGGAGGTGGTCCAGGTGCTGGCGTACATCGATCTCATCGATGGTCTGCGCCGGCAGGTGCGACTGCAGGTGGGAGAGCAGGCGCATCAGGTCGCTGCTGGTGATCGGCACCGCGTCGGAGGGGACTGCGCGGGTCGGTGCGACGGCGCTGCCTCGCACCTGCGAGAGCAGGTCCTGCAGGGCGGCAAAGGCCGCCTGGGACTCGCTGTCCAGGTACTGCGTGCCGGTCTGCTCCAGCGCACCGGCCAACGGTGCCGCGCCGCCACCCTGGCTGGGGGCGGTCCGCTGTGGCGGACGGCGCAGCGGCACGTTCTTGAGTTCCGGCAGCACACCGAGGGCAACCAGCGTCTGGTTGGCCTCGGCATACAGGTGCTCGGCCTCGGCCAGCACGTACTTGTCGAACAGCTTGAGGATGATCAGCTTGACCTTGATCTCGACACCCAGCCCCTGGCACGCCTCGAGGAACGCCTCGCACAGCAGGCGCGGTCCCAGCGGGTTGGTCTTGTCCTCGACCTTCTTGCTGACCAGCTTGTTGAGGCGGGTCGTGAGGTGCCCCAGGGCGACGCCGTCACGGCTCATCACCTTGGCGACCATGGCGTCCAGCGCCACGGCCTCTTCCAGCTCGTCGTTCTGGACCAGGGTAAGGTTGTCGTAGGAGACCGACTCCAGCGGCGAAGCCTTACCGATCTCGTACTGACCGAGACTGGCGAACTGCTCGAAGACTTTCTGCAGGAAGCCGCGTTCGATGTTCTTGCGCTTGAGGCGCAGGTCACGCATGGCTTCGAAATAGGCACTCTGTTCGGCGTTGTTGGAGGCCCGATCGGCCATCTCGAACAGGGTGTCGTCGGCGTTGTCGAACAGCGCCTGCATGGCCTGACGCAGCTGGAGGGCGACTTTGTCGCGCACACTGACCAGCGCCGCCGGCAAACGCCCGGCGAACGAATTCGGCGACTGTTCGGCAGTTACCGGCTTGTTCAGCGGCACTACATTCGCGTTCGCGTCCTTCTGCATCACAGTCTCCTGCCGTCAGCCCTGGCCGGGCTGGCTGGCGGTGCCAACAGTCATCGAAGCATCATCCTTAACGTCAAATTCATGGCGTCAAAAAGTAGGAAGGTTCAGAACCATTATAGGGAAGGTTCCTGAACAACCAAGAGTCATTTCTCGCAAACTTGAAGAAATTCACGCCGATTCTGCTGCCGTCTGTCCGACAGACCATCGGCCAGCGCCAAACGCCAATCGATACCCGCCAAGGCTCGCCGTCCGTATAATCCCGTCACTGCGAACAGGAGCCCTCCATGCCGAACCTCACCCTCGCCGAGCTTTCCGGGGAAATCCAGGCCAACGTGCGCGCCGCCCTGGCCGAAGACGTGGGCAGCGGTGACATCACCGCCCAACTGATCCCCGCCGAGCGCGACGCCGCCGCGCGCATCATCACCCGCGAGAATGCCACCGTGGCCGGCTGCGCCTGGGTCGACGAAGTCTTCCGCCAGGTCGACCCGCGCGTCCAGGTGAAGTGGCAGGTCAAGGATGGCGACCAGGTCAGCGCCGACCAGACCCTGTTCACCCTCGAAGGCCCGGCCCGTGCCCTGCTCACCGGCGAGCGCAGCGCCCTGAATTTCCTTCAGCTGCTTTCCGGCACCGCCACCCGCGCCCGCCATTACGCCGACCGGGTCGAGGGCACCGGCGTGAAGCTGCTCGACACCCGCAAGACCCTGCCCGGCCTGCGCCTGGCGCAGAAGTATGCGATCACCTGCGGCGGCTGTCACAACCACCGCATCGGCCTGTACGACGCCTTCCTGATCAAGGAAAACCACATCGCCGCCTGCGGCGGCATCGCCCAGGCCATCGCCGAAGCCCACCGCATTGCCCCGGGCAAGCCGGTGGAGATCGAAGTGGAAGACCTCGCCGAACTGCGCCAGGCCCTGGACGCTGGCGCCGACATCATCATGCTCGACGAACTGAGCCTGGACGACATGCGCACCGCCGTCGCCCTCACCGCCGGCCGCGCCAAGCTGGAAGCCTCGGGCGGCATCACCGAGGCGACCCTGCGCACCGTCGCCGAGACGGGCGTGGACTACATCTCCATCGGCACCCTGACCAAGGACGTCAAGGCGCTGGACCTGTCGATGCGGTTGAGTCTCTAGTTAAAAGCCAGAAAACAAAAAGCCCCGCTCGAAGCGGGGCTTTTTGTTGAAGCTGGTGCCGGTAAGAGGAATCGAACCCCCGACCTTCTCATTACGAATGAGCTGCTCTACCGACTGAGCTACACCGGCGGCGGGGCGAAGCCTACCACCTCCGCTCGACAACCTCAAACATCAGCATCTGCAGGAAGCCTAATAAGCAATGACGCCATTACTACCCCCTTTTGGCGCTCTTTCCTCTAATTCACGCCACTGGCGAGCAGGCATGAAAAAGCCGCCCGAAGGCGGCTCTTTTAGCAAATTACCGACTTAGCGGCAGCTTGCAGGAAGGAACTTCGGATCGGCAGTGCTGGTGCACTTCCAACCAACAATCGGCACATTGCTGGATGCAAGGAAATCGGCGGCGACAGAAGCAGTGGTAAGGCCAGCATCAGAGTACGGAGTCAAAGTAACGACTTTGCCATCAGGGTCGGTGGCCCGAATATTTTGCACAGTAGCCTCGATGGCACCTGCAGCGGTGGTATGCAACTCAGCAACATAGTTGGAAACCGCGCTGGACGTCTCACCACATCCAAAGCCATCTGCACCAGGCGCGGTATTGACGCCCGTCTGGGATGCCTCAGAAACGGAGACCTTGCACTTGTCCAAGGCAAGGATTACTTCAGACATTTTTGCGCGAGCGGTGTAGTCCTGATAGGCGGGCAGCGCAATAGCGGCCAGGATGCCAATGATCGCAACTACGATCATCAGTTCAATCAAGGTAAAGCCTTTTTGAGCTTTCATAGTTCTCTCCAGATTTTTTAGATGCGGTCCGAGGACCTATCCTGAAGCAAGCAGCTTCCGTGCCATAACTTCCGCACCAAAGAACCCGCCTTTTATAGAAGCCCTCTTACACGATCCAGCGAAATTACGCAGGAAGTGACAAATTTTGGCAGCAACCCTCGACCAATTTGGCACCTCCGCCCAACTGCGTTATAAGGCTTAATACCCTCCATCCGGCTATTTCCCCATGAACGATCAAGTTGTCCTGTCTGGCCTTGCACGGCAGTTGGTGCTGTCTCAACTGCTCGACGAGAATAGTGCGCGGCAGGCACAGCTGCAGGCGCAGCGCAACAAGCTGTCACTGGTAACCTACCTGGTGCAGAGCAAACTGGTGAAAAGCCGCCCGCTGATGGAACTGGCCGCCGATCAATTCGGTGTCGCCTTTTGCGACCTGGCCAGCCTGGACCGCGAGAGCTTCCCCAAGGACTTGGTCAGCGAGAAGCTGGTGCGCCAGCACCGTGTGCTACCTCTGTGGCGCCGCGGCAATAAGCTCTTCGTCGGTCTCTCGGACCCGACCAACCACCAGGCGGTCACCGATATCCAATTCAGCACCGGCCTCACGACCGAAGCCATTCTGGTCGAGGACGACAGACTCGGCGATGCCATCGAGAAGCTCTTCGAGAGTGCTACCGGCGGACTGGATGACCTGGGCGATGTCGACCTGGAAGGTTTGGATATCGAGAGTGGCAATGCCGAGCGCAAGGAGGAAAGCATCGGAGGTGACGCCGACGACGCCCCAGTGGTGCGTTTCGTCAACAAAATGCTGCTGGATGCTATCAAAGGCGGCTCTTCCGACCTGCACTTCGAGCCTTATGAAAAGATCTACCGGGTGCGATTCCGTACCGACGGCATGCTGCAGGAAGTGGCCAAGCCGCCAGTCCAATTGGTCAGCCGCATTTCCGCCCGCCTCAAGGTCATGGCGGGCCTGGATATCTCCGAGCGCCGCAAACCCCAGGACGGCCGCATCAAGATGCGCGTGTCCAAGACCAAATCCATCGACTTCCGCGTCAACACTCTGCCCACGCTATGGGGCGAGAAGATCGTGATGCGTATTCTCGACTCGGCAAGCGCGCAAATGGGCATCGACGCGCTTGGCTACGAGGAAGAGCAAAAGCAGCTTTATCTTGCGGCGCTGAAGCAACCGCAAGGCATGATCCTAGTGACTGGCCCCACGGGCTCGGGCAAGACAGTCTCCCTGTATACCGGCCTGAACATTCTCAATACTCCGGACATCAACATTTCCACCGCGGAAGATCCGGTGGAGATCAACCTGGAAGGCATCAATCAGGTCAACGTCAACCCGAAACAGGGCCTGGACTTCGCACAGGCCCTGCGCGCCTTCCTGCGCCAGGACCCCGACGTGATCATGGTGGGCGAGATCCGCGACCTGGAAACGGCGGAAATCGCCATCAAGGCGGCGCAGACCGGGCACATGGTGATGTCTACCCTGCACACCAACAGCGCCGCGGAAACCCTGACCCGCCTGCTGAACATGGGGGTTGCCTCCTTCAACCTCGCCACTTCGACTAACCTGATCATTGCCCAGCGCCTGGCGCGCAAACTCTGCCCGGCCTGCAAAAAGGAACACAACGTACCGCGCGAAACCCTGCTCCACGAAGGCTTCCCGGAAGAGCGGGTCGGCTCGTTCAAGCTCTACGCCCCGGTCGGGTGCGAGAACTGCAAGAACGGCTACAAGGGGCGTGTAGGTATTTATGAAGTGGTTAAAATCACGCCGGCGCTACAGCGGATTATCATGGAAGAAGGCAATTCCATTCAGATCGCCGAACAAGCCCGCAAAGAAGGCTTCAACGATCTGCGCACCTCGGGCCTGCTGAAAGCCATGCAGGGCATTACCAGCCTCGAGGAAATCAACCGCGTGACCAAGGATTAATCCATGGCGGAAAAAGCATTGAAGACCAGTGTCTTTACCTGGGAAGGCACTGATCGCAAGGGCGGGAAGATCAAAGGGGAGCTTTCGGGGACCAGCCCGGCCTTGGTCAAGGCCCAGTTGCGCAAGCAGGGCATCAACCCGATCAAGGTTCGCAAGAAAGGCATGTCGCTGCTGGGCAAGGGCAAGAAGATCAAGCCAATGGACATCGCCCTGTTCACCCGGCAGATGGCGACCATGATGAGTTCGGGCGTTCCGCTATTGCAATCCTTCGACATCATCGGTGAAGGCTTCGACAACCCGAACATGCGCAAGCTGGTCGACGACATCAAGCAGGAGGTCGCCGCCGGTAACAGCCTGGCTAACTCCCTGCGCAAGAAGCCCCTGTACTTCGACGACCTGTACTGCAACCTGGTCGATGCGGGCGAACAGTCCGGCGCCCTGGAAACCCTGCTCGACCGCGTGGCGACCTACAAGGAAAAGACCGAATCGCTTAAGGCGAAGATCAAAAAAGCCATGACCTATCCCATTGCGGTCATAGTCGTGGCCATCGTCGTCTCCGCCATTCTGCTGATCAAGGTCGTGCCGCAGTTCCAGTCGGTCTTCGCTACCTTCGGCGCGGAGCTCCCAGCTTTCACCCGCATGGTCATTTCCTTGTCGGAAGTACTGCAGAAGTGGTGGTTCATCGTCCTGATCGCCATGTTTGCCGTTGCATTCATGTTCAAGGAAGCCCATAGGCGCTCGGAGAAATTCAGGGATACCGTTGATCGCTCGGTCCTGAAGCTGCCGATTGTCGGCGACATTCTCTACAAGTCCTCGGTCGCCCGTTATGCTCGCACGCTCTCCACCACCTTCGCCGCCGGTGTTCCGCTGGTCGAAGCGCTGGACTCGGTGTCCGGCGCCACCGGCAACGTGGTGTTCCGTAACGCGGTGAGCAAGATCAAGCAGGACGTCTCCTCCGGTACGCAGTTGAACTTCTCCATGCGCACCACCGGCGTCTTCCCGAGCATGGCCATCCAGATGGCCGCCATCGGCGAGGAATCCGGCTCGCTGGACGCCATGCTCGACAAGGTCGCCAATTACTACGAGGAAGAGGTCGACAACGCCGTCGATAACCTCACCACTCTGATGGAACCGATGATCATGGCCGTACTCGGCGTACTGGTCGGCGGCCTGGTGATTGCCATGTACCTGCCGATCTTCCAATTGGGCAACGTCGTATAAGCCACATGCCAGTCCTCAACTTCCTGGCCAGCACCCCGCTGGCCTTTGTTTTATGCGTGCTCGTACTCGGACTTCTGGTCGGCAGCTTCCTCAACGTAGTCATCCACCGCCTGCCACGGATGATGGAGCGTGACTGGCAGCGCGAGGCACGCGTGGCACTGGACTTGCCGGAAGGCGAAGCGCAGCCCACCTACAACCTGATCCTGCCGAACTCCCAGTGCCCGCACTGCGGCCATGAGATCAAGGCCTGGGAAAACATTCCCGTGGTGAGCTACCTGGCGCTGGGCGGCAAGTGCTCCTCGTGCAAGACGCCGATCAGCAAGCGCTACCCGCTGATCGAGCTGGCATGCGGCGCGCTCTCGGCCTTCATCGCCTGGCACTACGGCTTCGGCTGGCAGGCCGGCGCCATGCTGCTGCTCGGCTGGGGCCTGCTGGCGATGAGCATGATCGACGTCGATCACCAGTTGCTGCCGGATGCGCTGGTGCTACCGCTGCTCTGGCTGGGGCTGATCGTCAATTACTTCGGGCTGTTCACCAATCTGGGCGATGCGCTCTGGGGCGCGGTGTTCGGTTACCTGAGCCTGTGGTCGGTGTACTGGCTGTTCAAGCTGCTCACCGGCAAGGAAGGCATGGGCTACGGCGACTTCAAGCTGCTGGCGATGCTCGGCGCCTGGGGCGGTTGGCAGGTGCTGCCACTGACCATCCTGCTGTCGTCGCTGGTGGGCGCGCTGCTGGGCATCGTTACCCTGCGCCTGCGCAAGGCCGAAACCAGTACGCCGATCCCCTTCGGCCCCTATCTGGCCATTGCCGGCTGGATTGCGCTGCTCTGGGGTGATCAAATAACCGCGACCTATCTGCAGTTCGCCGGTTTCCACTAGCCTTCCCTCGCGCCGAGCCCGTTCGGCGCGTTCTGACGGTCGCTGGACCGGCAAGAAGGAGAGCCATGAAACCCTGGATTCTGGGCCTGACCGGCGGTATCGGCAGCGGCAAGAGCGCCGCCGCCGAGCACTTTGCCGCGCTGGGCGTACACATGGTGGACGCCGATCACGCCGCGCGCTGGGTGGTCGAACCCGGCCGCCCTGCCCTGGCCAAGATCGTCGACCGCTTCGGCGATGCGGTGCTGCTGCCGGACGGCCAGCTCAACCGGGCCGCCTTGCGCGAGCGCATTTTCAAGTCGGAAGAAGAACGGCGCTGGCTGGAACAGTTGCTGCACCCGCTGATCGGTGAGGAAATCGCCGCCAATCTGGCGCGCGCCGAATCCCCCTACGCCATTCTGGTCTCACCGCTGCTGGTGGAGTCCGGGCAGCGCCGCATGACCCAGCGCGTGCTGGTGGTGGACACCCCGGAGCACCTGCAACTGGAACGCACCATGCGTCGGGACAAGGTGTCCGAAGAACAGGTCCGCGCGATCCTCAAGGCTCAGGCCGTGCGCGAAGACCGACTCAAGCACGCGGACGACGTGCTGCTCAACGACGGCGATCTCGGGCACCTGCACCAGCAGGTCGAGCGCCTGCATCAGTTCTATCTCGGCCTGCGTGGAGGACAACCATGAGCCAACCTATGACCGTGGAATGCCCCACCTGCGGCGCCCCCGTGGAGTGGAGCGCGAAGAGCGAATTCCGCCCCTTCTGCTCGCACCGCTGCAAGCTGATCGACCTCGGTGCCTGGGCCGCTGAAGAACACGCCATCCCAGGTGACAACCTGGAAGACGAGCTGTTCTCCGGCGACCTGGAAACGCCGCGCGGGCACTGAGTCCCAATGAAAGGGCCCGCATCAACCGGCCCTTTCGTTTCACGTCCGCACCCAACACAACGTGAAATGACGTGTAGGAGCGAGCTTGCTCGCGAACCGCCCGAGCTCCGAAGTCACCGGGAAAGCATTCGCGAGCAAGCTCGCTCCTACAGGAAAAGCAAAGGCCCGCATCTGCGGGCCTTTTCGTTCAGGGGCGCATGAAGGCGTAGTCCCTTTCTTCATCCAGATTGTCAGCGAGGAAGTGCAGTTCGTGGCCCAGGTCCTCTTCGGTGCGTACCTGCGCATTGGCCCGCACCGCTGCGCTGAGCAACGCACGCACCACCAGTTGCGGGTCCTGCCCCGCCGCCTCCGCCTCGATCAGCAGCTCCTGAAGACGCTGCTCCGCCCAGCTATGAATGCTCATCGGCAATCTCCTCGCGAATGGGGGGCCAAGCTTCCCCGATCGCGGACGGTTTCCGAACTGACCTGGATCAAGCGACAGGGGCGATGCGCCTGGCCAATGGCCGAACATCAGCGCGACTCATCGTCATCCTTCCAGGGCGCCTGCAGGTAGCGCGTGCGATTGAAGGTCTCCAGCCAGTCCGGATAGAACACCACCAGCCCGGTGACGATGGTGCCGTTGATGAAGGCCTCCGGGAACATGATCAGCCAGAGGTAGCCGATGAAGTCCTCGATCCACGGCGGCATGGGAAACAGGCCATCCATCCACAGCAGCCCCAGGCCGAGCATCAGGCTGCACAAGGCCGCCAGCGCGGCGGGGAAGAACCCCGAGCAGAAGATGTAGACGAACAGGTTCCGTGGCTGCCGGCGCTCGACGAAGATGGCCGCAAGCTCGGTGATCAGCACCGGGATCAGCACCAGCAGGATGCCGTTGATGCCGATGGCGGCCCAATCCTGCCGGTCGATCACACACAGGCCGATCTGCGCCACCAGCCCGACCATGATCGCCAGCGGCCAGTCCAGCAGCAGGGTCACGGCGGTCATGCCGATGAAGTGGAAGGACACCCCCGAGGTGAAATCCCGGCGCACCAGCCACAGCAGGAACAACCCGAGCATGGTGCCGAACACCAGGTGCTGGCGGCGGAAGTCGCTGATCAGCTCCAGCCAGGGGGCGCGCCAGGCAGCCCAGGCCAGAACGGGCAGATAGACGGCCCAGCCCAGCTCCAGGGTTTCTTCGGAGAGCAGGTGCGCGGCAATCACAGCGTGCCGCGCTCCAAGGCCTGGCGCAGCGCCTCGGCATTATCGAAACGGCGGGTGTCGACCACCCTGCCCTGCTCCACCTGCAGCCAGGTCACGACCTCAGGCTGGGCACTGAAGCGGGTGGCGATGCGCGCATCGCGGTCGAGCAGCACGCGGTAGCTGTAGTCGCGCATGGCGGGTACGGCGAACATCGCCGAGATCGCCCCGGGCATGCGGCTGATGTCGGCGACAAACACGCCATGCCGGGCCTCGAGATAGCCGGCGGGGCGGCCGTCGAGTGCGGACTTGACCAGCTTGCTGCCGGTCATGTCGCGGGCGATCAGCACTATTCGCAGCTCGGCGTTGGCCGTGTAGGGCTTGTCGAACTGGTCCAGCAAGGTCCAACCGCTCGCCGTAGTCGCCTCCTGCGCCAGCACGGTGCTCGACAGCAGCAGGAACAGCAGTCCGCTCAGCAATCGTTTCACGCTCAACCTCCCACGGAGAAAATCTGTAGATCCTCGCGCCGTCCCCACCCCGTCTGGGCCTCCCAGAACGCAAGGGCCTCGGGCGCATCCCTGAGCACGAAGACGTGCGACTTGCCGATCCCTTCGCGAGCCAGACGGACCAGCACCTCGTCGAGCAGCGCCCGCGCCATCCCGCGCCCGCGAAAGGCCTCATCGACCACCAGATGCTGCAGATAACCCCGGCGTCCGTCATGGCCGGCCAGCAGGCTGCCGATCACCTGGCCGCCGTCTTCCAGCACCAGGCTAAGACCGGGATTACGCCGCAGATAGGCAGCAAAAGGCTGGTAATCGTCGTCACGACGCAACTGGATGCCCGGTGTGCGCTCCCACAGGGCGCGCAGGGCGGCGTGATCGTCGGGAACAGCAGAGCGAAGCAGCATCGCGACCTCGGTGTCATGGCTCGCGACAGTCTACACCGGGCGTCCATCCCCCCGCCCCATCGATTCGGCAACGCCCCTGCGATGCACAGCAACTATGCTGAAGACATGAATGAGTCCGACTACCTGCGCCTGCTGACCCGCCAGGCGGAACAAGCCAACGACTTCCTCTCCAACGGCCGCAAGTGGGAGCGGGAGTGCTGGGCCTGCCAGCGCCTGCTGCAGGCCCTGAAGGTGCCCTATCGCCAGGAAGACTTCATCGCGCCGGCGCAGCAGCCGCCGGATGTGCTGTTTCGCGATGCCAGCTTCGAGGTGTTCTTCGTGCTCGACCAGGGCCGGCGGCTCAACGAGGAATGGCGCGAGGAACTGCTGCGCCGGCGCATGGCACAAAGCATCAACCAACTGATCCGCCGCGAGCAGCGCCCACGGCGGATTCCCTGCGCGGACCTGCAGGCGCGCCTGGCGCCTACGCTGCGCAAGAAGGCGCACAACTACAGCGAGCGTGGCATCGATGTCCGCGACCTGGATCTGCTCGCCTTCGTCAGCCTCAAGCGCGAGACGGCGGACTTCAACACCCCTTTCCCCCCCCCCACGGAATTCCTGCGCCAGGGCTGGCGTTCACTGTCGATCGTCGGCCCCACTTTCGCCCGGGTGCTGTTTGCCCATACCGACGCGCCGGACTTTCTGCGCGGCAGCCTCGGTCGCACGGTGCTGTTCGACATGGGCGTCGGCCTTTGAGGCACGCCCGCTCGGCTCTTTGCGCATTGAGGGGCCGCCCGAGCCCTACTAGAATGCTCGGCATTACAAACGGAGGCCGCCCATGCCCAGTCGCTTGAGCCCCGAAGACCAGCAGAAAGTCGATCAGTACCTCAGCTCTCCCGTCCACCAGGTCGAACGTGCGCCGTTCAAACCCTGGCTGATGATGGGAGCCCTGCTCGCTGTGGTCATCGGCCTGGGCCTGCTGAGCCGCCTCCTGGCCTACCTTGCGTGAGCGCCGTGCCGCCACGGGCCGATACAGGATTCCCTAAGCTATGAGAATGCAACATGTCCCATCGTATCGTGATCGTCGGCGGCGGCGCCGGCGGGCTGGAGCTCGCGACCCGTCTCGGCCGCACCCTGGGTAAGAAAGGCCGCGCGCGCATCACGCTCGTCGACGCCAACCTCACCCACATCTGGAAACCCCTGCTGCACGAAGTCGCTGCCGGCTCGCTCAACTCCTCCGAGGATGAGCTGAACTACGTCGCCCAGGCGAAATGGAACCACTTCGAATTCCAGCTCGGCCGTCTCACCGGCCTGGACCGCGCCGGCAAGCGCATCCAGCTCGCCGCCACGCTCGATGAGCAGGGCACGGAACTGGTGCCGGCGCGCAGCCTGGAGTACGACAGCCTGGTCCTGGCCATCGGCAGCACCACCAATGACTTCGGCACCCAGGGCGCTGCGGATCACTGCATCTTCCTGGACACCCGCGAGCAGGCCGAGCGCTTCCACAAGCTGCTGCTGACCCACTACCTGCGCGCCCACGCCGGGCAGGACAAGGACGACCAGATCAGCGTCGCCATCGTCGGCGCCGGCGCCACGGGCGTCGAGCTGTCGGCCGAGTTGCACCACGCCGCGCAGGAGCTGGCGGCCTACGGCCTGACCGGCATCCAGCCGCAGAACATGCGCATCACCCTGATCGAAGCCGGCCCGCGCGTGCTGCCGGCGCTGCCCGAGCGCATCAGCCGCCCGGTGCACCAGACGCTGGAGAAGCTCGGCGTGCGCGTGGCTACCGGTTCAGCAGTACAGGAAGTGACGGCCGAGGGCCTGCGTACTTCGGCTGGCGAGTTCATCCCGGCGAGCCTGAAGGTCTGGGCGGCGGGCATCCGCGCGCCGAGCCTGCTCAAGGAGATCGATGGCCTGGAGACCAACCGTATCAATCAGCTGGTAGTCCGCTCGACCCTGCAGACCACGCGCGACGACAACATCTTCGCCTTCGGCGACTGCGCCGCCTGCCCGATGGGCGATGGCAGCGAACGCACCGTGCCGCCGCGCGCCCAGGCTGCGCACCAGCAGGCATCGCTGCTGGCCAAGGGGTTGGTCGCGCGCCTGGAGGGCAAGTCGCTGCCGGAGTACCGCTACACCGACTACGGCTCGCTGATCTCGCTGTCGCGCTTCAGCGCCGTGGGAAACCTGATGGGTAACCTGATGGGCAGCGTGAAGCTCGAAGGCTGGCTGGCGCGGATGTTCTACGTGTCGCTTTACCGCATGCACCAGATGGCGCTGTACGGGCCGTTCCGCACGGCGCTGCTGATGATCGCGGATCGCATCGGGCGCAGTACCGAGCCGCGGTTGAAGCTGCACTGATCCAGCGGCGCTAAAGAAAGGGCGGACACCCAAGGTGGCCGCCCTTTTTCATTGGGCCGCTTACGCGGCTATCGCGGACGAAGCCAGCTCCTACGAAACCAAAAGCCCCTCACCCTAACCCTCTCCCGCACGCGGGAGAGGGGACCGACCGATGCAGGCGGGCGATACGGTGTCAGCCGGCACGCACGGCCCCTCTCCCTCTGGGAGAGGGCTGGGGTGAGGGAAAGCGCAGGCACGGGCGTCAACGTAGGGCGTATAACGCTCCGCGTTATACGCCGCCTAGCCCAGACCTCAGGGCACTCCGAGTTCGACCGCGGCGCTGAATCACGGACAAGGTGTATCGGCGTACAACCGCGAACGGTTGTACGCCCTACTTCCATGGCGCGGCGTCGCACATGCAGAAGGCCGCGCACAAAAAAGCCGCCCCGAAGGGCGGCTTTTTCGTTACAGCCGAGCAGTCTTACAGCGCCGCCAGCATCGACTGGGCCGGGATGGCCTGGAAGTCGATGGACATCATCAGGCTCAGCACGCTGATCGCGATGATGGAGAAGGCGAACAGCTGGCGAGCCCAACGGCGATCGTCTTCGGCACTGAAGCCTTTCACCGCGATGAACAGCCACCAGGCGCTGACCGCCAGCGCCACCACCAGGTAGCCGTAGCCGGCGAAGCCGGTCACGGTCAGCAGCAGGGTCGCAAGGCCGAAGGCCACCACGTAGTAGAGGATCTGCTTCTTGGTCGCTTCGATGCCGCGCTCCACCGGCAGCACGGGAATCCCGGCCGCGCGGTAGTCGTTGAGGCGGAAGATCGCGATGGCGTAGCTGTGCGGCATCTGCCAGAGGCAGAAGATCAGCAGCAGCACCGCCGCGCCCATGTCGAACTGACCGCTGGCGGCGCAGTAGCCCACCACCGGCGGCATGGCTCCGGAGAGACTACCGACCAGCGTGCCGTAGACCGAACTGCGCTTGAGCCAGAGGCTGTAGAGCACGACATAGACGAAGAAGCCGAACGCGGCGAGCAGGGTCGCCTGCACGTTGGTCTTCCACGCCAGCAGGCCGAAGCCCGCCACGCCCAGCACCAGGCCATGAGCCAGTGCCGCCGTGAGCGAGATCTGCCCGGTCACGGTGACACGGCTGCGGGTACGCTCCATGAAGCGATCGATGTCGCGGTCGATGCAGTTGTTGAACACACAACCACTGGCAACGACCAGGGACAGGCCGATCACGGTGGCCAGCAGCAGCATCGGGTCAACGCTGCCGCGGGCGGCGAGGAAGTATCCCCCTGCCACCGCGATCAGGTTGCCGAAGATGATGCCCGGCTTGGCTACCAGGAGATAACGCTTGAGTTTCACGGCATCGGCCCTCAGGGCATCGGCATCATCAGGGTGTCGGCGGTGTAGATGATCCACAGCGACAGACCGACCACCAGCAGGATGATGATGGCGGTGAAGATGAATGCCATGACGTTCCAGCGGCCTTCGGAGCTGAAGTTCATGTGCAGGAAGCAGATCAGGTGCACGACGACCTGAACCAGACCCAGGATCACCATGGTCAGCAGAGTGGCGTGACGCGAGAAGCCACCGTCGATGACCATGTAGAACGGGATCGCAGTCAGGATCACCGAGAGCACGAAACCGATGGCGTACGAGCCCAGGCTGCCGTGACCGGCACCGTGGTTGTCGTGGCCGTGGGCGCCGTGGGAGTCGTGATGATGTGCAGCAGCGGACATTACAGAGCCCCCATCAGGTAGACGACGGTGAAGACGCAGATCCAGACGATGTCCAGGAAGTGCCAGAACAGGCTCAGGCACATCATGCGGGTGTTGTTCTGCGCGGTCAGGCCACGGGTGCCGATCTGCGCCATCAGCACCAGCATCCACAGCAGGCCTGCGGAAACGTGCAGGCCGTGCATGCCGACCAGGGTGAAGAAGGACGACAGGAAGGCGCTGCGGCTCGGGCCGAAGCCTTCGACGATCAGGTGATGGAACTCGTTGAGTTCCATGCCGATGAACGCGGCGCCGCAGAGGAAGGTCACGCCCAGCCAGGCGATGGCCTTGCCCTTGGCACCCTTGTGCGCGGCCAGCATGGCCAGGCCGTAGGTGCAGGAGGAGATCAGCAGGATCGCGGTTTCGACGGCCACGTAGGGCAGTTCGAAGATGTCCTTGCCGCTCGGGCCGCCGGCCGTGTGGTTGACCAGCACGGCGTAGGTGGCGAAGACGCTCGCGAACAGGATGCAGTCGGTCATCAGGTACAGCCAGAAGCCGAAGACCGTCATGCCGCCGCTGTCGTGGGCGTGGTCATGGTCGTGCGCCGCTTCGTGCGTATCGACCAGGTGTTGATTCAGTACTGCCGTAGACATCGCTTATACCTGCGCAGTGGCGAGTTTCTGGAAGTTGGCGTTTTCGATGCGCTCGATCTCATCCGGCTGGACGTAGTAGTCCAGGTCGGTGACGTAGCTGCGCACGATGACCGAGGCGATCATGCCGACGAAGCCAACGCCCACCAGCCACCAGATGTGCCAGATGGCGGCGAAGCCGAAGATGAAGGCGAACAGCGCGATGGAGAAACCAGCGGCGGTGTTCTTCGGCATGTGGATCGGGGCATAGGCCGGCAGGCGGCGGTACGCGGTACCGGTCTGCTTCATGTCGTGGAACGCGTCGATGTCGTTGACGTGCGGCAGCTCGGCGAAGTTGTAGTACGGCGGCGGCGAGGAAGTGGACCACTCCAGGGTACGGCCGCCCCACGGGTCGCCGGTCACGTCGGCCAGAGCCTTGCGGTTCTTGATCGAGACGAACAGCTGGATCAGCTGGCAGGCGATGCCCAGGAAGATCAGCACAGCGCCGAAGAAAGCCACGACCAGGTACGGCTTCCACATCGGGTTGTCGTAGTGGTTCAGGCGACGGGTCATGCCCATGAAGCCGAGGATGTACAGCGGCATGAAGGCCATGTAGAAGCCGACCAGCCAGCACCAGAAGGAACGCTTGCCCCACTTCTCGTCCAGGGTGAAGCCGAAGGCTTTCGGGAACCAGAAGACGAAGCCGGCCAGGTAGCCGAACACCGCACCACCGATGATGGTGTTGTGGAAGTGGGCGATCAGGAACAGGCTGTTGTGCAGCAGGTAGTCAGCACCCGGAATGGCCAGCAGAACGCCGGTCATGCCACCGATGGTGAAGGTGACGATGAAGCCCAGGGTCCACAGGATCGGGGTGTTGAAGCGCAGGCGGCCACGGTAGATGGTGAACAGCCAGTTGAACAGTTTCACCCCGGTCGGGATGGAAATCAGCATGGTCGCAACGCCGAAGAAGCCGTTGACGTCGCCGCCCGAACCCATGGTGAAGAAGTGGTGCAGCCAAACGGTGAAGCCGAGGAACGTGATCGCGGCGCTCGCCCACACCATCGAGGTGTAGCCGAACATGCGCTTGCCGGCGAAGGTCGCGGTGACTTCGGAGAAGATACCGAACGCCGGCAGGATCAGGATGTACACCTCAGGATGGCCCCAGGCCCAGAAGAGGTTGATGTACATCATGGCGTTGCCGCCCAGCTCGTTGGTGAAGAAGTGCATGTCGAAGTAGCGGTCCAGCGACAGCAGGCCCAGGGCCGCGGTCAGGATCGGGAACGACGCAACGATCAGGATGTTGGCGAAGGTGCAGGTCCAGGTGAAGATCGGCATCTGCATCAGCTTCATGCCGGGGGTACGCATCTTGAACACGGTCACCAGGAAGTTGATACCCGTGAGCAAGGTACCCATACCCGATATCTGTAGTGCCCAGATGTAGTAGTCCACACCCACGCCCGGGCTGTAGGCCAGCTCGGACAGCGGCGGGTAGGCGACCCAGCCGGTACGGGCGAATTCACCCAGGCCCAGCGAGACGTTCACCAGCATGGCGCTGACGACCAGCAGCCAGAAGCTCAGGGAGTTCAGGAAGGGGAACGCCACGTCGCGCGCGCCGATCTGCAGCGGCACGGCCAGGTTCATCAGACCGGTCATGAAGGGCATGGCCATGAAGATGATCATGATCACGCCGTGAGCGGTGAAGATCTGGTCGTAGTGTTCCGGCGGCAGGTAGCCGTGGTTGGCGCCTTCAGCCAGCGCAAGCTGGCCGCGCATCATGATGGCGTCGGCGAAGCCGCGCAGGAGCATGACCAGGGCGACGATGATGTACATCACGCCGATCTTCTTGTGGTCGATGGAGGTCAGCCATTCGGTCCACAGGTAGGTCCACTTGCGGTAGTAGGTGATCGCGCCGAACACGCCGAGGCCCAGCAGGGCGACGACGGCCAGCGTGATGACGATGATCGGCTCGTGATACGGCACGGCCGACAGTGTCAGTTTCCCGAACATCTGTGGTTACTCCTGGCTCGGATTCATTTGCATGCCCGGCATGTCGCTCATGTCGTGGCCCGCCATGGCGGTCTCGTCATGGGCAGCTTCGCCGTGCTCGCCGTTGGCCTGCTCTTCTTTGAGCTTGTGGGCCTTGGCCATCTCGTGGCCGGCGTGTTCCCACTTCTTCAGCACGCTGGAGAACAGCTCGGGGCTGACGGTTGCGAAGTAGGTCGCCGGGACGTTCTCGGTCGGCTTCACCAGCTCCGGGTACTGATCCAGGTTCAGGGTCTGCTGCGAGGCCTTGACCTTCGCGACCCAGTCCTGGAAGCCCTGCTCGGAGGTAGCGATGGCCTTGAACTTCATGCCCGAGAAGCCGCCGCCGCTGTAGTTCGCGGAGATGCCGTCGAACACGCCTTCTTCGTTGGCGATCAGGTGCAGCTTGGTCATCATTCCGGCCATGGAGTAGATCTGGCTACCCAGCTGCGGAATGAAGAAGGAGTTCATCACCGAATCCGAGGTGATCTGGAAGTTCACCGGGGTGTCTTTCGGGAAGGCGATTTCGTTGACGGTGGCGATACCCTGTTCCGGGTAGATGAACAGCCACTTCCAGTCCAGCGAGATGGCCTGGATGGTCACCGGCTTGACCTCGGAGTCCAGCGGACGGTACGGGTCCAGCTTGTGGGTGCTCTCCCAGGTGATCCAGCCAAGTGCGGCGATGATCAGGCAGGGAACCAGCCATACCACCAGCTCGATCTTGGTCGAGTGGGACCAGTCCGGCATGTAGGTGGCCTTGGTGTTCGAAGCCCGGTATTTCCAGGCGAACGCGAAGGTCATCAGGATGACCGGCACCACCACGATCAGCATCAGCAGGGTTGCCGTGATGATCAGGGACTTCTCGTCAGCGCCGACCTGCCCTTTCGGGTCGAACAGCGCCATGTTGCAACCACCGAGCATCAGCATCGGCAGCCACGCAAGTCTCTTCAAAATTCCTGTGTACTGCTCTTTTTTCATCTTGCGGCCTTAGTGGATGAAAATCGCTTCACCGCCCATGAGCCTTCGCCACGCACTGCACGACGACTCGTTACCCGCGACTTTTCCAAGCCGCCTGCCAGGGCTGTCATGGATTCACGAACGCGGCCGCAAGGATTCCAGGCAAAGGGAGGTCGCCCGGTCTTCGCGATGCGAAACCGATTTCGTCAGCTGATTCGTTCCGTGTTATTCAGCGTGTAGTGTCTGGACTGGCGGCTCGTTAGAGCGCGCGCGTCGCACACCGGATGCACGAGCGGATTGCCCGACTCGTCTTATGACAGGAGCCCACCGATGGCAGCCCCCTGTTGTTATGCCGCTGCACCAAAGGGTGAACACTG
Source organism: Pseudomonas sp. NY15181 (assembly GCF_048068055.1). Taxonomy (NCBI): domain Bacteria; kingdom Pseudomonadati; phylum Pseudomonadota; class Gammaproteobacteria; order Pseudomonadales; family Pseudomonadaceae; genus Pseudomonas; species Pseudomonas sp. NY15181. Next base: position 7,015 of record NZ_JBLUPT010000008.1, on the reverse strand, counting down.
GCCATGACCTGCGTCAGTGCGACTCAGCGATTTGGGGGTAGGAAATGGACGGCGGGTATTACAAAGCATTTCAGAAATGCCTTTCAAGGCCCCGGCCTTTCATTTTTAACAAGATATTTTCTCAACACGGGAAACAGTTGCGGCCTGAATCGCACAGAAAATGAACAATTCACGCAGACTGGGAAAGGGTATTGCCTGCCTGCCGGAGCCCTTTCCGTGGGTGCCACGAAATTGTGTCAGATCCATGAAAAGCGCGGCTTTCAACGCCATTCCACAGGAAGCGAATCCAGCCTGTGAAGCACTTGGCAAAGACCCTGCCATGATGGCGATCAAGAACCTTTGCGAAAGCCCTCGAAGCACTGCGCGCACCCTGCGACACATCGACGCACAGCGACATTTGCAAGGGGCAAACTGCTTCAAGTTGTGACGATCGTACTGGACGATCCAGGCGCTCCTCGGCATGTACGCCCCGCACTGGGGACGAGTCGAGCCTCCATGACCACCGAAGCGGACATGCCGGGAGGAAGTGGATGAACTGGGCGGGGACGGTCTGTACGCGGACCGCGCGCGATCAACGGATAGCCGACTCGCTGCCCGGCGCCAGCCAGGCCATCAGGCCGCTGGTTTCCGCGCGAATGCGCAGGTCCGCAGTCTTGGCGCTGTAGTAGGTGTCGGATGCGGCGATCTGGTGCGTGTAGTACTCGTTCTCGGCGATCAGCACGTCCAGCAGCGTACGCTTGCCCAGGTGGTACCACTGGTCATAGAACATCTTGCGCACCCGGTCGGACTCGGTCAGCAGCTCCTTGTAGTCACCGACGCGAGCCGCCGACAGGTCACGCTGCTCGACCAGATTGCGGATGCGGTACTCCGACTCACGACGGGTCGCCTCCATCTTCTCTTCCGCCGCGTTCGCCCGTGCATAGGCCGCGCGCTGCGCCGCCGACGCCGAACCACCGGAGAACGCCTGCCACTCCACGGCAAGGCCGGTCGACCAGGGCTCATTGTTGTCGAACATGTTGTTGCCGGTGCTGCGTCCCACGACCCAGTTCAGCTTCGGCATGCGCGACGACTTCACCGACTCGGCATTGGCCAGCGCCGCCTCTTTCTCCCAACGGGCCTGACGCAACGCAGGCATGTCCGACAGCTGCGCCAGTGCATCGTTCAGCGACATCGGCGCCCAGTCCCACTTCGCACTCGCGGGTACCGTCACATCCTCGCCAACCAGCTTGGCCAGGGTCGTCTTGGTTTCCTGCAACTTGGACTGCACCAGGTCGCGGGCGGTCTCCGCCTGCAACAGGCGCGAACGAGCCTGTACCACCTCGCTGCGACGGCCAGGGTCCACCTCGGCGATCTTCGACAGCATGTCCACCAGCTCGCGCATGCGCGTCACATAGCGATTGCTGATATCCAGCGACGCCTGCTGATGGGCCAGTTCCACCACCGCCGAAGCGGTGTTGTAGGCGACCGTCACCTGGGTCTGGCCCTTGGCTTCTTCCTGGGCATTCGCCGTATTGCTGCGGCTGTCGATGGTGTGGCGGATTGCGCCGAAGTCATAGATCGGTGTGGTCATCTGCACAGTGGTACTGCCGTCGTTGCCGTACTCGCTCTTGCTGGACTGCAGCGTCTTCGAACTGGCGCTGACCTGCACCTGCGGCCAGCGCGCGCCCTTGGCCTGGTCCACATCGCCCTTGGCAGCCTGCCAGTTGGCATCGGCCTGCTTCATCTCCGGGCTGATGTGCAGCGCGGTATTCACCAGCTCGCGGATGTAGGCCAGCGAAGCCTCCGACGAGCCAAGGCTCGAAGCGCGCGCGCCGCTGCCGGCGCCAAACGAGGTACCAGCGCCGACGCCCACCGGCAGGCTCAGGTCCAGCGAGGGTTTGGCGGTTGCACGCACTTCAGGCGCCTTGGCCGGTTTCGTCTCGGCGATGGCCATGGCTGCCGGCCTGGCAACTGCGTCGGCCGGAGCTGCTGCAGTCTTTGCAACCGGAGCAGCCACCGGGATAACGGTGGGAGCAGCGATGGGCGCTGCGCTGGACAGCGCCGGTGCGGTACCGGACGCAGCCGCAGCGCGCTCCTTGGGTGCGGAGTAGAAGCTCAGGGCCCCGGCGTAGTCATCTGCCGATGCAACGCCAGCGCCTGAGATCGCCGCCAGCGAGGCCACCGTGGCAGCGAGCGCCGAGCGGCCGAAGCAGAACCGTTTACGAAGGTTGTTTGAGGTCAGTTCAAGGTCTTTCATTTTCATCATCTCTCGCGGAAGGCCTCACGCGCTTTAAGCGCGGGCTTGAGTAGGTAATCCAGGATGGTTTTTTCCCCGGTACGGATTTCCGCGGTCGCGGTCATGCCGGGAATGATCGGGAAGTGCTTGTCACCCTTGGTCAGCTCGGCCTCGTCGGTGCGGATCAGCACCCGGTAGAACGAGGTGTCCGGGCGGCCCTGGCGGGCCATCTCGTCGTCCTTGATGGTGTCGGGACTGATGAGCTCGACCTTGCCGGTGAGGCCGCCGTAGATGGCGAAGTCGTAGGCGGAAATCTTCACCGTGGCGGGCAGGCCGGGGCGCAGGAAGGCCACATCGGCCGGGCGGATCTTGGCCTCCACCAGCAGGCGGTCCTCCAGCGGGACGATCTCCATGATGTCCTGGCCCTGCTGGATCACACCGCCAATGGTGGTGACGCGGACGTTCTTCACGATGCCCTTGAGTGGCGCCGTGAGCGTGGTGCGTTTCATCACGTCCTCGCGCCCTGCCGCGTTCTCCACGGACTGGGCGAGTTCGCTCTCCACCCGGGTCAGTTCGGCGTTGGCATCGGAGCGATACTTGTTGCGGCGCTCAGCCGAGCCATCGGCGGTGATGAAGTCGGTGGAGTGCGTCACGTCGATCGACGAGTCCTTGCTCATGCTGCTGATCGATACACCGTTGAGCTGCACCTGATAGGCGTGGGTCGCGGTGACGTCCGTCGAGTTGCCCGCCGCATCGTGGGCCACCAGGGTGGCGTTGATGCTGTGGGCGCTGTCGGCCACCAGCTTGCTGCCGGGAACGGAGACGCTCCAGGTACCGTCAGCCGCCACGCTGGCGCTGTAGGTGGTGCCGTCGAGCTTGAAGCTCACCTTGTCGCCGGCGGTGAACTCGCCGGTGACCTTGCCGCTGATAACCTGGTTGGTTGCCGCTTCGGCGGAGTTGACGATGTCGTCACCGGCCACCGCGTTGATGGTCAGCGTCGCCACCGGCGGGGTGACATCCACGCTGTAGGCGTGATCGGCCTCGATGACGCCGACGTTGCCGGCGGCATCCTTGGCCATCAGAGTGGCATGGATGTTGGTTTCCTTGGCCAGGTCGGAACCGGCCACGGAAACGCTCCACTCACCCTTGGCGTTCACCGTGGTGCTGTAGGTGGTGCCGTTGAGCGTGAAGCTGACCTTGTCGCCGGCCTGGAACTCGCCGCTGGCCTTGCCGCTGATGGTCTGGGTGGTCTTCGACTCCTCGAGGTTGACGATGTCGTCGCCGGCCACGGTGTTGATGGTCAGCTGGGTGGTTTTCGCGTCCGGCCCGTCGAGATCGACGGTATACGGGTGGTTGGCCGTGACGCTGGCGCTGTTGCCTGCCGCATCGTGGGCCACCAGGGTGGCGTCGATGCTGCTGCCCTTGGCCAGGTCGGTGCCCGAGACCTGCACGCTCCACTCGCCCGAGGCGCTCACCGAGGCGCTGTAGACCGTGCCGTTGAGGCTGAAGGTCACCTTGTCGCCGGCCTGGAACTCGCCACTGGCCTTGCCGCTGATGGTCTGGTTGGTCATCGACTCGGCCTTGTTGACCACGTCGTCACCGGCCACCACGTTGATGGTCAGGGTCGCCACCGGGGCGGTGATGTCGACGCTGTACGGATGGCTGGCCTTGGCGCTGGCGCTGTTGCCCGCCGCGTCGTGGGCCACCAGGGTGGCGTCGATGCTGCTGCCCTTGGCCAGGTCGGAACCGGCCACCTTGACGCTCCACTTGCCGGAAGCATCGACCGTGGTGCTGTAGGCGGTGCCGTTGAGCGTGAAGCTGACCACGTCGCCGGCCTGGAACTCGCCGCCGGCCTTGCCGCTGATGGTCTGCTGGGTCTGCGATTCGGCGATGTTGACGATGTCGTCGCCGGCCACGGTATCGATGGTCAGGGTGGCGACCGGCGGCGCCAGGTCGACGCTGTACGGACGGTTGGCCGCTACGTCTGTGGCGTTACCGACATCATCATGCGCCACCAGAATGGCGTTGATGCTGCTGCCCTTGGCCAGGTCGGAACCGGCCACCTTGACGCTCCACTTGCCGGAAGCATCGACCGTGGTGCTGTAGGTGGTGCCGTTGAGCGTGAAGCTGACCTTGTCGCCGGCCTTGAACTGACCAGTCGCTTTACCGCTGATGGTCTGCTCGGTCTGCGATTCGGCAATGTTGACGACGTCGTCACCGGCCACCACGTCGATGACCAGGCCGGCCACCGGCGGGGTGACACTCACCTCGTACGGATGGTTGGCCGTGACGCTGGCTTCGTTGCCCGCGGCATCGTGGGCCACCAGGGTGGCGTCGATGCTGCTGCCCTTGGCCAGGTCGGAACCGGCCACGGAAACGCTCCACTCGCCCTTGGTGTTCACCGTGGCGCTGTAGGTGGTGCCATTGAGCGTGAAGCTCACCTTGTCGCCGGCCTGGAACTCACCGCCAGCCTTGCCGCTGATGGTCTGGGAGGTCTGCGATTCGGCGTAGTTGAGGACGTTGTCTTCGGTCACGTTGTTGATGGTCAGCGTCGCCACCGGCGGGACGAGGTCCACGGTGTAAGCGTGATCCGCCACGACATCGGCCACGTTGCCGGCGGTGTCATGGGCCACCAGGGTGGCATGGATGTTGGTTTCCGCCGCCAGGTCGGCGCCGTCCACGGCAACGCTCCAGTTACCGGTGGAGTTCACCGACGCACTGTAGGTGGTGCCGTTGAGCTCGAAGCTCACCACATCACCGGTCATGTACTCGCCGGTCACCTTGAGAACCACCTCGTAGCCGTGGTCGGCGCTGACGCTGGTTGCGTTACCGGCGGTGTCGTGCGCCACCAGGGTGGCGTGGATATTGGTTTCCGCCGCCAGATCGGCGCCGGTTACCTGCACGCTCCAGTTGCCCGAAGCATCCACCGCGGCGCTGTAGGTGTGGCCGTTCAGTTCGAAGGTGACCTTGTCGCCTTCCTGGAACTCGCCGACGGCCTTGCCGCTGATGGTCTGGTTGGCCTTGGATTCGGCCAGGTTGACCATGTCGTCACCCGTCACCGGGTCGATGCTCAGCGTTACCACCGGAGGCGTGGTGTCCACCTGATAGGCGCGCGCCTCTGTCACCGGCGTGCTGTTGCCAGCGCTGTCGGTGGCCACGAAGGTCGCCACGACGCTGTGCGCCGCATCGGCCACCAGGGCGGAGCCCGGAACCGAGATGCTCCAGTCGCCCTTGTCGTCGACGGTGCCGCTGTAGCTCACGCCATTGACCACGACTGTTACCACGTCACCGGCACGGCCGCCCGTCGAACCGCCACTGATGGCCTGGTCGACCTTGGACTCTTCCAGGTTGACGATATCGTCGCCGGCAATGACATGGATGCTCAGCGTCGGCACCAAAGGATCAACGACAACGGTATACGGGTGGTCAGCGACCACGGTGGTCGCGTTGCCGGCCGCATCATGCGCCACCAGGGTGGCATGGATGTTGGTTTCCTCGGCCAGGTCGGAACCGGCCACCGAAACGCTCCACTCGCCCTTCTCGTTCACCGTGGTGCTGTAGGTAGTGCCATTGAGCGTGAAGGTCACCTTGTCGCCGGCCTGGAACTCGCCGCCAGCCTTGCCGCTGATGGTCTGCTGCACTTCCGATTCGGCAATGTTGAGCACGTCGTCACCGGCCACCTTGTCAATGGTCAGTGTTGCGACCGGCGGGGTGAGGTCGATGTTGATCGGATAGGCATCCGACGCCGGGCTGATGTTGCCCGCCGGGTCTTCGGCCTTGACGGTGAAGTCATGCTCGCCCTCGTCCAGGGACTTGTCGGCCGGGACTTCGAACGACCAGGTGCCGTCGTCGCTGGTGACCACGGTGGAGCCCAGTTCGGTCTCGCCGTCGAACACGTGGATGATGTCGCCTTTCTCGGCGCCGCCACCGTTGATGACCGGGGTGGTGTCGTTGGTGTCGCCATTCTTCGGTACGTCGACTAGGTGCGCCGGATCGTCGTTGTCGACAACGCCGGTGATGCTCGGGGCAGACGGAGCGGTAGTGTCGATATTGATCGGATAGGCATCCGACGCCGCGCTGATGTTGCCCGCCGGGTCTTCGGCCTTGACGGTGAAGTCGTGTTCGCCTTCTTCCAGGGCCTTGTCGGCCGGAACTTCGAACGACCAGGTGCCATCGTCGTTGGTGACCACGGTGGAGCCCAGTTCGGTCTCGCCGTCGAACACGTGGATGATGTCGCCCTTCTCGGCGCCACCACCGTTGATCACCGGGGTGGTGTCGTTGGTGTCGCCATTCTTCGGTACGTCGACCAGGTGCGCCGGATCGTCGTTGTCGACAACGCCAGTGATGGTCGGAGCGGACGGAGCGGTGGTATCGATGTTGATCGGGTAGGGTTCCGACGGCTCGCTGATGTTGCCGGCCGGGTCTTCCGCCTTGACGATGAAGTCGTGCTCGCCCTCATCCAGGGCCTTGTCGGCCGGGACTTCGAACGACCAGGTGCCGTCGTCGCTGGTAACTACGGTGCTGCCCAGTTCGGTCTCGCCATCGAACACGTGGATGATGTCGCCCTTCTCGGCGCCGCCACCATTGATCACCGGAGTCGTGTCATTGGTGTCGCCATTCTTCGGTACGTCGACCAGGTGCGCCGGATCGTCGTTGTCAACGACGCCGGTGATGGTCGGGGCGTTCGGAGCGGTGGTGTCGATGTTGATCGGGTAGGGCTCCGACGGGCCACTCATGTTGCCGGCCGGGTCTTCCGCCTTGACGATGAAGTCGTGCTCGCCCTCGTCCAGGGCCTTGTCG
>NZ_JBLUPT010000007.1:0-332407 GCF_048068055.1 Pseudomonas sp. NY15181 | reverse complement strand
GCGCGGCCGATGCCGCCGTACACCACCAGCTCCTTCGGGTTTTCAGCCACCTCCGGGTCGAGGTTGTTCATCAGCATGCGCAGCGGGGCTTCGGTGAGCCAGCTCTTGGCATTCAGCTGGTTGCCACGCGGGGCACGGATTTCGACGTCACGAAAACGGGTGGGCTTGGTCATGGGGGCCTCCGGAGAAGGGGGTTATCGCCTGTTCTTGTTCGTTTGCCACGTCAGGGCACGCAAATATGTAAGCATGTATATACAATCATAATCAAGAATATTTTTTGCGCCGCCGATAGCCGTTGCACGCCGTCTGCAAGCCCATGAATTACATGGTGCTCTCACTCCACCCGGGGACTCCGCCATCGTCCGGCAGCGAAGCCGGCACCGGAAAAATCGAGCGAAAAGGCCAGCCCCAAGAGAGCCCCGGTTGCCGCTCCGCCGTTCCTACGGCCTGACGCCACCCCCGACCCGAGCCTTCGATGACTCCCGGCACAGCCCATACGACGCGGGCTCCAGCGACTCGGCCCCGGCTTATGCATAACGGGAATAAAATTCCCGCGCGACGTAACAATGAGTAACAACGCGCTGCTTCCAGTCGCCTGTTCGGATTGTTCCCCAGCTGCAATGGCACCTTGCCGCACGGTTGTTTCCCGTGTGGGCAAAAGGCTTGGCCCGCATGTTGCTATCTACCTGTATATACAGGCTAGATCAATACAGCACGTATCCATAGCAAGCCCTCCTAAACAACAAGAGACGCCCATGAGAAAAATCCTGTCGATGCTCCTGCTTTCCACCTGCGCACTCACCGGGCTGACGGCCCATGCCGGCGCCATTGATGACGCGGTCAAGCGGGGCTCCCTGCGCGTCGGCATGGACCCGACCTACATGCCCTTCGAGATGACCAACAAGCGCGGCGAGATCATCGGTTTCGAAGTGGACCTGCTCAAGGCCATGGCCAAGTCCATGGGCGTCAAGCTGGAGCTGGTGTCCACCAGCTACGACGGCATCATCCCGGCCCTGCTGACCGACAAATTCGACATGATCGGCTCGGGCATGACCCTCACCCAGGAGCGCAACCTGCGCATCAACTTCTCCGATCCCTTCATCGTGGTCGGCCAGACCCTGCTGATCCGCAAGGAGCTGCAAGGCGAGATCAAGTCCTACAAGGACCTGAACGATCCGAAGTACCGCATCACCTCCAAGATCGGCACCACCGGCGAGATGGTCGCCAAGAAGCTGATCGGCAAGGCCCAGTACCACGGCTTCGATAATGAGCAGGAAGCGGTGATGGACGTGGTCAACGGCAAGTCCGACGCCTTCATCTACGACGCGCCCTATAACGTGGTGGCGGTGAACAAGGCCGGCGCCGGCAAGCTGGCGTTCCTGGAGAACCCCTTCACTTACGAGCCGCTGGCCTTCGGCCTGAAGAAGAACGACTACGACAGCCTCAACTGGATCAACAACTACCTGCGCCAGGCCCGGGAAGACGGCTCCTACGAGCGCATCCACAGCAAGTGGTTCAAGGACACCGACTGGCTGAAAGACATGGAATAAGCAGCCTGATATCCGGCGGGTCCCGGCATCGCTCCGGGCCCTGCCCCGCATGACCTCAACGCCTACGGTCGAGATCTCTCTATGAATACGCTTATACGACGCCTGCTGCCTGGCGCCGCCCTGGCCGGACAGCCGTCCGCGAAAAGCCCCCGCAAGCAGGGCCAGTGGCCCTGGCATGCGCTGACCATTTTCCTGCTGATCGCGCTGGCCTATGGCCTCTGGTACTCGACCTCGCTGATCTCCTACGAGTGGCGCTGGAACCGCGTGCCGCAGTATTTCGCCTACCACGCCGAGGACACCCAGCGCGCCGCCGAGGCAGGCACCGTGGCAAAGATCGCCGACGACGGCGACCTCGCCCGCGTGACCCTCACCGGCGAGAACGGCAAGGAGCAGGTACTGAGCGTTGCCCGCGACAGCCTGCAGGTCAGCCAGGGCGATGACATCGCCGAAGGCGACGCCGTCGGCGTGACCCGCCACTGGGCCGCCGGCCCGCTGTTCTGGGGGCTGTGGACCACCCTGTGGATCTCCTTCGTGTCCGGCGCCGTCGGCCTGCTGATCGGCCTGTTCACCGGGCTCTGCCGCCTGTCGAGCAACCCCACGCTGCGCGATCTGTCCACCGTCTATGTCGAGCTGGTGCGCGGCACGCCGCTGCTGGTGCAGATCTTCATCTTCTACTTCTTCATCGGCACCGTGCTGAACCTCTCCCGCGAGTTCGCTGGGGTGGCCGCGCTGGCGCTGTTCACCGGCGCCTATGTGGGCGAGATCGTCCGCGCCGGCGTGCAGTCCATCGCCCGTGGCCAGAACGAGGCGGCGCGCTCCCTGGGCCTGAACGCCGCGCAGTCGATGCGCCACGTGATCCTGCCGCAGGCCTTCAAGCGCGTACTGCCGCCGCTGGCCGGGCAGTTCATCAGCCTGGTGAAGGACACCTCGCTGGTCTCGGTGATCGCCATCACCGAGCTGACCAAGAGTGGCCGCGAGGCGATCACCACCTCGTTCTCCACCTTCGAAATCTGGTTCTGCGTTGCAGCGCTCTACCTGCTGATCAACCTGCCGCTGTCGCAGATCGCCAACAAGCTGGAGCGGAGGCTCGGGAAAAGTGATTGAAGTCCGTGATCTGATTAAGACCTTCGACGCCCGTGGCCAACTGGTCCGCGCGGTGGACAACGTCGGCACCTCCGTGGCCAAGGGCGAAGTACTGGTGGTACTGGGGCCGTCCGGCTCGGGCAAGTCCACCTTCCTGCGCTGCCTGAACGGCCTGGAAGAACTGGACTCCGGCTCGATCGTCATCGATGGCGTCGACCTGGCCAACCCGAAGACCGACATCAACGCCTACCGCCGCGAAGTCGGCATGGTGTTCCAGCACTTCAACCTGTTCCCGCACATGACCGTGCTGGAAAACCTCTGCCTGGCTCAGAAGGTCGTGCGCAAGCGCGGCAAGGCCGAGCGCGAGGAGAAGGCCCAGGCGCTGCTGGCCAAGGTCGGTATCGCTCAGAAGGCCAACGAGTATCCCTCGCGCCTTTCCGGCGGCCAGCAGCAGCGCGTGGCCATCGCCCGCGCACTGTGCATGGAACCCAAGGTAATGCTGTTCGACGAGCCCACCTCGGCGCTCGACCCGGAGATGGTCGGCGAGGTGCTGGATGTGATGAAGACCCTGGCCCAGGAAGGCATGACCATGGTCTGCGTCACCCACGAAATGGGCTTCGCCCGCGAAGTGGCCGACCGCGTACTGTTCTTCGATCACGGCAAGCTGCTGGAAGACGCACCGCCCGCGCAGTTCTTCGACCGCCCGCGCGATCCGCGTGCGCAGGCGTTCCTCAAGCAGGTGCTTTGAGGTCGGGAGCGTGTTGAAAGGAATGCCGCCTTCGGGCGGCTTTCTTGTGCCTGCTCGACGGCGATGGGTTGGCTCTGTGGCTCTCGTAGGAGCAACTGTCTTCTACCGGGCTAATCCCTGCCTGCACTTCCCCCTCACCCCAGCCCTGGCTACGCGCCCCGCTCCTCAGGGAGAGGGAGCCGTCCGTGCCGGCTGAGACTACGGCCTCATCCTGCACCGAACGGTCTCCTCTCCCGCTCCTCAAACGAGAAAACACTGGGGTGAGGGAACGCAGGCACAAATTGCCCAAAGGAAGACAACTACCGCGCCGCGTACAACCGCGAACGGTTGTACGCCCTACAGGGCTGCTCTCAGCGGGGAAGCAGCTCGATCAGGCAGCAGGCACCGCCCGCCTCGGCCCGCAGCTCGAACGCCGCCAGCTCCGCCTCGCCCTCGATACGCAGGCAATCATATCGACCGACTTCCGCCAGCGAGGCGCCGCCCCGGCGCAGCTCAAGCCCTTGAGCGGCACTGAACAGCAGCAAGGTGGCGGCGGAACTGAAGAAGCGTTGCGGCTGCTCCAGCGACAACCACTGCAGGCGCGCGCGGTAACGTACGGGGGAATAGATCAGGTTGAAATCACGGATGGCGCCGCCCAGCAGACGGCAATCCACCTCGCTGTCGCCAGAGAAGGCGAAGGCATCGAGCTGGCGCAGCGGCCGGGACTTCTCGCCATCGACCGTCAGTTGCATCCCCTCGCCTTCCAGCACCGTGATGATCCGCTGGTAACCGGTGAACGCGGAGAAGCCGCCGTCGGCGCCGACATCGGCAATCGACAGGCGCCAGCCGAAGCCATCCAGCCCCGCCCCGGCATCACGGGCGATTTCCAGCGTGCTGCCGGCACCATTTTTCCAGGGCATGCGCGGATAGTCGGCTGCCTTGAAGTGTTGAATCTGCGTCATGAACTGAAACGCCCCTCCAGGCGATGTCGCGAGCCCGGATGGATCAGGCGCGCGGAAGTAACGGCCTGGTTGCCGGACCAGGTACGGCGGCGAATCAGCAGGCAAGGCTCGTTATGCTCGATCTGCAGCAGCCGGCACTCCTCCGCCTCGGCGAGCACCGCCTCGACCACGTGCTCGCCCTCGGTCAGCGGGGCGACGCGGGAGAGGTAGGCGTAAGGCGTCTGGACGGTGAAGTCCTGCTTGAGATAGTCGGGTGCCACCGCCGCATTCACGTAGCGGTCTTCCAGCTGGATCGGCACCCCGTTCTCGTAGTGCACGATCAGCGAATGGAACACCCGCTGGCCGCTGCGCAGGTCGAGGGCCAGCGCCCGCTCGGAATTGGCCAGCTCCTCGGCCAGGCGAATCACCTTGCAGTGATGACGGTGACCCCGCGCGGCGATTTCATCGGCGATGTTGTTCACCGAAAACAGCGCGGAACGCCCCTTCGGCTCGGCGACAAAGGTTCCGACCCCCTGCATGCGCAGCAGCAGCCCTTCGGCGGTGAGCTCGCGCAGGGCGCGGTTGATGGTCATGCGGCTGAAGCCCAACTCCTCGACCAGCTCGCTCTCCGACGGGACACGGTGGTGCGCAGGCCAGGTTCCGCTCTGGATCTGCTGGACGATCATCTGCTTGACCTGGGCATAGAGCGGCGCAGGCGTATCGCTGAGCTGAGCCGCCAGCGACGAGGACCTCGACGGCGTTTTGATCACGGTGATTCTCCTTGTCATCTGCGAAAGCAGTTTACGCTCGATGCAAACACATGTATATGTATATACAAATAAATATGAGTTACACAGGTAACAAATCATGCCCGCTTTGATCGCACCCTGCGCATTGCTGCCCGAGGGCTGGGCCTACGACGTGCGCCTGGATATTTCCGCTTCGGGCGTCCTGGAGAAAATCTCCATCGGTGGCTCCAGCGAAGGCGCCGAGCGCCTGCGCGGCCCGGTGCTGGCCGGCATGCCGAACCTCCACTCGCACGCCTTCCAGCGTGCCATGGCGGGCCTGGCGGAAGTCGCCGGCAACCCCAACGACAGCTTCTGGACCTGGCGCGACCTGATGTATCGCCTGGTCGGCCGCCTGTCGCCCGAGCAGGTCGGGGTGATCGCCCGCCAACTCTACATCGAGATGCTCAAGGCCGGTTACACCGGCGTCGCCGAATTCCATTACGTGCACCACGACGCCGACGGCAAGCCCTACGCCAACCCGGCGGAGCTGGCCCTGCGCGTCAGTCAGGCCGCAGCCGACGCCGGCATCGGCCTGACCCTGCTGCCAGTGCTCTACTCCCATGCCGGCTTCGGTGGCCAGGCGCCGAGCGAAGGCCAGCGCCGCTTCATCAACAGCACCGAAGGCTACCTGAAGCTGATCGACGGCCTGCGCTCGCACCTGGCGCCCCAGCCGCAGCAGAGCGTCGGCCTGTGCTTCCACTCCCTGCGCGCGGTTACCCCGCAGCAGATCGCCGAAGTGCTCGGCGCCGACTCCACCGGTTGCCCGGTGCACATCCACATCGCCGAGCAGCAGAAAGAGGTCGACGACTGCCTGGCCTGGAGCGGCCGCCGTCCGTTGCAGTGGCTGTACGAGAACGTCGCGGTGGACGAGCGCTGGTGCCTGGTCCACGCCACCCACGCCGAAGCCGACGAAGTGACCTCGATGGCGCGTAGCGGCGCCGTGGCCGGCCTGTGCCTTACCACCGAAGCGAACCTGGGTGACGGCATCTTCCCGGCGGTGGACTACCTCGCCCAGGGCGGCCGCTATGGCATCGGTTCGGACAGCCACGTCTCCCTGAGCGTGGTCGAGGAACTGCGCTGGATGGAATACGGCCAGCGCCTGCGCGACCAACGCCGCAACCGCCTGTATGGAGCCAACCAGCCCATGGTCGGCCGCACCCTGTTCGACGGTGCCCTCGCCGGCGGTGCCCAGGCCCTTGGCCAGCCCACTGGCGCACTGGCCGCCGGCAAGCGCGCCGACCTGCTGGTGCTCGATGGCAGCGATCCGTATCTGCAGACCGCCAGCGGCGATGCGATCCTCAACCGCTGGCTGTTCGCCGGTGGCGACCGCCAGGTGCGCGACGTGATGGTCGCCGGCCAGTGGCGGGTACGCGATGGCAAGCATGCTCTCGAAGAACAGAGCACCCGCGAGTTCACCGATGTGCTGCATGAACTGCTGAACTGATCTGCGCGTAGCCGGCTTTTGTTCGCGATCCTATGAAGAGCGGTCCGGCGTACGTGTAGGAGCGAGCTTGCTCGCGAACCGCACGGCACCGGGGCAATCACGGACAAAGTCCGCTCCTACGCTTTTCCGCACCCAATAAAAAACGCCCCGAGGGGCGTTTTTTATTGGAATGCGAAAGCACGGTCGCATCCGACCCTGGCGCCAGCTTCCGCCGGCTTACTTCAGGCCCTGGGCGGAGAACAGCAGCACCTTGTCACCGGCGTACTGGATGCTGATGAAGGCCTTGTCATCACCCCAGGTGCAGCTGGATACGCCCAGCGCGCCGGAGCATTCGGTCGGCTTGCCGAGCAGGCCCTCGACCTCGGCCTTGGTCATGCCGGTTTTGATCTTGGAATAGTTATCCTGGTTGATCTTGCTGCAGGCAGCCAGGACGACACAGAACGCGACGAGCGCAAGGCGGCGGAAGGACATCGACAACTCCATTGTGTAAGGGGCATGCCAACAAGCTTGGCACAGGGCGACCGGATCGGCCGCCGTGTTGGAGTCAAAAACGCGAGCCGGGTTCCGTGAGGAACTGCGTTTCCTCGTCGCTGCATGGGCGCCCGAGAATGGCATTGCGGTGGGGGAAGCGGCCGAAGCGGGCGATTACCGCCTGATGCTTGCGCGCATAGGCGAGATACCCGGCGAACAGGACCTTTTCGCGGTCGCTGGATTCGGCCTGCAGCGCCTCGTACAGGCGCACCGCCTCGTCCTGGCTGGCCAGGTCCTCGGCGTGCTCCAGCACGATGTAGACGAACACCCGCTCGATGCGCGGAAGCTTGCGATCGAAACCAGCCTCCAACCCCCGGCGCACCAGTTGCTGGGCGCGGGCGTCACCGGCATAGGCGCGCGGGCTGTCGCGAAAGATCATCCGCGGCAGCTGGTCGAGCAGCAGGATCAGCGCCAGCCAACCCTGCGGCTCCTCGGCCCAGTCTTCCAGGCCACCACCGTCCAGGGCCTGGCGCACCAGGCCGCCGAAACGGTTCTCGGAGTCCACGTCCTGGCAGGCGCTCTTGCCGAACCACAGCGAGTTACGCTGCTCGGACACCTCGACGGCGTCCAGCGAGCTGCCGAACCACCAGTCCAGCAGTGCCTGCCAGTGAGACTCCGCGGCCATCAGCCTTCCTTGTGGTAGGCGGTGGCGCGCTCGACTTCTTCCTTGGAACCCAGGAACACCGCAACGCGCTGGTGCAGGTTCTCCGGCTGGATGTCGAGGATGCGCTGGTGGCCGTTGGTGGCGGCGCCGCCGGCCTGTTCGATGATGAAGGACATCGGGTTGGCTTCGTACATCAGGCGCAGCTTGCCCGGCTTCTCCGGCTCGCGGGAGTCGCGCGGGTACATGAACACGCCGCCGCGGGTCAGGATACGGTGCACGTCGGCCACCATGGAGGCGATCCAGCGCATGTTGTAGTTCTTGCCCAGCGGGCCTTCCTTGCCAGCCAGCAGTTCGCTGACGTAGCGCTTCACCGGGGCTTCCCAGTGGCGCTCGTTGGACATGTTGATGGCGAATTCGGCGGTGCTGGTGGGAACGGTGATGTTCTCGTGGGTCAGCACGAAGCTGCCCAGCTCGCGGTCCAGGGTGAAGCCCTTGACGCCGTTGCCCAGGGTCAGGATCAGCATGGTCTGCGGGCCGTAGATGGCGTAGCCGGCGGCGACCTGGGTGGTGCCCGGCTGGAGGAAGGCTTCCTCACGCAGGCTGTCGTTCTGGCTCAGGTACTCATGCGGGCAGCGCAGCACGGAGAAGATGGTGCCGACCGAGACGTTGACGTCGATGTTGGAGGAGCCGTCCAGCGGATCGAAGACCAGCAGGTAGGCACCTTTCGGGTACTTGCCGGGGATCTGGTAGGGATGGTCCATTTCCTCGGAAGCCATGCCGGCCAGGTTGCCGGCCCACTCGTTGGCTTCCAGCAGGATTTCGTTGGACATCACGTCCAGCTTCTTCTGCACTTCGCCCTGCACGTTCTCGGTGCCCATGCTGCCCAGCACGCCACCGAGGGCACCCTTGGACACGGCATGGCTGATTTCCTTGCAGGCGCGCGCCACCACCTCGACGAGGAAGCGCAGGTCGGCCGGGGTGTTGTGACTGCGGGTCTGCTCGATCAGATAGCGGCTCAGGGTAACGCGGGACATGAAAGGCTCCAGGGGAGAAGGGGAAAAATCAGGGCGCATTCTAGCGTGGAATCGGGCGCGTTGCCTCCTGCACGGTGGCCGCGCCGATTGCTTGGAACCCGCCAGCCACGGGCAGTTCCCCGGGCCAAAGCGCAGCTGCGGCCTTCAGCCGCGTCCCATCTCGCCGTTGAGCGAGGCCTGGACGATCTCGACCCAGTAACCATCGGGGTCGGCAATGAACGCGACGTTCTTCATGCCCCGCGCCAGCGGCTTGACGAACGGTACGCCCAGCGCCTCGAAGCGCGCGCAGGCCGCCTGGATATCCGGCACCGAGAAACAGATGTGGCCGAAGCCGCGCGGCTCGCCATTGCCGTTGTGGTACTGGCTGTCGTCGGACTCGGTGCCCCAGTTGTGGGTCAGTTCCAGCACCGACTCGCGGCCGAAGGTGTAGCGCTGGCGCTCGCCGGTGTCATCGGGCACGTCATGTCCCTTGGTGTGGGCGAGGAAGTACAGGGAGAAGCGGCCTTCCTCGAAGTCCAGCCGGCGCAGCAGGCGCATGCCCAGCACGCGGGTGTAGAAGTCCAGCGACGGCTCCGGGTTCTTCACCCGCAGCATGGTGTGGTTGAACACATAGTCCTGGGTGACGGCTTCCGGCTCGGCACAGACGCCGGGCTGCAGTTCGGTGGTGAAGGTCATGGCGGGTCCTCGTGAATCGGACCGCCAGTGTAGGGAGGCGCGGGATTGGCGGGGTAACAGCGGGGTATTACGGGGTACTGGTCTGGCATTGGCGCGGAAGCGAAACCCCCTCCCCCCAGCCCTCTCCCCAGGGGAGAGGGAGCGGGTCGGTGCGCGACTGCATTACGGAGTCATCCTTCCACCGAAACTGGGGCGAAGCTGCGCACGCGGTAACCGAGCACTTCGATCAGCCCCCTCTCCCTCCGGGAGAGGGTTGGGGGGAGGGCGACGCCTGGCACCAGGTCCCGCCCATCCCCGTACCGATCAGAAGTCCAGGCTCAACGCCAGGTTCACGCCCTGCTGCAGGTCATCGCTGCTGTGGTGCGCGCTGTAGCCGCCGCGCAACGACAGCTCCGGCGTCAGCTTCTGCGAGAAGCCCAGCGACAAGCGCTGCATGTGGCTCTGCGGGGTGTAGCCATCCAGGGTGAAGCCATTGGCCGGCAGGCTGGTGAAGTTCATCCCGACGTTCTGGGTGTCGTCGGCGTACTCGCGCTCCACCGCTACTTCGCCGAACAGCTGGGTGGCGGCGGACAGGTCGAGCTTGCCCTGCAAGCCTGCACCGAGACGACGGGAGTAGCGATCCTGCTCGTCGAAGGCCAGCGACGTGGAATGGCCGCCATCCTCTTCGTAGCTGTCCACTTTCACCCGCGCCCAGTCGGCGCTGACGAAGGGCGACAGGTGCCAGTTCTCGCCGCCCTGGGCGATGTCGTAGCCAAGACGACCGCTGAGGGCCAGCAGGCTGCCGTTGGTGTCGCCCTTTTCCTCGACGGTGCGGTCGACAAGGGTGAACTTGCGATTGGCCTCGTCGTAGTCGAGGTGGCCGCCGGTCACCGCGGCGTCGGCCCACCAGCGGTTCTGCTGGTACTGCGCGAACAGGCTGCCGAGGTAGCTGTTGAGCTTGTAGTCGGAGTCCTCGGCGCCGGCCTCCAGCTTCTGCCGGTAGAAGCCGACAGCGGCGCCGACGCGCCAGGCGTCGTCGAGGCGGTAGCTGCCGCCCAGGGTCAGGTTGTAGCCGAAGCCATCGCCGCTGGCGGCGCTGTCCTGGTCGTCGTAGTCCAGGTGCTGGCCGCCCCCGGAGATGAAGCCGCGCCATTGGCCCGTGGCCTGCCAGCTCTCCCAGTCCGCCAGCCATTGGCTGTGCAGCGTGTCCTGGAAGCCGTTATAGGTACCCAGCGCCATCTCCGGCAGCAAGGTGGCTTCCCAGGGGGCGGCCAGTACCGAATAGGCATAGTCGGCGATCAGGCGCTGGCCGGCGATGGTCGGGTGCACGCCATCGTTGAAGATCAGCTTGGTCGGGTCGGGGTTGCTGCCGTGGCGTCCGTAGACCGGGTTTTCCGGGCAGTTGTTGCCGCTGAAGCAGGTACCCACCAGGTTGGTGCCGGTAGCCAGGCCGTAGGCGCCCGGGTCGGTCAGGACTTCCTTGAGCAACCCCGGGATGTTCAGCGGGATGACGTTGGCGTCGGAGGCGGCGAGCTGGCTGACCAGCTCCTGGTTGAAGATGCCGGACAGCTGGGTGCCGATGGCCTGCAGCGGGCCGCCGTTGGTGGCCGGCGCCAGGCCCAGATCGGGCAGCAGCCAGACCATGATGTAGCGCGCGCCGGCGTTGTGAAGCGCATCCACGCTGTCCACCAGGCGCCCGGCCGCCGCGCGCGCGGTGGGGTCGTTGGTGATTCGCAGCTGGAGGAAGTCGTTGCCGCCGCCGGTAAGGTAATAGAGCGCGTTCGGGTCCGCCCGACGCCCCACCAGATAGCCGTCGCGGGTGCGGGTGTTGCCCCCGGCGCTGACCACCGAGCCCCCCGGCGCGGTGATGGAGTCGTAGATCTGGTCGGTACGGTAGCCGCCCACCGCCCAGTTGTTGCCGTCCTGGGTGCCGCTGACCAGCGAGGTGGAGGGGTTGAGGTCGGCGGAGGAGACGCCCAGCTTGCCACCGAGGATCATCGGCGCGGTCGGCCCGAAGGCTTCGCCGTGGCCTTCCAGGTAGGTCGGGCCGGTGCGGTTGGTGAAGCGCGTGGAGCCGCCCGCCGGGCCGCCGGCGTCGGGGAACTGGCCCGAATCGCTGAGGCTGTCGCCGAACACCACCATGGTCGAATAAGGGGAAGGGGCTGCCGAGGCCTGCGAGGCAATCGCCAATACGCAGGCAGCCGCCAACGGGGTGAGCGCCTGTCTGATCATCCTGCTACTCCGTGCTTGTTTTTATTGGGCGGACAGAACGCCCTCACAGTAGCAGAGTTTTCCCAGGCGGCACCCCTATCTCGCGGCTATCTCCGTGAACCTTGCTCAGTTTTGCGCTCGACTGCCGCGCAACAGGCTCAGCGCCATCAACCCGAGCAGGCCGACGCCGGCGAGCAGCACAGCCCACAATCCATAACGCTTCCAGCGGCCATCCGCCTTGGGCGGCGCGCCAGGTGTCTCGACGGCCTGGGTCTGCAGGCTTCCCTTCAGATGGGCTTCGCCCATGGCGGACAAGCGCTTGGCGTCGAAGCCCGGCACCAGGGTGGGCAGCGGCAGGCTGCCATCGGCCGCCGACGAACTGCCGACCGCCAACTGGTAGGGCTCGCCGCCACGGGCGAGGAAGACCACCTCGGTGGCGCGCACGCCAATGCTCAGGTTCGCCGTCGCGCCGCCCAGGCCACCGCCCCGTGCGTCCAGTTGCAGGCGCAGCTGGCTGACCGACGCGCCGGGCAGTTCCAGCTCTTCCTGGGTGATCTCGCCGCCCTCCCCCGGCAAGCGGTAGAGCACGCCGCGCGCCAGCGGCGTCCATTGCACATTGCCGTCGTGGCGGCCGGAAAGCGCCACCGGCGCCAGGGTGTTGGCCTGCGCCAGCGGAATCCGTACCCGCTCCACCGGCAGCGCCAGCGGCAGGCTCCAGCTGAACTCGCCATTGGCGTCGGCCTTGGCCACCAGCGGCGCGGACCACAGCATGGGGACAGGCCCGGTGCTGCTGCGGCTGCCGCTCAGGGTGGCGCCGCTCAACTGCGCGGCCCGCTCCGGCGACTCCCACCACAGGCGCAGGTAACGCGCGGTCTCGCCAGGCAAGGCGATGTCGTTCTGCTCGATGCGCTGGCCATTGAAGTCCAGCCGCGCCAGCTGCCCTTCGCCGAGGGAGCGCCAGTGCTCCAGGTCGTCGCTGGCCTCGATGCGCAGGCGCTGGAAGCCATCGGCCTCGGCCGTCCATTCCAGCTGCAGGCGATCCAGCGGCAGGTCGCCGCTGCCGGTTTCCAGCAGCCAGCCGCGCAGGACCTGCTGCGGGTCCTGGGCCGGCGCGCTCGGGGTGATCTCCAGAATGGTGCCCGTGGTGCTGCGTACGACTTTCACGCTGTCGGCGGCGGCGCTGCCGCTCTGCCCGCGCAGCGGGAAGATGCGCGCCTGCACCTCGCTGCGCACCCGGCTCTCACTGGCCGCGCCAGTGCGCAGGCTGTAGGGCAGCGCCTCGCCTTCGGCGTTGAAGATGCGCACATCGCGCAGGTCGCCATGACGGGCAGCGAACAGCACCTCGATCGGCAATTGCAGGCGGTACCAGGGCCCCTTGCCGGCGATCTCCAGCGGCACCTGGTTGGCGAAGTCCGCCGGGGCCGGCGCGGCGCCGGCGGTGGAACCCAGCACCCAGGCGCTGGCGATCAGGAAAAACGGTTTCAGCTTCATGCAGAGGGTTGCTCCTGTTGCGGCGGCGGGGCTGGCCGACGCGGCGGCAGCGGCGCGAAGTAGCCGACGATCAGCATCAGCACGCCGACGCCGATGAAGGAAATGATGCGTTCCAGGCTGCCGCCGCTGGCGCGGTCGACGAGGAACAGCTTGATCACCACGACCGCCAGCAGTGCCGCGCCGACCAGCCAGAAATCACGGCGGCCGCGCAGGTGCCCGGCAATCATCAGACCCAGCGCGATCAGCGCCCAGACGATGGACAGGCCCGCCTGTACCAGCATCGACTCGCGCAGGGCGAAGGCGTCGAACGGCACGCCACCCCAATGGTGCGCGGTCCGGCACACCGCCAGGGTCAGCAGGGCGAACAGCGAGGCGCCCAGCACGGCCTGCACCGGCAGGCGCAGCCTGGATTCGGCGAATCCGAGCTGCGGCAGGCCCAGGCGCGTCCACTGGAACACCGCCGCCAGCACGATCAGCATGCCCAGCTCCAACGGGTTGAGCAGCGGCAGATAAGGCAGCGGCTCCGCCGAACCGTCGCTGAACAGGTTGACCAGCCAGAACCAGCCCAGCAACGCCACGGCCACCGGCACGGCGGCAATCGCCCGGTACTCGCGCTCGAAGGCCGCCACCGGCCACGGCAGGCGCCGCACGCCGCCCATCAGGATCAGGTAGAAGCTCGGCACCAGCGCCCAGCCCAGCCAGCGCCAGGCGTTGTAGTGCTCGGCCAGGGCAAAGAACAGGTAGCGCAGCTCCAGCGCCGCCACCCCGAGGATCAGCCAGCAACCCAGCACATGGGCCGCCTGCGCCGCCACTCGGGGCAGCAGCGCATCGAGTCGGCGCAGCGCGAAGAAGTGCACGGCGAACAGCGCCAGCCAGCCGAGCCAGCCCAGTTGTGCCAGCGGGTGGTATTCCAGGTTCCAGGCACTGGCCAGCGCCACGACGCCCAGCGGCGACAGCGCCAGGCACAACAAGGCCAGCGCGCGCCATTGCTCGCGGCGCGCCAGCAGCGACCAGAGCGCCACGCTGACGGCGGCGACCAACAGCGCCACGTGCTCGCGCATCTGCGCCGGCACGAAGCGGGCGATTTCCCACAGCGCCGTCAGCGCCCACCAGCCGGCGCCCCAGATCAACAGCAGTTGCGACAGCTGCTCCAGGCCCAGCCCGCCCAGCGCCAGGCGACGTTCATGCTCGCTGGCCCGATGCAGGCGCCAGGCACCGACCAGCGCCGCCAGCGCCAGCACCGCCGGTGTCCAGAAGCCCATGTGCGCCAGCGGCTTCAGCCCCTCTCTGGGCAGATCGCCGAACAGCGCCGGGCCGCCGATCAGGAAGGCACCCGCGCCGATCACCTGCAGCACCAGGCCGAAGACGAAGGCCGCACGCTGCTGCAATTGCAGGCTCAGCCCGAGGATCAGCAGGCCGCTGCCGGCCCAGACGGCGGCCGCGGTCTGCCACGGCAACACGAAGAGCACGGCGAGGTTGATGAAGGCCAGGCCCAGCAGCAGGACGACGCTCAGGCCGAGCATCAGCCGGCGGTCGTCGCGCACCAGGGAATCGCGCGCGGCGATCAGCATGGCGGCGATCAGCGCCAGGCCGATCAGCGAAGCCGTCACCAGTCCACGCCAACCCGAGCCGAGCACACCGCTCCCCGCCTCGGCCCCGCGCAGGTGCAGGAGGAAGATCGCACCGCCCAGCAATTGCACCGCGAAGGCGCAGGCCAGGAAGGTGCGTGAACGCAGGCGCAAACCGGCGAACAGCGTGGCCAATCCCGCAACCGCCCAGACCATCGCGGTGCCGTCGGCCCGCAGGCACAGCGGCGCGATCAGGTAGAGGAAGCCCAGGCCGAAGGTCGCCAGCAGCGGGCGCACGTTCGGCTCCCAGCCGCGCAGCGTCTGCGGATCGGCATTACGCAGGTTCCAGAAGCTGAACAGCAGCGCCACACCGAGCATCAGTGCGCCCAGCGGCGCGCCTTCCAGCAGCTGCAGCGACAGCGGATCGGAGCGCAGGTCGGCGAGGAACGCCAGCGCCGCGCCGATCTGCAACAACAGCGCGAAGATGCGCGCCAGCGGCCGCTGCTGGCGCAGGCCCAGCCAGTAGATGCCGGCGCCCTCCACGGCCCAGGCGGCGGAGGTCCAGCGTGCGTCGAGGCCCAGCGGGATCGCCAGCGTGCCGAACACCACGCCCAGCGCCAGGCAGGTTTCCACCAGCAGCAGCGCGCGGCCGGCGGTGCGCCCGGCCAGCAGGCGGGCGAGGACCATGTAGAACAGACCGAGCGCCAGCGCACTGAACGCCGCGCCGAACTCCAGGTGCTGGATGACGCCGTATTGCAGGCCGAAGCCCAGCAGCGGCGTGCCGAACAGCACGGTGCCGTCAACGTAGTCGGCCTGCCGCGCCGACCAGCGCAGCAAGGCGTCACGGGAATCGTCCGATGGCCCGCCCGCCGCTTCATGCAGACGGCGACGGGCAAACAGCAGGCCGATGGCGACGTAGGTAAGGAAGAACAGGACCAGGAACGGCTCGGTGGTGGCGAGCAGCTCTGGTTTGTAGGAGCGCAGCCCCCAGGCCAGGCCGATGCCGAAGGTACCGAAGAAGCCGATCAGGTTGAGCATCCGCCAGGCCTTGAACCAGGCGATGGCGAAGATGCCGGCGTTGAGCAGGGCGAAGTAGCTGAACAGGGCGACATGGTTGCCGCCACCGGTGGATGCCAGAATCGGCGCGGCGAAGCCACCCAGCGCGGCGGCGGCGGCGAGGCCGAGGGCGTCCTGGAGAATGGCGAGGATCGCCGAGAACAGGGTGACCGCCACCAGCAGCAGGAAGCCGGCCTGCGGGTCGATCAGCACCTCGCCGTGGTTCATGGCCGGGTACAGCTTGATGCCGGCGAACACCGTCAGGTAAAGCACGGCAATGCCGGTGCCCTGCAGGACCAGCGCGTAGGCCGGGCGCCTCTGGCGCAGCCACCAGCCCAGGCCGAGGAGCGCCAGCGCCGCGGCGGCGGTACCGATGTAGGGCCCTTGCGGCGGCATGGTCATGCCTTCGGTGGCGTAGCGCAGCAGGAAGGCCAGGCCGAGGAACAGCAGCACCACGCCGACACGCAGCACGGTGTTGCCGCCCAGCAGCCAGTCGCGGGCGGCGCCAAAGGCGCGGTCGAACAGTGAAGGAGCCGGAGGCAGTGGCGGCACTGGCGGTGCGGCGGGAGATGCCTGGGGTTGAGGCACCTCGGCTCGTGCTTGCGGCGCTTCCGCGCGGGGAACAGGCACTTCCAGCGGTTCGAGGGCCAGTTCGGACCATTCGATGGGCGCTTCGACAGACGCAGCGGCGGCCGCTGGCGCGGGTACCGGCTCGGCGGGCAGCTCGATGTCCCAGTCGAGATCAGCGGCCTCGGCAACGGCAGGTGCCGGCTCGGGCGCTTCAGGCGCAAGCGCCTGCGCCAATGGCTCAGGTGCAGGTGCGCCCTGCCTGTCCTGGACGGATTGCTCAACCTTGAGCAGGCGCTCGTAGAGCTTTTCGGTACCGAGTTCGAAGCGATCAGCGAATGCCGACAACTCCCGACTCATCGCCGCGTTGCGCCGCTGCAACGCCTGCAGTGCGATCGCCTGCCCCAGCGCGAGGCCAACCACCGCGCCCAACACCGCCCCGGTGATCGACTCGCCCGCAGCGGCGCCGATGACCAGGCCGACCAGCATGAAAATCCATTGCATGCTTTCGAATCCTTGAAGTTCTGAACGAATCCATCCCGAACCGGGCGGCAACGCCCGAAAGGCTGAGTATACCGGTCCGCCTCCGTGACCGGTCTCCTACAGACTCACAGCCTTGAATATTCAGACGACACAAAACCGCTTCGCAGCCACGCGGAAACGAAAAAGCCGGGCATAAGCCCGGCTCTATCGTCGTACTGGTCGACTTAGACCTTGCTGCGCTCGTAGCGCTTGCGGTCGTTCTCGTCGAGCAGCTTCTTGCGCAGACGGATCGACTTCGGCGTCACTTCCACCAGCTCGTCATCAGCGATGAATTCCAGCGCCTGCTCCAGGGTGAAGCGGATCGGCGGAACCAGGGCGATGACTTCGTCCTTGCCCGAAGCGCGCATGTTGTCGAGCTTCTTGCCTTTGGTGGGGTTGATCACCAGGTCATTGTCACGGCTGTTGATGCCGGCCAGCTGGCCTTCGTAGATCTCGTCGCCTGGGCCGAGGAACAGCTTGCCGCGGCTTTGCAGGGTTTCCAGCGAGTAGGTCAGCGCGGTGCCGGTGGCCATGGAGACCAGTACGCCGTTCTGACGGTTGCTGACTTCGCCGGCCTTGATCGGGCCGTAGTGGCTGAAGGTCGAGGTCAGGATGCCGGTGCCCGAGGTCAGGGTCAGGAAGTTGTTACGGAAGCCGATCAGGCCACGCGCCGGGATGGTGTATTCCAGGCGCACGCGGCCCTTGCCGTCGGGGATCATGTTGGTCAGATCGCCCTTGCGCAGGCCCATCTGCTCCATCACCGAGCCCTGGTGCTGCTCTTCGATGTCGATGGTGACGTTCTCGTAGGGCTCCTGCTTCTCGCCGTCCTTCTCGATGATCACCACTTCCGGACGGCCTACGGCCATCTCGAAGCCTTCACGGCGCATGGTTTCGATCAGAACCGAGAGGTGCAGTTCGCCACGGCCGGAGACCTTGAACTTCTCCGGGCTCTCGCCTTGCTCGACGCGCAGGGCCACGTTGTGCAGCAGTTCCTTGTCCAGACGCTCCTTGATGTTGCGGCTGGTGACGAACTTGCCTTCCTTACCGGCGAACGGCGAGTCGTTGACCTGGAAGGTCATGCTCACGGTCGGCTGGTCGACGGTCAGCGGCGGGCGGGCTTCGACGTTCTGCGGGTCGCACAGGGTGTCGGAGATGAACAGCTCGTCCATGCCGGACACGCAGACGATGTCGCCGGCTTCGGCGTCGGCGACTTCAACGCGCTGCAGGCCCGAGTGGCCCATGATCTTCAGGATGCGACCGTTGCGCTTGGTGCCGTCGTCGCTGATGGCAACTACCGGGGTGTTGGCCTTGACGCGGCCACGGGCGATACGGCCGATGCCGATCACGCCGAGGAAGCTGTTGTAGTCCAGCTGGGAGATCTGCATCTGGAACGGGCCGTCGACGTCCACTTCCGGAGCTGGAACGTGGTCGATGATCGCCTGGAACAGCGCGTCCATGTTGTCGTCCATCTTCTCGTGGTCCATGCCGGCGATGCCGTTCAGGGCACTGGCGTAGACGATCGGGAAGTCCAGCTGCTCGTCGGTGGCGCCGAGGTTGTCGAACAGGTCGAAGATCTGGTCGATGACCCAGTCAGGACGCGCGCCCGGACGGTCGATCTTGTTCACCACCACGATCGGACGCAGGCCGGCCTTGAAGGCCTTCTGGGTCACGAAGCGGGTCTGCGGCATGGGGCCGTCCTGGGCGTCAACGACCAGCAGTACGGAGTCCACCATGGACATCACACGCTCTACCTCGCCGCCGAAGTCGGCGTGGCCGGGGGTGTCCACGATGTTGATGTTGTAGCCGTTCCACTTGATGGCGGTGTTCTTCGCCAGAATGGTAATGCCGCGTTCTTTTTCCTGGTCGTTGGAGTCCATCACGCGCTCGCTTTCCGCTTCTTTGCGGTCGAGGGTGCCGGACAGCTTCAGCAGCTTGTCAACGAGGGTGGTCTTGCCATGGTCGACGTGGGCGATGATGGCGATATTGCGCAGTTTTTCGATCACAGTGTCAGTCTCGAGAGTGAATCTTCGGCTGCCTTCAGGCAGCGGGGCCGGGCCGTGGCGCGGCAGTGCAAAAGGTCAGGGCGTGAGCCTACGCACCGAATGTGTCGGGTGGTCGATGGCGGATACTGCCGCCGAACAGTCCAGGCTGGCGGCGTTGGTCCGCACCTTTATTGCGGACGGTAAACACGCACATTGGTGTGCCCTTCGTTGACCAGGTGGTGGGCGTGCAGGCGACTCATCACGCCCTTGTCGCAGTACAGGAGGTACTGGCGGTTGGGGTCCAGTTCCTTGAACTTGCTGTTGATCGCGTAGAACGGCATCGGCAGCACTTCGATACCTTCGAGCGCCAGCGGTTCATCTTCCTGGGCATCCGGGTGACGGATGTCCACCACGATCTGACCCGGCAGCACTTCGTCGACCATCTCCACCGGCAGATCCTTGCCCAGCTCGTCGATCACCCGATCGACGGTCATCTGGGTGGAGCGCTCCAGGGCGCGGTCGAGCACGGCCATGTCGAACTTGGTTTCTTCGTGTTCGACGCGGTACGGCTTGGCCTGGGTGGTCGGGTTCACCGAGATCACGCCGCAGTATTCGGGCATGTGCTTGGCGAACTCGGCGGTGCCGATCTGGGTCGCGGTGTCGATGATATCCTGCTTGTGGCTGACGATCAGCGGGCGCAGCACCAGGGTGTCGGTCACCCGGTCGATCACCGAGAGGTTCGGCAGGGTCTGGCTGGACACCTGGGAGATCGCCTCGCCGGTCACCAGGGCGTTCAGCTCAAGGCGCTCGGCCACACGGCTGGCGGCACGCAGCATCATGCGCTTCAAGGTCACGCCCATGTAGCTGTCGTCGACCTTGGTGAGAATCTCGCCGACCACTTCCTCGAAGGGCACGCTGACGAACAGCACGCGCTGGGAACGACCGTACTTCTCCCACAGGTAGTGCGCCACTTCCATCACGCCTAGCTCATGGGCACGGCCACCGAGGTTGAAGAACACGAAGTGGCTGATCATGCCGCGACGCATCATCTGGTAGGCCGCCACGGTGGAGTCGAAGCCACCGGACATCAGCACCAGCACCTGCTCCAGCGCGCCCAGCGGGTAGCCGCCGAGGCCCTCGTGCTGGGCGTGGATCACGTACAGGCGGTCATAGCGGATTTCCACCCGCACCTGCACTTCCGGATTCTTCAGCGATACGCCCGCGGCGCCGCAGTGCTGGCGCAGGCCGCCGCCGACGTAGCGCTCGACGTCGATGGAGGTGAACGGGTGCTTGCCGGCGCGCTTGCAGCGCATGGAGAAGATCTTGCCCGGCAGCTTGTCGCCGAAGTGCAGCTTGCACTTCTCCAGGATGTCGTCGAAGTCGCCCAGCGGGTACTCGTGCACTTCCAGGAAATGGCCGATGCCCGGTGTGCAGGTCAGGCGCTCGATCATCTCGCGCAGGACCTTCGGATCGGTGACCTGGGTCTCGACGTCCAGGTTGTCCCACTCGCCTTCCACCCGCAGCTCGGGATCGAGGTCGCGGAGCACCGTGCGAATGTTCTTCGCCAGCTGGCGGATGAAGCGCTTGCGCACCGGCCGGCTCTTGATGGTGATTTCCTGGAAGACCTTGACGATGAGTTTCATGCGGACCGGGCGATTGCCATGGGACAGAAAAAAAGGGGCAAGATTATATCCGAAATTGCTCAAGACTTGAGCAGAATTCGGAGACTTTCTTTTAGGTGCACCAAAATGGACGGACGCACCATGACTAAGCACTAAAACGGTGCACAATTACCCTGCAATTCCTGGTTGCGCTCGCCAAAGCCCCGGAAATCAGCGCTTCTGCACGATTGCGGGCACTGGCACGCAACTTGCTCTCTTGTGAGGCAGGTTGCCCTGGCGGAGTATTCCGGCCGGCATCACCCGATACTGGGGCACAGAAAGCTCCCAGCTCTAATCCCTCCTGGAGGACAGCATGTCGTACAAGTCGCAACAACTGATCAAAGATCATGACGTGAAGTGGGTTGACCTGCGCTTCACCGATACCAAAGGCAAGCAGCAGCACGTCACCATGCCGGCTCGCGACGCCCTGGACGATGACTTCTTCGAAGCCGGCAAGATGTTCGACGGCTCCTCCATCGAAGGCTGGAAAGGCATCGAAGCCTCCGACATGATCCTGCTGCCGGACGACAGCACCGCCGTGCTCGACCCGTTCACCGAAGAGCCGACCCTGATCATCGTCTGCGACATCATCGAGCCGAGCACCATGCAAGGCTACGAGCGCGACCCGCGCAACATCGCCAAGCGCGCCGAGGAATACCTGAAGTCCACCGGTATCGGCGACACCGTATTCGTCGGCCCGGAGCCGGAGTTCTTCATCTTCGACGAAGTGAAGTTCAAGTCCGACATCTCCGGCTCGATGTTCAAGATCTTCTCCGAGCAGGCTTCCTGGAACACCGACGCTGACATCGAGTCGGGCAACAAGGGCCACCGCCCGGGCGTGAAAGGCGGCTACTTCCCGGTACCGCCGGTCGACCACGACCACGAAATCCGTACCGCCATGTGTAACGCCATGGAAGAAATGGGCCTGGTCATCGAGGTTCACCACCACGAAGTGGCCACCGCCGGCCAGAACGAGATCGGTGTGAAGTTCAACACCCTCGTTGCCAAGGCTGACGAAGTGCAGACCCTGAAGTACTGCATCCACAACGTGGCCGACGCCTACGGCAAGACCGTGACCTTCATGCCGAAGCCGCTGTACGGCGACAACGGCTCGGGCATGCACGTTCACATGTCCATCTCCAAGGATGGCAAGAACACCTTCGCAGGCGAAGGCTATGCCGGCCTGTCCGATACCGCCCTGTACTTCATCGGCGGCATCATCAAGCACGGCAAGGCCCTGAACGGCTTCACCAACCCGGCCACCAACTCCTACAAGCGTCTGGTTCCGGGCTTCGAAGCCCCGGTCATGCTGGCCTACTCGGCCCGCAACCGTTCCGCCTCGATCCGTATCCCGTACGTTTCCAGCCCGAAAGCCCGCCGCATCGAAGCGCGCTTCCCGGACCCGGCTGCCAACCCCTACCTGTGCTTCGCAGCTCTGCTGATGGCCGGTCTGGACGGCATCCAGAACAAGATTCACCCCGGCGATGCCGCCGACAAGAACCTGTACGACCTGCCGCCGGAAGAGGCGAAGGAAATCCCGCAGGTTTGCGGCAGCCTGAAAGAGGCGCTGGAAGAACTCGACAAGGGCCGTGCGTTCCTGACCAAGGGCGGCGTGTTCACCGACGAGTTCATCGATGCCTACATCGAGCTGAAGTCGGAAGAAGAAATCAAGGTGCGCACCTTCGTGCACCCGCTGGAATACGACCTGTACTACAGCGTCTGATCCACGAATACCTATAAATAGCGTCAGCATTAAGGCCTCCTTCGGGAGGCCTTTTTTATGGGCGATGGAAGCACCTATGAAGAGCCCAGGACGGAGGATGCTCGTCGTTATCCGCCGGCCAAGCATTGCCAGCGAAGCTCGCTCAGAGCAGTCGATAGCGAATCCCCATCTCGCCATCGCGAATCCGCCGGCCGTAACGCGCCGGCAGATTTGCCTCCAGCATCCCCTGCTGCACCGCGCCCTCGTAGGTGCAGATCTCACTCTGCCCGGCATCCTTGTGGTGCAGCGTCCAGACGACCCGGGTGCCGTCAGCCGCGTCGACCGGCAGGCTGAAGCACGTGGCGCCCTCCGCGGCACCGACGTGAAGCTCGACCGGTACGGTGCCGCCGGGGAAAGGCCGGCCATCCAGGAAACCGAACTGCGAGTCATGCTGCAGCAGGCTCTGCTGGGCGTAAGGCCAGACCCACGAACGCAGGAAATACTGGTCGGCGAAGTGCTCCGAGGACACTGGCTGGGCGAGGAAGTTGTCCATCAAGGTGCGCATCGGCGGCAAGGCTCCGGCGCAGACGCCCCAGAGGCCGGCGAGGATCAGCTCGGTATGGGTGGCGTAATCGCGCATGAGGTGGAAACGCTCGCCACCGTTGATCCACTCCTGCACGGCCTCCGCTTCTCGCTGGCCGATCACCGAGTCGGCATCGCGGAAGATCACCCGATGCACGTCCGGCAGGTCGTAGGCCAGGAACCGCCACATGGGCCCGGGCGCCTTCAGTAGCAGAGGATCGGAGACTTCGATCACCCGGCCGCCCTGACGCAGCCGCCCGACGACGGTTGGCGGAACGCTGCCGTCGACGAAGAACACGCAACGCCAATGGGGATAGACGGATGGCTGCTCCAGCACGTTGAGCACGGCGGTCTCGCAGTACTTGGGGTTGGCACCGAACAGCGAGAAGGCAATCAGGTTGCTGTCACGGGTCTGCTCGGAGGGCGGCGGCAGCAGGGGAGCACCCAGCACATCATGCTCCAGCGCCGGGGCGCCGCCGAACTGCTCCAGCCGGCGGTTCAGCGCGGCCGCGCCCCAGCGGCGCACCTCCTCCGGGTTCCGCTTGGCGCCCCAGGCGTGAGCCAACGCGTCATAGATGGCCAAGCCGCTGCCCTTGGCCTTCAGCGCACGCTGGGCGGACTGGATGGCATCGTCCCATTGCTCGAGTTTGATGTTGTAGACCGCCGCATCCATCCACAGCACGGCGTGCTGCGGAGCCATGCGCAGGGCCTGCTGCGCGCATTGCAATGCCGTGTGGTAGTCGCCTCGAGCGCTGGCCGCAATGGCGGGCACTCTAATTGGCCAGCGCTGACGCCCCCATCAGAGAAACCTGATCAGACGTACAGGGATGACTGAAGCCAGTCAGTCCCGCTTCGACGCCTCGTGCGGCCCGCCTTCTTCGCGCGAGCTTGGCGGCCGGGAAAGCTGCACGTTCAGGCGCGGCATCGACAGCTCCAGACCCGCCTTGTCCAGCCGCTGGCGCAGGCGCAGGTTGAAGGCGCGCTGCACCTCCCACTGGCGGATCGGCGCGGTCTTCAGGCGGAAGCGGAGGATCGCCTGGCCGTTGTCGAAGCTCTCCACGCCCTGCATCTCCAGGGCCGACCACATGGCGCGGCTGATGGTGCGGTCGCCGCGCAGGTCGCGGGTGACCTCGTGGACCAGCGCCACCGCATCGTCGATCGGCATGCTGGCGGGCACCGGCCAGCGGAACATCGCGTAGCCGAACTCCCGCGAGTAGTTCTTGATGCTCTTGATCTCGCTGAAGGGGATGGTGTGCACCACGCCGTCCAGGTCGCGCAGGCGTACGGTACGGATGGTGAGGCCCTCGACGGTGCCGAGGTGGCCGCCGACGTCCACGTAGTCGTCGATGGACAGCGAGTCTTCGATGATGATGAACAGGCCGGTGATCAGGTCCGCCACCAGCGACTGCGCGCCGAAACCGATGGCCAGGCCGATGACGCCCGCGCCCGCCAGCAGCGGGGTGACGTTCATGCCCATGTTGGCCAGGGCGACGATCAGCGCGATGACCGCGATGGTCACGAAGAGCACGTTGCGGATCAGCGGCAGCATGGTCAGCGCGCGGGTGTTGCTGCGGTTCTTGCCGCCCAGGCCGAGGCTGTGCTGGACCGCCGTGTCGGCCAGAATCCACACCAGCCAGGCCACCAGCAGGGTGGTACCGAAGCTGATCAGCTTGATGCTGATCGCCGAGCCGTCGCCCTCGGTGAATGCGATCAGCGACATGCCCCAGACGCGCAGGCCGATTTCCAGGAACACCAGCAGGGTGCCGATGTGCAGCAGGGTGTAGGCGAAATTCTGCAACTGCTCGACATAGGGCGCACTTCGGCGGCTGCCGTGGCGGGACGAGCGCAGGTGGGCGCGGCGGATCAGGCCGTTGACGGTCATCGCCACCACGGCGACCAGCGCGCACAGCAGTGCGCGGCGCAAGGCATAAGTGCTGTCGCCGGCGGTGACCACGGTGGCGAACAGGGAAATCCCCACCAGCACCAGTACCGGCAGGAACCACAGTGAGCCCACCAATTCGACCAGGTCATGCAGGCCGCGGCGCTTGATGCGGCGCTCCAGCGGCTGGTTGCGGATCAGGTGGGCGATGGGCCGGCGGAACTGCAGGACGAACAGCGCGGTGAACAGCGCCGCGAAGATGTTCGCCAGCGAGCCGACGCACAGCGCCGTGCTCGGGCCGAGGCTGTCGGTGACGCGCGGGTCGTGCATCACCTCACCCAGCGACGCCAGGCTGCCGATCAGCCACAACGGGCGGAAGGCGCGCCGCCGCAGGATGTCCAGCGCACGCATGCGGTGCGGGCCGCTGAGCAGCGACAGGGAGATCACGCACAGCGCGGAGAACAGCGTGCCGCACACCAGCACGTAAGCCATCACCATCGCCAGCAACTTGCCCAGGGAGCTGGGCAGCACCACCGACAGATAGAGGGTGATCAGGAAGGCCACCAGCCAGGGGCCGAGCTTACGAAGGGCGAACAGCAGCAGGTCGCGGGTCTTGGGGTGCTGCGGAAGCTCGTTGGCCAGCCCGAAGCGCTCCTGCATGCGCCGCGCCAGCCAGCGCAGCCCGAGGGCCACGCAGGCCCAGAGCAGGGTCACCAGGAAGAAGTCGAAGAGCATCCCCGACCACTCCTGCCAGGACGGGATGCGGGTCTCCAGTTCGTCGCGAGCCTGACTGAACAACTCGGTCCAGCGCAGCACCGGGCTGTTGGCGCCTTCGAACTGCTTCTCCAGGCTGCCCAGGGTATCGCCGATCAGGCCCAGCACGCCGCCCTGCTCGTCCGCGCTCTTCTTGCTCGCATCGCGCAACTGCTTGAGTTTCTTCAGCAGGTCAGCCCGCTGCTGGTCGTTCTCCAGCGTCTTGATGACCTGGTCCAGCGACTGCTGCAACTGCGCATCGCTGACCTTGTCGCCGCCCCCCGTCACATTGGCCAGGGGCCCCGGCAGCGCGGCCAGAGCGGTGCCTGTGAACAGGCCGACACTCAGACAGCACAGCAGCAGGCACTGACGAATACAGGAACGGAGCAGGTCGGTCACGGGCACACCCCAAGGCAGATAAAGGAAGGCTCGCCGGCATCATACAGAGGACTCGGGCCGGCAATGGACTACAGAGCCGTATGAAAGGTCCGTCAGCGAGCGGCAGCGCACACTGCGAGCTGCCATGCTGAATCACAATAGGCAACTTGCCAGCCGTCGTCGGCAGTGCAAGGCTTGGCATGACCATCCGGAGATCGCCCATGCGCCTGATCCTCACCGCCCTGCTGCTCGCCGCCGCGTTGCCAGCCAGTGCGCAGATCTACAAGTACACCGATGCCAACGGCAAGACGGTGTTCACCAACCAGCCGCCGAGCAACGTCGGCGCGCAGCCGGTGCAGTTGCCGCCAACCAATACCGTGGCCCCGCAGACGCCGGTGAACACCGACACCGGTGGCAACCCCGACGAGGCGCAGAACGCCTATACCATCCTGGCGCTGAGCAATCTGCCCAACGACGAGGCGATGCGCGCGAACAACGGCACCTTCGTCGTCGAGGTGGTGGTGCAGCCGGCACTGGCCATGGACCATCAGCTGCAACTGGTGCTCGATGGCCAGCCCTACGGCGCCCCGACCCATAACACCAGCATCACCATGGAAAACATCGACCGTGGCGATCACACCCTCGCCGTCGAGGTCCTGCAGGGCAGCCGGGTGATCCAGAGCAGCGCGCCGGCAAGCTTCACCCTGCAGCGCATCAGCACCAACAGCCCGCAACGGCCCCAGGTAGCCCCCAGGACGGGCGGCTGAGCATGCGCTACCTGGTGACTCTCGTGCTGTCGGCCCTGTTATCGGCGCTGGCCTGCCTGTCGGCCAACGCCGAGGTCTACACCTACATCGACAAGGACGGCAACCGCGTCTTCACCGACCAGCCTGCACGCGGCAACGCGCAGAAGCTGCAGCTCGCACCGCCCAACGCCATGCCGAACCAGCCCGGCGTGCGCATGCCGCCACCACTCTACGCACCCGTCACGCCGGCATTGCCGCCGGGCCCGCCGGCCTACCAGTTGCTGCGCATCCTCGTGCCGGAGCCCGATACCACCATCCGTGCCAACGATGGCGCGCTGATCGTTTCCGCTACCAGCGACCCGGCCCTGCTGCCCGGCCATCTCTACCGCCTGCTGCTCGATGGCAAGCCGGTGGGAGAACCCGGCCGCAGCCCAGTGTTCCCGCTGTACAACGTCGAGCGCGGCACGCACCAGTTGTCGGTGGAGATCATCGACACCCTGGGCCGCACCATCGAACAGACGCCCAACCAGCCCTTCCACATGTTCCGCGTTTCGGTAGCCGAATCGGCCACCTTGGACGCCAGCCACCCCCTCAGCGCCGCCAGCCATTGACGGAGGCGTGCGCTCCGGCGCAAATGCACCATATCGGTGCATTGGCCTGCACCACTTTCTATACTCTCCCCATTTCAGGTCACTTCCGCCGGCCGGATTGACTGTCTGCACTGCGCAAACCAGCGCCAGGCGGCGAAATACGCGGCCTTCCAGGGTCTGGTTTGTTTCTTGCATTTTCCCGCACAGTCTTGGGACATCTCTTACGCCATGCCTACAGAAACCCAGCTCCGCCTGTTGCTCGACAACCTCACCACGGCGGTGATCCTGCTCAACGCCGAGCTGCGCCTGGAGTACATGAACCCGGCGGCGGAAATGCTCCTGGCGGTCAGCGGGCAGCGCAGCCATGGCCAGTTCATCAGCGAGCTGTTCACCGAATCGCCCGAGGCGCTGCACTCGCTGCGCCAGGCGGTGGAAGAGGCGCACCCCTTCACCAAGCGAGAAGCGGCGCTGACCTCGCTGACTGGCCAGAGCATCACCGTGGACTACGCGGTGACGCCGATCCTCAACCGCCGCGAAACCCTGCTGCTGCTGGAAGTCCACCCGCGCGACCGGCTGATGCGGATCACCAAGGAAGAGGCGCAGCTGTCCAAGCAGGAGACCACCAAGCTCCTGGTCCGCGGCCTGGCCCACGAGATCAAGAACCCGCTGGGCGGAATTCGTGGCGCGGCGCAGCTGCTGTCCCGCGAGCTGCCGGACGAATCGCTCAAGGACTACACCAACGTCATCATCGAAGAAGCCGACCGTCTGCGGAACCTGGTGGACCGCATGCTCGGCTCGAACAAGCTGCCGCAGCTCTCGGTCACCAACATCCACGAAGTGCTGGAGCGCGTCTGCAGCCTGGTGGGGGCCGAGACCCAGGGCAGCATCCCGCTGGTGCGCGACTACGACCCAAGCATCCCCGACCTGCTGCTCGACCGCGAGCAGATGATCCAGGCGGTGCTCAACATCGTGCGCAACGCCATGCAGGCGATCGCCTCGCAGAACGAACTCAAGCTGGGCCGCATCACCCTGCGCACCCGCACCCTGCGCCAGTTCACCATCGGCCACACGCGCCATCGCCTGGTGTGCAAGGTGGAGATCATCGACAACGGCCCGGGCATCCCGGCCGAACTGCAGGACACCATCTTCTATCCCATGGTCAGCGGCCGTGCCGACGGCACCGGCCTGGGCCTCGCCATCACCCAGAACATCATCAGCCAGCACCAGGGCTTGATCGAATGCGAGAGCCACCCCGGCCACACCGTGTTCAGTCTGTTCCTGCCCCTGGAACAAGGAGTGCATTGACCATGAGCCGATCTGAGACCGTCTGGATCGTCGACGACGACCGCTCCATCCGCTGGGTGCTGGAAAAAGCCCTGCAGCAGGAAGGCATGACCACGGTCAGCTTCGACAGCGCCGACAGCGTGATGAGCCGCCTCGGCCGCCAGCAGCCTGACGTGATCATCTCCGACATCCGCATGCCCGGCGCCAGCGGCCTGGACCTGCTGGCGCAGATCCGCGAGCTGCACCCGCGCCTGCCGGTGATCATCATGACCGCGCACTCGGACCTCGACAGCGCGGTGGCGTCCTACCAGGGCGGCGCCTTCGAGTACCTGCCCAAGCCGTTCGACGTCGACGAGGCCGTCTCCCTGGTCAAGCGCGCCAACCAGCACGCCCAGGAGCAGCAGGGCCTGGAAGCGCCGGCCAACCAGGCGCGCACCCCGGAGATCATCGGCGAGGCGCCGGCGATGCAGGAGGTATTCCGTGCCATCGGCCGCCTCTCGCACTCCAACATCACCGTGCTGATCAACGGCGAGTCGGGTACCGGCAAGGAGCTGGTCGCCCACGCCCTGCACCGCCACAGCCCGCGCGCGGCCTCGCCGTTCATCGCGCTGAACATGGCGGCGATTCCCAAGGACCTGATGGAATCCGAGCTGTTCGGCCACGAGAAAGGCGCCTTCACCGGCGCAGCCAACCAGCGGCGCGGCCGCTTCGAGCAGGCCGACGGCGGCACCCTGTTCCTCGATGAGATCGGCGACATGCCGGCCGACACCCAGACCCGCCTGCTGCGGGTACTGGCGGACGGCGAGTTCTACCGCGTCGGCGGCCACACGCCGGTGAAGGTGGACGTGCGGATCATCGCCGCCACCCACCAGAACCTGGAAAACCTGGTGCGCGAGGGCAAGTTCCGCGAGGACCTGTTCCACCGCCTGAACGTCATCCGCATCCATATTCCGCGGCTGGCCGACCGCCGCGAGGACATCCCGGCCCTGGCCCGGCACTTCCTCGCCCGCGCCGCCCAGGAACTGGCGGTGGAGCCCAAGCTGCTCAAGCCGGAAACCGAGGATTACCTGAGGAACCTCGGCTGGCCAGGCAACGTGCGCCAGCTGGAGAACACCTGCCGCTGGATCACCGTCATGGCGTCCGGCCGCGAAGTGCACATCGACGACCTGCCGCCGGAGCTGCTGACCCAGCCACAGGACAGCCTGCCCGCCGCCAACTGGGAACAGGCCCTGCGCCACTGGGCCGACCAGGCCTTGGGGCGCGGCCAGTCGAGCCTGCTGGACACCGCCGTGCCGGCCTTCGAGCGGATCATGATCGAGACCGCGCTCAAGCACACCGCCGGCCGCCGCCGCGATGCCGCCGTGCTGCTGGGCTGGGGGCGCAATACCCTGACCCGCAAGATCAAGGAGCTGGGCATGAAGATCGACGGCCCGGACGAGGACGGCGACGACTGAATCGCTGGACGACAAAGGGGCCGCAAGGCCCCTTTTTTCATGCCATCAGGCTTTTTTGTAGGACCGAGAGGGGCGCCTGGCCCTTGCCCGCGAACCAACCCCACTGCAGCACCTTCCCGAACCCCGGCTGCGCGCCCCGTCCAGAGGGAGAGAGGACTGATCGGCGCACGCCGATGTCAGGGTTTTCGCCGGCTGACTCTGTTGTTTCCGCGCGCTCCGCACGGCCCCTCTCCCTTTGGGAGAGGGCTGGGGTGAGGCCAGTCGGAGTCATCGGCGTGCCCCCCTGTTCGCGAGCAAGCTCGCTCCTACAGACAGAGCACCTGAACTGGAATTTGGAGACCATTGCAGAAGCGCGATCAGCGTCACGTGCCGGCAATATCTACCCCCAAAACCTGTGGATAACACTGTGCACGGAACGGGGAAGGAACGTGCTACAGCCCAGAGCACGCGCGGTCTGCGGGTTTGCGTGGTTTCTGTGCAGGAAATTCGCGTTTGCCCACAAGCGCTGTGCGCCCGGCTGTGGATAAGCTTGGGGCAAGCCGCTGCACTCCCCGCCCCGCGCGGCTTTGCGCGAATCGCTCGAAAAACGCTCAGTCCATCGCGAAACCGTGCTGACGCCAGGCTTCGTAGACGGTCACCGCCACGGTGTTGGACAGGTTCAGGCTGCGGCAACCCGGACGCATCGGCAGACGCACGCGCTGTTCCGGCGGCAGGGCTTCGCGCACTTCTTCCGGCAGGCCACGGCTTTCCGGGCCGAACAGGAAGGCATCACCGCGCTCGTAGGCCACCTCGTGGAACGGCTGCGAACCCTTGGTGGTGAAAGCGAACAGGCGCGGATGGCCGAGCTGTTCCAGGCACTCCTCCAGAGTCGCGTAGCGGCGCACGCTGGCGTATTCGTGGTAATCCAGGCCCGCGCGGCGCAGGCGCTTGTCGTCCAGCTCGAAGCCCAGCGGCTCGATCAGGTGCAGGCTGCAGCCCGCATTGGCGCACAGCCTGATAATGTTGCCGGTATTCGGGGGAATTTCCGGTTGAAAAAGGATCACGTGGAACATGCAGCGCTCCGAGCCTGAGAACGGCGGGCATTCTACCCCCGCGCAGGCACAAATGCGGCCCAGGCCGTGGCTGAAGGTGATGGTTTCGCTGAGCATGCTGGGCCTGCTCGTCGGCCTGATGATCGGCCGCCTGGTAAACCCGCCGCCCGAGGGGCCGCCGCAGATCCTCGCCATCGAACCGACAGCGGACGGCCTGCTCGTTCGCTTGAATGCCCAGCCAGCGGTGCGCGCCGGTCATCTGGAGGGCGCCCTGGCCGTGCAGATCGATGCCAGAGGCAAGGCCCAGCAAGGCCAGCTGCGGATCGGTGACGCGCCGGTGCGCTGGAAGCTGGAGCCGCAAGGACAAGGGGTGCTGCTGACGTTGCTGTCGACCCGACGACTGCAAGGCGCCTGGGACGGCGCCGAAGCGGAGGGCCAGTGGCACCTGAAGGTCAGGGCGCGGCCTGAATAAAAGCGGGGTTCTCCCGGCCTGCCTGGTCCGGGGCCCCGAAGCGGGATGCAGGCCATCCACAAGGATGGCCGCGGGCATAAAAGGGGGGCTTACCCGGCCTGCCTGTACCAGGACCCCCAAACCGGTTGCGGCGGCCGCTGCTTCGAGCGGCGCACCCGCGGGGTGTAAAAGAGGGGTTCCCCAGCCTGCCTGTACCGAGGCCCCTGAAATCGCTGTTGTCAGGGGTATTGCAGAGGGCGTGCCAAGATCGCTCGCCGGACGTTTCGAGCAGACTCCTGCTCGATCCTGAAATGATTGAAAAGCGCGAAACCAGGGGCTTTCAGGGATATCTGCAATCTTCCGCAGCACGACGTGCCTGCGTCTGCGCCGGACATTTCCGGGCGGCACAGCAGCGCCCGGCCCTGCGCCCTCCCAGTGCGCACGCACCAAACTTGAACGCTCTACCCCGCGGATCATTACCCACAGCAACCTTGAGCAACCTACGGAACAGCCTGTGGATAAGCACCTCAGAGCGCGACCTGGCGTGGCCTGCAAGCCATCGTTCAAATTTCGACCAGAACGTAGGGCGTACAACCGTTAGCGATAGTACGCCGATACACCGCAGGCCCTCGCCACTCCATAGCCGCCCCGGAGCACCCTGACGCCAGCGCCCAGGCCAATCCCGAAGTGTCGGAAACCAAGGCCAATCGGCGGATAACGTCGAACGTTATCCGCCCCACGTTCAGCTCTTGGGCAAATCCCGGGCAAAGAAAAAGGCGCCCGAAGGCGCCTTTCTCATGCCGCAGCCAGGATCACTGGACTGCCGGGATCTCGCCGGAAGCCTGCATGCGGGCGATTTCCTGCGCGTACAGCGCATCGAAGTTCACCGGGGACAGCATCAGCGCCGGGAAGGAGCCGCGCACCACCAGGCTGTCCAGGGTTTCGCGGGCGTACGGGAAGAGGATGTTCGGGCAGAATGCGCCCAGGGTGTGGCTCATGCTGGAAGCATCCAGGCCCTTGATCAGGAAGATGCCGGCCTGCTGCACTTCGGCGATGAAGGCGGTTTCTTCGCCGTTCTTCACGGTCACGGAAACGGTCAGCACCACTTCGTAGAAGTCGCCGTCGAGCTGCTTCTGGCGGGTGTTGAGGTCCATGGAAATGCTCGGCTGCCACTCCTGGCGGAAGATTTCCGGCGCCTTGGGCGCTTCGAAGGAGAGGTCGCGGATGTAGATGCGCTGCAGCGAGAACTGCGGATTGCTGTCTTGCTGGCCTGCGCCGTTGGCTTGTTCAGTCATTTCGAGACCTTCTTGTGCATCGTTTCAGGATTGAGGATCACGCCGAGAGCAGCGTATCCAGCTTGCCCGCGCGTTCCAGCGCGTAGAGATCGTCGCAGCCGCCGACGTGGGTTGCGTCGATCCAGATCTGCGGCACCGAGGTGCGCCCCGCCTTGCTGGCCATCTCGGCGCGTACGCCGGGCATGCCGTCCACCGAGATCTCCTCGTAGGCGACACCCTTGCGGTCCAGCAGGGCCTTGGCGCGGATGCAATAAGGGCACCACGCGCTGGTGTAGATCAAGATCGACGGCATCTCACTTCACCAAAGGCAGGTTGTCGCCACGCCAGCTGCCGATGCCGCCGGACAGTTTGGCGGCGGTGAAGCCCGCCTTCTGCAGCACGCTGCACCAGGTGCCCGCGTGCTGGCCCATGCTGTCGACCACGATGATGGTCTTGGCCTTGTGCTTGTCCAGCTCGGAGAGGCGTGCGTTCAGCTTGTCCGCCGGGATGTTCAGCGCATCGACGATGTGGCCGGTGGAGAACTCCTTGGTCGGACGGATATCGAGGACCACGGCCTGCTCGGCGTTCACCAGGGCGGTCAGCTCGCGGGTCGACAGGGCGCGGCCGCCCTTGCGCATTTCGTGCAGGGCCAGCAGCACCAGCAGCACGACCAGGGCACCGACCAGCAGGTAGTGGTGGGTGGCGAATTCGATCAGACGGGGGAGGAACGAGGACATGGCGCAGGACATCCAGACGTAAAAATGCCGGCCAGTATACACGCGCGTATCTGACGGCTGCACCCTGCGGATCATGGCGTCTGTCGGCACCAATCGGTAAAATGTCGGTCCTTTTCTGACCCCTATTCTCGGAAAGAGCCGTACCTATGACTGCAACGCCCAAACCGCTGGTCCTGATCATTCTGGACGGCTTCGGCCATAGCGATAGCCCGGAATACAACGCCATCTACGCCGCCAAAAAGCCCAACTGGGACCGTCTGCTGGCCAGCCAGCCCAACGGCCTGATCTCCGGTTCCGGCATGGACGTCGGCCTGCCCGACGGCCAGATGGGCAACTCCGAGGTTGGCCACATGAACCTGGGCGCCGGCCGCGTCGTGTACCAGGACTTCACCCGCGTGACCAAGGCCATTCGCGACGGCGAGTTCTTCCACAACCCGGTCCTGACCGAAGCAGTCGACAAGGCCGCCGGCGCCGGCAAGGCGGTGCACATCCTCGGCCTGCTGTCCGACGGCGGCGTGCACAGCCACCAGGACCACCTGATCGCCATGGCCGAACTGGCCGCCCAGCGCGGCGCCGAGAAAATCTACCTGCACGCCTTCCTCGACGGCCGCGACACGCCGCCCAAGAGCGCCGAGCCGTCGCTGCAGCTCCTCGACGACGCCTTTGCCCGCATCGGCAAGGGCCGCACCGCCAGCATCATCGGCCGCTACTTCGCCATGGACCGCGACAACCGCTGGGACCGCGTCGAAGCCGCCTACAACCTGATCACCGAAGGCACCGCCGAATTCACCGCCGACACCGCCGTGGGCGCGCTGAACGCCGCCTATGAGCGCGGCGAGAGCGACGAATTCGTCAAGGCCACCCGCATCGGCGCGCAGGTGCGCGTGGAAGACGGCGACGCCGTGGTGTTCATGAACTTCCGCGCCGACCGCGCCCGCGAACTGTCGCGCGCCTTCGTCGAGCCGGGCTTCAAGGAATTCCCGCGCCAGCGCGCGCTGAAACTGGCCAGCTACGTGATGCTGACCCAGTACGCGGCGAGCATCCCGGCACCCAGCGCGTTCAAGCCCGAATCCCTGGACAACGTCCTGGGCGAGTACCTGGCCAAGAACGGCAAGACCCAGCTGCGCATCGCCGAGACCGAGAAATACGCCCACGTGACCTTCTTCTTCTCCGGCGGCCGCGAAGAGCCGTTCGAGGGCGAAGAGCGCATCCTCATCCCCTCGCCCAAGGTCGCCACCTATGACCTGCAGCCGGAGATGAGCGCGCCGGAAGTCACCGACAAGATCGTCGACGCCATCGAGAACCAGCGCTTCGACGTGATCATCGTCAACTACGCCAACGGCGACATGGTCGGCCACACCGGCGTGTTCGAGGCTGCGGTTAAAGCCGTCGAGTGCCTGGATACCTGCGTCGGTCGGATCGTCGAGGCGCTGGACAAGGTCGGTGGCGAAGCCCTGATCACCGCCGACCACGGCAACGTCGAGCAGATGGAAGACGCCATGACCGGCCAGGCGCACACAGCGCACACCTGCGAGCCGGTGCCGTTCGTCTATGTCGGCAAGCGCAGGCTGAGCATCCGCGAGGGTGGCGTACTGGCCGACGTGGCGCCGACCCTGCTGACCCTGATGGGTCTGGAGCAGCCGAAAGAGATGACCGGCAAGTCGATCGTCACCCTGCTTTGAGGGTGACGATTTGACGGGAACGTGAGCCATCTCCCGTCGGTCAGAGCAAACGCCCCACGCCATGCGGCCTGGGGCGTTTTTTTTAGCGCCCGCCACGGGCATACTAGGCCGTCCAGACTTCAGGTCCCCGCCGCCCAATGCCTCGCGCCCTCCTCCCGCTGCTGCTGATCTGCCTCCTGAGCCCGCTTGCGGCCGGTGCCGACGAACGTGCCGACACCCAGCGCCAGCTGGAGCAGACGCAGAAAGACATCACCGAGCTGAAGAAGAATCTGAAGAACATCCAGGACGAGAAGTCCGGGGTGCAGAAGCAGCTCAAGTCCACCGAGACCCAGATGGGCGACCTGGAAAAGCAGATCCAGCAGATCCAGGACGAGATGAAGAAGAACGAGGAGGAGCTGCAGCGCCTCGATGGGGAGAAAAAAAAACTCCAGGGCGCGCGCCTTGAGCAGCAGCGCCTGATCGCCATCCAGGCCAGAGCCGCCTACCAGAGCGGCCGCGAGGAATACCTCAAGCTGCTGCTGAACCAGGAACACCCCGAGAAGTTCAGCCGCACCCTCACCTACTACGAGTACATCAACAAGGCCCGCCTGGATCAGCTCAGCGCGTTCAACGAGACCCTGAGCCAGTTGAACAACGTCGAGCAGGACATCAACGCGCAGAAGAACCAGCAGGTCGAACAACAAAGCGCGCTGGAATCACGCCGTCAGGAGCTGGCCGACGCGCGCAAGGCGCGCCAGGAGACCCTGGCCAAGCTCAACAGCGACCTCAAGGACGGCAGCAGCAAGCTCAAGGATCGCGAGCAGAGCCAGGAGGACCTGAACAAAGTCCTCAAGACCATCGAGGAAACCCTGGCCCGCCAGGCCCGCGAAGCCGAGGAAGCGCGCCAGCGCGCCCTGGCCGCCGAGCGCGAACGCGCAAAACGCGAACGCGAGCTGGCTGAGCGCAGCGAGAAACCCGAGGCCCCGAGCAAGCCCCGCGCCGACTACAGCGGCCCGCTGGTATCCAGCGGCGCAGGCTTCGGGGGCTCCTTCGACGCCGCCAAGGGCCGGCTGCCCTGGCCGGTCAACGGCCGCGTGCTGGCGCGCTTCGGCAGCCCGCGCGGCGACGACCCCCGCGCCACCTGGGACGGCGTGCTGATCGGCGCCTCCGCTGGCAGCACGGTGCGTGCCGTGCATGGTGGCCGCGTGGTGTTCGCCGACTGGCTGCGCGGCGCCGGCCTGCTGGTCATTCTCGACCACGGTGGTGGCTACCTCAGCCTTTATGGGCATAATCAGAGCCTTCTGAAGGACGCCGGCGACACCGTCAAAGCAGGCGACCCCATCGCGACCGTAGGTGCCAGCGGTGGGCAGAGCACCCCGGCGGTATACTTTGCCATTCGCCATCAGGGCCGCCCGGCGGACCCTTCTACCTGGTGTCGCACGCAGGGATAAGCGGCGGACACGCCTTAGGAGCCCCAAACATGTCGCAAGCTTTCCGTCTCACCACCCTGGCCATGGCCCTGCTGCTCGGCGTCGGTGCGGCACAAGCCGCCGACGCCCCGTCCGCGGCAGCCCCGGCGGCGCCTGCGGCCAACGGCAAGGAGGCTCCGCTGCCGCTCGATGAGCTGCGCACCTTCGCCGAGGTCCTGGACCGGGTGAAGGCCGCCTATGTCGAGCCGGTGGACGACAAGACCCTGCTGGAGAACGCCATCAAAGGCATGCTCAGCAACCTCGACCCGCACTCCGCCTACCTCGGCCCGGAAGAGTTCGCCGAGCTGCAGGAAAGCACCAGCGGCGAGTTCGGCGGCCTGGGCATCGAGGTCGGCAGCGAAGACGGCTTCGTCAAGGTGATCTCGCCGATCGACGACACCCCCGCGGCCAAGGCCGGCATCCAGCCGGGCGACCTGATCGTCAAGATCGACGGCAAGCCGACCAAGGGCCAGTCGATGAACGAGGCGGTGGACAGCATGCGCGGCAAGGCCGGCTCGCCGATCACCCTGACCATCGTGCGCGGCGGCGGCAAGCCGTTCGACGTCGAACTCAAGCGCGCGGTCATCAAGGTCAAGAGCGTGAAGAGCCAGATGCTCGAACCGGGCTACGGCTACCTGCGCATCACCCAGTTCCAGGTCAACACCGGCGAGGAAACCGTCAAGGCGCTGACCAGCCTGCGCAAGGAAAACAACGGCCGGCTCAAGGGCGTGGTGCTGGACCTGCGCAACAACCCCGGCGGCGTGCTGCAGTCGGCAGTGGAAGTGGCCGACGCCTTCCTCACCAAGGGGCTGATCGTCTACACCAAGGGCCGCATCCCGAATTCCGAGCTGCGCTTCTCGGCCGACCCGTCCGATCCGTCCGACGCCGTACCGCTGGTGGTACTGATCAACGGCGGCAGCGCCTCGGCGGCGGAAATCGTCGCCGGCGCCCTGCAGGACCAGAAGCGCGCCATCCTCATGGGCACCGACAGCTTCGGCAAGGGCTCGGTACAGACCGTGCTGCCGCTGAACAACGACCGCGCCCTGAAGCTCACCACCGCGCTGTACTACACCCCCAACGGCCGCTCGATCCAGGCCCAGGGCATCACCCCGGACATCGAGGTGGA
Source organism: Pseudomonas sp. NY15181 (assembly GCF_048068055.1). Classification (NCBI taxonomy): domain Bacteria; kingdom Pseudomonadati; phylum Pseudomonadota; class Gammaproteobacteria; order Pseudomonadales; family Pseudomonadaceae; genus Pseudomonas; species Pseudomonas sp. NY15181. Next base: position 294,876 of record NZ_JBLUPT010000007.1, on the reverse strand, counting down.
ACGCGCCAAGGTGACCCGCGAGCAGAGCGAGTTCGATGGTTTCAAGGAAGCCGACCTGCAAGGGCACCTGGCCAACGGCAACGGCGGCAAGGACCGTCCCACCGCCGCTGGCAAGCGCCCGGAAGACCGCCCGCAGGAAAGCGACTACCAGCTCGGCCAGGCCCTCAGCCTGCTGAAGGGACTCAGCGTCAGCCGCGGCAACAACTGACCCATGCGCTGGGCCCGGCTGCTGTTCGGCCTAGGCCTGGGTGCACTGTTATGCCAACCGGCGGTGTCGGCTCCCCCGCCGGGTGGCGCCAAACCGCTGGTCAGCATCGTCATCGACGACCTCGGGCAGAACCTGGCGCGCGACCGCCAGGTGCTCGAACTCTCCCCCGCCATCGCCCTGGCGATCATCCCCGACACGCCCCACGCCGCCGAACTGGCCCGCGAAGCGCACAAGCTGGGGCGCACCGTGATGCTGCACATGCCCATGGACCCGGCCGGCGGTGAGTTCGCCTGGCGTCCGGAGCTGAGCCAGGAGGAGCGCGCCCGCCGGCTCGACGCGGCGTTGGCGCGGGTGCCTTACGCCCAGGGCCTGAACAACCATGAAGGCAGCCGCATGACCGCCGACCGCCCGGCCATGGCCTGGCTGGCCGCAGAGCTGCAGCGCCGCCACCTGTTCCTGCTCGACAGCCGCACCAGTGCCGCCACCGTGGCCGCGGCCGAGGCACAGAAGATCGGCCTGGCGAGCCTGTCGCGGGACGTGTTCCTGGATGACGATCCGAGCGAAACGGCGGTGATGGAGCAGATGCAGCACGGCCTGAAACTGGCGCGCAAGCAGGGCACGGTGGTGATGATCGGCCACCCGAAGCCGGCGACCCTGGCGGTGCTCAGGCGCGTATTGCCAACCCTCAAGGCCCAGGGCTTCGAACTGGTGCAGCCGGCGCTACTGATCGGCGAACGCGCCAACCGCGCCATGCAGGGGCATGGGCGGGATGGGGTTTACCGGTAAACGACAAGAGGATGCGGTTCGCGAGCAAGCTCGCTCCTACAGAGAGCAGCGAGCCTGCTTTTCGTAGGAGCGAGCTTGCTCGCGAACTTCCGGAATCCAGGCGGCGACCGCCCGGCCTTCCTTACAGATAGTTGTTGGTCGCCTGCTCGATGAAGCCATCCGCGCGCATCGACTCCAGCGCCTTCTGCAGACGCTGCACCACCTCATCCGGCGTGTCCTTGTTCAGCGCCAGGTAGAGCTGGTCCTCGTTGAAGCGAAGCACGGTCTGCAGGCCGGATACGCCTTCCTGCTTGGCAATGTAGCGCCCAACCGGGTCGGTGGTGGCCCACAGGTCGATCTCGCCAGCGGTCAGCTTCTTCACGTTTTCCTGGTCGCGCAGCGCGTTGATCACCGGGATACCCTGCTTCTCCAGCCCTTCGCTAACCGCGTCGTTCTTGTAGGCACCGATCTTGTACTTGGCGCCGGCTTCCTTGATGTCCTTCACCGTGATCTTGCTGCCAGCCGGCGCCAGCAGCACCCAGTTGGTCTTGGCGATGGGGCCGACCCACTTGAACAGCGGCACGCGCTCGGGGGTGTAGGCGGTGGAGAACAGCCCGTAGTCGGGCTTGTCGAGGGTCAGCTTGTACAGGCGATCCCAGGGGAAGCGCAGGCTCAGGCTGTACTGGATGCCGGCGCGCTTGAACATCTCGCGGACAATATCGGTGCTGATGCCGTCGATGCTGTCGTCTCGGGCGAAGTTCTTGTCATCCACCGCCATGTTGAAGGGCGGGAAGTTCTCCGTGAGCAGCACCACCTTGTAATCGGCGGGCACCTCGGCGCGGGCCGCAGCGGCCCCCAACAGCAGGCCCAGGGTCAGGGTCTTGGTAAGGACTTTCAGCATGGTCATACCGCTCGCATGGTTATCGTTATTGGCTTGCGGCATCCCTGCAAAGGGACGGAATACTCAGCTCGTCTGCCTTCCGTGGCAAATCCGGCGCCGATGGATGTCGGCGCGAAACACAAGGGCCGGCGCTTGGCCGGCCCGTGGGCATTACAGGTAACTGTTGAGCACGTCGTCGACGAAACCTTCGGCGCGCATCTTGTCCAGCGCGGCCTGCAGCTTCTGCACCACCTCGTCGGGCGTCTCGCGGTTCAGCGCCAGGAACAACTGGTCGCTGTTGAAGCGCAGCACGGTCTTCAGGCCGGAGACCCCGACCTGCTTGGCCAGATAACGCCCGGCCGGATCGCCGCTCGCCCACAGGTCGATCTCGCCTTCCTGCAGCTTGCCGGCATTCTCCTGGTCGCGCAGCGCCAGCACCGGCTCGAAGCCGTGCTTGGCCAGGTACTCGGCCATGGCATCGCCCTTGTAGGCACCGACTCGGTATTTCTTGGCTTCGTCCAGGTTGTTCAGGGTGATGGTGCTGTCGCCCTTGGCCAGCAGGACCCAGTCGTCCGGACCGATCGGGCCGACCCACTTGAACAGGCTCTCGCGCTCGGGCAGGCGGGCGGTGACGAATACGCCGTAACCGGGCTTCTCCAGCGCCAGCTTGTAGATACGGTCCCAGGGGAAGCGCAGGGTCAGGCTGTAGGAAACGCCGGCACGCTTGAACATCTCCTTGACGATGTCGACGGCGATCCCGTCAATATTGTCTTCCTGGGCGAAGTTCTTGCCGTTGATGGCCATGTTGTACGGCGGGAAGTTCTCGGTCAGCAGCACCATGCTGTAGTTCGAGCTCTCCGTTTCCGCCTTTGCCGCGCTGGCCAGCAGCAGGCCGCAGCCAATCCATGCGAGCAGAATGCGCTTCAGCATCTGGGAATTCCTGAGTGTGACAATTCTGAGAAGGCGCAGAGCTTACTCGGAGAATTGACGCCAAGAAACCCTACGCAGATGGCAATCGCACATCCAAACGCCATCACTTCGACCAGCGGTATCGAGCACTCGGGACTCGGGGCGAAAGGGTCTGCGACGACAGGGCGCAGGCCCTCGAGGGCCGGGAGAACCCCGGCCCGGAAGGAATCAGCGAACGACGATGCCGCGGCTGGCCAGGTAGGCCTTGGCTTCCGGCACGCTGTACTCGCCGAAGTGGAAGATGCTGGCGGCCAGCACCGCGTCGGCCTTGCCTTCGATGATGCCGTCGGCCAGGTGCTGCAGGTTGCCGACGCCACCGGAGGCGATCACCGGAACGTTCACCGCCTCGCTGATGGCGCGGGTCACGCCCAGGTCGTAGCCGCTCTTCACGCCGTCCTGATCCATGCTGGTCAGCAGGATCTCGCCGGCGCCCAGGCCTTCCATCTTCTTCGCCCACTCCACCGCGTCGAGCCCGGTGGGCTTGCGCCCGCCGTGGGTGAAGATTTCCCAGCGCGGGGCCTCGCCCGGCGCCGAAACCTTCTTGGCGTCGATGGCGACCACGATGCACTGCGAGCCGAAGCGCGCGGCGGCTTCGCCGACGAATTCGGGAGTGAATACCGCGGCGGTATTGATCGAGACCTTGTCCGCACCGGCATTGAGCAGGTTGCGGATGTCCTGCACGGTACGCACGCCACCGCCCACGGTCAGCGGGATGAACACCTGGCTGGCCATGCGCTCGACGGTATGCAGGGTGGTGTCGCGGCCATCGACGCTGGCGGTGATGTCGAGGAAGGTGATCTCGTCCGCGCCCTGCTCGTCGTAGCGGCGGGCGATCTCCACCGGGTCGCCGGCGTCGCGGATGTTCTCGAACTTGACGCCCTTCACCACGCGGCCGTTGTCCACGTCGAGGCAGGGGATGATGCGTTTAGCCAGTGCCATGTCAGGGTTCCCCGTGGTTCAGCTCAGCCCTTGAAGGCGTCGCACAGTGCCTGGGCCTCGGCGACGTCCAGCGTGCCTTCGTAGATCGCGCGGCCGGTGATGGCGCCGACGATGCCCGGGGTGCGGGCGTCCAGCAGCTTCTGGATGTCGCCCAGGTTGTGGATGCCGCCCGAAGCGATCACCGGAATGCGCGTGGCGTTGGCCAGGGCAGCGGTGGCTTCGACGTTGCAGCCCTGCATCATGCCGTCCTTGGAGATGTCGGTGTAGACGATGGCGGAGACGCCGTCGGCTTCGAAGCGCTTGGCCAGGTCGATCACCTGCACTTCGCTCACCTCGGCCCAGCCGTCGGTGGCGACGAAGCCGTCTTTGGCGTCCAGGCCGACGATCACTTTACCGGGGAAGGCGCGGCAGGCTTCACCGACGAATTCCGGCTGCTTGACCGCCTTGGTGCCGATGATCACGTAGCTGACGCCGGCGCGGACGTAGTGCTCGATGGTTTCCAGCGAGCGGATGCCGCCGCCGATCTGGATCGGCAGGTTCGGGTAGCGCTTGGCGATGGCGGTGACCACTTCACCGTTGACCGGCTTGCCTTCGAAGGCGCCGTTCAGATCCACCAGGTGCAGACGGCGGCAGCCGCCCTCCACCCACTTGGCGGCCATGGAAACCGGGTCGTCGGAGAACACGGTGGCGTCTTCCATCAGGCCCTGGCGCAGGCGCACGCAGGCGCCGTCTTTCAGATCGATTGCGGGGATGATCAGCATGGGTTGAACCTGCTCGAATCCAAAGTTGAATGGGGTCGGGTCAGCTCTTCTCGAGCGCCCACAAGTCGCTTTCGATGCTCTCGAACCGGTCTTTCAGGTGAGATTGCACGTCGAAGATCGCCTTGTTGTAGAACAGCGGGCCGAACTCGCGCATGAAGAAATCCAGCGCCTCCTCGGCCTCGAAGGAGCCCACGTCCAGCTCGAAGCGGTCTTCGAGGAAACGCTGGATGGCCCGCGCCGCGCTCTGGCGCTGGGCGCCGTCGAGTTCGAGGATCGCGGGCTTGTCCTTCTGGCGGGCCATGGCTTACCAGCGCCCGTCCCAGGCGGCGAAGTTCTGCAGCAACTGCAGGCCGTGGGTATGGCTCTTCTCCGGGTGGAACTGCACGGCGAAGCGCGAGCCGTCAGCCAGCGCGGCGGCGAAATCACGCCCGTAATGGCCGCGACCGACCACCTGGCGCGGGTTGCCCGCCTCGATGTAGTAACTGTGCACGAAGTAGAAGCGCGCGTTGTTCGGGATGTCGTGCCACAGCGGGTGGTCGACGCTCTGCGCCACTTCGTTCCAGCCCATGTGCGGCACCTTCAGGTGCTCGCCGTCCTCGTGCAGGTCCTTGCCGAAGAAGCGCACCTGGCCGGGGAACAGGCCGATGCAGTCGACGCCGTCGTTCTCTTCGCTGTGGTCCAGCAGCGCCTGCATGCCGACGCAGATGCCGAGGAAGGGACGATCCTGGCTGACTTCACGCACCAGGCTGTCGAAGCCCAGGCGCTTGATCTCAGCCATGCAGTCGCGGATCGCACCCACGCCGGGGAACACCACGCGATCCGCCTCGCGGATCACGTTGGCGTCGCTGGTCACCAGCACGCGCCCGGCGCCCACGCGCTCCAGCGCCTTGGACACCGAGTGCAGGTTGCCCATGCCGTAGTCGATGACGGCTACCGTCTGCATCACAGGCACCCTTTGGTGGACGGCATCTGGCCGGCCATGCGCTCGTCCAGCTCGATGGCCATGCGCAGCGCGCGGCCGAAGGCCTTGAACACGGTCTCGATCTGGTGGTGGGTGTTGTGGCCACGCAGGTTGTCGATGTGCAGGGTCACCTGGGCGTGGTTGACGAAGCCCTGGAAGAATTCCATGAACAGGTCGACGTCGAAGCCACCGACGCTGGCGCGGGTGAACGGCACGTGCATCTGCAGGCCGGGACGGCCGGAGAAGTCGATGACCACGCGCGACAGCGCCTCGTCCAGCGGCACGTAGGCATGGCCGTAGCGGCGGATGCCCTTCTTGTCGCCGATGGCCTTGGCGAAGGCCTGGCCGAGGGTGATGCCGATATCTTCGACGGTATGGTGGTCGTCGATATGCAGGTCGCCCTTGCACTCGATGTCCAGGTCGATCAGGCCGTGGCGGGCGATCTGGTCCATCATGTGCTCGAGGAAGGGAACCCCGGTATCGAAGCGGGCCTTGCCCGTTCCATCCAGGTCGATGGAAACCTTGATCTGGGTTTCCAGGGTGTCGCGCGCGACGGATGCCTTGCGTTCGGCCATCACCAGCTCCACAGCTAACACTGCACGTAATTATAAGAAGGGGCAGCATTATAGGCGCGCCAGGCCCGGCGCGGCTATGGGCGGTGGTCGGCGCTGGCCGATCGGTGCGGCTTCTCCTTAAACTGAGCGCCCTACTCTGCGGGACCGCCACCGAGGAATCGTCCATGCCCGTCATCGTCCAGCACCTGACCCAGCCCAGCGACCAGGACCGCCAGGATCTGCTGAAAGTCTACGCCGACGCGCCGGACTGGCTGCTGGCGCCCTTCGCCAACGCCGCGGAACTGGTGGATCGCGGCCTGAACGAAGGCCTGCTGCTGACGGGCCGCTTCAACGACCGCCTGCTGGGCGCCGCCTGGGTCGAACGCAACGCGGACACCTGGCGCCTCTCACGCCTGTGCGTACGCAAGGTTACCCGTGAGCGGGGCGTAGCCCGGCGCCTGCTGGAGGAAACCCAGCGCCTGGCCATCCTGCAGGGCGCCGCGCTGCGCCTGAGCGCGCCGGCCGACCAGCCGGACGCCGCCGCCTTCGCCGAACGCCTCGGACTGACGCTGCTGCCAGCCTGAGCCAGGCCGGCCAGATCCGCCGCCATTCTGCGACCGGATCGGCAGGAGCGACGCCGCAGGGAACCGTGCTCCAGCCCTCCGTTCAAACCTGGCAGCTCCAGCACCTTTCCCCTCCGCCTGAGGTGCGGGTGCGTCGTTGATATACTTTCCCGCTATCCCATCCGCTGCCTGAACAAGGACCCGTCATGAAAGCGTTCGGCAAAATCCTCGGCATCGCTGTCCTGGGCCTGCTGCTGCTCATCGTCGCAGCTGGCTTCGTGCTGACCCACTTCTTCAACCCGAACGACTACAAGGACGAAATCCGCCAACTGGCCCGCGACAAGGCCAACGTCGAGCTGAACCTCAAGGGCGACATCGGCTGGAGTCTGTTCCCCTGGCTGGGCCTGGAGCTGCACGACACCAGCGTCGCCACCCTGCAGACCCCCGGCCAGCCTTTCGCCGACGTGCAACTGCTGGGCATGTCGGTGCGTGTGTTGCCGCTGCTGCGCAAGGAGCTGCAGATGAGCGACATCCGCATCGAAGGCCTGACCCTGAGCCTGAGCCGAGACAAGAACGGCGCCGGCAACTGGGAAAACATCGGCAAGCCTCTCCAGCCGGCCGGCGCCGCACCCGTTGCCTCGCAGCCGGCGCCCGCCCCCAGCGCACCGGCCAAGCCGGCCACCGCCGATGCGCACCAGCCGATGAAGCTCGACATCGACAGCCTGACGGTGAAGAACGCACGCATCGACTACGCCGACGCGCAGAGCGGCAAGAACTACACGGCCGAAGGCATTGAGCTGGCCACCGGCGCCATCCGCGAGGGCAGCAACATCCCGGTCAAGTTCAGCGCCTACCTGGGCAGCAACCAACCGGTAATCCGCGCCCGCACCGAACTGACCGGCAACCTGCGTTTCGACCGCGCCCTCAAGCGCTATCAACTGGAGGACACCAAGCTCTCCGGCGAAATCTCCGGCGACCCGCTCCAGGGCAAGACCGCCAGCTATAGCGCCCAGGGCCAGCTGGTGCTCGACCAGGCCGCCCAGGTCGCCGAGTGGAATGGCCTGAAGATCACCGTCAATCAGTTGCGCGCCCTCGGCGAGATCAAGGCCCGCGAGCTGGACAAGGAGCCCAAGCTCGATGGCGGTCTGTCGCTGGCGCCGTTCAACCTGCGCGAATTCCTCAATGGCATCGGCCAGACCCTGCCGGAAATGGCCGACGCCAACACCCTGACCAAGCTGGAGCTGTCCACCCGCCTGGCCGGCACCCGCAACAGCCTGGACCTTGGCGACATCAAGCTGAAGCTCGACGACAGCAACTTCAGCGGCAACCTCGGCATCGCCGACTTCAGCAAGCAGGCCATCCGCGCCCAACTGAGCGGCGACCGCCTGGACCTCGACCGCTACCTGCCGGCCAAGGCCGCCAAGGCCCAGGAAGCCACCAGCGCCGCGCGCAAGGCCGAGGTCGAGGCCACCACCAGCAACGCTATCCAGGGCGACACCCCGCTGCCCAACGCGCCGACCCAGCAGGCCTGGAGCGACGCTCCCATGCTGCCGGTCGCCAAACTGCGCAGCCTCGACCTGGACGTCGCCCTGCAACTCGGCCAGCTGAGCCTCGACAAGCTGCCGATCGAGAATGCCATCCTCAAGCTGCACGGCCAGGACGGCCTGCTCAACCTCGACGACATGCGCGGCGAACTCTACGACGGCAAGTTCAACGCCACCGCCAGCCTCGACGTGCGCCAGGACGTGCCGCTGCTCAAGGCGCAGAAGCACATCGCCGACGTGCCGGTGGACCGCCTGCTCGAATCCCAGGGCCAGAAGCCGCCGGTGAAGGGCCTGCTCGACCTGGACGCCGACATCACCACCCAGGGCCTCAGCCAGAAGGCCTGGATCGACAACCTCAATGGCACCGCGCATTTCGTCCTGACCCAAGGCGTACTGCTCAACGCCAACCTGGAACAGCAGCTGTGCCAAGGCATCGCCACCGTCAACCGCAAGGCACTGGAGGGAACGCACGGCGGCAAGGACACGCCCTTCCGCGAACTGCAGGGCAACCTGACCTTCCGCAATGGCGTGGCCAGCAACCCGGACCTGAAGGCGAGCATTCCCGGCCTGACCGTCAAGGGTGACGGCGACATTGACCTGCGCGTGCTGGGCATGGACTACCGCATCGGCGTGATCATCGAAGGCGACAAGAGCGAAATGCCCGATCCGGCCTGCCAGGTGAACAAGCGCTACGTCGGCATCGAATGGCCGCTGCGCTGCCGCGGCCCGCTGGAACTGGGCGCCAAGGCCTGCCGCCTGGACAAGGACGGCCTCGGCAAGATCGCCGGACAACTGGCCGGGGAACGGCTGAACGAAAAACTCGAAGAGAAGTTCGGCGACAAGGTCAGTCCCGAACTCAAAGACGCACTCAAAGGGCTGCTCAAGAAGAAATGACCCCGGAACGTTTCAATTCGGCGGTGCTCGACTGGTTCGACCGCCATGGCCGCCATGACCTGCCCTGGCAGCAGAACATCACACCCTACAGGGTGTGGGTCTCGGAAATCATGTTGCAGCAGACCCAGGTCGCCACCGTGATGGGCTACTTCGACCGCTTCATGAGCGCACTGCCGACGGTGGCGGACCTCGCTGCCGCGCCGGAAGACGAAGTGCTGCATCTGTGGACGGGCCTGGGCTATTACACCCGCGCCCGCAACCTGCACAAGACGGCGAAATTGGTGATGGAACTGCACGGCGGCGAATTCCCCCGCGACGCCGAGCGGCTCGCCGAACTTCCCGGCATCGGCCGCTCCACCGCCGGTGCCATCGCCAGCATCTCCATGGGCCTGCGCGCACCGATCCTCGACGGCAACGTCAAGCGCGTACTGGCGCGTTATCTCGCCTGCGACGGCTATCCGGGCGAGCCCAAGGTGGCCAGGCAACTGTGGGACGCCGCCGAGCGCTTCACGCCGCACGCGCGGGTCAACCACTACACCCAGGCGATGATGGACCTGGGCGCCACCCTCTGCACCCGCAGCAAGCCGAGCTGCCTGCTCTGCCCGCTGCGCGAGGGCTGCCGCGCGCATCTGCTGGGCCGCGAGGCCGACTTCCCGGTGCCCAAGCCGCGCAAGGAACTGCCGCGCAAGCGCACGCTGATGCCGATCCTGGCCAACCGCGAGGGCGACATCCTGCTCTACCGCCGTCCCTCGACCGGCCTCTGGGGCGGGCTGTGGAGCTTCCCGGAACTGGACGACCTGGCAGCCCTCGACCCGCTGGCGCAGCACCACGCCCTGCGCCTGGGCGAGCGCCGCGAGCTGCCCGGCCTGATCCACACCTTCAGCCACTTCCAGCTGGCCATCGAGCCCTGGCTGGTGCGCGTCGAGGACGCAGCCCCCGCCGTGGCCGAGGGCGACTGGCTCTGGTATAACCTCGCCACCCCGCCGCGGCTCGGCCTCGCCGCCCCGGTGAAGAAGCTGCTCAAACGAGCCGCCGACGTGTTGAATGCAGGAGAAATGTCATGACCCGACTGGTGATGTGCCGCAAGTACAAAGAAGAGCTGCCCGGCCTCGATCGCGCGCCCTACCCCGGAGCCAATGGCCAGGACATCTTCGAGCACGTCTCGAAGAAAGCCTGGGACGAGTGGCAGAAACACCAGACCATGCTGATCAATGAGCGTCGCCTGAACATGATGAACGCCGACGATCGCAAGTTCCTCACCGCCGAGATGGACAAGTTCCTTTCTGGCGAGGAATACGCGCAGGCCGAGGGCTACGTCCCGCCCAGCGCGTAAGCTTCGGTATTATTTGAAAAATTTTTTCGCGGCACGCTTGACACCCTTTCCGAAAACCCTTTTAATGCGCGCCACGTTGCCCAGGTAGCTCAGTTGGTAGAGCAGGGGATTGAAAATCCCCGTGTCGGCGGTTCGATTCCGTCCCTGGGCACCAAGCATTCCGAAAGCCCCTGAAATCGAGAGATTTCAGGGGCTTTTTCGTTTCCGCCCGCACAAGTCCCTCCCGCTCCCGGCGCCTTCGCACGAATCGTGTCGAATGTTTGCCGAACTACACTGTCTACTGGCACGTAGCACGTTGTTCTTTCAGAATCATGACCGACCGGACGATTCCCGCCTTTTTCGCGGCATACCCTCCGGCATCCGATGTTTCATAGCGGAGTCACTGTGCGCGCACTCACTCGCTGGTGGAATTCACGGGGCAACCTGGCCACCCTGTCTGCCCTTTTCCTGTTGATCCCTCTGTTTGGCCGCTACAGCCTTGGCTGGGGCACGCCACTGGGCTATCTGTCCGACCTCACGCTCGGCACGCTGCTCGTGGTGGCGCTGCACAACCGACGACTGTTCATCGCCATCCCGGTGATGCTGGTCTGGGCGCTGTCGGTGATCGGCACCGCCGAGCTGGTCAGCGCCGTGGGCCGCATGCCCGCCCCGGAAGACCTGCGCTTCCTTGCCGACCCCACCTTCGTCGCCAACTCCACCGAAGGCGGTGGCATCAATCACCAGCATCTGGCTATCGCCATCGGCGTCGGCATCCTGCTCTGCGCCCTGCTCTGGCGCCGCCGGGAGCAACCGCTGCCGCGCTACGCCTATGCGGTGCCGGCCGCGCTGCTGGCCGGTCACTTCGGCCTGCAGTACTTCCAGCCCAGCGACGCGGAAATGTGGAAGCAGTTCAACCTGCCGCACCAACTGGTCTCCCGCGCCATCACCAGCGGTGAAATCGCCTACCAGGACTGGCGCGATCGCGACCTGCCGGAGGTCAGACCCAACGTCACTGGCCTGACCCAGCACGACCTCAATGGCACCCCGCTGCTGCCCGGCCGCGGCCAGGCGAAGAACGTGCTGATCATCGCCATGGAGGGTATTCCCGGCGCCTATGTCGCCACCAACCGCGCCGCGCTGAGCAGCAGCTACGAAGAATCGGTGATGCCCAAGCTCAGCACCTGGGCCGAGCGGGCAATGACCACCCCGGATTACGTGGTGCACAGCCACCAGACCATTCGCGGCCTGTACGCCATGCTCTGCGGCGACTACAGCAAGCTGGACAACGGCACGCCCAAAGGCGTCGAACTGCTGGGCAACCCGACTCGCGCCGCCGAGTGCCTGCCAGCGCAGATGCACCAGGCCGGCTTCAGCACCCACTTCCTGCAAGGGGCCGGGCTGCGCTTCATGGCCAAGGACAAGATCATGCCGGCCATGGGTTTCGACAAGACCCTGGGCCGCGACTGGTTCAAGAAGCAACCCTATCTGGAATTCGCCTGGGGCATGGATGACAAGGCCTTCTTCGAAGGTGCGCTGGACTACGTCGGCCAGCTGCGCCAGAAGAAGCAGCCGTGGATGCTCACCCTGCTGACCGTCGGCACCCACCAACCCTACTCGGCCACCCCGGAATACCTGGCCAAGTACTCGACGCCACGCCAGGCCGCCATTGCCTACCTGGACGACGCCGTGGACGCCTTCCTCAGGGGCCTGGAAGAAAAAGGCGTACTCAAGGACACCCTGGTGATCGTCACCTCCGATGAGTCCCACGGCATCGACAACGTACGCCTCGCTTCGGCCTGGGGCCTGAATCTGGTCTTCGCACCGGAGCAGGCCGCGCTGCCGCCGGTGAAGGACGGTGTTTATGGCCACGTGGACCTGGAGTCCTCGGTCCTCGATTACTTCGCCATCAAGGCGCCGCAGGACATTGCCGGCCGCTCGCTATTCCGCGAATACGAGACGGGCCGGGAGATGGTCTCCTTCACCAACGGCATGCAGCGCTATCACGACGGCAAGAGCACCTTCATCGAGTGCGACTTCCAGCAGGTCTGTAGGCGCTACAAGAGTGACGGCTTCATCGCCGACAGCGCCAAGTTCGAGGGCCGCTTCAGTGGCCGCGACGCGCGCCTGATGACCGCCCGCGCCGACATCCTCGACCAGTCGGTGGTCAACGCCCAGTCGGCACGGGAATACCAGTTCGCGACCAAGGAACGCATTCGCCTGAAGCCGCAGATCGACAATGAGTACACCGACAACCTGATCGGCGCTCAGTACCTGGAGTTCCCGGCCAACTCGCGCACCACGGTGAGCCTGAAGATTCGCGCCATCCAGATGGATGCCAACGGCGCCAAGGTCACGCTAAAGACCCGCTCCTTCGAGAAACCGGTCCCCATCCAGATGCCGGAGTTCCCGCTGGTGAAGCGTAACGAGCCATTGGCGGTCACCTTCTCCTTCGACAACGAAGAGGCACGCAAGGCGTTCTCCTTCCACCTGCTGGCCGAAGGCAAGGGCATCATCGAGATCACCGACTTCCACGTCACCACCCAGCCACGCAAGTCGCCGGTCAACGCCAGCGAGCCGGGCGCGAGTGGCCTGGCTGACGGCAAGGTACTGCCGATTCCCCGTCTCTCCGGCCACCCGAACCTGATGGCCAGCCAACCCCCGGAGTCCGAGGATGATGTGACGCCGGCCGAGGTCATCAGCGATCCATCACCGCAACTGCGCCAGCTGATGCAATGATCGAAGCCGGCGGCCCTCCAGGCCGCCGGTCTTTTCCCCGTCAGCGGAAGCTGGCACTATCGCGCCCCCCGCGACGCAGCGCCCTCTCCACACCGCGAGTTCAGCCCAAGCGACAACACACTGTGGCAATGCGACAACTTGCCGCTATCCCGGGGAACAGCGGCGGATGAGCGCTTGGCGCCCCCTGGGACGCGTGTTAGCTTGCCCCTCGCCAGGATGGCCCCGATTCTGCAGTACCCACTGCGAGAGCGTCCTAATAACAATAGAGGAGCCCCCTATGGCCGAGGCCATACCCGCACTGGAAATCCGTAATCTGCACAAGCGTTACGGTGACCTGGAAGTGCTCAAAGGCATTTCCCTGACTGCCCGCGACGGCGATGTGATTTCCATCCTCGGCTCCTCCGGTTCCGGCAAATCCACATTCCTGCGCTGCATCAACCTGCTGGAGAACCCGCACCAGGGCCAGATCCTGGTCGCCGGTGAAGAGCTCAAGCTGAAGAAGGCCAAGGACGGATCGCTGGTCGCCGCCGACGGCAAGCAGATCAACCGCCTGCGCAGCGAACTGGGCTTCGTCTTCCAGAACTTCAATCTCTGGCCGCACATGAGCATCCTCGACAACATCATCGAGGCCCCGCGCCGCGTGCTGGGCAAGACCCGCGCCGAAGCCACCGAGATCGCCGAGGCCTTGCTGGCCAAGGTCGGCATTGCCGACAAGCGCCACAGCTTCCCGTCCCAGCTTTCCGGCGGTCAGCAGCAGCGCGCCGCCATCGCCCGCACCCTGGCGATGCAGCCCAAGGTCATTCTCTTCGACGAGCCGACGTCCGCACTCGACCCGGAAATGGTCCAGGAAGTGCTCAACGTCATCCGCGCGCTCGCCGAGGAAGGCCGCACCATGTTGCTGGTCACCCACGAAATGAACTTTGCCCGCCAGGTTTCCAGCGAGGTGGTGTTCCTCCACCAGGGCCTGGTAGAAGAGCAAGGCCCGCCGCAGCAGGTCTTCGAGAACCCGCAATCGGCACGCTGCAAACAATTCATGTCCAGCCACCGCTAACGGAGCATCACTGCATGAAAAACTATAAGAAAGTCTTCCTGGCTGTCGCGGCCACCCTGGCCATCGGGGGCAACGCCATTGCTGCGGAGAAGCTGCGCATCGGCACCGAAGGCGCCTACCCGCCCTTCAACGGCATCGACGCCAGCGGCCAGGTCATCGGCTTCGACATCGACATCGCCAAGGCCCTGTGCGCCAAGATGAAGACCGAGTGCGACGTCGTGACCTCCGACTGGGACGGCATCATCCCGGCGCTGAACGCCAAGAAGTTCGACTTCATCGTCGCTTCCATGTCGATCACCGACGAGCGCAAGCAGGCCGTGGACTTCACCAGCCCGTACTACACCAACAAGCTGCAGTTCGTGGCGCCCAAGTCGACCGACTTCAAGACCGACAAGGGCTACCTGAAAGGCAAGGTGATCGGTGCCCAGCGCGCGACCGTTGCCGGTACCTGGCTTGAGGACAACATGTCCGACACCGTCACCATCAAGCTGTACGACACCCAGGAAAACGCCTACCTCGACCTGTCCTCGGGCCGCCTCGACGGCGTGCTGGCCGACAAATTCGTGCAGTACGACTGGCTGAAAAGCGACGCCGGCAAGGACTTCGAGTTCAAGGGCGAGCCGGTGTTCGACAACGACAAGATCGGCATCGCCGTGCGCAAGGGTGACCCGCTGCGTGACAAGCTGAACGCCGCTCTGAAGGAAATCGTCGACGACGGTACCTACAAGAAGATCAACGAAAAGTACTTCCCCTTCAGCATCTACTGATGCACGTGCCGCGCCGCCCGGCCTCGGGCGGCGCGTGCCCTCAGGCGTGATTCCCCATGATTTTCGACCTGCACGGCTTTGGCGATCAGCTGATCGCCGGCACCTGGATGACGCTCAAGCTCTCGCTTTCCGCAGTCTGCGTCGGACTGATCCTCGGTCTGCTGGGCGCGGTAGCCAAAACGTCCAAGAACAATTTCCTGCGCATGCTCGGCGGTTTCTACACCACCGTGGTACGCGGCGTACCCGAGACCCTCTGGGTACTGATGATCTACTTCGGCACCGTGACCGGACTGAACGCCCTGGGTGACCTGTTCGGCCACCCCGAGTTCGCCCTGTCGCCCTTCGCCGCCGGTACCTGTGCACTGGGCCTCTGCTTCGGCGCGTACGCCACTGAGGTGTTCCGTGGCGCACTGCTGGCGATCCCCAAGGGACATCGCGAGGCCGGCCAGGCGCTGGGGCTTTCCGCTCCGCGCATCTTCTGGCGCGTCGTGCTGCCACAGGTGTGGCGCGTGGCATTGCCGGGCCTGGGCAACCTCTATCTGATCCTGCTGAAGGACACCGCGCTGGTCTCGCTGATCAGCCTCGACGAAATCATGCGCAAGGCCAGCGTCGCTTCCAACGCGACCAAGGAGCCCTTCACCTTCTACATGGTGGCGGCACTGATCTACCTGGGTCTGACCATCTTCGTGATGGCCGCCCTGCATTACCTTGAGCGCCGCGCCGGCCGTGGCTTCGTGAGGAACGAGCTATGACCGATTTCGAGCTGATTCTCAAGTGGATGCCGAAGATGCTCCTGGGCGTGCAGCTGACCCTGGAGCTGCTGGCCATCGCCGTGGTCGCCGGCCTGTGCCTGGCAATACCGCTGGGTATCGCCCGCGCCTCGCGCCATTGGTACGTGCGCGCAGTGCCCTATGCCTACGTCTTCTTCTTCCGCGGCACTCCGCTGCTGCTGCAGTTGGCCCTGGTCTACTACGGCCTCGCGCAGTTCGATGCGGTGCGCAAGAGCAGTCTCTGGCCGTACCTGCGCGATCCCTACTGGTGCGCGCTGTTGACCATGACCCTGCACACGGCGGCCTACATCGCGGAAATCCTCCGCGGCGCCATCCACGCCATCCCGTTCGGTGAAGTGGAAGCAGCCCGTGCACTGGGCATGTCGCGGCGCCAGGCGCTGTTCCACATCATCCTGCCGCGTGCGGCGCGCATCGCCCTGCCGGCCTACAGCAACGAGGTGATCCTCATGCTCAAGGCCAGCGCCGTGGTGTACACCGTGACCCTGTTCGACATCATGGGCATGACCCGCACCATCATCGCGCGCACCTATGAGGCCATGTTGTTCTTCTGCCTGGCCGGCGCCTTCTACCTGCTGATCACCCTGCTGCTGACCCGCGTCTTCCGCCTCGTCGAGCACTGGCTGCGCGTCGACATGATGCAGGGCCGCTGACCGGCGCGCCCGCCTGACCACGGGGCCGCTATAATGCGCGCCCCGTGGCTTCCTCCCGCTTCACACCGTGCACTCTGACGACACTCCCCTGACCGGCTCCGACCTGATCCAGCGCTTCCAGGCATTGGACGGTTTCCTGCTGGAGCACCAGGCGTTGTGGCGCCCGAAACCGTTCACCGTGCTCGAACTGCCGTGGGAACGCGAACACCCGGAGCTGGCCAACTGGCTGCGTGGCCGCAGCCTGGAAGAGGCCGATGCGGATCATCACCTCACCGCACAGCTGCACGCTCCCGCCCCCTTTCCCGAACTGGCCGAGACTGCCGCGCGCCTGTCCGCCGTCGGGGAGTTGCCAGCGGTCGCGCTCGGCCCGTTACCCACGGCCCTGACGGTCGACGTGCCCGGCCGCAAATGGCAACAGATCGAGGCATTCGCCAGCCGCCTGCGCTTCGCCCAACCGCCCCGCCAGTGGCTCGACTGGTGCGCGGGCAAGGGTCATCTCGGCCGTCTGCTGGCACGCGATGGCACCCCCCTGCTCAGCCTGGAGTACGACGCCGCCCTGGTGGAAGACGGGCAGCGTTTGAGCGATCGGCTAAAGCTGCGGGCCATGCACCGTCAGCAGGATGTGCTTGAACAGGATGCGGTCGAACATCTGGAGAGCGAGCAGACGGCAGTCGCCCTGCACGCCTGCGGCGACCTGCACGTGCGCCTGCTGAAATTGGCCAGCGAGCGCGGTTGCCGCCAGCTGGCCGTCGCCCCCTGCTGTTATAACCGTATCGACAGCGACCACTACCGCGCCCTTTCCAACGCGGCGCAAGGCTCGGCGCTGCTCCTGTCGCGGGACGACCTGCGCCTGCCGCTGGCCGAAACCGTCACCGCCGGGGCCCGCGTGCGCCGGCAGCGTGACAGCTCGATGGCGCGCCGGCTGGCATTCGACCTGCTGCAGCGTGATCTGCGGGGAATCGACGACTATTTGCCGGTGCCTTCGGTCCCGCCGGCATGGCTCGATAAACCCTTCGCCGACTACTGCCATGATCTCGCCGCACTGAAAGGCCTGCCATTACCCGCCGAGCGCGACTGGCCGGCCCTGGAGGGGCAAGGCTGGAAGCGCCTGGCCGTGGTGCGCAACCTGGAGCTGGTGCGTGGGCTATTCCGTCGCCCACTGGAACTGTGGCTACTGCTGGATCGAGCGCTCTTTCTCCAGGAGCGTGGTTATAAGGTCACCCTCGGCAGCTTCTGCGAGCCACGCATGACACCTCGCAACCTGCTTCTGCTCGCGGAACGCTTCTGAGACGCACGTTCCAGCCATCCATCCACAACAGCTGTGGATAACTCTGTTGAAATCGCCGAGAAAAATCGCGCTCATGCCCAGTCCAGAGAGCACCGGGGCAGTTTGGCCATTTTCCGAACTTTTTCTTAACTCCTTTAAAAACAAATAATTAGAAAAAGCCGTGATGGAGCTCACAACGAATATTCAATTTCTTCCGAAAAGCGCCGGGCACTGTGAATAAGCCGCGGCTTTCACACCCGCCCCCCCCCCCCCCGACAGAACCTGTTGCTCCAAGCACATCAATTTCGATTCATGGAATTGATTGTTCCCCCATGGCGACAATCAGCCCTTGTCAATCCCTGCCTAAGCAGTAATATTTCGAAATATATCCCTGCCTAGACAGCAATTAGTCTTGCCATGAATCACTACGACGTCGCGGATTTTCCCTTCAAGGGCTCCATCGGCCACCTGCTGGGGGCCAGTGCGCTCCTCAAGGACCGCCTGCTGGACAAGCACCTGGCACACCTGGACATCACCGCGGCCCAGTTCAAGGTGCTGTTCTTCATCGGCCACGACCGCGCCAATACCCCGGCCGAGCTGTGCCGCGAGCTGTCCATCGACAGTGGTTCGATGACGCGGATGCTCGATCGCCTGGCGCGCAAGGACCTGCTGGTCCGCCAGCCCTGCCAGAACGATCGGCGCAGCGTACGCCTGCACCTCAGCGCGGCCGGCCAGGCAGTGCACGCCCAGTCTCCACAGATCGCCGCGGCGGCGATGAACGAGTTGGTCGGCAGTCTGTCCCGCGAAGAACTGCACACCCTGACCAGCCTGCTCGACAAGATCCTGCAAGCCCACGGCGTGCTGCCCAACGACCAGGCCCAGGAGAACAGAGCATGATCTCCTTGCGTATCGCCCGAGTGCCGGCTTGCGTACTCGGCACCATGCTGAGCCTCGCGGGTTGCGTCAGCTCGTCGGGCCTCCTGCCCAGCGGCGAGGCCACCGACCCCGCCAGCCTGAAAGCAGGAACCACCCTCGACGGCACAACGCTGTCTCCCGCCGCCTGGCCCAGCCAGCGCTGGTGGACCGCCCTGGGTGATCCGCAACTGGACAGCCTGATCGACGAAGCCCTGCGCGGCACCCCGGACCTGGACATCGCCAGCGCCCGCGCCCGCCAGGCCATCGCCGCGGCCCAGGCGCAGGACGCCGACCGCCTGCCCAGCATGAAGGGCACGGCCAGCTACGCCGGAATCCGCGCCCCCGAAAGCGTGATACCCGCCCCGATAGGAGGCCGTTATTCGGCGGTGAAGTATCTCTCGCTGAGTTTCAGCTATGACCTGGACCTTTGGGGCGGCAAGCGCGCCGCCTGGGAAGCGGCCCTGGGCCAGGCCAACGCGGCCGAAGTCGACCGCCAGGCCGCGTCGATCACCCTGTCGACCAACGTCGCCCGCGCCTACAGCAACCTGGCCCACGCCTTCGTCGTGCGCGATCTGGCCCACGACGAACTGGAACGCTCGCAACACCTCTACCAGCTCAGCCAGAAACGCATGGATGCAGGCCTGGACAGCAAGGTCCAGTTGCAGCAGACGCAGACCCAGGTCGCCAGTGCGAAGCAGCAACTGGCCGCCGCGGAACAGGAGATCGCCAGCGACCGCATCGCCCTGGCCGTGCTGCTGGGCCAGGGACCCGATCGCGGGCAGAACCTGCAACGCCCGCAGGTGCTGAAGCCTGGCGCGCTGGCACTGCCGTCGAACCTGCCCGCCGAACTGCTCGGCCGCCGCCCGGACATCGTCGCCGCGCGCTGGCGCGTCGAGGCGAGCGCCAAGGACATCCAGTCGGCCAAGACCGAGTTCTATCCGAACCTCAATCTCGGGGCGATGGTCGGCCTGGCCGCCCTGCACACCGAGGACGTGCTGAAGGCGCCGAGCCGCTTCTTCCAGATCGCCCCGGCGATTTCCTTGCCGATCTTCGATGGCGGCCGCTTGCGCGCGAAACTCGCCGGAAAGGACGCCGACTACGACCTGGCCGTGGCCCAGTACAACAAGACCCTGGTCAACGCCCTCGGCGAAGTCACCGACGACCTCGGCAGGCTGCGCTCGCTGCAGCAGCAAATCGATGACCAGCGAGAAGCGCGGGACATCGCCAAGTCCAACTTCGACCTGGCCATGCGCCGCTACGGCGAAGGCGTCGGCAACTACCTCGACGCCCTCAGCGTGCAGCAGCAGTTGCTGGTGGCCGAGCGCCAACTGGCCAACCTGGACGCCGAGCGCATCGACCTCTCGGTCCAGCTCGTCCAGGCCCTGGGCGGCGGTTACCAGCCCGACACCACCTCCACTCCCGCCCCGCTCGCCCAGGCGAACGCGGCCGCCGCGCATTGAACGAGGCACCCGACATGAGCACCCCCACGCAAGAAATCCAGAACGGCAATTCCAAGCGCAAGCGCTGGCTGCTGATCCTGCTCGCCGTCGTCGTGCTGGCCGGCCTCGCCAGCGTGGCCTGGCAAATCCTCTACGGCCGCTGGCACGAGGACACCGACGACGCCTATGTGAACGGCAACGTGGTGCAGATCACCCCGCAGATCACCGGCACCGTGGTCAGCATCGGCGCCGATGACGGCGACCTGGTGCAGAAGGGCCAGGTGCTGGTGAAGTTCGACCCGAGCGACGCCGACATCGCCCTGCAGCAGGCCGAAGCCAACCTCGCGCGCACCGTGCGTCAGGTACGCGGCCTGTTCAGCAACGTCGATGGCTACAAGGCTGATGTGGCGGCGAAGAAGGTCGCCCTGGCCAAGGCCGAGGCGGACTTCAAGCGCCGGCAGAATCTCGCCAACGACGGCGCCATCTCCCAGGAAGAATTGGCCCACGCCCGTGACGCCCTGGACACCGCCCGTAGCTCGCTGACCAGCGCCGAGCAGCAGCTGGACACCAACCGCGCCCTGGTCGACGACACCGTCATCTCCTCCCATCCGGACGTCAAGGCCGCCGCCGCCAAGCTGCGCCAGGCCTACCTGGACGACGCCCGCGCAGTGATCATCGCGCCGGTCACCGGCTACGTCGCCAAGCGCACCGTGCAGGTCGGCCAGCGCGTACAGCCGGGCGCCGCATTGATGGCAGTGATTCCGCTGGACCAGGTGTGGATCGATGCCAACTTCAAGGAAACCCAGCTCAAGCACATGCGCATCGGCCAACCGGTGGAAATCCGCTCCGACCTCTATGGCAGCGAAGTGAAGTACTCCGGAACCGTCGACAGCCTCGGCGTCGGCACCGGCAGCGCCTTCTCCCTGCTGCCGGCGCAGAACGCCACCGGCAACTGGATCAAGATCGTCCAGCGCGTGCCCGTGCGCATCCGCATCAGCCCGGACGAGCTGGCCAGGCATCCGCTGCGCATCGGCCTGTCGATGGACGTCAACGTCAACCTGCACGACCAGAGCGGCCCTGCCCTGGCCCAGCAACCGCCGCGCGAAGCGTTGTTCTCCACCGACGTCTATCAGCAGCAACTGGCCTCGGCCGATCAACTGATCGAGCAACTGATCCACGCCAACCTAGCCGACGCCAACCACCGCACCGCGCAGCGCTGATGCCCCCGACGCCATGAGCCAGAACAGCAGCTTTTCCCCGCCCAGCCTGGTGATGGCCACCATCGGCCTGTCGCTGGCGACCTTCATGCAGGTGCTGGACACCACCATCGCCAACGTGGCGTTGCCGACCATCTCCGGCAACCTGGGCGTCAGCTCCGAGCAGGGCACCTGGGTGATCACCTCCTTCGCGGTGAGCAACGCCATCGCCCTGCCGCTGACCGGCTGGCTCAGCCGGCGCGTCGGCGAGGTGCGGCTGTTCATCGCCGCCACCGTGCTGTTCGTGATCGCCTCCTTCCTCTGCGGCGTTGCGCAGCAGATGAGCATGCTGGTCGGCTTCCGCGCACTGCAAGGCTTCGTCGCCGGACCGCTCTACCCGATCACCCAGACCCTGCTGATCTCCATCTATCCCCCCGCCAAACGGGGGATGGCATTGGCGCTGCTGGCCATGGTGACCGTAGTCGCGCCGATCGCAGGGCCGATCCTCGGCGGCTGGATCACCGACAGCTACAGCTGGCCATGGATCTTCTTCATCAACGTGCCCATCGGCCTGTTCGCCGCCATGGTGGTCTACCAGCAACTGCGCGAGCGCCCGGTGGTGATCAAGCACGCGCCGATGGACTACATGGGCCTGGCGATGCTGGTACTGGGCGTCGGCGCCTTGCAGATCGTGCTCGACAAGGGCAATGACCTGGACTGGTTCGAATCCGACTTCATCATCGGCGGCACGGTGGTCGCGGTAATCGCCCTGGCCGTGTTCGTGATCTGGGAGCTGACCGACCGCCACCCGATCGTCAATCTGCGACTGTTCGTGCACCGAAACTTCACTGTCGGAACCCTGGCCCTGGTCGGCGGCTACGCCGGTTTCTTCGGCATGGGCCTGCTGCTGCCGCTGTGGCTGCAGACACAGATGGGCTACACCGCCACCTGGGCGGGCCTGGCGGCTGCGCCGATCGGCGTCCTGCCGATCTTCCTCTCACCGATCGTCGGACGCTACGCACAGAACTTCGACCTACGCCTGGTCTCCAGCCTGGCCTTCCTGACGATGGCTGCGACCTGCTTCATGCGCGCAAGCTTCACCACCGAGGTCGACTACACCCATGTCGCCCTGGTGCAGATGTTCATGGGCCTGGGCGTGGCGTTCTTCTTCATGCCGATCCTCAGCATCCTGCTCTCGGACCTGCCGCCCGACCAGATCGCCGACGGCTCGGGCCTGGCCACCTTCCTGCGCACCCTCGCCGGCAGCTTCGCCGCGTCCCTGACCACCTGGTTGTGGAACCGCCGAGCGACCATGCACCACGCCTACCTGACCGAAAACCTCAGCCCGTACGACCCAGTCACCCGAGCGACCGTCGATCAGCTCGGCGGCCCTGGCCAACACAGCGCCGCGATGCTCGATCGCATGGTGGAAAGTCAGGCCTACATGATCTCCACCATCGACTACTTCACGCTGCTGGGCTGGCTGTTCCTCGCCATGCTGGTGGTCATCTGCCTCGCCAAGCCACCCTTCGGCGCCAAACCCGGCGCAGCTACAGCTGGCGGGCACTGATCAGACACTGCATCACACTGCAAAATCAGTGGTTTACACCCCAGGCGACGCCGCTATAATGGCGGCCCTCCTTGCCGGTATAGCTCAGCTGGTAGAGCAACTGACTTGTAATCAGTAGGTCCCGGGTTCGATTCCTGGTGCCGGCACCATAGATTTCAATCTTCTGCAACGTCCTGAAGACCAATCAGGAGGTTGTAGCAGGGCTCAGCAAATTCTCTGCTGATTGATCTCGTCACACCTTTTGCGACGCATTCCAAGACGTGGGAACAGCCACCCGCGTTGGCTGGCCGAGTAATCGCCCTCAATTCACTCCACACCCTAGGCAGCGCTGCTCGGCTTTTTGAATCAGTAGCGGCCAGGTGGGCTGCGCCCGCGGAACGGACAATCCCATCGTAGCACTGGCTTCCTATAGCCTCCCCCATCCGCGCCAGGGCTAAATCGGCGGCAGGCCCAGGCCAGTCTTACTCGGGATCGCGCTTGAGGAGTCACCAGGACGCCTAGCTACCACTTCAGGCCAAACGGTATCCGCGAGGTGACGCATGTCCCTATTCGGTACGATGGCGGGGGAGTTAAGATAACCGTTTTTTAAGGTGAGATTTTCGATGATTTTCGTTACGGGTGGCGCCGGCTACATCGGTTCACATACTTGTCTCGAACTGCTGACAGCAGGCCAGGAAGTCGTTGTCTTCGACAATTTCTGCAACAGCCACCGCGAGTCACTGCGTCGGGTTGAGGAATTGACCGGCAAGTCAGTCATCCTTGTTGAAGGTGACATCCGCGATCAAGCGGCAATCGAGGCTGCGCTACGCACCTACGACTGCACTGCAGTGATCCATTTCGCCGGTCTCAAGGCTGTCGGTGAATCAGTCGAGCAACCTCTTGCCTATTATGACAACAACGTCATTGGCACACATCGACTGCTCAGCGCGATGGACACCTGCGGGATACGTCGCCTGGTATTCAGCTCATCGGCGACAGTATACGGTGAGCCGCAGCGTCTACCGCTGACTGAAGACCATCCACTGTCAGCTACCAACCCGTATGGTCGCAGCAAGCTGATTGTCGAGGACATGCTCCACGATCTGTATCGCTCCGACCCAACATGGCAAATTGCCATTCTTCGCTATTTCAACCCGGTTGGCGCACATCCCAGCGGACGAATCGGTGAGGATCCACAAGGCATTCCGAACAACCTGATGCCCTTTGTCGCGCAGGTCGCTATCGGTCGACGGGAGCAACTGATGGTCTGGGGTAACGACTATCCCACGCCCGATGGCACCGGTGTGCGCGACTACATCCATGTTGTTGATTTGGCTCGGGGCCATCTAAAAGCACTCGAGCGACTAAATGGCTCGCAATGCTTTACTGCCAACCTCGGCACCGGCACCGGTTACAGTGTGCTGGACGTAGTTCGCGCCTTCGAGCAGGCCAGCGGCCAATCGATTCCTTACCAGATTGCAGCCCGTCGCCCCGGTGACGTTGCCGCATGCTACGCAGCCCCAGCCCACGCCGCGCAATACCTCGGCTGGAGTGCCGAAAAGGACTTGTTGAGTATGTGCGTCGATGCCTGGCGCTGGCAGACGCAGAACCCAAACGGTTACCCAACAGAGTAAACCGAAACCCTTTTCTGGCTCCCGCCCGCACCACGGCCCCACCACCGGCTAAAATGTCCAGCGACATTTATAAGCCCGATGGCCGCGAGGCAGCCGGAGACAACGAAATTTCTCGTTGACTGGCGGAACGAATTCGACTTTGAAAGGTCGTTGTAGTCCGTTCCGCTAACCGAGTCCCCATCCAGTTAATTTCTGCACATGCCCAGGGGACAAGAGTGCGGGAGGCTCATGGAGGTTTTGATGACTGCCCCCTACCAACATGCTGGCCACCAGGAGGCCGCCTATGCAGCACCGGATAACGGGAAGCCGCCAAAAGTAGCCATTTTGATGGGGACCTACCAAGGTCAGCACTACCTCCCGGAGCAACTCGATTCGTTCACTGTCCAGACGCACAGCAACTGGGAAGTCTGGGCATCGGATGATGGCTCCAGAGATGGCACGCGGGCAATTTTCGATGCCTATGCACAGCATTGGCCCGCCGATCGCTTACGTGTACTTACAGGACCGGGTAAAGGGTTTGCCGCTAACTTCCTTTCACTGACCTGCAATCCGGATATCAAGGCGGACTACTACGCCTACGCCGATCAGGACGACATCTGGGAGGCGGACAAACTAGCGCGAGCCCTGCTGTGGCTGGAGACCGTTGCCGCCGACAAGCCTGCGCTCTATTGCTCCCGCACCCGACTCGTCGATGAAGACAACCACGAAATTGGCTTGTCTCCGCTGTTTTCCCGGGAACCCAGCTTTGCCAATGCTCTGGTACAGAGCATTGGCGGCGGCAACACCATCGTTTTTAACAATGCAGCCAGGGTACTGCTCCGTGGGGCAGGGTACGACTTCCCCGTCCCCTCTCATGATTGGTGGGCCTATATCGTGGTTGCTGGCTGTGGCGGCTCAGTCTTTTTCGACCACTATCCGTCGCTACGCTATCGCCAGCACGGCAAGAATCTTGCAGGAATGAACACCAGCTGGCAAGGCCGGCTAAAGCGCATCAGCCAGCTAGGGGCAGGTCACTTCCGCATCTGGAATGATGCTAACATCGCCGCACTCCGCAAGCTGAATGACAAACTGACACCGGAAAGTCGGGAAATGCTCGAACGCTTCAGCAGGGCGCGCCAGATGAGCCTTATCCCCCGCCTTTACCACCTCAAGTACAGCGGCATCTACCGCCAGACTCTGCTCGGTAACCTTGGATTGGTCGCCGCAGCTCTTCTCAAGAAAATTTAAGCCATGGCAATCCTAGTGACTGGCAACACGGGCTTCGTTGGTAGCAGTTTTGTAGTCGATCGGCGGCCCCGGTCTAGCGAAGCAAGCAACGCTGTCCGCCTGTCGCTCCACGCAACCAACCTGAAACCCGGCACACCGACAGGCGGGAGCATCGCATGCGCTCATCCAAGAGCGATCTCGACGCTTCCGCTCCGAGTTGTGCCCTTCCAGCCAAACTCAGGACGCCTGTCATATCCAACGTCGCAGCCAAAGACCTTGTGGAGGGCTGCAGCTGGCGGCCAAGCAGCTCGCCACGGCGATGCCTTGCGTTAACCCCTAGGCGCTCGCAAGAAACAAACAAAGGAACACACATGAATCCACACGCAACTCGATCAGTATCGCCATTAGCATTTTGGCGATCGATCCTGACTCACCGAAGTTTGATATTCAATCTGGTCAAGCGCGACGTGGTAGGGAAGTACCGAGGATCGGCCATGGGGCTTCTTTGGTCATTCTTCAACCCGGTACTGATGCTGACCGTTTACACATTCGTATTCAGTGTTGTTTTCAAGGCTCGCTGGCAGGGGGGCTCTGGCTCGAAGGTCGAGTTTGCCTTGGTACTGTTTGCCGGACTTCTCATATTCAATTTATTTTCCGAAGTCATCAACAGGGCGCCAAACCTTATTCTGAATAACGCAAACTATGTGAAGAAGGTAATATTCCCACTGGAGATATTGCCAATCATCGCATTGGGCGCAGCCTTATTTCACATGGTGATCAGCCTGCTCGTATGGCTCGGATTCTATATCATCTTCTTCGGCATACCACCCGCGACCATACTGATTCTCCCCCTGATCATGGTCCCCCTATGCCTGCAGATACTGGGACTGTCATGGCTTCTTGCATCGCTGGGTGTCTACCTGCGAGACGTAGGCCAGTTCATTGGTGTAGTCACAACGGTTTTGATGTTCCTGTCTCCGATCTTTTACCCCATTGGAGCATTACCCGCAGAATATCAATGGTTCATGCATCTCAACCCGCTGACCTACATCGTTGAAGATGCTCGCAATCTCATGCTCTGGAATCGAGCCCTTGACTGGTTCAGCTGGGCCAACTGGAGTGCAGTGTCGCTCGTCTTCGCCTGGCTCGGATTTATCTGGTTCCAGAAAACACGAAAAGGTTTTGCCGATGTCCTCTGACTTCTCTATCCGTGTTCAAAATCTGGGGAAGTGCTACCAGATATATGAGAAACCTCATCATCGACTGCTGCAGATGCTCTTGGGGCGTTTTGGAAAGAGCTATTTCAAAGAATTCTGGGCAATCAGGGATGTTTCGTTCTCCATCCCCAGAGGAAAGGTCATTGGCATTCTGGGCAAGAATGGGGCTGGCAAATCAACACTTCTGCAGATTATATGCGCGACGCTTTCACCAAGTCATGGCGATGTCGAGGTCAACGGTAGAGTAGCTGCACTGCTGGAGTTGGGATCCGGCTTCAACCCTGAATTCACCGGCATCGAGAATATCTACCTGAATGGTCAGATTCTTGGACTTTCTCCGGAGGAGGTCAGCAGAAAGCTCGATGACATTCTCGCCTTTGCCGATATCGGTGATTTTGTCCACCAGCCCGTCAAGACTTATTCCAGCGGCATGTTCGCGCGACTGGCCTTCTCAGTGGCCGTCAACGTGGAACCGGACATCCTTATCGTGGACGAGGCATTGAGTGTGGGGGACGCATGGTTCCAGCACAAAAGCATGGCCAGAATGCGCACCCTGATGGAAAGCGGCTGCACCGTTCTTTTCGTGAGCCACTCCATCGAAGCCGTACGTGCCCTTTGTGACGAAGCCGTCTGGCTCGAGAAAGGAACCATCAAGATGCAAGGCGGAGTCACTGAGGTGACCAACGCCTATATGAATGACGTGTTCATCGAGCATAACCGGATCACATTGCAATCTGCCCAGCACCATGAAGTCCCAGAGACTCCCGAGATGCAGGTACCCGACTCTCCGGAGCACGTTGAACATGCTGCGACGGCCGAGACGACTGAAAACGCCACCACGCCCACTGCCCTGGATGGTGGATCCGTTCTATCGGTACTCACCAAGCAAGTCAGAAACTCACAGGGCCAGATAACCGACTACCTGCAGCAAGGAGAGCGGTTCGCCCTGGAGTTTGATCTGGAGGCGCATCAAGCGGTCCGGAATATCAGCGTCGGATTCCTGATCAAGGATCAGTTCGGCCAGGAACTGACCGGGGAAAGCTATTTCAATACCCATCGCCAAAGCCTCAACCTCGCTGCCGGTCAGAAGGTGCGCTTCACCTTCATGTCGAGCATGTTGTTGCGGGGAGGGCAGTCCTATTCGGTTGCCCTCCGGATAAATCAGGTCAGCAAGTGGGATCGTAGCGACAATGTGGTGGTGTTTGCCGATGAACTAGCCATGGTGTTCGATGTGCTCACCGACAATGAGAATCCCATGTGGTTTAAATTTAAAATGCCATTCGAAGTGACATACCAAGGATGAAAATGGACGTTAGCATTGTTTTGAATATTCATAGGGAATCTCTTTACCTGAGGCCCACGCTTTATTCATTGGATGCCTGTGCTAGCGAGGCGGCCCGACATGGAATCACCGTCGAGTTGGTAGTCGTATTCGATCGAAGCGACGCGGCGACCTTGGCTGTATTTCAGTCAACACCGCTCAAAAGCTTTACAGCGATCAAGACGACTGAAGTCGACGTAGGCTCGCTAGGCCTAGCACGCAATGCCGGCGTAGCATTGGCCGACGGGGAATTTGTCTGGACTGCCGATGCGGATGATCTGGCTGCACGCAACGCCATCGTCCAACTCGTACAGACAGCGCGCAAACACCCTGACAAGAACGTCGCGGTCTTTATCGAATATCTCGCTGCATTCGGCAGCCACTATCATGTTGCGCGCTATTTTGGCTCAGAGTGGCTGACTGCGGCAGACTTTGCTTTCCAGCACCCCTATGTATCCCGGATATTTGTAAGAACCTCCGTATTTAAAGAGTTGCGCTACCTTGATCTCAAGGTCACAACTGGGTTTGCCTATGAGGACTGGGATTTCAATTGCCGCTTGCTCGCCGCCGGTTTCACCTTCCTAGTTGCTCCCGGCACGGTATTTTTCTACCGACAGCGAGGGGATAGCCTCCTTAAGCAGGCCAACGCGGTTTCCGCGCGACTGATTCCGCACTTACCGCTGTTTGAGCCGTCGTACTTCCGCGACTTTATGGTAAGAGCACGGGATGAGCACCCCGCTTGGGAATCCTTCTTGCGTGAACGCCAATACCTCCATGGGAGAAATTTTGCGCAAGAATTGCTGGCCCTGGAAGGGATGGCAAGGGATATAGCAGAAGCGGCTGCACTCGACCCGGAAATTGAGCCGCAACGCATAGAGAGCGCGCCTAGCTATTGCCCCGTTCCGTGGGATGGACAGCATTGGGGATTTCGACTTGAAAGGCTGTACGGACTGCTCGGCCCCCGGCCTTTCACCGACGTAGTGCTCCTGCCATGGCTCAAGCCTGGCGGTGCGGAAAAATATATTCTTCAAATACTGGAAAACCTACAGAGCCAAGGTATCTCTAAACGGATACTGGTTCTGACAGGGCAGGCTGCGAGCAAGCACGAATGGGCCTCTTTACTACCTAAAGGCAGTGTGTTCGTCGACCTGTTCAACAGCTTCCCCTCATTGAATGATGCGGACAGAAACGCTCTTGCTGTTCGCGCCATCCTTGCAACCGTCACCCAGGACGCTCGCCTGCACCTTAAGGCAAGTGAGTTCGCTCACAACTTAATGGATAGCTATGGCCCAGCACTGTCTGTCAGACTGGAGACTATCTATTATCGTTTCTGTGACGACAACCATAGTTGGCGCGACTATCGCGTCCCGAGTGCCTGGGGTGCAAAATTCTTGCGCCGAAACATCGCTTTCATTGACAAGCTTGTTTCAGATTGTCAATCCATAAGACTAAAAGACTCTGAGTTCCTCGGACAGCAAGACTCCAAATATCATGTGATTTATGCGCGCTGCAACAGCTCACGCGAACTCTCTACCAACATCGAAAAGCCTCGCATGCGCTTGTTATGGGCATCGCGGGTTTCCACACAGAAACGACCGGACCTGATGCGCTTGGCAGCGGAAGCATTGCGTCGAAGCATGCCTGACCTGTGCATTGATGTTTATGGGCATATCGAACCCCCTTACAGCCCGGCGCTTTTTGATGTCCTGGGACTGACCTGGAAGGGCGAGTTCTCAAAATTCGCCGATCTTCCTATCGATCAATACGACGCACTTCTCTACACGAGCGCGTTCGACGGCTTGCCAAATATCATCCTGGAAGCTATGGGAGCGGGACTTCCAGTCATTGCTCCGGACATAGGAGGAATTTCCGAAGCTGTTTTAGATGGAAAGACAGGCTACTTGGTTCCTAACCTGGTCGATGAAGCCGCCTTGGTAGGGGCTTATGTAGAGACCGTGAAACGCATGTATGATCGATGGTCCCTGATTTCCTCCGTACGAGAAAATGCACGTGCGCTTATACAAGAGAGACATGGGGAACATGAGTTCTTCCAGAGAGTCTCCGAGGTTTTTTGAAATTTAACGGCGTAAAAATAACTATGAGCAATCTCTACCTTTATGCAGATGAGTCCAGCCTGAGTGTTCTAAAAAATACGCAACAGAAGATCATACTGATTGGTGGCGACTTTGGCTATGGCAACTTTGGCGACGTGCTGCAACATCTGAACACCATTCGCCTAGCCAAAGAGACGGAGCGATACGCCACTATTTCAGTCATGGCGGCAAATTCCATCGGGTTTCCCAGCTTTCCCCAATGGGCCAGATCGGCATATGGCGCTGACGCTATAATCTATATTGCCGACTACCCCCTCGTTCTCGACGAAAACTCTCCAAAACTGAGTCCGGTTGGCGAAATTCGGAATCTTTCCGCCGTTCATCTCTATGGAGGCGGGCACCTCAACAACATGTGGGGGGACTTTGTCCTTTCGGTTGCCAGTTACTTCCTTCGCCTGACACCTGGAATAGGGTACTTCGTCTCGGGGCAACAAGTGACGACCCCCTATCAGGAGAAGGTTGCTCAACATATCAAGGAATTTTCGCCAACGCTCTTTGGTGTGAGGGACGAACTTTCGCGACAATGGTTGATGGAAGCGGGCTTCGAACCTCATTACTCCTTTGATGATGCGACCGAAGCACTACAGGATCTTGCCCAACGCACCCGATTGAAGCGCGGCGACGGCCTGCTATTGCATCTTAATGCGTCGGACTACACCGCTAATCTATCCCTACAGGCTGAACTGAGCGCTCTGCAGGCCACGACTCCCGCTAAGGAACAAATTACAATATTCCAGGCGTTCCGGGACAAACGCCAAGAGGTTGTCGACACCTTCGAAACGATCAAGAGACTCGACGCTCAATTCCCGTTTTATGACGCACGATTTATTGATCTAGTTGGGCTGATTTTTGCGAATCCGGCTGATCGCGATCAGCCAAAAATAACTGGCCAGGTCGGTTACTCCTGCTCCTACCATGTAGCGCTCTGGTTACAGCTCGCGGGCATTCCGTGCTGGTTACGCAGCAGCAATTCCTTTTACGATCAGAAATCGAAAGCCCTGCAAGTCACACAAAGCCTGGAAGACTTCATACAGGCTCCCAAACTTGCGGATCACGGATTTAATCTGGAAAGACGTGCCAGTTGGCGCACTCTGCTGTTGCGCGAACTAATCAACCATCCTGAAGTCAATAACCTGTGCTTGATTCCCGGCAACCCGGACGGACCCGCACCCTGGCCATTTTTCTTCAAGGGAACACCGACGCTGGAGGACAGGCTTGCCGACGCCCTACGGGACATCGACTGGCATCGTCAATGCGCAGATAACAAGGCAGACGAACTTTCTGCAACGAAAGTTCGGCAGGAGGACCTCGTCAGAGAAGTTGATACCCTTTCTGCACGACTCAATGAACTCGACCGTGCAAGTCAGCTTCAATTTCAACGCGCAGAAACGGCGGAGAATGCGCTAGTTGAGGCTCAGTTCGAGAGCGATGCTCTGGCAGGGCAAATCGGCGCACTCAACCAGCAGGTCACCGAGCTTGGAAACGAAGTGCATCAGCAACGTACGCGTGCGAGTGTCGCCGAAAACCAATTCGCTGAAGCCCGCGCCGAAAACGATATTCTAACCGGACAAATCGATGCGCTTATTTCACAGATTACTGAAATCGGGCATCACGCACATTTGCAACACGCAGATATCAAGTCGGTCCAAACTCGACTTAGTTCAGCGGAAGGGACGCTGGCCGAGATATATCGCAGCCGCTCGTGGCGACTCACGCGCCCCTTGAGAGGGATGACTCGCTTCGTCCGCTCCGGCCATTTCGACTCTCATGGCAAAGTCGGAATTTTTGCGATGACACAGCGTTTGGCGCGCCGCCTACCGATACCAGAAAAAATTAGATCCAGTATCGGTCGTTTTCTACAACGATTTCGGCGGAAGTGATTCCTGTGCCTGTGAATCTGATCTATTTCTCAAGTTGTGAGTGAAAGGTTGAATTGATGCGGTTTCTATCGCCAAAGCTTTATGCAGTCGCCCGGAGGGTTTATCACCAATTACCCTTGCCGCAAACCATCAAGTGGCGTTTAAGGGAGCGGCTTACTCCACTGCTGCAGGCGATCAATTCGGCCTCCACTCCGCGAGCTTTCGCCCAGGCATTGGGGGCTGTATTGCTCCCTACCGAGAATCGGGGAGCACTCAAGAGCGATACGGTGCGGGAAGTCGCTCTGGCGAACATCCTGCAATCGATCAGCAGGCACGCTCAACAATATGGCCCACCCGACAACTGGATCGCTTTGCCGTTCCTGGCGACCGGTGGGGCGGAAATGGTGGCCATGAACCTGTGCCGCGCATTGCGCCAGCTTCGCCCTGACCAGTCCGTTGTCCTGCTGCTTACCGACCGCAAGCTCATCAGTGACCGCATGGTGATACCCGATGGGGTGCACCTTGTAGTGTTCGACGACTACCTGGCCGATGACTTGAGCCATGCCCGCAAACAAGCCCTGCTGCGGGAATTGCTGCTGGCTGCTCAACCTGGGTGTTTCCACAACATCAACAGTGAGGTGGCCTGGCACCTGATTCTGGCCGAGGGCGAGCGCCTGAAGCGATTCACGCGGATCTTCGCCAGCATTTTTGCTTTCCAGTTCACGCCCGACGGCCAACAGAAGATCGGTTACGCGGCTTATTTCCTGAAAAAGGGCATGCCTCATCTCGCGGGCCTTCTTTCGGATAATCAGCGCTTCATTGACGATGCCATTCGGGAGTACGAGCTGCCCGACGAGGAGCAGGCACGAATGGCCGCGCTGTACCAGCCCTGCCGACTGCTTCACGGCGCAGGGCTGGAGCTGGGCCATCAGCGTCTCGCGCGACGTCAGCGCCATTGGCGGGAGGAGTCCGGCCAGAGAAAGGAACGTCCCCAGATTCTCTGGGCCGGAAGACTCGATGCTGAGAAACGGGTCGACCTGTTCCTGGATGTGGTGCGCCGTTGCACCTTCGCCGACTTTCGCGTTTTCGGCCAGGTGGTGCTTGAGAGCGGAGCCGCGCTTCCGACGTTGCCCAACCTGAGTTACGAAGGCCCCTTCTCGTCCCCACTGGAATGGCTGGAGCGCTTCGACTTCGATGCCTTCGTATTCACCTCCCGTTGGGAGGGGATGCCCAACATACTTATCGAAGTGGGTGCATTGGGCATTCCTGTAATTGCCCCGACAGTGGGCGGGGTGGGCGAGTTGGTGTCTACAGAGACCGGCTACCCGCTGCCGGAACGCCCTGGCGTCAGCGACTACGAGCAGGCCCTGCGGGCCCTGAGTGACGCGCCCCAGGAGGCCGAAGCCCGTGCGGCCCGGATGCTGGAGCGGGTACTGACGCGCCATGGCTGGGACAGTTTCGTCAGCGCGCTGAATGACGTACCAGGGTACGTGGGCGAGTCGTCTCCCCTGGCAGCCCGTGCTCCGGCGGAGCAGGCTGTGGCCAGCGAAAGCGCACCGCTCGTCTCTGTGGTAATCCCTTGCTACAACCAGGCACGCTACCTGCCGGAGTCGGTTGCTTCGGTACTTGCCGCGTCACGTCACTCGCTGGAAATCATCGTGGTTGATGACGGCAGTACCGATCCGAAAACTGATCGGCTTCTCGCCGAAGCTGAACGGATGGCGCCAGGCGTGGTGCGCATTCATCGGCAAGCCAACCAGGGGCTATCCGGGGCGCGCAACAGCGGCATCGCTATGGCTCGGGGACAGTTCATCCAGCTGCTGGATGCGGACGATCTGCTGACTCCCGGCAAGATCGATGCTCAAGTCGCGCAGTTGCAGGTGAGTCCGCACCTGGATGTCTCGGTCTGCAACTTCTTGCTGTGCGACGAGTCCCGCACCATCTTCTCGAAG
Organism: Pseudomonas sp. NY15181; assembly: GCF_048068055.1. Classification (NCBI taxonomy): domain Bacteria; kingdom Pseudomonadati; phylum Pseudomonadota; class Gammaproteobacteria; order Pseudomonadales; family Pseudomonadaceae; genus Pseudomonas; species Pseudomonas sp. NY15181. The sequence goes on along the minus strand of NZ_JBLUPT010000007.1, from coordinate 260,862 downwards.
GCCGGCGAAGCCATTGCACAGTTCGACCTGAGCGAACAGGATTTCCTGTACCACTGGGAGCGTGGTTTCTCCGTCCCCATCCATTGCGGCCTGTTCCGGCGCAAGGTGTTCGGCGATGTGCCTTTCGACACGCACGCCCGGGCCAAAGAGGATTGGCTGTTCTGGACGTCACTGGCCATGGCCGGAACGCGCTTTGGCTACATTCATGGCCATTGGGCCATGTACCGCCAACACGAAGGCAGCATGCGACGTTCGTACGTCAACATGGGACGATCCTGGCTACAGGCCGGGCTCAAGATCGATGGCATGCTTGCAGGGCGCGAGCCGTTGTTCTTCGAATCAGTGGTCTCGTGGTTCGAGCAGTGCTATCGAGCACATCCGACCTACAGACAGGAGATCGCGGCGATCCACGCCCGCCCAGACCAGCAGAAGATGGAGGCGAAGCCGCTTGCCGCACCGATATCTGTCGACCCTCAGCAGATTCTTCGCCAACTGGAAGTGCTTCCCAGGGATGCAGAGGCTCCGCTGATTTCAGTTGTGATCCCCATCTATGGCCATTACCAGTACCTGCCAGGCTGCCTCGCGTCGCTGGCCAAGCAGGGCGATGTTTCGATGGAGATCGTTTGCGTGGACGATGCGTCGCCGGACCCGCGCGTAACCGACTTGCTGAATGCGCTGATGGCCCGCCATTCACGTCTACGGATTCAAATCCAACCCAGCAACGGCGGGATCAGCCAAACGCAAAACGTGGCCGTCGACCTGGCGCGCGGTGAGTTCGTGGCATTCCTCGATTGCGATGACGAGTTGGAGCCCGGCGCCCTGGCAGCAGTGCGCGATTGCTTGCAGGCGCATCCGGAAGTGGACTATGTCTTCACCGACCGCACAGACGTGGACGAGAAGGGGCAGCCTGTTCGCGTGGCTCGTTATGGCGGCTATGCCAATCTGCACTTCTCGACGCAGGAGCGCATCCGTACTGACCTGCTCGATGGCATGGTGGCTTCGCATCTGAAGGTCATCCGCCGTTCCGTGTACCAGAAGGTCCGTGGCAGCAATTCGGAGTTTTCAGGTGTGCAGGATTGGGATCTCGCGCTGAAGATCGCCGAAGAACACCGGATTCACTATCTGGATAAGCCCCTGTATCGACATCGCGTACATTCTGGCTCGGTCACCCAAGGCGATGCCGTTGCGCAATTCAGGAAAACCAACCTGGTTCGCCGTCGTTACTCCACTCGCTGGCTCAGGAATGGAGCGGATAACTTCAAGTGGAAAGACTACAGGACGTTCACAGGACGGGATTTCCCCTTGTCCCTCAGCTCGCTCAAGACCTGCTGGGAAAATGGATTGTATTGCGTGCTGGACTGCCAAGGTGCTGATCCGCAGGTAATACATTTCCTGAGAGAATTCAATTCCTACTTCGACGGAATTGTATGGAATGACCCTCGCCTGCCTGTTGCGTTGTACGGCTATCTCTGGGATGACTCAATTCTAGTCAGTGCCGAATCGAGAAAGGGTTGAGCCTGGTAGTCAGCTTTAAATTTCGCGCCGCCCGGATTGGCGGCTTGAGGCGCTGGCGATTTTTTGTGTCTAGATACCAGACTTCGCCTGACTGGCCATCACGGGGCTATGGCGCACCCCCTTCCGCCCCTAAATGCCCGAACGGGTCTTGGTTCACTGCTCACTCCCCCGCCCATTTTCCACTGTTTGTCGCTTGTCACTTGTCGCGTGACGGCGGAGTACTGGCGCTCCCTTGCGTAATGCAGGCATAGCCTGAAGCACAGCCCTAAGCGATCTAAAATACCTTGGATAAGACGGCGAATGACCCAGCGGTAGCCCATCAAAATTGCGTTTCTGCTAATCGCTACCACTCTCGCCGAGAACACACCCATTCTCTTGCCGACAACCCCAGTCCCAAGCTTCCTCCAGACGATTTAATGAGGGCCAAGACAACATGACTATTCTTGTCACCGGCAGTGCCGGCTTCATCGGCGCCAACTTCGTGCTCGACTGGCTGGCCGGCCATGACGAAAAGGTCATCAGCCTCGACAAACTGACCTACGCCGGCAACCTCCAGAATCTGGCCAGCCTGAACGGCGACGAACGACATGCATTCGTGCAGGGCGACATCGGAGACGGCGAACTGGTCACGAGCCTGCTGGCCAGGTACCAGCCGCGCGCCGTGCTGAACTTTGCAGCGGAATCCCATGTGGACCGTTCCATCCATGGCCCGGAAGACTTCATCCAGACCAACATCGTGGGCACATTCCGCCTGCTGGAAGCGGTCCGAGCGTACTGGAATGCCCTGCAAGACGAGGACAAGGCGCGCTTCCGCTTCCTCCATGTGTCCACCGATGAAGTCTACGGATCGCTGGATGTCGGCGAGCCGGCCTTCCGCGAAAGCAACAGGTACGAGCCCAACAGCCCCTACTCGGCATCCAAGGCTGCATCCGACCACCTGGTTCGCGCCTATCATCACACTTATGGGTTGCCGGTACTGACGACAAACTGTTCAAACAATTACGGCCCCTACCACTTCCCCGAGAAGCTGATCCCTCTGGTCATCCACAATGCCCTGGCCGGCAAGGCTCTGCCGATTTATGGCGACGGCCAGCAGATTCGCGACTGGCTGTACGTGAAAGACCACTGCGCGGCCATACGGCGAGTACTGGAAGCCGGCCAACTGGGCGAGACCTACAATGTTGGAGGCTGGAACGAGAAGGCCAATCTCGAGGTGGTCCACACGCTCTGCGACATCCTCGATCAGGAAAAGCCTCGGGCCGATGGAAGGAGCTATCGTGAGCAGATCACCTTCGTAAAGGACCGCCCAGGCCATGATCGCCGCTATGCCATAGACGCGTCTCGCCTGGAGCGCGAACTCGGCTGGAAGCCCGCTGAAACCTTCGAGACCGGCATCCGCAAGACCGTACGCTGGTACCTGGAGCATCAGGACTGGGTGAATAACGTGACCAGCGGCGCATACCGGGAATGGGTAGGTAAGCAATACGCATGAAAAAGATTCTTCTGCTGGGTGCCAATGGGCAGGTCGGCTGGGAGCTACAACGTGCCCTGTCCCCCCTCTCACCGCTTACGATCTGCGGTCGGCAGAGCGCTGACCTGGGCGACTTGCAAGGCCTGGCAAGGCTCGTCGCTGCTGAGCGACCCAGCGTGATCGTCAACGCCGGCGCCTACACGGCAGTGGACAAGGCCGAAAGCGACATCGACAGTGCCCGCCGGATAAATGCCGAAGCACTCGCCGTCCTGGCCAACGCGGCCAACGAACTGGGGGCGTGGCTGGTGCACTACTCGACGGACTACGTCTTCGATGGCAGCGGGAGCAATCCTTTCGACGAGGACGCCGCCACTGGTCCGCTGAGTATCTACGGCCAAACCAAGCTGGAAGGCGAGCAGGCTATTCGGGACAGTGGCTGTAGCCACCTTATCTTCCGCACCAGCTGGGTATACGCATGCCGCGGCGCCAATTTCGCCAAGACCATGCTGCGTCTAGCCAAGGAGCGCGACGAACTTCGAGTGATTGCCGATCAGTTTGGCGCACCGACCAGCGCCGAACTGATCGCAGATGTCACAGCCCTGGCCTTGCAACAGCTGGCCCAGGACGCCAATCTGCGCGCCCAAGCCAGCGGTACCTATCATCTGGTGGCCAGTGGCGAAACCAGTTGGCACCGCTACGCGCAGTTCGTTATCGCCGAGGCCGTCCGCCTGGGCGTCAAGTTACGCGCGCCCCCAGAGCGCGTGACGCCAATCTCCACCAATGAGTACCCACTGCCGGCCAGACGCCCAGCCAACTCGCGCCTGGCCAACGGCAAGTTGCAACACACTTTCAACCTGGTGCTCCCCGACTGGAAGTACCACGTCCAGCGCATGATCAGAGAGCTCGTGGATCAGGGAACAGTATGAAACGCAAAGGAATCATCCTGGCCGGTGGCTCGGGCACGCGCCTGCACCCAGCGACCTTGGCCATCTCCAAACAACTGCTGCCGGTGTACGACAAGCCGATGATCTATTACCCGCTGAGCACACTGATGCTGGCGGGCATCCGCGACATTTTGATCATCTCTACGCCTCAGGACACTCCGCGCTTTGACCAACTGCTCGGCGACGGCAACCAATGGGGCCTGAACCTGCAGTATGCCGTGCAACCCTCGCCGGACGGCCTGGCCCAGGCGCTCCTGATCGGAAAGGAGTTCATCGGTGACGACCTTTGCGCTCTGGTGCTGGGCGATAACATCTACCACGGCCACCACCTGCAGGAGCTCCTGGCCAGCGCCATGCAGCAGAAAAGCGGCGCCACCGTCTTCGCATACCACGTGCATGACCCCGAACGGTACGGCGTTGTGGAGTTCGACGCAGGCGGCAAGGCCATCAGTCTGGAAGAAAAACCCACACAGCCAAAATCCAGCTATGCCGTGACAGGGCTGTATTTCTACGACCAGCGTGTCGTCGAAATCGCCAAGAGCCTCCGCCCTTCCGCGCGCGGAGAGTTGGAGATCACCGACGTCAATCGCCACTACCTGGAGCAGGGCGAACTGTCGGTAGAAATCATGGGCCGCGGCTATGCCTGGCTGGACACCGGCACCCACGAGTCGCTGCTCGACGCCAGCCAATTCATAGCCACCCTGGAGAACCGACAGGGACTCAAGGTAGCGTGCCCGGAGGAGATTGCCTTCCGCCAGGGCTGGATCAGTCCGGAAGACCTACAACGTCTGGCTGCACCGCTGTCCAAAAGCGGCTACGGTCTGTATCTCCAACACCTTTTGACGCAAACGGTCTACTGATGAAAGTCACCCCGCTGGCCATCCCCGATGTTCTAGTGATCGAACCTCAAGTCTTCGGCGACAGTCGTGGCTTCTTTCTCGAAAGCTACAACCAGCAGAAGTTCGAGCAGGCGATAGCTCGCAAGGTCGATTTCGTTCAGGACAACCATTCCCGCTCATCCCGCGGAGTGCTGCGCGGGCTGCACTACCAGATCCATCAGGCCCAGGGAAAACTGGTGCGCGTAGTCCACGGCGAGGTGTTCGACGTCGCCGTGGACATCCGCCGCAGCTCACCAACCTTCGGTCAGTGGGTCGGTCAACTCCTTAGCGAAGAGAACAAGTTGCAGATGTGGGTTCCCGAGGGATTCGCCCACGGCTTCCTGGTACTCAGCGACAGTGCTGAGTTCCTCTACAAGACCACGGACTACTGGGCCCCTGAGCACGAACGCTGCATCGCCTGGGACGATCCGGAACTGGCCATCGACTGGCCGCTCGATGGCGAGCCCACACTCTCCGGGAAGGACCGCGAAGGCCGTCGGCTGGCGGACGCCGAACTCTTCGGCTGAAAGCCCCGTGTCGATGCCCTCGCGCGAGCTCTGAGCAGAGGTGCCGGTGCTCTGGCAAAAACCAGCCACCTCTCCAGGGCACCGACACCGGGCCACCCTTCTGATACGACAAGCGAATCCGCTTGCTGCAGCCTCCCCAGCACTGATCGGTGTAGCATCCACAGCGGACACGACCCCACGCGACGTATGCCGACTTGAACCATCACCTCACCCGCTGGCGCTCGCTGGCCCTTCTCATGCTTCTGCTGGCACCGCTGCTCTGGCCCCTCCACCACCTCGCCGAGCGCTACTACAGCGAGCAGATAGGCCAGCAGAACCAGCAGACCCTCGACCTCTACGTCGCCAACCTGCTTGGCACGCTGCGCCGCTACGAGGACCTGCCGCCGATCCTCGGCGAACTGCCCACGCTGCGGGCGACGCTGCAGTCTCCCGGCGACCTGGCCCTGCAGAAGGCCGCCAACCTCGAACTGGCGCGGATTCGCGGACGCACCGGCGCCGATGTCATCTACCTGATGCAACCGGACGGCCTGACCCGCGCCGCCTCAAACTGGGACCAGCCCGACAGCTTCGTCGGCCGCAATTTCTCGTTCCGTCCCTACTACAAGGAAGCGATGCAGGGTCGCCCGGCGCGCTTCTTCGGCCTGGGCACCACCTCCAAGCGCCGTGGCTACTTCTTCGCCAGCGAGGTGCGTGACGGGGAAACGTTGCTGGGCGTGCTGGTGGTGAAGGTCGATCTGGAGCACATGGAGCAGCTGTGGGGCAATACACCCGACCAACTGCTGGTGATGGATAGCGATGGCGTGGTCATCCTCTCGTCCAACAACGCCTGGCGCTTCCATGCCAGCCGGGAGCTGTCGCCGGCCAAGCAGCGCGAGATCGCCGAGAACATTCCGTACCCGGTCCTGCATCCGCTGCCACTGAAGATCGACCAGCGCCGCTGGATCAGCCAGAGCCGCGAACTGACGGAGACCGGCTGGACCGTCAGCATCTACACCCCCCGCACTCAGGTCGACGGACCGGTGCGCAGCTTCGTGCTGATCGGCGCGGCCACCCTCATCGCACTGCTCCTGCTGCTGTCGCTGCTGACCATCAGCCGCCGCCACTACCTGGAACGCATCGAACTCGAAGCACAGGCCAAGCACGAACTGGAGCTGCGGGTGCAGGAACGCACCCAGGAACTGGAGGGCGCCAACAGCCGCTTGCAGGAAGAAGTCAGCAACCGCGAGCAGGCACAGCGCGAACTGATGCATGCCCAGGACGAAGTGGTGCAGGCCGGCAAGCTGACCGCCCTGGGCACCATGTCCGCCAGCATCAGCCACGAGCTCAACCAGCCGTTGGCGGCGATCCGCAGCTACGCCGACAACGCCCGCGTACTGCTCGATCACGAGCGCTACGACGACGCCCGCGGCAACCTGCAGCAGATCGGCGAACTGACCGGGCGCATGGCCTCGATCATCGGCCATCTCAAGGCCTATGCCCGGGGAGCGCGACGCGCGCCGGAAAACGTCGCCCTGCAACCGGCGATCAACGATGCCCTGGCGCTGGTCGCGCCGCGCCGCCAAGCGATGAACGTGGAGCTGCTGCGCGACCTGCCGGATGCGGTGATCTGGGTCCAGGCCGGTGAGACCCGGCTGCGGCAGATTCTCTCCAACCTGCTGTCCAACGCCCTCGACGCGCTCACCGAGAAGGCGCCACCGCGACGCATCTGGCTGACGGCCGAGCAGACGCCCGGGCGCATCATCCTGTCCCTGCGCGACAACGGTCCAGGTTTCTCCGAGCAGGCGCTGGCCCACGCCCGCGAGCCGTTCTTCACCACCAAGACCAGCGCCAAGGGCCTCGGCCTCGGCCTGGCCATCTGCGACACCCTGTTACGGACTCTCGGCGGGCACCTGGAATTGGGTAATCACCCCGAGGGCGGCGCTCTCGTACAATTGCACCTGTTGCCGGGCATACCCGGCGTGACTTCGACGCCGCAGGAGGAAACCCGCGCATGAGTTCCGCAGCGCCTTTCGACTCCACCACCCAGGTGCTGTTGATCGACGACGATCCGCATCTACGCCAGGCGCTGTGCCAGACCCTCGATCTGGCCGGCTTCAAGGTCGTCGCCCTGGCCGATGCGCGCCAGCTCGACACCCAACAGGCGCGTGATTGGCCCGGGGTGATCGTCAGTGATATCCGCATGCCCGGCATCGACGGCCTGCAACTGCTTGAGCAGTTGCACGCCCAGGATGCCGAGCTGCCGGTGATCCTGGTCACCGGACACGGCGACGTCCCGCTGGCGGTCAAGGCCATGCGCTCGGGCGCCTACGACTTCCTGGAAAAACCCTTCCCCAGCGATGCATTGCTCGACAGCGTACGCCGTGCCCTCGACGTACGTCGCCTGGTGCTGGAGAACCGCAGCCTGCGCCTGGCGCTGTCCGAACAGAAGGAGTTGCGTGGCCGCCTGGTCGGCCAGTCCGCCCCCATGCAGCGCCTGCAGCAGCAGGTCGCCTCGCTGGCGGCGATCCAGGCGGACGTGCTGATCCTCGGTGAGACCGGCTCCGGCAAGGAAGTGGTCGCCCGTGCCCTGCATGATCTGTCCAGCCGCCGCAACGGCCCCTTCGTCGCCATCAACGCCGGCGCACTGGCCGAATCGGTAGTGGAAAGCGAGCTGTTCGGCCATGAGCAGGGCGCCTTCACCGGTGCACAGAAACGGCGCATCGGAAAATTCGAATACGCCAATGGCGGCACGCTGTTCCTCGACGAAATCGAAAGCATGAGCCTGGATGTGCAGGTCAAGCTGCTGCGCCTTCTACAGGAGCGCACGGTAGAACGCCTGGGCTCCAACCAGCTCATCCCGCTGGATATCCGCATCATCGCAGCGACCAAGGAGGACCTGCGCCTGGCCTCCGACGAAGGCCGCTTCCGCGCCGACCTGTATTACCGCCTGAACGTCGCCAGCCTGCGCATCCCGCCGCTGCGCGAGCGCGGCGACGACATCCTGCTACTGTTCCAGCACTTCGCCGAGCGCGGTGCGCAGCGGCATGGCCTGGCAGTGCGCCCCCTGGATTCCGCACAGCGCGCACAGTTGCTCTCCCACGGCTGGCCGGGGAATGTGCGCGAACTGCAGAACGCCGCGGAACGCTATGCGCTGGGGCTGGACCTGGGGCTCGACGAGAGTGGCGGCCAGGCGGCCCCAGCCGCTGCCGGCGCGGGGCTGAACGAACAGGTCGAAGCCTTCGAGCGTTCGTTGATCGCCGCCGAGATGAGCCGTCCGCACAACTCGCTGCGCAGCCTCGCCGAAGCTCTCGGCGTGCCGCGCAAGACCCTGCACGACAAGCTGCGCAAGCACGGACTGCTGTTCTCCGGTGGCGGGAATCCCGCCGACGATGCCGAAGGCTGAGCAAGAATCCGCCTATTCGGCTGGCGATTGCGTCAGGCCAGGCCCGGAAACCGGGGGTGCGGCAGACTGGCACACCCCTTGCTGTTCATTTACCGATGCGCCCAGCGCGTTACTTCGTGCCCTATCTGCTTGCGGCACGCCCTCCGGGCCACAAACCCGGCGGTGTCCTCCGGCCTCCATGCCATCCAGCGCCTTCGGCGCCCAGCCGGGTGCAGTGACCCTGCCCCGGCCAATCCCCCCGAGGGATCCCGGCCGCCCTGCGCGGCTCCCACTTGCATCAGATTGTTCCTACAGCCCTCCCTAACCGTCCATCGACGGAAAACTACCGTTCGCCGCCAGCGCACCGCCTACACGCCCCGCATACCCCAGCACGCCTGAATGACCCGCTCCTAAACTGTCATGACGCGGTCATATCAACGCGATCAAACTTTCACGAAACCCTCTCTAAATCGGGCATTACTGGAAAAGTCCTTCTATCTTGTCTGCGGGGTGAACGGATGACGGAGTACCGTTCGAAAACATTGGATAGCAAGCTATTGACCTACATCAGGGAGTGTCCCTGACAAGCGGCGCCTAATAGCTACACTCTCCAACTTCCTATAGGGAGATTCTTAAATGTCGCAAGAAAGCAGCCAAAAATTAAAACTCGGCGCGCTGACTGCCCTGGTCGTCGGCTCCATGATTGGCGGGGGTATCTTCTCCCTCCCGCAAAACATGGCCGCCAGCGCAGACGTCGGTGCCATCCTCATCGGTTGGGCCATTACCGCGGTCGGGATGCTGACACTCGCATTCGTCTTCCAGACCCTGGCCAACCGCAAACCTCAACTCGATGGTGGTGTGTACGCCTACGCCAAGGCTGGCTTCGGCGACTACATGGGCTTCTCCTCGGCCTGGGGGTACTGGATCAGCGCCTGGCTCGGCAACGTCGGTTACTTCCTCCTCCTGTTCAGCACCCTGGGCTACTTCTTCCCGATCTTCGGCAAGGGCGACACCCTCGCGGCAGTGATCTGTGCCTCGGTGTTGCTGTGGGCCCTGCACTTCCTGGTACTGCGCGGGATCAAGGAGGCGACGTTCATCAACACCATCACCACGGTGGCGAAGATCGTCCCGCTGTTCCTGTTCATCCTGATCTGCCTGTTCGCCTTCAAGCTGGACATCTTCAGCGCTGACATCTGGGGCGCAAGCAATCCGGACCTGGGCAGCGTGATGAATCAGGTGCGCAACATGATGCTGGTCACCGTCTGGGTGTTCATCGGCATCGAAGGCGCGAGCATCTTCTCCTCCCGTGCGGAAAAACGTTCCGACGTCGGTAAAGCCACTGTGATCGGCTTCATCACCGTACTGCTCCTGCTGGTACTGGTGAACGTACTGTCCATGGGCGTGATGACCCAACCGGAACTGGCCAAGCTGCAGAACCCGTCGATGGCCCTGGTACTGGAGCACGTCGTCGGTCACTGGGGTGCAGTGCTGATCAGCGTCGGTCTGCTGATCTCCTTGCTGGGTGCTCTGCTCTCCTGGGTCCTGCTGTGCGCCGAGATCATGTTCGCCGCGGCCAAGGACCACACCATGCCGGAGTTCCTTCGCAAGGAGAACGCCAACCAGGTGCCGGCCAACGCCCTGTGGCTGACCAACATCTGCGTACAGGTCTTCCTGGTGATCACCTTCTTCACCTCGGGCAGCTCCGACGGGATGGACCCGTACACCAAGATGCTGCTGCTGGCCACCTCGATGATCCTGATCCCGTACTTCTGGTCCGCCGCCTACGCCCTGCTGCTGGCAGTCAAAGGCGAGACCTACGACAAGGACCCGGGTGATCGCAGCAAGGACCTGATCATCGCCGCCATCTCGGTCATCTATGCCATCTGGCTGATCTACGCCGGTGGCCTGAAATACCTGCTGCTGTCGGCGCTGCTGTACGCGCCGGGCGTCATCCTCTTCGCTAAAGCGAAACATGAAGTGGGCCAACCCATCTTCACCAATGTCGAGAAGCTGATCTTCGCGGGTGTCGTCATCGGCGCCCTGATTGCGGCCTACGGCCTCTACGACGGCTTCCTCACTCTGTAACTCCTGGAGACATCTCATGAGCACGGAAAAAACCAAACTTGGCGTTCATTCTGAAGCTGGCAAATTGCGCAAAGTGATGGTCTGCTCGCCTGGACTTGCCCACCAACGCCTGACCCCGAGCAACTGCGACGAGTTGCTGTTCGACGACGTAATCTGGGTAAACCAGGCCAAGCGCGACCATTTCGACTTCGTCACCAAGATGCGCGAGCGTGGCATCGACGTCCTCGAAATGCACAACCTGCTGACCGAGACCGTCCAGAACCCCGAGGCCCTGAAGTGGATCCTCGACCGCAAGATCACCAACGACAGCGTTGGCCTGGGCCTGACCCAGGAACTGCGCGGCTGGCTGGAAAGCCTGGAGCCGCGCAAGCTGGCCGAGTTCCTCATCGGTGGCGTGGCCGCTGACGACATCCCCGACAGCGAAGGCGCCAAGGCGCTGAAGATGTACCGCGACTACCTGGGCCACTCCAGCTTCCTGCTGCCGCCGCTGCCCAACACCCAGTTCACCCGCGACACCACCTGCTGGATCTACGGCGGCGTGACCCTGAACCCGATGTACTGGCCGGCGCGACGCCAGGAAACCCTGCTGACCACCGCCATCTACAAGTTCCACCCGGAATTCACCAACGCCGAATTCGAAGTCTGGTACGGCGATCCGGACAAGGACCACGGCATGTCCACCCTCGAAGGTGGCGACGTGATGCCGATCGGCAACGGCGTCGTCCTGATCGGCATGGGTGAGCGCAGCTCCCGCCAGGCCATCGGCCAGGTTGCCCAGGCGCTGTTCGCCAAGGGCGCTGCCGAGAAAGTCGTCGTTGCCGGTCTGCCGAAGTCCCGCGCCGCGATGCACCTGGACACCGTCTTCACCTTCTGCGACCGCGATCTGGTCACCGTCTTCCCGGAAGTGGTGAAAGAGATCGTTCCCTTCGTCCTGCGTCCGGACGAGAAGAGCCCCTACGGCATCAACGTCCAGCGCGAAGACAAGGACTTCCTCACCGTCGTCGCCGAATCGCTGGGCCTGAAGAAACTGCGCGTCGTGGAAACCGGCGGCAACAGCTTCGCCGCCGAGCGCGAGCAGTGGGACGACGGCAACAACGTGGTCTGCCTGGAGCCGGGCGTAGTAGTCGGCTATGACCGCAACACCTACACCAACACCCTGCTGCGCAAGGCCGGTGTGGAAGTCGTCACCATCAGCGCCGGCGAACTGGGCCGGGGCCGTGGCGGCGGTCACTGCATGACCTGCCCGATCCTGCGTGATCCGGTCGATTACTGATCCCAACTGAGCGCACAAACCCTGCTGGGCGGCCCGAACGGGGCCGTCCACCTCGCCAGCCACTAATGCCGCTGGCGAGGCCGAGAATTCCATCCAAGGAGAAAGATCATGGCTTTCAACATGCACAACCGTAACCTGCTCAGCCTGATGCACCACAGCACCCGCGAGCTGCGCTATCTCCTCGACCTGTCCCGCGACCTGAAACGCGCCAAGTACACCGGCACCGAGCAGCAACACCTCAAAGGCAACAACATCGCGCTGATCTTCGAGAAAACCTCGACCCGCACCCGTTGCGCCTTCGAAGTCGCCGCCTATGACCAGGGCGCCAACGTTACCTACATCGACCCGAACTCCTCGCAGATCGGCCACAAAGAGAGCATGAAGGACACCGCCCGCGTGCTCGGCCGCATGTACGACGCCATCGAATACCGTGGCTTCAAGCAGGAGATCGTCGAAGAACTGGCGAAATTCGCCGGCGTCCCGGTGTTCAACGGCCTGACCGACGAGTACCACCCGACGCAGATGCTGGCCGACGTGCTGACCATGCGCGAGCACAGCGACAAGCCGCTGCACGAGATCACCTACGCCTACCTGGGCGACGCCCGCAACAACATGGGCAACTCCCTGCTGCTGATCGGCGCCAAGCTGGGCATGGACGTGCGCATCGCCGCACCGAAGGAACTCTGGCCGACCGACGAGCACATCGCCGCCTGCAAGAAGTTCGCTGAAGAAAGCGGTGCCCGCATCACCATCACCGAAGACCCGAAAGTGGCGGTCAAGGGCGTGGACTTCATCCACACCGACGTGTGGGTCTCCATGGGCGAGCCGGTCGAAGCCTGGGGCGAACGCATCAAGGAACTGCTGCCCTACCAGGTCAACATGGACATGATGAAGGCCGCCGGCAACCCGCGCGTGAAGTTCATGCACTGCCTGCCCGCCTTCCACAACAGCGAAACCAAGGTCGGCAAGCAGATCGCCGAGCAGTACCCGAACCTGAAGAACGGCATCGAAGTCACCGAAGACGTCTTCGAGTCCCCTTACAACATTGCCTTCGAGCAAGCGGAAAACCGCATGCACACCATCAAGGCAATCCTCGTTTCGACCCTCGCCGACATGTAATGCCGGGCCGTCCCCGGACCGCGACGCCGTCGCCGGTCCGGGGGCGTTTCCACTCTTTCGGAGGTAATGAATATGCGTATCGTCGTCGCATTGGGCGGCAACGCCCTGCTGCGTCGTGGCGAGCCCATGACTGCCGACAACCAGCGCGCCAACGTTAAGATCGCCGCCGAGCAGATCGCCAAGGTCGCTCCGGGCAACGAACTGGTGATCGCCCACGGCAACGGCCCGCAAGTCGGCCTGCTGGCCCTGCAGGGCGCGGCCTATGAAAAGGTCTCCCCGTACCCGCTGGACGTTCTGGGCGCCGAGACCGAAGGCATGATCGGTTACATGATCGAACAGGAAATGGGCAACCTGCTGCCGTTCGAAGTACCGTTCGCCACCATCCTCACCCAGGTCGAAGTCGACGCCAAGGACCCGGCCTTCCAGAACCCGACCAAGCCGATCGGCCCGGTCTACTCCAAGGAAGAGGCCGAAGCCCTCGCCAAGGAAAAGGGCTGGAGCATTGCTCCCGATGGCGACAAGTTCCGCCGCGTGGTCGCCAGCCCCCGTCCGAAGCGCATCTTCGAGATCCGTCCGGTCAAATGGCTGCTGGAGAAAGGCACCATCGTCATCTGCGCAGGCGGCGGCGGTATCCCGACCATGTATGACGAGTCCGGCAAGAAGCTCTCCGGCGTCGAAGCGGTGATCGACAAGGACCTCTGCTCCTCGCTGCTGGCCCAGGAACTGTCGGCTGACATCCTGATCATCGCCACCGACGTGGACGCGGCCTACATCGACTGGGGCAAACCGACCCAGAAGGCCATCGCCCAGGCCCACCCGGACGAACTGGAACGCTTGGGCTTCGCCGCCGGCTCCATGGGGCCGAAGGTCATGGCGGCCATCGAGTTCGCCCGCAGTACCGGCAAGGACGCGGTGATCGGCTCGCTGGAAAACATCGTGGCCATCACCGAAGGCAAGTCCGGCACCCGCGTCAGCACCAAAAAGGCTGGCATCGAGTACCGCTGAGCAATACCCGCAGTACCTCCGGGAGCCCATCGTGGCTCCCGGTTCTCCCTTCCTCCCGTAGTCCTCGCTCTATCTGTACGGAAATTCGTCGCCTTCTTCCGCCAAATCCTGGCGTTGGCGTGACTCGACGGTCATCATCCTCGTCAGCTAAAGCATTCGAATCACTCAAGCCACCGCTGGCTTTGTGCCACTGGGCCGCCCTGCCACGGGCAACTACCGCCCGAACGCACAAGATGGACTTGCTGAAGGAGTTTCCGAGAGATGTCTCGACTACCGGTCATCGTTGGTTTTGGTGGGTATAACGCTGCGGGTCGCAGCTCGTTCCACCATGGGTTCCGCCGCACCGTCCTCGAATCCATGGAGAGCACCGCTCGCCAGGAAACCCTCGCCGGCCTCGCTGTCATGATGAAGCTGGTGAAGTTCGACGCCGGGCAATACCGCGACGCCGAAGGCCAGGCCCTGACCCTGGCCGAGATCGAACAGCGCTTCGCCGATCAGATCCGCCAGTCCACCCTGATCCGCCGCATCGAACGGCAATACCTCGACGTCGATGCCGCCCACTGCCACAAGAGCATCACCCTCGGCGCCGCCGGCAGCCCGGTCACCTTCAGCACCCAGCGCAAGCAACTGCCCGAGCCGCTGCCAGCCAACTGGTCGGTGGAAGAGCTCGAAGGCGGCGAAGTCCGCGTCACCCTGCACGACAGCTGCGAATTCAAGGTCGACAGCTACCGCGCGCTGCCGGTGAAGTCCGCCGGCCAGCTGCCCACCGGCTTCGAGCCGGGCGAACTGTACAACTCGCGCTTCCACCCGCGCGGCCTGCAGATGTCCGTGGTCGCCGCCACCGACGCGGTACGCTCCGTCGGCATCGACTGGCAGACCATCTGCGACAAGGTGCAACCCGACGAGATCGCCGTGTTCTCCAGCAGCATCATGAGCCAGTTGGACGAGAACGGTTACGGCGGCCTGCTGCAATCGCGCCTGCGCGGCCACCGCGTGTCGGCCAAGCAGCTGCCGCTGGGCTTCAACAGCATGCCCACCGACTTCATCAACGCCTATGTGCTGGGCAGCGTCGGCATGACCGGCAGCATCACCGGCGCCTGCGCCACCTTCCTCTATAACCTGCAGAAAGGCATCGACGTCATCACCACCGGCCAGGCCCGCGTGGTCATCGTCGGCAACGCCGAAGCGCCGATCACCTCCGAGATCATCGAGGGCTACGCCGCCATGGGCGCGCTGGCCACCGAGGAAGGCCTGCGTCACATCGAAGGCCGCGATGACGTCGACTTCCGCCGCGCCAGCCGCCCGTTCGGCGAGAACTGCGGCTTCACCCTGGCCGAGTCCGCGCAGTACGTGGTGCTGATGGACGACGCCCTGGCCCTGGAGCTGGGCGCCGACATCCACGGCTCGGTACCGGACGTGTTCATCAACGCCGACGGCTTCAAGAAGTCCATCTCCGCCCCCGGTCCGGGCAACTACCTGACCATGGCCAAGGCCGTGGCCGCCGCCGCGCAGATCGTAGGCCCGGATAGCGTGCGCCAGCACAGCTTCGTCCACGCCCACGGCTCCAGCACCCCGGCCAACCGCGTCACCGAATCGGAAATCCTCGACCGCGTGGCCACCGCCTTCGGCATCAGCGATTGGCCCGTCACCGCGGCGAAGGCCTTCGTCGGCCACTCCCTGGCCACCGCCAGCGCCGACCAGCTGATCTCCGCCCTGGGGACCTTCCGCTACGGCGTCATCCCCGGCATCAAGACCGTGGACAAGTTCGCCGACGACGTCTTCAAGGACCACATCGCCCTGTCCAGCACCGATGTGCGCCGCGACGACCTGGAAGTCTGCTTCATCAACTCCAAGGGCTTCGGCGGCAACAACGCCACCGGCGTGCTGCTGTCCCCGGCCGTCACCGAGAAGATGCTGCGCAAACGCCACGGCGATGCCGCCTTCGCCAGCTACCAGGAACGCCGCGAAGCCACCCGCAGCGCTGCCCGCCAGTACGACGAGGCCGCGACCCAGGGCCGCTTCGAGATCATCTACAACTTCGGCAACGACATGATCGACGAGCAGGCCATCGAGATCAGCGAAAAGGGCGTACAGGTGCCGGGCTTCAGCCGTGCCATCGCCTACAAGAAGGACGCGCGTTTCAGCGACATGCTCGACTGATCGCCGCCGTTCGACGAAAAAGCCGGGCAAATGCCCGGCTTTTTCATATCTGAAGCCCCGCTTCACACGATGCCTCTTGTAGGAGCGAGCTTGCTCGCGAACAGGGCTCCCCGGCCACCTTGGCGTTGGGCGGTTCGCGAGCAAGCTCTCTCCTACAGGGCTCAGTGCGGGGATCAGTACGTCCCCGCCACGCACCCAGCGCGTCATGCGCCAAAGTCAGTAGGTGCCTTGCCCCACACCCAACTCGAGAATGCTGGCCTTGAGGTTCTCGAAGTCGTACTCCGACAGCCCGACGTAATCCAGCACCTTGGCGCGGATGCTCTCCCACTCGTGGTCTTCCGGCTGGTTGCCCAGCACGCGGTGCGAGCCGCAGATGTGCTCGGCCATCTTGAGGATCGCCAGCAGGTTCTTCAGTTGCGTATCGCGGGCGCTGTCGTCGCTGAAGATCGACAACGCATTGTGGTGGTTGGCGATGGCCTCGCAGACATGCTCCGGCAAACGCCAGGAGCGCGCGGTGAAATAACCGACCACCGCATGGTTGGTGTTCAGCACGCGGTTCTCGGTGTCCACCACCCGGCGCTCGTCGCTGGCGCTGGCGTAGGCCTCTTCCAGCACCGCCATGTAATGCGGGAAGCGCTTGAGCATCAGCGGAATGCCGCAGTTGTGGAACAGCCCCAGCGCGTACGCCTCGTCCACCGACTCGTAGCCGATGCGCTTGGCCAGGGTCAGGCAGCTCATGGCCACGTCCTGCGCGGTGTCCCAGAAGCGGTTGAGGGTGACGATGGTGTCGTCGGTCATCTCGCCTTTGATCGACTGCGCGTTGATCAGGTTGATCACCGAGCGGCTGCCCAGCAGGTTCACCGCGCGCTGGATCGAGGTAATGCGGTTCGCCAGCCCGAAGAAGGGCGAGTTCACCAGTTTCAACAGCGCGCCGGACAGCCCCGGGTCCTGGCTGATCAGCTTGGCGATCGCCTTCAGGTCCGGGTTGGGCATGAACTGCTCCATCTGCAGGTCAACCATGATCTGCGGCTGCGGCGGCACACTGATGCCCTGCAAGGCCTGGCGGATCTGTTCGGCGGAAAGTTCTTGGGACATGAGCGGGCAGCAGGCTGGATGTTGATGGGGCGCACAGTTTACCCAGAGCGCGGCGTTCTGGAACCGGCGTTTTAGACTGAACTTTCATCGGCGGCAGTGTCGGAATCTTTACACCCAGAAGGACCACACGGGAGATTCGCCATGACGCAGAAACTCAACGGCAAGACTGTCGCCATCCTGGTTACCGACGGCTTCGAGCAGGTGGAACTGACCGGCCCGCGCAATGCCCTGGAACAGGCCGGGGCCAAGGTACGCATTCTTTCCGACAACAAAGACAAGGTCCGCGGCTGGAACCATGACCGGCCCGGCGACAACTTCAAGGTGGACGGCACCTTCGAGACGGCCCACATCGACGAATACGACGCCGTGTTGCTGCCCGGCGGCGTGATCAACTCCGACCAGATCCGCAGCCTGCCCAGGGCCCAGGAACTGGTGCGCCGCGCCGATTACGCCGGCAAACCCATCGCGGTGATCTGCCACGGCGCCTGGCTGCTGGTCTCCGCCGGGCTGGTGAATGGCCGCACCCTGACCAGCTGGAACTCGCTCAAGGACGACATCAACAACGCCGGCGGCCATTGGGTCGACCGCCCGGTGGTCAAGGACGGCCACCTCATCAGCAGCCGCAAGCCCGACGATATCCCGGTATTCAGCAAGCAGCTGATCGAAACCCTCACCCTCTGAGCGACCACCCCGAATCGACCAAAAGCGCACGCGCCCTGCTCCGGCGGCGCGTGCCGCTGCGGTATAATCGCGCTCTTTTGCCGGAGCCTTTCCCCATGACCCTGCCCAGCCTGCGTCTGAAAGCCAACGCCGAGCGCCGCCTGCGCGCCGGCCACCTGTGGGTCTACAGCAACGAGGTGGACGTTGCCGCCACCCCGCTGAACGGTTTCGGCGCCGGCGAGCAGGCCATCCTGGAAATGGCCAACGGCAAGCCGCTGGGCATCGTCGCGATGAGCCCGAACAATCTCATCTGCGCCCGCCTGATTTCCCGCGACACCAAGCACGTTCTCGACAAATCCCTGCTGGTTCACCGCCTGAACGTTGCCCTGAGCCTGCGCGAGCGCCTGTTCGACAAGCCCTTCTACCGCCTGGTCTACGGCGACTCCGACCTGCTGCCGGGCCTGGTGGTCGACCGCTTCGGCGACGTGCTGGTGGTCCAGCTCGCCTCGGCGACCATGGAAAAGCACCGCGACGACGTGCTCGCCGCCCTGCTGCAGGTGCTCAAGCCCAGCGCCGTGCTGTGGAAGAACGACTCCAGCGCCCGCGACGCCGAAGGCCTGGAGCGCTACGTCGAGAACGCCTACGGCGAAGTCCCGGAATGGGTCGCCCTGGAAGAGAACGGCGTGAAGTTCGAAGCCCCGGTGCTGGCGGGCCAGAAGACCGGCTGGTTCTACGACCACCGCATGAACCGCGCCCGCCTGCAGCCCTACGTACAGGGCAAGCGCGTGCTCGACCTGTTCAGCTACATCGGCGGCTGGGGCATCCAGGCCGCGGCCTTCGGCGCCAGCGACGTGATGTGCGTGGACGCCTCCGGCTTCGCCCTCGACGGCGTGGAGCGCAACGCCGCGCTGAACGGCGTGGCCGACAAGGTCGCCTGCGTCGAAGGTGACGTGTTCGAGGCCCTGCGCGAACTGAAGGCCGCCGACGAGCGCTTCGACGTGATCGTTGCCGACCCGCCCGCCTTCATCAAGCGCAAGAAGGACCTGAAGAACGGCGAGGCCGCCTACCGCCGCCTGAACGAACAGGCCATGCGCCTGCTGTCCAAGGACGGCGTGCTGGTCAGCGCCTCCTGCTCCATGCACCTGCCCGAGGACGACCTGCAGAACATCCTGCTGGGCAGCGCCCGCCACCTGGACCGCAACATCCAGCTGCTCGAGCGCGGCGGCCAGGGCCCGGACCACCCGGTCCACCTGGCGATCCCGGAAACCCGCTACATCAAGAGCCTGACCGTCCGCCTGCTGCCCAACGGCTGATGATCTGCCCTTGTAGGGCGCCTAAAGCGGAACGCTTTATCCGCCGGCTCCATTCCCAAGGCGGCGGATGACGCTTGGGGCGTTATGCGCCCTACAGCACCAAGGCATTGCGCGTTAGAGAACGGGGCGCTTCCCAGTCGGAAGCGCCCCGTTTTTCATTTCAGCGGCATCAGCGAATCCGCCTCGCTGATCGCCGCCTTGCCCGTCTTGCGCTCGAACAGGCACAGCTCGCGGCCCTGTTTACCCTGCATGTGCTTTTGCGAGCTCTTTTTCCCGGAGTACTGACCACCGATCATCAGCGCCGTGTAACCCACGCTGTCGTCGAACAGCACCGGCGTGCCCAGCACCTTCTTGTTCTGCAGATGACTCAGCGCCAGGCAAGCTTCGCGCTGCTGCTTGTCCTGCGCCTGCCAGGCCTGGTCGGACGAGGCCTGCACACTGCCGACGAAGAGCGCCGCCAGCACGGCGATGTGGGTGACTTTCATGGGGTTGCTCCTTCAACGAACGGGACGAGAAAAACGCCAGCGGCCATTCAGACCACGCCAGGGCAGTGAAAGTCTATGGCGTGGGCCGACCGCCAGCCTTTCCCTGGCGGCAAGGGCCGGCGTAGAATCCGGGCATTCCTGCCATTTATCCCCCGGCGGGCCTGTGAGCCCCGGCCGAGCAGGCGGTGACCCCGCCACGCCCCGCGCCGACCTCGCCCATGCAAGGCCATCTGCTGTTTGCATCCGGTGCGTACCGCGCTCACGATACGAAATCAGAGTCCGCTCAAGGTCTCGCCGGCCAGCCCTACCCGCTGTACGCCGCCGCATGAAAAGACCCGGATCGACTCCCACCGTGACCTGATGCGCAGGAACCTGTCATGCCCGATTACCGCTCGAAAACCTCCACCCACGGCCGCAACATGGCCGGCGCCCGCGCCCTGTGGCGCGCCACCGGGATGAAGGACGAAGACTTCAAGAAGCCGATCATCGCCATCGCCAACTCCTTCACCCAGTTCGTGCCCGGCCACGTGCACCTGAAGGACCTGGGCCAGCTGGTCGCCCGCGAGATCGAAAAACACGGCGGCGTGGCCAAGGAATTCAACACCATCGCCGTGGACGACGGCATCGCCATGGGCCATGACGGCATGCTCTATTCCCTGCCGTCGCGCGAGATCATCGCCGACTCCGTGGAATACATGGTCAACGCCCACTGCGCCGACGCCATCGTCTGCATCTCCAACTGCGACAAGATCACCCCCGGCATGCTGATGGCCGCCCTGCGCCTGAACATCCCGGTGGTGTTCGTCTCCGGCGGCCCGATGGAAGCCGGCAAGACCAAGCTGGCCAACCACGGCCTGGACCTGGTAGACGCCATGGTGGTCGCCGCTGACGACTCCTGCTCCGACGAGAAGGTCGCCGAGTACGAGCGCAGCGCCTGCCCGACCTGCGGCTCCTGCTCCGGCATGTTCACCGCCAACTCGATGAACTGCCTGACCGAAGCGCTGGGCCTGTCCCTGCCGGGCAACGGTTCGACCCTGGCCACCCACGCCGACCGCGAGCAGCTGTTCCTGCGCGCCGGCCGCCTGGCCGTCGAACTCTGCCAGCGCTACTACGGCGAAGGCGACGAGTCCGTACTGCCGCGCAACGTCGCCAGCTTCAAGGCGTTCGAGAACGCCATGACCCTCGACATCGCCATGGGCGGCTCGACCAACACCATCCTGCACCTGCTGGCCGCCGCCCAGGAGGCGGAGATCGCCTTCGACCTGCGCGACATCGATCGCCTGTCGCGCAAGGTGCCGCAGCTGTGCAAGGTTGCGCCGAACATCCAGAAGTACCACATGGAAGACGTGCACCGCGCCGGCGGCATCTTCTCCATCCTCGGCGAGCTGGCCCGTGGCGGCCTGCTGCACACCGACGTGCCGACCGTGCACAGCCCGAGCATGGCCGACGCCATCGCCGAGTGGGACATCACCCAGACCCAGGACGAGAAGGTCCACACCTTCTTCAAGGCCGGCCCCGCCGGCATCCCGACCCAGGTGGCGTTCAGCCAGAGCACCCGCTGGCCGACCCTGGACGATGACCGCGCCGAAGGCTGCATCCGCAGCGTCGAGCACGCCTACTCCCAGGAAGGCGGCCTGGCCGTGCTGTACGGCAACATCGCCCTCGACGGCTGCGTGGTGAAGACCGCCGGCGTGGACGAATCCATCCACGTGTTCGAAGGCAGCGCGAAGATCTTCGAAAGCCAGGACGCCGCCGTGAAGGGCATCCTCGCCGACGAAGTGAAGCCGGGCGACATCGTGATCATCCGCTACGAAGGCCCGAAAGGCGGCCCGGGCATGCAGGAAATGCTGTACCCGACCAGCTACCTGAAGTCCAAGGGTCTGGGCAAGCAGTGCGCCCTGCTCACCGACGGCCGCTTCTCCGGCGGCACCTCGGGCCTGTCCATCGGCCACGCCTCGCCGGAAGCCGCCGCGGGCGGCGCCATCGGCCTGGTGCAGGACGGCGACAAGGTACTGATCGACATCCCCAACCGCAGCATCAACCTGCTGGTGAGCGATGACGAACTGGCTGCCCGCCGCGTCGAACAGGACAAGAAAGGCTGGAAGCCGGCCCAGCCGCGCGCGCGCAAGGTGAGCACCGCGCTGAAGGCCTACGCCCTGCTGGCCACCAGCGCCGACAAGGGTGCGGTGCGCGACAAGGCGCTGCTGGACGGTTGAGTCTGGCGGTGAAATGAAAAAGCCCGGCGAATGCCGGGCTTTTTTGTTCCGGTTGTGGTGCTTTTCGTAGGAGCGAGCTTGCTCGCGAACCCCGTTCAGCCTCGGCATCACAGGCATGCTCTGTTCGCGAGCAAGCTCGCTCCTACAGGCTCATGCGACTCCGCGATCAGATGGCCGGCAGAGGGTTTCGTTAAGCCTTACGAGTCGCCTTTCGCCGCCTTCGGACAATCCCCGGAGCCCGGTTTGAGCCCACGCTCCGCATTGCAGATCGTGCCGCTTTCCGTCCATACGATGTTTCCCAACTTGTCGTCCTTCTTCGGTGTCAGCACGATGGTCAGCGAATCGCCATCGGCATTGGTCGCTCCGGTAGTCGCTTTAATGACGCCACCCTCCACCGAATAACCTCCGGTGATGTTTGCCGTCTCCGCGATCCCTTCGGGAATCCCGTAGGCGCCAGCCTTACACTCTTCCTTCTTCGTCTCGGCGAGGCAGAGACTGACCGCCGTCTTCACGCCGGAAAGCTCCGTCTTCGCCGCCGCGGCGCGCGAACGCGAGGAGTAGTCCGAGTACAACGGCAGAGAGACCGAAGCCAGGATGCCGATGATCGCCACGACGATCATCAGTTCGATCAGGGTGAAACCGTTCTGTACGTTCTTCATCTTCAATTCCGTCCTCTGGATAGGTCCGGAAACCTGGATGGTTCCGGATGCAGTCCAGTGAAGTCGCGGAATCACGGGCGAACATTCAGACGCGTCCGCGCATCCAGTTGAAAATTCGCCTCTTTTTTCAACGTCGAAGGGCTCAGCGGTACTCCTGTCGAGCCACGGCGTAGGAAAGCGGGCTTCCCCGTTCATCCCCCCTTGCTTCATGGCACTGTGCGATCCCGGCCGAGGCCAGTAAAATCGCGCTCTTTTTTCCGGACCGCCCCCATGAGCTCCTTCGAGAACCCGTCCGCCGCCAAGGACCAGCCCGACCTGGTCTACGGCCTGGAAGACCGCCCTGCCCTGCCCATCGCCCTGCTCGCGGCGCTGCAGCACCTGCTGGCGATCATCGTGCCCATCGTCACCCCCGGCCTGCTGATCTGCCAGGCGCTGGGCGTGTCGCCGCGCGACACCAACCTGATCGTGTCGATGTCGCTGGTGATCTCCGGCATCGCCACCTTCGTCCAGTGCAAGCGCTTCGGGCCGTTCGGCGCGGGGCTCTTGATCGTCCAGGGCACCAGCTTCAACTTCGTCGGCCCGCTGATCGCCGGCGGTGCGCTGATGGTGAAGAACGGCACTCCGGTGGAAGCGGTGATGGCGGCGATCTTCGGCGTGGTCATGGCCGGCTCCTTCGTGGAGATGGGCGTGTCGCGCATCCTGCCCTTCGTGAAGCGCCTGATCACCCCGCTGGTCACCGGCATCGTGGTGCTGATGATCGGCCTCACCCTGATCAAGGTCGGCCTGATCAGCATGGGCGGCGGCTTCTCCGCCATGAGCAACGGCACCTTCGCCAACGGCGAGAACCTGATGCTGTCTGGCCTGGTGCTGGCGATCATCGTCATCCTCAACCGCATCCCGGTGGTGTGGATGCGCAGCGGCGCCATCGTCATCGCGCTGGCCGTGGGCTACGCGCTGGCCGGCTACCTGGGCCGCCTGGACTTCACCGGCATGCACGAGGCGCCGGCCTTCCAGGTTCCGGTGCCGCTGCACTTCGGCCTGGGTTTCTCCTGGAGCCTGTTCATCCCGATGCTGGTGATCTACCTGGTGACCTCGCTGGAAGCCATCGGTGACGTCACCGCCACCAGCAAGATCTCCAGGCAGCCGGTGGAAGGCCCGCTGTGGATGCAGCGGATCAAGGGTGGCGTGCTGGTGAACGGCGCCAACTCGCTGCTGGCCGGCCTGTTCAACACCTTCCCCAGCTCCGTGTTCGCGCAGAACAACGGCGTGATCCAGCTGACCGGCGTGGCCAGCCGCCACGTCGGCCTGTGGATCGCCGCGATGCTCGTCGTGCTGGGCCTGTTCCCCAGCGTGGCCGGGGTGATCCAGGCCGTGCCGGAACCGGTGCTCGGCGGCGCGGCGATGGTGATGTTCGGTGCGGTCGCCGCCTCCGGCATCAACATCCTCGCCGGCACCCACCTGGACCGCCGCGCGCTGCTGATCATCGCCGTCAGCCTGGCGCTGGGCCTGGGCATCTCGCAGGTGCCGGAGTTCCTCGCGCACATGCCCCACGCCATCCGCAACGTGCTGGAATCCGGCGTCGCCACCGGCGGCATCTGCGCCCTGCTGCTGAACTGGTTCCTACCCGAGTCCGACGCCGCCAAGGCCTCGCACAACGGCTGATCCGCCACGACGCCACCTCCGGGTGGCGTCGTCGTTTATGCTCCCTGGCATGAACACTTCCCTGCGCATCGGCGTCATCGCCGACACCCACGGCCTGCTGCGCCCCGAAGCGCTGGCGGCACTGCAAGGCTGCGAGCGCATCCTGCATCTGGGCGATATCGGCCCCGCCTCGATCCTCGACCAGCTCCGCGCACTGGCGCCGCTGGACGTGGTGCGCGGCAACAACGACACCGAGGACTGGGCCGCCGCGCTGCCGGAAACCTTGCTGCTGGAGCTGGGTGGGCTGCGGCTCTACCTGATCCACAACCTCAAGCAGTTGGCCATCGACCCGGTCGCGGAAGGTATCGACGTGGTGCTGGCGGGGCATTCGCACAAGCCGCTGAACGAGGTGCGTGATGGGGTGCTGTACCTGAATCCAGGGAGCGCGGGGCCGCGGCGGTTCAAGTTGCCGATTGCGTTAGCGATTCTGGAAATACGCGAAGGGCGGCCATTGGTGGAGATGGTTTCGCTCGTCTAAGAGCGTTCGCGAGGCCGTATCCGTTCCCTACGGAAAACGGCATTCCCCACATTCATGTGGGTCACAAGCTCGCTCCTACAGGGTAATCCGGCGCTCATGCTTGCCCTCACCCTAACCCTCTCCCAGAGGGAGAGGGGACCGTACGGCGCAGGCTGAAACAACAGCGTCAGCCGGCACGATCTGCTCCCTCTCCCACCGGGAGAGGGCTGGGGTGAGGGGGCGCCAGCCGTGCCGGAATTGAACTTATGGCTCCAGCAACTGGGCGGCCAACTGCACCACCACCTCTTGCCGCTCAGTCTTCTCGCTTCGCCGCCCGCCATTGAGACTCGACCACTCCGGATGCGCCCGCGCCTTGCGCAGGGCCTCGGGCAGCTTGCCCTCGCGCCACTGCTTGTCCTCGGGCGATTGCAGATGGATCGCTTCCACCGCTGCATGCCCGCGCGTCTGCAAGGCCGCCAGCAGTTGCCGCTGCCGCAACGCCAGCAGGCGCAAAACGCTGTCGTCCACGGAGAGCTCGCGGCTGCCCTTGAGCTTGCCCAGCAGACGCTGGCCGTAGTGGCCGACGGTTTGCCAGGCGCCGCCGGCGATGGCACCCAGCGCGGTGGCCGCGCCGAGAGTCAGGCCACCCACCAGCAGGTCGATCCCTGCCCCCGCCGCCGCGCCGGCCGCGACGCCGCCACCGAGGCGGATGCCCAGTTGGCGCAGGGTTTCCGGGTTGAACAGGTCGTCGCCCCAGCGCCCATCCAGCAGCGGCAGGTCGGCGGCGCGGGCGTCGTCCTTGCGGAAGGCGTAGAGGCTGAGCAGCGCCTTTACGCAGGTGTCTTCGCGCTTGCGCACCTGATTGCGCAGCGTCTCGGTAGCGGCGCGTACGGCGGCATCGCCGGCGGGCACCAGTTGGCGGCAGGCGGCGACGTCCACCAGCAGCTCGGCGATCAGTCGCGCCCCGGCTTCGCGGCGGGCGACGGCCTGGGCCTCGTGATCGGCCACAAGCCGGTCCAACTGCGGGCGCGCGCGCTCCAGCAGCAGCGCGAGGCTTTCGTAGAGACGGCGCTCGCCATCCAGCGGCGGCGCCACACTGTCAAAGCGCACCAGCGCGTGCAGGCCGAGGCGGGACAGCGCCTCGCGCCACAGCTCCTCACGGTGCTGCGGACTGGCGACAAAGTTGAGCACCGGTAGCAGTGGGCGGGCACAGGCGGCGAGCACCGCCAGCTCGTCGCGGTACTTGGCCAGCACCGGCTCGCGGGCGTCGATCACGTAGAGGCCGGCATCGGAGGCCAGCAACTGGCGCAGCACCTTGGCCTCCTGCTCGAAGCGGCCACGGGCTTCGCTGCCCTCGAGGAAGCGGTGCAGTTTCTCCGGACCGTCCAGGCGTTCGCCGGGGCGTTCCAGGCCGTCGAGGAAGTCGCGCAGGGCGATGGCGTCCTCCAGGCCAGGCGTGTCGTACAGCTCCAGCAGCGGCTCGCCGTCCACCGACAGCCGTGCGCCTTCCACATGGCGCGTGGTGCTGGGGCGGTGGGACACCTCGCCGAAGCCCACGTCACGGGTCAGGGTGCGCAGCAGGGAGGTCTTGCCGACGTTGGTATGGCCGACCACGGCCAGCTTCAGCGCATCAGTCATGCCCGCTCTCCAGCCAGCCCAGGGGCGACGCCGAGGTGTGCGGCAGGTTCAGGCGGTCGACCGCCGCGTGCCAGTCGCCCAGGCGGTCGGCATCCAGCGCCTCCCCCATGGGTGCCTGCAGCAGCCAGACGCGGGTGGCGGCAGCACAACGCGAGAGTTCAGCGATCAGCGCGAGGGTGCCGCGGTCCGGCGAACGGCGCGGGTCGCAGGCGATCACCAGGCGAGCCGGCGGGTAGCGCGTGAGTTGTTCGAGCAGGCGGCGGCGCTGGGCACCGTCGTCGAGGTCGCCGGCATTGGCGATGCTGGCCGGCAGCTTCGGCGGCCAGTGGGGCCGGTCCAGCAGCTCGATGGAAACCAGCAGCGCGCCCTCGGCGATGGCGGCCGGGGCTTGCGCCAGCGGCTCGATGAGTTCGTCCGGCGCGGCATCGCTGACGCCCAGGCGCTCGCTGGCCGGCATCAGGCGTTCGCGCAGCAGGGCATAGCCGGGCAGCGAGACATCCAGCGCCAGCTGCGCCCGTCCGCGCTTCCAGCGCCACAGGCAAAGCAGCCAGAGCGCGCCGCGCAGCAGCACGCCGTACACCAGCAGGATGCCCACCAGCCAGCCGGCCCAGGCATGGCGAGCGTTTTCGCTGGCCACCAGCGCATCGCCGCTGGCACGCACCAGCTCCGAATCCGGCTGCGGGAAGCCGAGCAGCGCCGGCAAGGCGCCGAGGCCGTGAGTCAGGGCGATGAAGGTATCGCCGCCAAGAATGGTGGTCTCCCAGACGAAGCCGTAGCGCCGCGTCGCCAGCAGCGCCAGCATCACGCCCAGTGCGCTGGTGAGCACAACGAACCACAGGCCATGGACCAACAGGCCGAGTGCCCAGCGGGTCAGCTTCTGGCGGTCCAGCAGCACCAGCAATGCCGGCGCCAGCTGCGCGGCCTGGGCGTCGCGGGCAAGCTTGCCGCTCAGCCACAGCCACAGGCGCCCTAAAGCGCCGGCCGCCTCGCCGCCAGCGAAGAAGGCCAGGGCCCAGCCGGTCAGGGTAATCAGGTGCAGGCCGAGCAGACTGGCCAGAGCCCAGAACACGTTCACCGGGCGTAGACCGTCGCCCAGTGCCGCAAGAGCCAGGCCGCCGCCGCTGAACAGGGCCAGCGCCAGCAGGAGATAAAGCGCCAGGCGCGCGCCCTGGGTCCAGGTGCGCAGAGCCGTACGCTGTCCGTCGCGTTCGGCCAGCAGCAGCGCACGGTGCCGCAGGCGCCGGGCAAGATCGCCACCGCCGACGATGGCGCGGCGGTTGGCTTCGTTGTCCTCCAGGGGACCGACCTGCTCCTCGCGCAGGCGCACGGCCTCGCACAGCCACAGGGATTCGAGGGCGGACTCGCTCACGGGTTCTCCGACAATCGGTACTCAGGGGCAAGCATAACCGCTGCTCGCCCTCGCGTCCGCCGGGACCGCCGGTAACACCGGCGAGCGTCAACCAAACCAAGGAAGGGCTCCCGGCGCCGCCCGCCGGCCTCAGACTCCCCAGGCAACAATCGCTACAACAATGCCTACAACAACAAGAACGAGGCCTCGCCATGCTGCGCTCGCTGCTCAGTGCCTTGCCCCTGCTGCTCGCCGCCGCCAGCGCGGCGGCCGTGGAAACGCCCCCGGTGCGCCCTTCCGAGTGGGGCCCGGACACTCCACTGATGCAGGCCGTACCGCCGCGCCAACTGGACGCCAGCGTCAGCGCCCGGCAGTCCGCCAGCAACACCTCGCAACTGTGGATCAGCCACACCGACTTCCGCCTGCACGACGACATCGGCTTCTTCATCCGCCGGATGCTGATCCAGATGAGCCCGGTGGCAGGCAGCAGCACGCCGCTGATGCTGGACGACCCGAAATCCATGGTCGCGCGCATCCAGGCCGGGGACATCTTCGTCGCCGACGCTACCCTCGCCAGCCTGCTCAACGAGGAGCTGCGCAACGCCAACGCGCCGGTCCGCAACCTGAAACTCAGCACCCGCGCCGACGGCCAGGAAGTCCACGGCGAACTCCTGCGCAAGGGCCGCTGGCGGCCGTTGCGGATGGTCACCGGGATCGAGCAGGCCGGGCCACTGAAGGTGGCGCTGGTTCCGCAACGCATCTACGTCGACGGCGTGGACGTAACGCCATCGCTGAGCGCCGCCTCCATCGAGATGTCCGAGGTGCTGCAACTGCACACCGCGCACATGCAGCTGATCGGCAACCGCATCCTGGTCGACCTCGACGGCCTGTTCCCGCCGCCGCGCCTGGACTTCACCGTGCGCAGCCTGAAGCTCGCCGACGGCGGCATGGACCTGCTGCTGGGCGGCGAGCTGGCCGAGCTGAAATGGCCGCAGCTCAAGGCGCCGCAGAGCTACATGTTCATCGAGGGCGGCGACATCAAGATGGCGCGGACCATTCTGGTGAAGGCCTACGCGCTGTTCACCAGCCTGAGCCCCGACGCGCCGCTGCTGTTCAACCTCTACGACTACCGACGCCAGCTGCAGTACGGCGAAATCCGCCTGCGCGAGGACGGCATGGTGCATATCGCGGTATCTCCCATAAAAGCGCCGGTAAAGGCGCCCGCCCCGGAGGAGAAAGCCCTATGAGAACCCTCCTCGCTTCCCTGCTCTGCCTGACGTTGGCCGGCCAGGCCGCCGCCGAGAGCGCCATCGACAAACAGCAGCGTGAACTGGGCGTGCTGCGCCAGGGCTGGTTCCAGCAGACGCCGCCGGCGCCGGACTTCAAGGCCAGCCGCCCCGGCGGCCTGCGCGACTCCGGCCAGGACGGCGTGGGCATCCTGCTGAACAACGTGGACATGTACTTCCAGGGCGGCGTCGGCTTCCACAGCCCGCAGCTCAAGGGCTGGCTGGTGCCGCTCAAGGCCGGCGAGCCGATCGACTTCGACCGCCCGCAGGACATGCGCATCGAGGTGTCCGAGGGCGAGGTGATCCTGAGCCCCGAGCAGCTCGACAACCTGTTCAACCAGCACATCCTCGCCTACCCGGAAACCATGCTGCGCAACTTCAAGCTCAGCGTCGAAGGCGACCGGCTGCTGGTGGCCGGCGAAGTGCAACCGCTGGGCTTCGGGCCCTGGCTGCCGCTGCGGCTCTCCGGCACGGTGAAGCTCGATGGTGACAACCTCGACTACCAGCCCGACAGCGTGAAGGTGCTCGGCGTGCCCAGCTACGGCGCCATGAGCCTGGTGGGCCTGCGCCTGGATTCGCTGGTGACCCTGGAACGCCCCGGTGCGGTACTGCAGGACAACGTGATGCACCTGAACTACCACCAGGTCTTCCCGCTGGTGGGCATCGGCGGCCGGGTGGAATCCAGCTGGCTGGACACCCAGGGCCTGCACCTGAAGTTCGCGCCCAAGCCCGGCGCCGCCTCGCTGGCCTTCGAGCCGCCGCGCCAGGCCGGGCCGTCCTACATCTGGCTGCAGTCGGGCGACCTGAAGATCTTCGAGATCCTCATCACCTATTCCCAGGTGCTGCTCAAGGCCGAACGGCCGGAGCAGACGCTGGCCTTCAACCTCAAGGACTATCGCAAGGTGCTGGCGACCGGCATCACCCAGGTCAACGAAGACGGCACCTTCTTCATGCGCGTTCCACCCTCCGGTCCCACCGGGGAGGTGCGACTGGTATCCTCTGGCAACGGGAGTTCCCGCTGATGTTCACCATTGGAGTCACGATGTCCGAAGTCCTGCCCCTGGCGATGATCGCCGCCCTTGCCGACAACCGTGTGATCGGCGTCGACAACCGCCTGCCCTGGCACCTGCCGCAGGACCTCAAGCACTTCAAGGCCATGACCCTGGGCAAGCCGGTGATCATGGGCCGCAAGACCTGGGATTCGCTGGGCCGTCCGCTGCCGGGCCGGCTCAACATCGTGATCACCCGCCAGGAGGGCCTGGAGCTCGAAGGCGCGGAAGTCTTCACCAGCCTCGACGCCGCGCTGGAACGCGCCGCGCAGTGGGCCAGGGAAGAGGAAGCCGAGGAGCTGATGCTGATCGGTGGCGCGCAGCTTTACGGCGAAGCGATGGCGCGAGCCGAGCGCTTGTACCTGACCCGCGTGGGGCTGAGCCCGGAAGGCGATGCGCACTTCCCCGAAGTGAACCAGAGCCAGTGGCACCTGGCGTCGAGCATCGAGCACGAGGCAGACGGCGAGACGCCGGCCTATGCGTTCGAGGTGTGGGAGCGGGCTTGAGTCGTTAGAGCAAGAGCCCCTCACCCTAGCCCTCTCCCGGAGGGAGAGGGAACTGTCCAGCGCGCATGGATGATCCAGTGTCAGCCGGAACTTCAGGGAGCGCAGGTCTCATCTCGGCACGTACGGCCCCCTCTCCCCCTGGGAGAGGGCTGGGGTGAGGGAAACCCCTGCGCCGGCACCACAATGAAAAACGCCGCCCCGGTCCCCCGGCGCGGCGCTTTTTCTTTACCCCGAGAATCAGAACGCAAAATGCTCCGCGTCCAGCGCCATCAGGCAGTCCGCGCCGCCCAGCAGGGCTTCGCGGTGCATGCTGGCGCGCGGCAGGATGCGTTTGACGTAGAACTCCGCGCTGGCGAGCTTGGCGCGGTAGAAGTCCGCATCGCCCTCTCCGGCAGCCAGCTTCGCCTGCGCGACGCCAGCCGCCTGTAACCACAGGCCGCCGAGTAGCCCGTAGGAGCAGTACTGCAGGAAGTCCACCGAGGTGGCGCCGATTTCCTGCGGGTCGCGCTGGCAGGCGGCGATCACGTCGCGGGTGAGGTTGCGCCATTCCAGCAGGCGTTGGCGCACGGTTTCCGCCAAGCCGGCCAGCTCGGCGCGGGCGCCAACGGTTTCGCAGACCGCCGCCAGCTCGCCGATCAGCGCGTTCAGCTCCGCACCGCCGTCGCCCAGCAGCTTGCGGCGGATCAGGTCGAGCGCCTGGATGCCGTTGGTGCCTTCGTAGATCTGGGTGATGCGGCTGTCGCGCATCAGCTGCTCCATACCCCACTCGCGGATGTAGCCGTGGCCGCCATACACCTGCACGCCAAGGCTGGAAACCTCCTGGCCGACGTCGGTGAAGAAGGACTTCACGATGGGGATCAGCAGCGCCGCGCGCTTGCTCGCGGCCTTGCGCGCATCGGCCTCGGGATGGCCGTGCTCCAGGTCCAGCTCGCGGGCGCAGAGCGCGGCGATCATCCGACAGCCTTCTGTGAGGGTCTTCTGGGTCAGCAGCATGCGCCGCACGTCCGGGTGGACGATGATCGGGTCGGCGGCCTTGGACGGCTCCGCCGCGCCGGTCAGCGCGCGGGATTGCAGGCGCTCGCGGGCGTAGGCCAGCGCGCCCTGGCAGGAGCGCTCGGCGATGCCCAGGCCCTGCAGGCCGACCTGGAAGCGCGCGTCGTTCATCATGGTGAACATGCACGCCAGCCCCTGGTTGGCCTGGCCGATCAGCCAGCCGGTGGCGCCGTCGAAGTTCATCACGCAGGTGGACGCGCCCTTGATGCCCATCTTGTGCTCGATGGCGCCGCAGCTCAGTGAGTTGCGTGCGCCCGGGGTCCCGTCGGGGTTGGCGATGAACTTGGGCACGAGGAACAGGCTGATGCCCTTCACCCCGACCGGTGCATCCGGCAGGCGCGCCAGCACAAGATGGACGATGTTCTCGGACAGGTCCTGCTCGCCACCGCTGATGAAGATCTTGCTGCCGCTGACACGGTAGCTGCCGTCCGCCCGGGGTTCGGCTCGGGTGCGCAGCAGGGCCAGGTCGGTGCCGGCCTGGGGCTCGGTGAGACACATGGTGCCGGTCCACACGCCGCTGACCATCTTCGCCAGATAATCGCGTTGAAGCTCCGGCGCGCCATGCTTGTACAGCGCCAGCACAGCGCCCTCGGTCAGGCCGGAATAGACGCGGAAGGACAGCGAGGCGGCCATCAGCATCTCGTGGAAACTGGCGGAGACCATCTGCGGGAAGCCCTGGCCGCCGAATTCGGTCGGGCCGGTCATGCTCGCCCAGCCGTTGTCGCAGTACTGCCGGTAGGCCTCGCGGAAGCCGTCGGGAGTGGTGACTTCGCCATTGAGCAAGGTTGCGCCCTGCTCGTCGCTGTTGCGGTTCAGCGGCGCGATCACTTCGCCGGTATAACGCGCGCCCTCCTCCAGCACGCCATCGATCAGCTCGCGGTCGAGACCGTTGCCCAGCAGCGTGCAGTGGGCGCTGACGTCGAACAGCTCGTGGAGGACGAAGCGCATGTCGCGCAGGGGTGCCTGGTAACTCATGCGAAGGGCTCCTGTTTCACGTCGGCAAAGCGACCATTGGCGGCGGCCAGGCGCTCGATCAGCGCGGCCGGCTGCCAATGCGCGCCAAGTGCGCCGGCCAGGTCACGCAGGCGCGCCAGCACGCTCTGCAGCCCCTGTGCATCGGCCCAGGCCATTGGGCCGGACTTGTCCTTCGGGAAGCCATAACCATTGAGGTAAACAGTGTCGATGTCGGCACTGGTGGAAGCGATGCCTTCGTCGAGGATCTTCGCGCCTTCGTTGACCAGCGCCAGCAGGCAGCGCTCGAGGATTTCCTCGGCGCCGATGTCGCGGCGCGCGTAGCCCAGGCGCTCGGATTCGCGCACCACCAGCGCGTCCACCTCAGGGTCGTGCTCGGCCTGGCGGCTGCCCGGCTCGTAGTGGTAGAAGCCGTTGCCGGTCTTCTGGCCGAAGCGGCCCATCTCGCACAGGCGGTTGTCCACCTGCACGGTCGGCGCGTCCTGACCCTTGCCGGCCAGCTCGCGGGCGCGCCATTCGAGGTCGATGCCGACCACGTCGAACATGCGGAACGGCCCCATGGCGAAACCGAAGCCCTGGATCGCGGAGTCAACCTGGTGCGGCAGCGAGCCTTCGAGGATCAGCCGGCGCGATTCCTGGACGTACTTCTCCAGCATGCGGTTGCCGATGAAGCCATGGCAGTTGCCGGCCACCACGCTGACCTTGCCCATGCGCTCGCCCAGTTCCAGCGCGGCTTCGAGCACGGCGGGCGCGGTCTTCGCGCCACGCACGATCTCCAACAGCTTCATGATGTGCGCCGGGCTGAAAAAGTGCAGGCCGAGTACCTGGGAGGGGCGCGAGGTCACGGCGGCGATGGCGTCGACGTCCAGGTAGGAGGTGTTGGAAGCCAGGATGGCCGAGGGTTTCAGCGCCGCGTCCAGCTCGCGGAAGATCGACTGCTTGAGCTCCAGGTTCTCGTACACCGCCTCGATCACCAGGTCCACCTCGCGGATCGCCGCGTAGTTCGCCGCCTGGGAGATGCGCGCACGGCGACGGGCAGCTTCGGCCTCGTCGATGCGCCCATGGCGCACGTTGTGGGCATAGGTGTCGGCCACGGCGCCGAGGGCCTGGGTGAGCATCTGCGGGTTGTTGTCCAGCCACAGGACCTGCACGCCGGCGTTCGCCAGGCACATGGCAATGCCCCGGCCCATGGTGCCGGCGCCGATCACTGCGGCGCTGGCGATGCGGATGTTCTGGCTCATGTTGTTCCTCTTGTCAGCCTGAAACGCTCGTTTGAAGACCACTCACCTTAGGGAAGGCGCTACTATTTTTGAAATTTTGAGTTGTGATAAGTGGCATTCAGCCAATGAATATGAATACGTTCGACCTCAACCTGCTGCGGGTGCTGGATGCGCTGCTGCGCGAGCGCAACGTCTCGCGCGCGGCGGAGCGCCTGTCGCTGAGCCAGCCGGCGGTGAGCAACGCGCTGAACCGCCTGCGCGAGCTGCTCGATGACCCGCTGCTGGTGCGCGTGGGCCGGGCCATGCAGCCGACGCCTCGGGCACTGGAGCTGGAAGCGCCGATCCGCGACGCCTTGCAGCGCATCGGCCAGAGCCTGGCCGGCGGCGACACCTTCGACCCGGCGCGCAGCCGCCAGCGCTTCACCCTGGCGCTGACCGATTATGTCGAAGCGTTGTGCATGCCACCCCTCCTGCAAAGAGTGGGCACCACTGCCCCAGGAGTGGGGTTGGTCGTGCAGCACCTGGCGCCTAGCCTGCCGGCGGAAGCACTGGATAAGGGCCAACTCGACCTGGCGCTGGGCCGCTTCGAAGACCTGCCGGCGCGCTTCCAGCGCCGCCCCTGGGCCAGCGAGACGTTGCGCTTGCTGGCCCGGCGCGGGCATCCGCAGGTGGATGGCGCGATCGACCTGGAGACCTTTCTCCGGCAGCGACACCTGTGGGTTTCCGGCGGGCAGACCCGGGGCATGGTCGACCAGTGGCTGGCCAGCCAGGGGCTGAAACGGCAGATCGCCTACACCACGCCGAACTACCTGCAGGCGGCACATCTGGTGGCGACCACGGATCTGCTGACGGTGCTGCCGACACGGCTGGCGGCCTACTTCGCGGAGTTGTTGCCGTTGCAGGTGCTGGAGCTGCCGTTCGACGTGGGGCAGTTCCACCTGGAGCTGGTGTACCTCGCCCAGCGCGAGCGGGATACGGCGTTGCAGTGGCTGATCGAGCGGATTGTCGAGGCGGCGCCAGAGTGACCTGTGCAAGATCAAAGGCCCCTCTCCCGCACGCGGGAGAGGGGACCGGTCGGTGCAGGATGAAACCTCGGCGTCAGCCGGCTCGGACTGCCCCCTCTCTCTGAGGGAGAGGGCTGGGGTGAGGGGGATGCACTAGCGCGGAGATCCCAGGAAAAATTCGGTTCCGCAGGAACAGAAACGCGCCCGGAGGCGCGTTTTGCTGGAGATCAGAAGCGATCGCGAATGATCGTCTCGTCCGCCGGCAGGCGGCCGATGCGCGGCTTGGCTTCCACCGCCTGCTTGCCCACGGCGACCATCAGGCCGATCACATGGTTGTCCGGCAGGTTGATCAGCTTGCCCACGGCGTCGAAGTCGAAGCCGTCCATCGGCACGCTGTCCAGGCCACGGCCACGGGCGGCGAGCATCAGGGTCTGGGCCACCAGGCCGCAGCTGCGCATGGTTTCGTCGCGCTGGGTCTGCGGCTTGTCGCGGTAGTAGCCGTCGATGGCGCCGGTCATGAAGCTCTGCACTTCCGCCGGGGCGCCGTCCCAGACGCGGCTGGCGTTGGCTTCCCAACTGTCGGTGCGGGCGCAGACCACCACCAGCATCGAGGCCTCGGTCATCTGCGCCTGGTCCCAGCCCACTTCGCGGATGTGCGCGCGCAATTGCGGGTCGCTGACCTCGACCAGACGCACGTGCTGCAGGTTGAAGGCGGTTGGCGCGAGCAGCGCCAGTTGCAGCAGCTCGTCCTTCTCCTCGCGGCTCATCACATAGGAAGTGTCGAAGCCACGGATGGAACGGCGGCTGCGGATGGCGTCATCGATATGCATGGGAACTCCTCTGGCCTGCATGTTTGCGAAAGGCGCGCATGGTAAGCCGAGCGGGAGCCGCGTTGCAGAGCGGCGTATCGATAATGTCTATCCGATGCTTCGATGATTGGGCATCGATGGAGCGGCGCGAGCCCCGCCGTGAAGGCGGGGCCCGCTGGCGGGATCAGCCCTCCAGCGCCTCCACCGGCGCCGCCGTGGCCTGGCGCTGCTTGGGCGAGGTGAAGGTCAGGTAGCCGTCCTCGACCTTGCCGAAGCGCAGCAGCGCAAGGTCCAGCGCGTAGTTCTGGTAGAGCTTCCACGGCGTGCGGTCGCCCTGCTTGGGCATGCGGTCGGCGGCGCGCTGGATGTAGCCGGAGTTGAGGTTGAGGAAGGGTTCTTCCTTGACCGAGCCGTCGGTCTGGCGCGGCGTGCACTGGCGCATGCCGATGGCGTCGAGGTGGTTGATCAGGCGGCAGAAGTACTCGCTGGAAAGGTCCGCCTTGAGCGTCCAGCTGGCGTTGGTATAGCCGACGATGGCAGCAAGATTGGGCAGGTCGCGCAGCATGATGCCGCGATAGCCCATGCTCTGGGTGACGTCGAAGGGCTTGCCGTCGATGGCCAGTTCGGCGCCGCCGAACATCACCAGGTCCAGCCCGGTGGCGGTGACGATGACGTCCGCCTCCAGCACCTGCCCGGACTTGAGCAGGATGCCTTTCTCGGTGAAGCGCTCGATGTGGTCGGTGACCACCGAGGCGCGGCCCTGGCGCAGCGCCTTGAACAGGTCGCCGTCCGGCACGCAGCACACCCGCTCGTCCCACGGCTTGTAGCGCGGGCTGAAGTGGCGCATGTCGAAATTCTTGCCCAACTGCAGGTTGGCCAGCTTGAGCATCAGCTTGCGCACCGCGCCGGGGAACGCCTTGGAGGCCATGAAGAAGATCATCTGCATGGTCACGTTGCGCGCCCGTGCCTGGCGGTACACCCACTTCTCCGGCAGGAAGTTGCGCAGGAAGTTGGAGATCGGGTCCTTCGCCGGCAGCGTGATCACGTAGGACGGCGAGCGCTGCAGCATGGTGACGTGGGCGGCCTTGTCGGTCAGCGAGGGAATCAGCGTGACGGCGGTGGCGCCGCTGCCGATCACCACGATGCGCTTGCCGCTGTAGTCGAAGTTTTCCGGCCAAAGCTGCGGGTGGATGACCTGCCCGCCGAAGCTCTCGCGCCCGGCGAAGTCCGGGGTGTAGCCGGCGTCGTAGCGGTAGTAGCCGGTGCACATGAAGAGGAACTGCGCGCTCATGCGCACCGGTTCCGCTTCGTCGCCACGCTGCACGGTAAGGTTCCAACGCGCACCGGCGCTGTCCCAGTCGGCCTTGAGCACGCGGTGGCGGTAGCGGACCTTGTCCGCGACGCGGTACTCGCGGGCGGTCTCGCGGATGTAGTTGAGGATCGACGGGCCATCAGCGATGGCCTTCGGATCGGTCCAGGGCTTGAAGTTGTAGCCCAGGGTGTACATGTCCGAGTCGGAGCGGATGCCGGGGTAGCGGAACAGGTCCCAGGTGCCGCCCATGGCCTCGCGGCCCTCGAGGATGGCGTAGGATTTGCCGGGGCACTGCTTCTGCAGGTGGCAAGCGGCGCCGATGCCGGACAGGCCAGCGCCGATGATCAGTACATCCAGATGCTCGACTGACATGCGAGGGGCTCCTTGCTGCAACGCCTTGGTGAGTCTAGGCGGGAATGCCTCGCCACACCCTACAAGGGAGCCCGGCGGCGCCACGCCGACCTTTAGTCGTGCGTGGCACGTGCGCTGTTACAGCTGCGCCTGTACCCAGTCGCGTACCTGGGCGTAGGGGTAGTCCTCCAACGTTGCGTAGCCCGGCAACGTGCGCGCCCGCAGGCGGGTGAAGGCCGGCACGCTGATGCCGCAGAGGAAGCGCGTGATGCAGTCGGCGCTGGGCTCGGCACCTCGGGCGCTGCGGTACTTTTCCAGGAACGCGGCGCAGCGGTTGTGCAGCGACTGGCCCTGCAGCGGCGGCAGCGCGGGCGGCTCCGGCAGGCAGGCGACGCGGCCGGCGCACACCGAACAGTGGCCACAATGGCGCGGCGCCTGCTGGTCGCCGAAATACTGCGCCAGGCGCCAGCTCAGGCAATCCGCGCTGCCCAGCAGTTCGAGCATGGCGCCGATGCGGGCGATCTCGCTGTCCTCGTGGCGCTTGAAATAGCGGTGCAGTTCGTCGCTCAACTTATCCACATCGAAGGCAGCGTCGCGCACCGCATAGACCTCGGTCATCTGTTTGCTTTCCAGCTCGACCCAGCCGCGCTCCTGGAAGTAGTCCAGCGCCTTCACCACCCGCGCGCGCTCGGCGCCGTGGCGGCTGTAGAGGGTGTCGAAATCCAGGGTTGCCCAGGTCCGCGCGCGGGCCGAGGTGTTGAGGATGGCTTCGACGAACTGCCGCCGCTCGCCCTCGAAATGCCCGAGCAGCGCTGCGGAATCGATGAGCAGTTTGTAGCGATATTCGGCGAAATAGGCGAAACGCGGCGCGATGATGCCGCGCAGCTCCAGCTGCACCAGCAGCGTCTTGAGCGGCAGCTGGCGGATGTTGGACTGGTCCGACAGCGGCACCAGCATGGTTTCCCACTGGCCATTCGGCGCCTGGCGGATTTCCTCCAGCACATTGCGGATGCCTTCGCGCTCGGGCGTGTCGCCGTAGACGAAGTTCTCCAGCACGTTGAGGCTGTCGCGATTGGCCAGCACCAGGCATTCCGAACGCTGGCCGTCGCGCCCGGCGCGGCCGATTTCCTGGCTGTAGTTCTCCAGCGATTTGGGCAGGTCGTAGTGCACCACCTGGCGGATGTCGCTCTTGTCGATGCCCATGCCGAAGGCGATGGTGGCGACGATGCAGTTCAGCTGGCCGTCCATGAAGCGCCGTTGGATGCCTTCGCGCTCGGGATGCTCCATCCCGGCGTGATAGGCGCAGGCGGGCATGCCGCGCTCGGCCAGGTGCGCGGCGACTTCCTCGGCGGTCTTCTGCTGGGTGACGTAGACGATGGCCGGCTGCCCGGCGCGCTCGCCCAGCCACTCCACCAGGCGCGCCCGGCGGGCGGCGCTGGCCACCGGTTCCACCTGCAGGTCGAGGTTGGCGCGGTAGAAGCCGGTGGTGACCACGTCGGTCTCGGCGATGGCGAACTTGGCGCGCATGTCGGCGATCACCGCCGGCGTCGCGGTGGCGGTGAGCAGCAGCACCTGGGGAATGCGGAACTGCTTCTGGTAGTCCGGCAGCTTCAGGTAATCCGGGCGGAAGTTGTGGCCCCATTCGGAGATGCAGTGCGCCTCGTCCACCACCAGCAAGGAAATCGGCACCTCGCTGATGAAATTGCGGAAGCGCTCGTTCTTCAGGCGCTCCACCGAGATCATCAGCACCTTCAGCTCACCGCTGCGTGCGCGGGCCATGGTCTGCGCGGTCTGTTCGCGGCTCTGCGCCGAGTCGATGCTGGCGGCGGCGATGCCGTGGCGGGCGAGGAAGGCCAACTGGTCCTGCATCAGCGCCAGCAGCGGCGAGACCACCAGGGTCAGGTGTGGCAGCAGCAGCGCCGGCAGCTGGTAGCACAGCGACTTGCCCGAGCCGGTGGGGAAGATCGCCGCCGCCGAGCGCCCGGCCAGCACGGCGCTGACCGCCGCCTCCTGGCCGGGGCGGAACTGGCGGAAACCGAAGACGCGTTCGAGGGTGTCGTGCATGTGGGTAACTCCTTTCATGGGCGTCCACCCAGCCTAGGAAGCGTCATTGTAGGAGCGAGCTTGCTCGCGAACCGGAGCTGGGCTGTTCGCGAGCCAGCTCGCTCCTACGAAGAGCCCAATGGCGTAGGACCGTTCCCAGGCGCCAATGAAAAAGCCGCCCGAAGGCGGCTCTTTCCAGAACGGGCTCGCTTACAGCTGCGGGCCGGCGTTTTTGATGGCGTCGCTCACGTCGAACTTCTTGAAGTTCTCGATGAACTTGCTGGCCAGGCCCTTGGCGGCTTCGTCGTAGGCGGCCTTGTCTGCCCAGGTGTTGCGCGGGTTGAGCAGGACGGTCTCGACGCCCGGAACGGCCTTGGGCACGTCCAGGTTGATGATGTCCAGGTGCTCGGTCTCGGCGCCGATCAGAGCGCCGCTCTGGATGGCGGCGATCACGCCACGGGTGGTCGGGATGTTGAAGCGCTTGCCAACGCCGTAGCCACCGCCGGTCCAGCCGGTGTTGACCAGGTAGACCTTGGAGCCGAAGGCCTTGATGCGCTTGATCAGCAGCTCGGCGTAGACGCCGGCCGGACGCGGGAAGAACGGCGCGCCGAAGCAGGTGGAGAAGGTCGACTTGATGCCGCCGCCCGAACCCATTTCGGTGGAACCGACCAGCGCGGTGTAGCCGGACAGGAAGTGGTAGGCCGCCTGCTCGTTGTTCAGGATCGACACGGGCGGCAGAACGCCGGTCAGGTCGCAGGTCAGGAAGATCACGGCGTTGGGTTCGCCGCCGAGGTTCTTCTCGGAACGCTTCTCGACATGCTCCAGCGGGTAGGCCGCGCGGCTGTTCTGGGTCAGGCTGTCATCGGCGTAGTCCGGGGTGCGGTTGTCGTCGAGGACGACGTTTTCCAGCACGGAACCGAACTTGATGGCTTTCCAGATCACCGGCTCGTTCTTCTCGGACAGGTCGATGCACTTGGCATAGCAACCGCCTTCGATGTTGAAGACAACGCCTTCGCCCCAGCCGTGCTCGT
This sequence comes from Pseudomonas sp. NY15181, assembly GCF_048068055.1. NCBI lineage: Bacteria > Pseudomonadati > Pseudomonadota > Gammaproteobacteria > Pseudomonadales > Pseudomonadaceae > Pseudomonas > Pseudomonas sp. NY15181. The sequence continues at coordinate 220,316 of NZ_JBLUPT010000007.1, read as the reverse complement.
CGTCACCGATCAGGTAGCGGCTTTCGTCGGCGGACAGGGTGGTCTTGCCGGTGCCCGACAGGCCGAAGAACAGGGTGACGTCGCCGGCTTCGCCGATGTTGGCGGCGCAGTGCATCGGCAGTACGTCTTTTTCCGGCAGCAGGTAGTTCTGCACGCCGAACATGGCCTTCTTCATTTCACCGGCGTAGCGCATGCCGGCGATCAGCACTTTCTTCTGGGCGAAGTTGAGGATCACGCAGCCGTCGGAGTTGGTGCCGTCACGCTCGGGCACGCACTCGAAGTTGGCGACGTTGAGGACCTGCCACTCTTCGCGGCCGGCCGGGTTGTACTGCTCCGGCTCGATGAACAGCGCGCGGCCGAACAGGTTCTGCCAGGCGGTAGCGGTGGTCATCTTAACGGCCAGGTAGTGCTCGTGGGCCGAACCTACATGGACGTGGGAAACGAAGTGATCCTGGGCGTTGTTGAAGGCCTGGACACGGTCCCACAGGGCATCGAACTTGTCGGCAGGGAACGGACGGTTGATGGCGCCCCAAGCGATGGAATCCTTGCTGCCCGGCTCTTCGACGATGAAACGGTCGGCAGGCGAGCGGCCGGTGCGGTGGCCGGTCTTCACCACCAGCGAGCCGTTGTCGGCGAGTTCGCCTTCGCCGCGGCGAATGGCTTCCTCGACCAGTTGGGCAACGCTGATGTCGGTGTAAACGGCTTTATTGGCTTGCGTCATGTGGGTCCCCGTCGGCCGAAGCCGAGTCCTCCAAACATTGCGTAGTGACTTCTATTTCCCACTACCGCGGAAAAAAGTCGCGGGATTATGCCAGAAAAGAACTGTTCTCGTGCAGCCTCTGATCTGGCAAGAGCGCCATTGGTGCGGCTATCGGACGGATAGATGCGGTCAGTGGCGGGTTTCTGACGGTGTCTGACTCCCGCCGCCCGAGAACAGCTGGGCAACGTCCGACCCGTCGAAGCGATAACGCTGATTGCAGAACTGGCAGTCGATAACGATCTCGCCATCCTCCTCGGCCAGCAGACGCTCGGCGTCTTCCTGCCCAAGACTGACCAGCGCGTTGGCCGAGCGTTCCCGCGAGCAGCTGCAGCGGAACACCAGCGGTTGCGGGTCGAACAGGCGCACATCGTCCTCGTGGTACAGGCGGTGCAGCACGGTGGCGTTGTCCAGGCCCAGCAGCTCCTCGGCGGTGAGGGTGTCGGCCAGGGTGGTGACGTGCTGCCAGCTGGCTTCCCGCGACTCCGCGTCGCGCTGACGGTCGGCCGGCAGCTGCTGCAGCAGCAGGCCACGGGCACGGCGGCTGTCGGCGTTGAGCCAGAAGCGGGTCGGCAGCTGCTCGGAGGTGGCGAAGTAGGTCGACAGGCAGTCGGCCAGGGTCACGCCTTCCAGCGGTACGATGCCCTGGTAGCGCTTGCCGTTCTTCGGATCGACGGTAAGGGTCAGCACGCCGTGGGGCATCAGGTCGGCCAGCCCCGCGGCATCGCCGATGGCGTCCGCGTCGTAGCGGGCCAGGCCACGCACTTCGCGGTCGCTGGAACACTCCACCATCAGCAGCGGCACCGCGCCGTTGGAGCGCGCCTGCAGCACCAGCAGGCCGTCGAACTTGAGGGTGCCGCACAGCAGCGCAGCGGCGGCCAGCATCTCCCCCAGCAGCTGGGCGACCGGCTGCGGGTAGGGGTGCTTGGCCAGCACTTCGGCGTAGCTGCGATCGAGCTCCACCAGTTCACCGCGAACATCGGTGTTGTCGAACAGGAAACGCTGACTTTGATCGATCTGAGACATGCTGGGCACAACGCTGGGAGAGGCACAAATAAATGACAAGATGACGGCAAAGGCCTATAAAGCGCGCTTTGCAGCACCCACCCGCACTCGGGTGGTTCCGTAAGGGGGTACCGATTTTATGGATAAAGCCAATCCGTTCCAAGCCACCTGGTCCTGGAAGCCCTTTATCGCCTGTCACCTGTTCGCGCTCGCGCTGCTCCTGCTGTGGTTGTGGGAGCCCACCCGGGCCGCGATGAACCTGTTCGACGTCAGCCTGTTCAGCCTGCTGAACGAACCATTGGCGACCAACAACGCCTGGCGCCTCACCTGGGCCGTGGCCAGCACCCGCCCGTTCGACCTGCTGGTCGGCGTGACCCTGTTGCTCCTGCTGATCCGTGGCGACTGGATCTTCAAGGCCACCCAGGCCCGTGCCGCCACCTTCGGCTTCCTCTGTGCCGCCGTGGTACTGGTGGCAGTGCGCATCCTCTACGCAAAGATCGCCCACCACTTCGGCTGGCAGCACGCGAGCATCTCTACCGTCCTGCCGGATGCCGTGAGGCTGGAGCAATACTTCCCGGGCTGGGAAGACACCGCCTTCGAGATCAAGGATGAGTCCGCCCGCAGCTTCCCCGGCGACCACGCCTCGGTGCTGCTGATCTGGGCGCTGTTCCTCACCCTGTTCGCCCGCACCGCCCTGCAATGGGTGGTGATCTGGGGCCTGGCGCTGCTGTTCATGCTGCCGCGCCTGGTGGCCGGCGCGCACTGGGGCCAGGACGACTACATCGGCGGCGTACAGATGGCGCTGGTGGCCCTGGCCTGGAGCTGCTTCACCCCGCTTGCCGCCAAGGTCAGCGCCGCACTGGTGCGCTGGACCGAGCCGCTGTTCAACCTGCTGACGAAGATCCCGCTGCTCAATCGCCTGAGCGTCGTCGCGGCCTGAGCGGCCTGTCGATCAGGGCGAGGCGCGTTCCGCCCTCGCCACTGGGTCACTCCTGGTCGCGGAAACTGAACAACTGGCGGCGCTGCTTCTTGGTCGGCCGCCCGTCGGTCTGCAGGCCCAGCGCGCCGGCCTTGCGCATTGCGGCCGCGTCCTCGCGGCGCTTGGCGCTATCGGCGGTCTCCTCATACAGCAGCTGGGCCTCCGGCGCGCCACGGCGCACCATGGATAGCGCCTTCACCACCACCGTGCGCTCATCGAAGCCGGTGCGGATCACATATTCCTCGCCGATCTTCGGCTCCTTGCCCGGCTTGCAGCGCTCGCCTCGGCAATGCACCTTGCCGCCCTCGATGGCCTCCTTGGCCAGGGAGCGGGTCTTGTAGAAGCGCGCCGCCCACAGCCACTTGTCCAGGCGGACCTTGTCGTCGTCTTTCTCGCTCACTTCATAACCTCGTCATGCGGGTCTGAGAGTGTACCGCGCGCCCCGCTGGCGGGGCACAACCGGCCTGACTAGAATGCCGGCAAACGCCGGGGACGCCTGCCTTGAAGACATTCGACCAGCTGTCGGTAATCGGTTTGCGCGAATGGATCGCCCTGCCCGAACTGGGCATGGTCGGCCTGCGCGCGAAGATCGACACCGGCGCCAGCACCTCCACCCTGCATGCCAGCGACATCGTGCCGTTCAAGCGCGACGGGCAGAACTGGGTCCGCTTCGTCGCCCACCTCGGCACCCAGGTGCAGCGCCGTCACCGCTGCGAAGCGCCAGTGGTGACGATGAAGACCATCAAGAGCTCCAACGGCCAGGCCCAGACCCGCTACGTGATCCGCACCCTGCTGGCCCTGGGCGACCGCGCCTGGCCGGTGGAATTCACCCTGGCCTGCCGCAAGACCATGCGCTACCGCGTGCTGCTAGGCTCCAAGGCTTTGGTCCACGGGCAACTGGTGGTCAATCCGGGCCTGACCTACGTCCAGGAAAAACCCCTCATCATGGTTTCCTCCACCCCTTCAGGTGATCAATGAAAATTGCTGTGCTGTCGCGCAACCCGCGCCTGTATTCCACCCGACGACTGGTGGAGGCCGGGCAGCAACGCGGCCATGAGATGGTGGTGATCGACACCCTCCGCGCCTACATGAACATCGCCAGCCACAAGCCGCAGATCCACTACCGCGGCCAGCCGCTCGAAGGCTTCGACGCGGTGATCCCGCGCATCGGCGCCTCGGTGACCTTCTACGGCTGCGCGGTGCTGCGGCAGTTCGAAATGATGGGCGTGTTCCCGCTCAACGAGTCGGTGGCCATCGCCCGCTCCCGCGACAAGCTGCGCTCGCTGCAGCTGCTCTCGCGCAAGGGCATCGGCCTGCCGATCACCGGCTTCGCGCATTCGCCCGATGACGTGCCGGACCTGATCGAGATGGTCGGCGGCGCACCGCTGGTGATCAAGCTGCTGGAAGGCACCCAGGGCATCGGCGTGGTGCTCTGCGAGACGGAGAAGGCCGCCGAGTCCGTGCTGGAGGCCTTCATGGGGCTCAAGCACAACATCATGGTGCAGGAGTACATCAAGGAAGCCGGCGGCGCCGACATCCGCTGCTTCGTGGTCGGTGACAAGGTGATCGCCTCGATGAAGCGTCAGGCCGCGCCCGGCGAGTTCCGCTCCAACCTGCACCGCGGCGGCAGCGCCAGCCTGATCAAGATCACCCCGGAAGAGCGCATGACCGCCATCCGCGCCGCGCGGATCATGGGCCTGAAGGTCGCCGGCGTGGACATCCTGCGCTCCCACCATGGCCCGCTGGTGATGGAAGTGAATTCCTCGCCTGGCCTGGAGGGCATCGAGACCACCACCGGCAAGGACATCGCCGGGGTCATCATCGAGTACCTGGAGAAGAATGGCGGGCCGCATCTGGCCAGAACCAAGGGTAAAGGGTGAGCACGCTGCGCTCTTCGTAGGAGCGAGCTTGCTCGCGAACCGCCCACCTTCCGCGCCATACGGCGGATAAAGCGTTCCGCTTTATTCGCCCTACGGGTGTGAGCCTTCTGCTTTCGTTGCCACGCTGAACTCTTCGCGAGCAAGCTCGCTCCTACAGGCACTCCCCGCCAATACTGGATGTACCCATGCCGTCTTCCCGCTCCAACGCCGAACTCAAGTGGACACCCATCGAAGGCCGCGTCGCCCTGGTCGCGCCAGCCTCGGCCATCGCCGACGAGGTGCTGGAAGCCACGTTGCGCCAGCTGGAAGTGCTGGGAGTGGATTACCACCTGGGCGAACACGCCGATGCGCGCTACCGCTACCTGGCCGGCACGCCGCAACAGCGCCTGGAAGACTTCCACGCCGCCTTCGAGCGGGACGACATCAGCGCCGTCTGGTGCCTGCGCGGCGGCTACGGCTGCGGACAACTGATCCCGCAACTGGACTGGAAGCGCCTGCAAGCCGCCTCGCCGCGCCCGCTGATCGGCTTCTCTGACATCTCCATCCTGCTCAGCGCCTTTCACCGCCACGGCCTGCCGGCGATCCACGGGCCGGTGGCCACCGCTCTCGGGCTGCAGCCGCTCAGCGCGCCCAGCGAGCAGCGCGAGCGCCTGGCCTCGCTGGCCTCGGTCAGCCATGTGCTGGCGGGAGATCCGGGCAAGCTGGCGCTGCAGCACCTGGCCGGGCCGAAGCACTCGGTGGAGGGCGAACTGATCGGCGGCAACCTCACCGCGCTGGCCTGCATGGCCGGCACCGACGGCGCGCTGTACGTGCCGGATGGAGCGATCCTGATCCTCGAAGACGTCGGCGAGCCCTACTACCGCCTCGAGCGCAGCCTCTGGCAACTGCTCAACAGCCTCGGCGGAGCGCGCCTGGGCGCGGTGTGCCTGGGAGGTTTCACCGACTGCCCGCGCAAGGGTGTGGCGCACAGCCTGGAAGAGATCATCAGCGAGTACGTCGCCGCGCTGGGCGTGCCGCTCTACCACGGCCTGGCCAGCGGCCACGGCGCGCACAATCGCGCCTGGCCCTACGGACGCCGGGCGGTGCTGGAAGGCAAATCCCTGCGCTGGGAGTAAAGCCTGTTCACGATCTCGCGAGATAGAGCAGAACAAGGCGGGGACAGCTGAGAAAGCCTCAGTTGACTGCAGTCAATGAGCATTTCCCAGCTGGCCTCAACGCAGTTATGCCGACGCACAGCAGATCGTGGACAGACTCTTAGTGGGCGTTGCGCGGCAGCAGCAATCCCAGCGGCAGGCAGACCCGCGCTTCCACACCGCCGCCCTCGCGGTTGCGCAGCTCGATGCTGCCGCCGTGCTGCTCGGCGATGCGTTTGACGATGGCCAGTCCCAGGCCAGTGCCCTTCCCGCCGCGCGCCTTGTCGCCACGGATGAAGGGATTGAAGATGGTGTCCAGCTCCTGCGGGTCTACGCCGGCGCCACGGTCGAGCACGCTGAGCACCACATAGGGCGCGTTGCCGCCACCGGCCACGTGAGCCGCCACTTCGACCTTGCCGCCACCGTGGTTCAGACCGTTCTCGATCAGGTTGCCCAGCAGGCGCTTGATCGATACCCGACGGAAGCGGAACAACGGCAAGGTATCCAGGCACAGGCGCACGCGGTTGCCGTTCTGGTTGAAGGCATCGGCCACCTCGCGAATCAGGTCGGCCAGGTCACCCTCCTCCACCGGCTCGTCGCGACCGTCGCGGATGAAGGCGAGGAACTGGTCGAGGATGGCGTCCATGTCCTCGATGTCGCGGACCATGTCCTCGACCATCTCGCGGTCGCTCTCGGGCATCAGCTCCAGGGACAGGCGCAGGCGCGTCAGCGGCGTGCGCAGGTCGTGGGACACGCCGGCGAGCATCAGCTCGCGCTCGCGCCCGGCCTGCTCGACGTCGTCGGCCATCTGGTTGAACGCGCGGTACACCTCGGCCATCTCGCTGGGCGTTTCCGGCCCCAATGGCAGGCGCACGCTGCGCCCCTTGCCGAATTCGCGGGAAGCGAACACCAGGCGCTTGAGCGGCTGGCTGAGCAGGCGCACGAATATCCATGCCGCCGCCGTGGACAGCAGGCCGATGCCGAGGAACCAGCCGAGCACGCTCCAGATCTGCTGACCGCGCAGCGGGTGCGGGTAGAGCGGTACGCCGATCCAGCCGTCACCCAGGCTCGGCGCACGCACCCAGAGCATCGACGGGTGATGGATGCGCAGGCGGGTCTCGGTGTCGATGCCCAGTTCCATGCGCATCTGCCGCTGGAAGATCTCGGTGTACGGCCAGTGCACCTCCTCCGGCTGCCCCTGCTCGTGGGGCGCCCACTTCAGCCCGGCGGACTGGGCGATGGCCTCGCGCGACTTCTCGTCCGCCGCCCAATAGGCGCGCACGGTCAGCGCCGCGCCGTGGCTGTACTGGCGGTCGACCAGCATGTCTTCGTTCATCAGCAGGTAGACCAGGGTCAGCGCCTTGGAAAACAGCACGACGATGAGCACCAGCCAGAGGGTGCGGGCGAAGAAGCTTTGCGGAAACCAGAGGGGTGTTTTCAAGAACGGATTACCAGGGAACGGCTGCAGTAGGAGCGAGCTTGCTCACGAACCCGCATAGGTACGAAGCATTGTTCGCGAGCAAGAACGAGGGCGTCCCCCTCGCTCCTACAAAAGAAACATCACTTGCGGGCGGCGCCGTCCGGCACGAATACATAGCCCACGCCCCAGACGGTCTGGATATAGCGCGGCTTGGACGGGTCGGGCTCGATCAGCCGGCGCAGACGGGAAATCTGCACGTCGATGGAGCGCTCCAGGGCATCCCACTCGCGGCCACGGGCAAGGTTCATCAGCTTGTCGCGGGTCAGCGGCTCGCGGGCGTGCTGTACCAGGGCCTTGAGCACGGCGAACTCACCGGTGGTGAGCATGTGCACTTCCTCGCCCTTCTTCAGCTCGCGGGTAGCCAGGTGCAATTCGTAGTCGCCGAAGGTGACGATCTCGTCCTCGCCCGCCGGAGCGCCCGGCACCAGCGGCGCCTGGCGGCGCAGCACGGCCTTGATCCGCGCCAGCAGCTCGCGCGGGTTGAAGGGCTTGGCCAGGTAGTCGTCGGCGCCCTGCTCCAGGCCCTGGATGCGGCTGGACTCGTCGCCCTTGGCGGTGAGCATGATGATCGGGATCTGGTTGTTCGACTCGCGCAGGCGCTTGCACGCGGAGAGGCCATCCTCGCCGGGCATCATCAGGTCCAGCACCACCAGCTGGAACAGCTCGCGGGCCAGCAGGCGGTCCATCTGCTCGGTGTTCTCGACGGCGCGGACGCGGTAACCCTGCTCGTCGAGGAAGCGTTCGAGCAGACGGCGCAGGCGCGCGTCGTCATCGACCACGAGGATCTTTTCGCCTTCCGGCAGGGTGGCAGCGTTACTCATGGAGACTCCCAGAATCTGATTCGGCGGGCATTATCGCCCAGCCGCCGCGCATCACGGCTTGTCCATTGTTAGCAGATTTTTCCCCGACCAGTCGCCCACCCGGTGAAATTGACGTGGGTATAATGCGGCGCTTTTGCGGCGGGGCGTTGTCACAGAGCCTGTCGTGAGGCCGGAACTCCGGTCCTGACGTCCCGTAATTCGATTGTTTTGTCAGGTGGATTCATGGACAGCATCAACACCCGTATCGCCGAAGAGCTTTCCGCACTGCCCTCCGGCCGCGTTCAACCGCAGCAAGTCGCCGCTGCCGTCGCCTTGCTCGATGAAGGCTCCACCGTCCCCTTCATCGCCCGTTACCGGAAAGAAGTCACCGGCAGCCTGGATGACACCCAGCTGCGCATGCTCGAAGAGCGCCTGCGCTACCTGCGCGAGCTGGACGACCGCCGTGGCGCGATCCTCGCCAGCATCGAGGAGCAGGGCAAGCTGACCCCGGAACTGGCCCGCGAGATCAACCTCGCCGACACCAAGACCCGCCTCGAAGACCTCTACCTGCCTTATAAGCAGAAGCGCCGCACCAAGGGCCAGATCGCCCTGGAAGCCGGCCTGGGCGAGCTGGCCGACGCGCTGTTCGCCGACCCGACCCTGACCCCGGAAACCGAAGCCGCGCGCTTCGTCGATGCCGAGAAAGGCTTCGCCGACACCCGCGCCGTGCTCGAAGGCGCCAAGTACATCCTCATGGAGCGCTTCGCCGAGGACGCCACCCTGCTGGACCGCCTGCGCGGCTTCCTCAAGGAAAACGCCACCCTCACCGCGCGCATGGTACCGGGCAAGGAAACCGAAGGCGCCAAGTTCAGCGACTACTTCGAGCACGACGAACCGCTGAAGAACGCCCCGTCGCACCGCGCCCTGGCGATCTTCCGCGGCCGCAACGAAGGCGTGCTGAGCGTCGCCCTCAAGGTCGGCGAAGAGCTACCGGGCACCGCCCACCCGTGCGAGACCATGATCGGCGAGCGCTTCGGCATCGCCAACCAGGGCCGCGCCGCCGACAAGTGGCTGTCCGAAGTAGTGCGCTGGACCTGGAAGGTCAAGCTCTACACCCACCTGGAAACCGACCTGCTGGGCGAGTTGCGCGACGGCGCGGACGCCGAGGCGATCAACGTCTTCGCGCGCAACCTGCACGACCTGCTGCTGGCCGCCCCGGCCGGCCCACGCGCCACCCTGGGCCTGGACCCGGGCCTGCGCACCGGCGTGAAGGTCGCCGTGGTCGATGCCACCGGTAAGCTGCTGGACACTGCCACCGTCTACCCCCACGCGCCGAAGAACCAGTGGGACCAGACCATCGCCGTGCTCGCCGCGCTGTGCGCCAAGCACCAGGTGGAACTGATCGCCATCGGCAACGGCACCGCCAGCCGCGAGACCGACAAGCTGGCCGCCGAGCTGATCAAGAAGTACCCGGCGCTCAAGTGCACCAAGATCATGGTCAGCGAGGCCGGCGCCTCGGTGTACTCGGCGTCCGAGCTGGCCGCCAAGGAATTCCCGGACCTCGACGTGTCCCTGCGCGGCGCCGTCTCCATCGCCCGCCGCCTGCAGGACCCGCTGGCCGAACTGGTGAAGATCGAGCCGAAATCCATCGGCGTCGGCCAGTACCAGCACGACGTCTCCCAGCTGCAGCTGGCGCGCAGCCTGGACGCCGTGGTGGAAGACTGCGTGAACGCCGTGGGCGTGGACGTGAACACCGCCTCCGCCGCCCTGCTGGCGCGCATCTCCGGCCTGAACAGCACCCTGGCGCAGAACATCGTCGCGCACCGCGACGCCAACGGCGCCTTCAAGACCCGTGACGATCTGCGCAAGGTCAGCCGCCTGGGCGACAAGACCTTCGAGCAGGCCGCCGGCTTCCTCCGCGTGATGAACGGCGACAACCCGCTGGACGCCTCCGCGGTGCACCCGGAAACCTACCCGCTGGTGCAGCGCATCGCCGCCGATACCGGCCGCGACGTGCGCTCGCTGATCGGCGACTCGTCCTTCTTGAAGCGCCTGGACCCGAAGAAGTTCACCGACGAGCAGTTCGGCCTGCCCACCGTCACCGACATCCTCAAGGAACTGGACAAACCCGGCCGCGACCCACGCCCGGAGTTCAAGACCGCCGAGTTCCAGGAAGGCGTCGAGAGCCTGAAGGACCTCAAGCCCGGCATGGTGCTCGAAGGCGTGGTGACCAACGTCACCAACTTCGGCGCCTTCGTCGACATCGGCGTCCACCAGGACGGCCTGGTGCACATCTCCGCGCTGTCGGAGAAGTTCGTCAAGGACCCGTACGAAGTGGTCAAGGCCGGTGACATCGTCAAGGTGAAGGTCATGGAAGTGGACATCCCGCGCAACCGCGTCGGCCTGTCCATGCGCATGAGCGACACCCCCGGCGAGAAGGTCGAAGGCCCGCGCGGCGGCGGTCGTCCGCAGGGCGGCCAGCGTCCCGATCGTGGCGCCCCGCGCCAGCAGGAGAAGGCCCCGGCGAACAACGCCATGGCCTCGCTGTTCGCCAACGCCAAGCAACTGAAGAAGAAGTGAGGAAAGCCTGAGTGAGCGAGATGCCCAGCCGCGAGACGCTGATCAGCGCCTTCAGCGACATGGTCGGCCTGGAGCCGATCAGCATCGGTGACGGCGTGGCCGAGGTGAGCCTGAAGATGGGCGACCACCTGCGCAACCGCGGCAACATGATGCACGGCGGCGCGCTGTTCTCGCTGATGGATGTCGCCATGGGCCTGGCCTGCTCCAGCGCCCATGGCTTCGAACGGCAGAGCGTCACCCTGGAGTGCAAGATCAACTACATCCGCGCGGTCGCCGAGGGCGAGGTGCGCTGTGTGGCCAAGGTCCTGCACGCCGGGCGCCGTTCGCTGGTGGTGGAAGCTGACATCCACCAGGGCGACAAGCTGGTCGCCAAGGGACAAGGCACCTTCGCCCAGCTGTAAATAGCACCGCGACATCTGACCTATGCTGTACGCCGGAGCCCAGGGATCGTGGGCCCTGGCGTATCGCCCATCAAGCCAGGCGACCACGCCGGTTGTGTTCTCCCCTTGTAGACCGCCCAGTCCACCCCCATAGTGGGGCGACTGCCGTGTGAAGGACTTCCAACTTGAGCGACCAACTCTCCCGCCGCCTGGCTCTGCTCGGCGATGCTGACAACCTGTCCCTGCTCACCCAGTGCCTGCACGGTATCGAGCGCGAATGCCTGCGCGTCGACGAGCAAGGCAAGCTGGCGCTGACCCCGCACCCGCGCGCCCTGGGCTCGGCCCTGACCAACCCGCAGATCACCACCGACTACTCCGAGTCGCTGCTGGAATTCATCACGCCGACCGCCAGCAGTGTCGAAAAGACCCTGGAAGATCTGGGCGAAATCCACCGCTTCGCCTACGAAAAGCTCGACGGCGAATACCTGTGGAGCCCGTCGATGCCCTGCGAGCTGCCGGATGAAGAGACCATCCCGATCGCCCGCTACGGTAGCTCCCATATCGGCCGCCTGAAGTACGTCTACCGCAAGGGCCTGGCCCTGCGCTACGGCAAGACCATGCAGTGCATCGCCGGCATCCACTACAACTTCTCCCTGCCTGAAGGACTGTGGGAAGTGCTGCGCCAGGAAGAAGGCAGCGAGAAGAGCGCGCGGGACTACCAGTCGCACCGCTACATCGCGATGATCCGCAACTTCCGCCGCTACAGCTGGTTGCTGATGTACCTGTTCGGCGCCTCCCCGGCCCTGGACGCCGGCTTCCTGCGCGGCCGCCCGCACGGCTTGGAAGCCTTCGACGAACACACCCTCTACCTGCCCTACGCCACCAGCCTGCGGATGAGCGACCTGGGCTACCAGAACAACGCCCAGGCAGGCCTGACCCCCTGCTACAACGACCTCGACAGCTACATCGACAGCCTGCGCCGCGCAGTCAGCACCCCGTACGCGCCTTACGAGAAGGTCGGCACCAAGGTCAACGGCGAGTGGGTGCAGCTCAACACCAACATCCTGCAGATCGAGAACGAGTACTACTCGAGCATCCGCCCCAAACGCGTCACCTACACCGGCGAGCGCCCGATCCAGGCGCTGATGGCCCGTGGCGTGCAGTACGTCGAGGCGCGCTGCCTGGACATCAACCCCTTCCTGCCGCTGGGCATCGACCTTCCCGAAGCGCGCTTCCTCGACGCCTTCCTGCTCTACTGCGCGCTTTCCGACAGTCCGCCGCTGGGCGGCTGCGAGTGCGGCGCGGCCACCAGCAACTTCCTCAAGGTGGTCAAGGAAGGCCGTCGCCCCGGCCTGAAGCTGGAGCGCGGCGGCCAGCAGGTAGAGATGAAGGACTGGGCCAACGGCCTGCTCGACGCCATCGCACCGATCATCGAACTGCTCGACCGCGCCCGTGGCGGCAGCCTGCACGCGCAGAGCCTGGCCGAGCAGCGCGCCAAGCTTGCCGATGCCAGCCTGACGCCGTCGGCGAAGGTGCTGGCGGAAATGCGCGAACGCGGCGAGAGCTTCGAGGCCTTCGCCCTGCGCCACAGCCGCGAGCACGCCGCCGCCCTGCGCGCACAGCCGCTGTCCGCCGAGGAGCAGGCACGCTTCGAGGATATGGCCAGCCAGTCGCTGCAGGAGCAGGCGGAACTGGAAGCGCAGCCCGAAGGCGACTTCGACACCTTCGTCGCGGCCTACCAGGCGAGCATCCTGGGGCTGCTCAGCGTTTGAGTGCACAGCCACGCTGAACGAAAAAGAGGCCCGAGGGCCTCTTTTTCATGTCCACACCACAGCGTCCTGTAGGAGCGAGCTTGCTCGCGAATGGGCCCGCAGCGGGATTGGTTCGCGAGCAAGGACCAGGCGTCCCCCTCGATCCTACGAGAAGCGCGTTACAGGCTCTTCTCGAATACCTGCGAATTTCGCTGGTAGTTGTACAGCGAGGCACGCGCCGTCGGCAGCCGGTCGACGCTGCTGGGCTGGAAGCCGCGCTCGCGGAACCAATGGGCGGTGCGGGTGGTGAGTACGTAGAGGGTCTTCAGCCCGAGGTTGCGCGCGCGCTGCTCGATACGCTCCAGCAGCTCATCCCCGCGCCCGCCGTGGCGGTACTCCGGGTTCACCGCCAGGCACGCCAGCTCGCCAGCATCGGAATCGGCGATGGGATAGAGCGCCGCGCAGGCGATGATCAGCCCCTCGCGCTCGACGATGCTGAACTGCTCGATCTCGCGCTCCAGCACCTCGCGCGAGCGGCGTACCAGAATCCCCTGCTCTTCCAGCGGGCGAATCAGTTCCAGCAGGCCGCCGACATCCTCGATGGCCGCCTCGCGCAGTTGCTCGAACTGCTCCTGGGCCACCAGGGTGCCATTGCCGGTGCGGGTGAACAGCTCGGAGAGCAGCGCGCCGTCTTCGGTAAAGCTGACGATATGGCTGCGCCGCACGCCCGCGCGGCAGGCCTGGGCGGCAGCGTCGAGCAGTTCGCCCTGGTAGCTCGCGCCGAGGCGCTCCAGGTGCGCCGGCACCTGTTGCGGACGCAGTTCGCGCACCAGCTTGCCGTCGACATCCAGCAGGCCGCGTTCGGCTCCGTAGAGGATCAGCTTGTCGGCATCCAGCTCGATGGCCGCGCGCATGGCCACGTCTTCGCAGGCAAGGTTGAAGATTTCCCCGGTGGGCGAGTAGCCCAGCGGCGAGAGCAGCACGATGCTGCGCTCGTCGAGCTGGCGGTTGATGCCCTTGCGGTCGATCCGGCGGACTTCGCCGGTGTGGTGGTAGTCGATGCCCTCGACCACGCCGATCGGCCGCGCGGTAACGAAGTTGCCGGCGGTCACCCGCAGGCGCGAGCCCTGCATGGGCGAGGCGGCCATGTCCATGGACAGGCGAGCCTCGATGGCGATGCGCAGGCTGCCCACCGCGTCGATCACGCATTCCAGGGTCGGCACGTCGGTGACCCGCAGCCCGTGATGGAAGCGCGGCGCCAGCCCGCGAGAGGCCAGGCGCGCCTCGATCTGCGGACGCGAGCCGTGCACCAGTACCAGGCGCACGCCCAGGCTGTGCAGCAGCACCAGGTCGTGGACGATGTTGCCGAAATTGGGGTCTTCGACGCCCTCGCCGGGGAGCATCACCACGAAGGTGCAATCCCGGTGCGAGTTGATGTAGGGCGAGGCGTGGCGCAGCCAGTTGACGTAGTCGTGCATTGCTTGAAAAGCCTGTCGTGCGAGTGGGCGGAAAGCTGTCGAGTGCGGCCGGAGCTCGGCCAGGGGCGGCGCGGTTATCGTCGTCGCATGTACATCGACAGGTTTCTCCTCTGGAGTACGTTGGGCCCGCTATCCGGGCGCTCTACAGGCAAGTTTCACAAACAATAGTGACGGATCAGACCGCGCAGCAATTCCACGGTCGGCTCGATGCGCTCGAGGGCGAGGTGCTCATCCGGCTGGTGGGCGCAGGCGATGTCGCCGGGGCCAAGCACCAGGGTCTGGCAACCGAGCTGCTGAAGATACGGTGCTTCGGTGCCAAAGGCTACCGCTTCCGCCGAGTGCCCGGTCAGACTTTCGGCGATACGCACCAACTCGCTGTCGGCAGCCTCCTCGAAGGGCGGCACGGCCGGGAACAACGGGCGGTAGTCGAGCTGCACCGCATGGCGTTCGGCAACCGGCCGCAGGCGCTCGCGGATGGCCTGGCGCAGCGCCTCCGGCTGCATGCCGGGCAATGGGCGCAGGTCGAACTCCAGGGCGCACTGGCCGCAGATGCGGTTGGGGTTGTCGCCACCGTGGATGCAGCCGAGGTTGAGGGTCGGCTGCGGCACGCTGAACTGCGGGTTGGCGAACTCGCGCTGCCACTCGCCGCGCAGCACCAGCAGCTCGCCGATGGCGGCGTGCATGGCCTCCAGCGCGCTGCGGCCCAGGCTCGGGTCGGAGGAATGGCCGCTCCGGCCGACGATGTCGATGCGCTCCATCATCACGCCCTTGTGCAGGCGGATCGGCTTGAGGCCCGTCGGTTCGCCGATCACCGCGGCCCGGCCCAGCGGCTGCCCGGCGGCGGCCAGCGCACGGGCGCCGGCCATGGAGCTTTCCTCGTCGCAGGTGGCGAGCAGGATCAGCGGTTGCTTGAGCGGCTGCTCCAGCAGGGGCAGAACAGCCTCGATGGCCAGGGCGAAGAAGCCCTTCATGTCGCAGGAGCCCAGGCCGAACCAGCGCCCGTCGCGCTCGTCCAGGCGCAGCGGGTCGCTGCTCCACAAGGCTTCGTCATAGGGCACGGTGTCGGTATGCCCGGCCAGCACCAGGCCGCCGGGGCCGCTGCCCAGCACGGCGATCAGGTTGAGCTTGCCCGGCGAGACTTCCCGCAGCTCGCAGGCGAAACCCAGGTCGTCCAGCCAGCCGGCCAGCCGTTCGACCACCGGCCGGTTCGACTGGTCCAGCGCGGCCTGGGTGCAGCTCACCGACGGCAGCGCGAGCAGCTCGGCGAAGCGTTGTTTCAGGGGCGGCAACGACATGGCGTTCTCCGAAGACTTTGTCCCCACTATGAACCAAGCCAGCCTGAGGTAAAACCTCGCGCCGCCCGGCAGGCATGCCGAACTCCCTGTAAACTGCACACCTTTGACGTCTTTTTTCGCGCCCGTCCCCCAGGCTTATCGCCGGACAGGTGCAACCGCCCTCACCCGGACATCGCCATGCAGAAAGAAACCGAAATCAAACTGCGCGCCAGCCGCGAAACCCTCGAAGCCCTGCGCGATCACCCGGCGCTGAAGAAGCGCAACAAGTCCGGCTGGGAACCCCGCGAGCTGTTCAATCAGTACTACGACACGCCGGATCGCGAGCTGGCCCAGGCCCGTGTCGCCCTGCGCATGCGCCGCGATGGCGAGCAGTTCATCCAGACCCTGAAGACCCGCGGCCAGAGCATGGCGGGCCTGTCCGAGCGCAACGAGTGGGACTGGTACCTGGAGAAGAACAAGCTCGACCTGAAGAAGCTCGACGACCAGTGCTGGCCGGCCGCCCTGGCCGACCTGGACAAGAAGACCCTCAAGCCGATCTTCAGCACCGACTTCACCCGCCAGCGCGCCGAGATTGCCTGGGGCCGCGGCAAGACCAAGGTGGTCATCGAGGCGGCGCTGGACCTGGGCAAGGTGGTCGCCGGCAAGCAGGAAGAGGAAATCTGCGAGCTGGAACTGGAACTGCGCCAGGGCGAACCCGCCGCGCTGCTGGAGCTGGCGCTCGAACTGGCCGCCGACCTGCCGCTGATGCCCTGCGACATCAGCAAGGCCGAGCGCGGCTACCGGTTGTTCGACCCGGCGAGCTACAGCATCCAGCCCGACACCCAGAAGCTGCTGGCGGAAACCCCGCTCGACGGCGCCTTCGCCGCGCTGGCCTGGGCGCTGCTGGGCAGCAGCCAGCGCCTGGCCGAGCAATACCGCTTCAACGGCCACTGGCTGCTGCTGCAGGACTGGCTGCGCCAGCTGATGGACCTGCGCGCCCTGCTCGGCAGCCTCGGCCAGGCCGTGCCGCGCGCCAGCACCCGCGAGCTGCGCGCCAGCCTCGATGCGCTGATCGCCGACTGGCTGCCGCGCATCGAACAGGGCCGCCACGACGAAGCCCTGCGCCAGCAGATGCCGGAGGCCTTCCGCGAGGAACTGGCCAACACCCGCTGGGGCCAGTTCTCCCTGAACGCTTCGCGCTGGCTGCTGGCCAAGGCCTGGACCGCCGAGCGCAACGAGCGCGCCAACCGTCTGGGCGGCGCCGCGGTCGGCAAGTGGCTGCAACGCACGCTGGCCGAAGAGGCCCAGGCCATGCCGCTGCAACGCGCTCAGCAACTGCCCGAAGTGCTCGCCGACCAACTGCCGCGCCTGCAGCGCATGCTGGTCTGGCTGCGCCCGGCGCGCGGCGTGCTGGAGCTGCCGGAGACCGACCGTCTGTACGGCGAACTGGCCAAGCTGGAAGAGCTGCTGGCCGCCCCGGAGGCAGAGGGTCGCCTGGATGCCCTGGCAGCCCAGGCCCATACTGTGCTCACCCTCAAGCCGTGGAAGGCGCTTTTGAAATAAGCTGGCCCGGCATCGCGGCGGGCCGAGCCAGGCCCGCCCCACACGAAGCCCGCCCTACACGAAGGGAATCCGTATGTCCGCCTATGCCCCATCCGCCCAGGACCGTTTGCTCGACCTGGGCGACATTCTGCGCGAACTGGTGAGCCAGGGCCGCGTGGCCCAGGATGACGCCGAGCAGTGCATGGCCATCCGCCGCAGCGCGGTGAACAACCAGCAGCACCCGCTGGAATTCCTCGCCGCGCAACAGATCGAGGACCGCCAGCGCAATGGCCGCAAGCTCGACCTCGACGCCCTGGTGCACTGGCTGGCGGACTACTCCGGGCAGCCCTACCTGCGCATCGACCCGCTGAAGATCGACGTCGCCGCGGTCACTCCGCTGATGTCCTACGCCTTCGCCCAGCGCCACCAGATCCTCGCGGTGGCCGTGGCGCCGGACGAGGTCACCATCGCCAGCGCCCAGCCCTTCGTGCAGGCCTGGGAAAGCAACCTCATCCACGTCCTCAAGCGCCCGATCAAGCGCGTGGTCGCCAGCCCCACCGACATCCAGCGCTTCACCGTGGAGTTCTACCGGCTGGCCAAGTCGGTCAGCGGGGCGACCGCCAAGGACCAGAAGATCAGTGGCGTGGGCAACTTCGAGCAGCTGCTCAACCTGGGCGCGGCAGACCAGGAGCCCGATGCCAACGACGCGCACATCGTCACCATCGTCGACTGGCTGTTCCAGTACGCCTTCCAGCAGCGCGCCAGCGATATCCACATCGAGCCGCGCCGCGATCAGGGCACGGTGCGCTTCCGCATCGACGGCGTGCTGCACAACGTCTACCAGTTTCCGCCGCAGGTCAGCATGGCGGTGGTGAGCCGCCTCAAGTCCCTGGGCCGGATGAACGTCGCCGAGAAGCGCAAGCCGCAGGACGGCCGGGTGAAGACCAAGACCCCGGACGGCGCCGAGGTGGAACTGCGCCTGTCGACCCTGCCCACGGCGTTCGGCGAGAAGATGGTGATGCGGATCTTCGACCCCGAGGTGCTGCTCAAGACCTTCGACCAGCTCGGCTTCTCGCCGGACGACCTGCGTCGCTGGCAGAGCATGACCAGCCAGCCCAACGGCATCATCCTGGTCACCGGCCCCACCGGCTCGGGCAAGACCACCACGCTCTACACCACGCTCAAGCAGCTGGCGACCGATGAGGTGAACGTCTGCACCATCGAGGACCCGATCGAGATGATCGAGCCCTCGTTCAACCAGATGCAGGTGCAGCACAACATCGAACTGACCTTCGCCAGCGGCGTGCGCGCCCTGCTGCGCCAGGACCCGGACATCATCATGGTCGGCGAGATCCGCGACCTGGAAACCGCCGAGATGGCGATCCAGGCGGCGCTCACCGGCCACCTGGTGCTCTCCACCCTGCACACCAACGACTCGCCCACCGCCATCACCCGCCTGCTGGAACTGGGCGTGCCCTACTACCTGATTCGCGCCACCGTGCTCGGCGTCATGGCCCAGCGCCTGGTACGCACCCTGTGCCCGCACTGCAAAGCGCCGATGGAGCTGGAGGAGGCGGACTGGCAGGAGCTGACCCGGCCGTGGAACGCCCCGCTGCCCACCAACGCCCACCGCGCCGTCGGCTGCCTGGAGTGCCGCGACACCGGCTACCGAGGCCGCGCCGGGGTCTACGAGATCATGCTCTTGAGCGAAACCGTGAAGGAGCAGATCACCGCCGATACCGACCTGATCCCGCTGCGCCGCCAGGCCTTCAAGGAAGGCATGCGCAGCCTGCGCCTGTCCGGTGCGCAGAAGGTCGCCGCCGGGTTCACCACCATCGAGGAAGTGATGCGGGTCACTCCGCAGAGCGAGCAAAAGTAGCGCCGCCACGCGCAGGCGAGGCCGACGGGCTCAGGCCGGTCCACCCCTTGAAGGCGCGCCGGAACGCACGATCATCGGAAAAGCCCAGGCGCTGCGCCACCGAGGCGATCGACGCGCCGCCATCCTGCATGAGCCGTTCCGCAGCCTCCAGCAGGGATGACGCGCGCAACTGGAGATAGCTGCTGCCGTGCGCGCGCAGCTGGCGGCGCAGAGTGGCCTCGCTCATGTGCAGGATATCGGCGATGGTCACCGCCGAGGGCAACCGCTTGCCCTGGCGCAGGGCCTGCTCCAGCAGCAGCTTCACCTGCACCGGCAGCCCATGCTCATGCAGCGTCTCGATGATGAAGTTGTAGGGAAAACAATCGAGGATCGCCGCCAGCTCCGAAGGCGTCCGCACCACCGGCCGGGCGAGCATGGCCTCGTCGAACAGCAAGGTGTTGCGCGGCTGCTCGAACTGCACCGGGGCGCCGAACAGATCGAGCAGCCGGTTCGAGCGCGGCGGGCGGTCATAGACCAGTTCCACGCCGCGCAGATCGAGGCGCTGGCCGCTGAGCCAGGCCAGCAGCGAGAGGTAATAGTGCAGGCCGATCAGGTCGCTGAGCAGCGTGGCATCGTCGCGCGTCGCATAGCGCGAGGCCATGCTGAACCGCACGAGCTGCCCCTGCCGCTCCAGCCGGCTGGAGTGCTCGGCGCCGACGAACATGATGCTGAAGCGGTGGCTGCGTTCGAGCACCGCCCCGATATCCGGACAGCTGATGACCGCGTGGCAAAGCATTTCGCCCGCCAGATTGGCGAAGATGGGCGCGTTGTCGCGGGCGCAGCATAGGCGTTCGAGCGCATCCATCCGGTCGCTGAACATGCGCGCGAATGCGGAAGGGTCGTGCCCTGGGAAGCCGTCCAGCCCCTCCCGCCCGGCAGGCGGGGAATCGAAGCAGGCCAGGGCATTGGCCAATTGGGCCAGCAGCCCTTCGGTAAGATCGGAGCCGTCCATCCAGTCCGCCACAGCGAAGTCGTAGCCGCGTCGTCTGCACGCGGGCGATCGAAACTGTCCTACGATATTGCGCGCTTGCGTCCTGTGCAATGAACGAGGCGCGCTCGATAGTGCCCGCCACTGACACCTTCATGCACAGCGAGGATGGACGGGATGGCGGAGAAGCGATTGGCAGGCAGGACGGCCCTGGTGACGGGATCGAGCCGGGGGATCGGGCGCGCTATCGCCCAGCGGCTGGCAGCGGAAGGCGCCACCGTGGTGGTGACCGCGCGGAGCGTGGACGCCTCCGCCGGCAACCCCGGCACGCTGCGGGAGACCGTCGACCTGATCGAGGCGATGGGTGGCCGGGCAATTCCGATCGCCTGCGACCTCGAACGGCAGGAGGAATGCGAGCGGCTCATCGAAACGGCAACCCAGGCCGCCGGGCCGATCGACATTCTGGTGAACAACGCCGGGCTGGCGGAATACGTGCCGCTCGCCAGCATGCCCATCAGCCTGTTCGACCGCACGCTGACCCATTACCTGCGCGCGCCCTTCATCCTGACCCAGGCGGTCATCCCGCAGATGAAGGCCCGTGGCGCCGGGTGGATCGTCAACATCGGCTCCGTCACCGCGCAGCCGCCGATCAAGCCCTACAGCCTGTTCGACACCGAGGTCGGCTCGACCATCTACGCCACCGCCAAGGCAGCGATGAACCGCTTCACCCAGGGCGCGGCCGCCGAGCTGCTGGCGTCGAACATCGCCGTCAACCTGGTCGCGCCGTCCACCGCCATCCTGACCCCCGGCGCGGCCCGCTACATCCCGGACGACTATCCCGGCGAAAACGTCGCCTATCTCGTGCATACCGTCGTCGAGATGTGCCACCTGCCGGCCGCCGAGCGCTCGGGCCTACTCGCCCATTCGATGCACTTCCCGGCGGCACACAAGCTGGCGGTGCTGGACCTGGATGGCGTCACGCCGCTGCCGCCAGCGCAGATCCCGGCCTGGTCGCACCCGGCGGTGAATCCGTTCGGCGAATAGACCATCCGCCAAGGGCGATCCGCCCCATAGCCCCACAACCGGGACACCAGAAGAAGAGGACTGCATGAACGAAAACATCATGGCCGGCGGCGTGGCCGTCATCACCGGCGCGGGCAGCGGCATCGGCGAAGGAATCGCGCGGACCGCGGCCTCACGCGGCATGAAAGTGGTGGTGGCGGATATCGCTGGCGACCGCGCCGAAGCGGTGGCCGCCGACATCCGCGCGCAGGGCGGCGAGGCGCTGGCGGTAGCGACCGACGTGTCCGACGCCGCGCAGCTCGATCGCCTGGCCCAGCGCAGCTACGAGGCCTTCGGCGAGGTGGCCCTGCTGGTCAACAACGCCGGCATCGAAATGCTCGGCTATGCCTGGGAAATCCCCGCCGCCACCTGGGAGAAGACGCTGGCGATCAACGTCCTTGGCGTCATCCAGTCGGTGCGCGCCTTCGCCCCGCGCATGATCGCGGCCGGCAAGCGGGCATGGATCGCCAATGTCGGTTCGGTCGGCTCGCTGGGCATGATGCCGATCCAGACGTCCTACATGGTGAGCAAGCACGCCGTGCTGTCCTTCAGCGAATGCCTGGCGCTGGAGATGGCGCTCATCGGCGCGCCGATCAGCGTGTCCTGCGTGCTGCCCGGCCCCGTCGCGAGCCGGATCTTCACCGACGCCGTGATGGGCGAGGAAGGCGGGCATTCGGACAAGCATCGTAAGATCATGGCCGACATGCTGCGCACCCAGGGCCTGACGCCCCTGCAGGCCGGCGAGATCATCCTCGATGGCATCGCCGCCGGGGACTTCTGGGTGCCGACCCATCCCGAGCTGGCCGACGCCATGGCGCGATCGCGTGCCGACTACCTGGTGGGTGAACGCCGCCCCCGGCTCCGCGACGAAGTGCGCGGGCTGCTGTAACCCTCAGGGCGCAGGGAAAAGCAGATTGTGGCAGGGGCCCGGCGTGCAGCGCCGGGTCCTGAAGCCCGTTGCGGACCTCCCGCTGTTCAGCGCCCGCTCGCACCTTCGTTGCAAGCGCCCCTGGCGAGGGGCGCAGTCGGCTCCATGCAATCGATCACACCGCCGCCGCCCCGCCATCCGACTCCATTCCAATGCAGCCCACCTGAAACGATACCGCTCAGGAACCGAACGGAAGTCGTCAAACATTCGTGGCGCTGGGATAGTATTTCCCCAGCCAATCCCTGACCGCACTCAGCGCCCCTCCGGGCGCCCTGGGCTTGAACAGGGTCTGTTCGCGATCATCGGCCGGGGGCGGGTTCGTCTCCTGCGCAAACACGGAGCCCGGCCGCAAAGACACGGGAAGTTTTCGACCAAGGAGTCCTTCGCATGGAAATCGGTAGTGTCGCGCTGCTGTTCGTCATCCTCGCCATCGCCATCGTCCTGATGGGCTTCAAGGTGGTTCCGCAAGGCTTCGAATGGACGGTTGAGCGCTTCGGCCGCTACACCAACACCCTGAAGCCGGGCCTGAACATCATCGTCCCGGTGGTCGACCGCATCGGCCAGAAGATCAACATGATGGAGCGCGTGCTGGACGTGCCGCCGCAGGAGGCGATCAGCGCCGACAACGCCATCGTGCAGATCGACGCCGTGTGCTTCTTCCAGGTGGTCGACGCGGCCCGCGCGGCCTATGAAGTGAGCGGCTTGGAAAACGCCGTGCGCAACCTGGTGATGACCAACATCCGCACCGTGCTCGGCTCCATGGAACTGGACCACATGCTCAGCCAGCGCGACGCGATCAACGAACGCCTGCTGCGCACTGTCGACGAAGCCACAGCGCCCTGGGGCCTGAAGGTCACCCGCATCGAGATCAAGGACATCAGCCCGCCGGCCGACCTGGTGGAAGCCATGGCCAGCCAGATGAAGGCCGAGCGCCTCAAGCGCGCGCAGATCCTTGAGGCCGAGGGCCGGCGCGCGGCGGAAATCCTCACCGCCGAAGGCAAGAAACAGGCGCAGATTCTCGAAGCCGAAGGTCTGCGCCAGTCGGCCTTCCTCGAATCCGAAGCCCGCGAGCGCCAGGCCGAGGCGGAAGCCAAGGCGACCCGCGTGGTCTCCGAAGCCATCGCCACCGGCAACGTGCAGGCGGTGAACTACTTCGTCGCGCAGAAGTACGTGGACGCACTCGGCCAGTTGGCCAGCTCGAACAACAGCAAGATCGTGCTGATGCCGCTGGAAGCCAGCCAGGTGATCGGCGCGGTCGGCGGCATCGGCGAGATCGTCAAGGCCACCTTCGGTGACGGCCAGGGTCGCAGCTGATGGCGGACTTCCTGCACCACCTCGGCTTCTGGGACTGGCTGGGCCTGGGCATCCTCCTGCTGATCCTGGAGGTCTTCGGCGCCGGCGGTTACCTGCTGTGGATCGGCATCGCCGCCGCCATCACCGGCGTCATTGCCTTCCTCATCCCCGGCCTGGACTGGACCTGGCAGTTCCTCCTGTTCGGCGTCCTGGCGATCCTCACCGCCGTGTTCTGGTGGCGTCACCAGCGCTCGGCGAAGCACGCCGGGGGAAGCCCGGGCCTGAACCGGCGCGGCAGCGAACTGGTCGGCCGGCAGTTCGCCCTGCACGACGCCATCGTCGGCGGGCGCGGCAAGATCCGCGTCGGCGACAGCGTCTGGCTGGTCAGCGGGCCGGAGCTACCGGCCGGCGCCCAGGTCCGCGTGACCGGGCAGGACGGCGTGTTGCTGCTGGTGGAGCCCGCCTGAGCCAGTACCTGTAGGAGCGAGCTTGCTCGCCAACCAAACCCTGCAGCGGAGTCTGTTCGCGAGCAAGCTCGCTCCTACAAAGGTCCATGAAAAAGCCCGCCGATTGGCGGGCTTTTTCATTCAGGCGAAATTCAGTTCGCCGCCGGCTGCGCCGGTGCGCGGCGGTAGGCCCAGACCATCAGCCCGATGCCGCCCAGGACCATCGGCACGCACAGCACCTGGCCCATGGTCAGCCAGCCCCAGGCCAGGTAGCCCAGCTGGGCGTCCGGCACACGGACGAACTCGACGATGAAGCGGAAGATGCCGTAGCAGAGCACGAATAGGCCGGACACCGAGGCGGTCGGGCGCGGCTTGCGAGTGAACAGCCAGAGGACGACGAACAGCGCCACGCCCTCCAGGGCGAACTGGTACAGCTGCGACGGATGGCGCGGCTCCGGGCCGCCGGTGGGGAAGACCATCGCCCAGGGCACGTCGGTCACCTTGCCCCACAGCTCGCCGTTGATGAAGTTGCCGATACGCCCGGCGCCCAGGCCGATCGGCACCAGCGGCGCGATCAGGTCCATCAGCTGGAAGAAGCTCTTGTTGTTGCGCTTGCCGAACCACCAGGTCGCCAGCATCACGCCGATCAAGCCGCCGTGGAACGACATGCCGCCCTTCCACACCTCGAAGATCAGCGTCGGATTGGCGATGTATTCCTCCAGGTTGTAGAACAGCACGTAGCCCAGGCGTCCGCCCAGCACCACGCCGCAGGCCACCCAGAACACCAGGTCGGAGAGCTTCTCCTTGGTCCAGGTCGGGTCGAACTGGTGGAGCTTGCGCGACGCCAGCAGCCAGGCACCACCGATGCCGATCAGGTACATCAGGCCGTACCAGTGGATTTTCAGCGGCCCAAGCGCTACGGCAACCGGGTCGATCTGTGGATAAGGCAGCATCCGCTTCTCCTAGCAGGAATCAGATCAGGAAACTCAGCCCCACGCTGAACAGCAGCAGGGCGAACAGGCGCTTCAGGACTTTCGCCGGCAGGCGGTGCGCCAGCCGCGCCCCGATGCGCGCGAAGAACATGCTGGTCAGGGCAATCCCCACCAGCGCCGGCAGGTAGACGTAACCGACGCTCATCTCCGGCAGCTTGGCGTGGTGCCAGCCGACCACGATGAACGATATCGCACCGGCGATGGCAATCGGCAGTCCACAGGCGGACGAAGTCGCAACCGCCTGTTGCATGGAGACGCCGCGCCAGGACAGGAAAGGCACGGTCAGCGAGCCGCCGCCGATACCGAAGATCGCCGACGCCCAGCCGATCACGCCCCCGGCAACGCCCAGGCCGAAGCGCCCGGGCACCTCGCCGCCGCCCTTGGGCTGCAGGCCCAGCGCCATCTGCATCGCCACCAGGATGGCGAAGCCCCCGATGATCTTCTGCAGGACGTGCCCCTGGATCTTCGAGGCGGTGACCGCCCCCAGGGCGCTGCCCACCAGGATGCCCACGGTCATCCAGAGGAACAACCGCCAGCGCACCGCGCCACGGCGGTGATGCTCGAGGATCGAGTTGGTCGAGGTGAAGATGATGGTCGCCAGCGAGGTACCGACCGCCATCTGCGTCAGCACATCGGCGGAAAAACCGTGGGCGCTGAAGCTGTACACCAGCACCGGCACGATGATCAGCCCGCCGCCGACGCCGAACAGGCCGGCCAGAACACCGGCGCAGGCACCTAGCACCAGGTAGAGCACGAACTCCATGGGGCACCCTTCGTAAACAAAGCGGGCATGGTAGCCGATGCCTCCTGGGCGCTCCAGCCACTCCGGGACATCGATGGATGTTGATAGACTGCCGGCACACTACGGAGTTCGACCCATGTGCCTGATCGTCTTCGCCTGGCGCCCCGACCACGCCACGCCGCTGATCGTCGCGGCCAACCGCGACGAGTTCTATGCCCGACCTACCCTGCCGCTGTCGGCATGGGAGGACTTCCCCGGCCTGTACGCGGGCCGCGACCTGGAGGCGGGCGGCACCTGGATGGGCATCGCACCCGACGGCCGTTTCGCGGCGCTGACCAACGTCCGTGATCCGCGCCAGCCACTGGGGCCGCGCTCGCGGGGCGAACTGGTCGCCGCCTTCCTGCAGGGCCGGCAGGCGCCGCTGGAATACCTGCAGCAGGTCGCGCGCCGCGCCAGCGACTACAGCGGCTTCAACCTGCTGGTCGGGGACAGCGGGCAGCTCTGCTACTTCAACCCGCGCATCGGCCCGCCGACGGCGGTGGCGCCCGGCGTGCACGGGCTGTCCAATGCCGCGCTGGATACGCCCTGGCCGAAGCTGCTCCGCGCCCGTTCGGCGCTGGAGACCCAGCTCGAACAGCCGGAGGCGGGCTCGCTCGTCGCCCTGCTGGCCGACGACCGCCAGGCCAGTGACGCGGAACTGCCCGAAACCGGCGTGGGCCTGGCCACCGAAAAGCTGTTGTCGAGCGTGTTCATCGCCAGCGCGAACTATGGCACCCGCGCCAGCACGGCGCTGATCGTCCACGCGGACGGCCGCCGCGAACTGCTGGAGCGCAGCTTCGGCCCCAGCGGCGCGCGCCTGGGCGATGTGCGGGTGAGCATCCTCTAGCAGGTGACGATACAGTCGCGCCGCTGCTTGGCGCGGTAGAGCCCATCGTCGAGCCGGCGCATCAGCGCCATCAGGTCCTCGCCGTGGTGCATCGCGGTGACTGCGAAGCTGGCGGTCAGTTTTACCGGCAGCGACGTCTCCGCGCTGCGTATGCTCAGGCGCAAGCGTTCGGCCAACTCCCGCGCCTCGTCGCGGCTGGTTTCCGGCAACAACACGATGAACTCCTCGCCGCCCCAGCGGGCGAAGCAGTCTTCCTCGCGCAACTGCCGACGCACCACGTCCGCCACGGCCACCAGCACGCGGTCGCCGGCCGGGTGTCCCAGGCGATCGTTGACCCGCTTGAAATGGTCGAGGTCGAACATCAGCAGCGCGCAGGCGTGGCCGTGGCGCTGCAGGCGCTGCCATTCGGCATGCATCTGCTGTTCGAAGCGGCGGCGGTTGGCGATCTGCGTCAGCGGGTCGATCTCGGCCAACCGCAAGGCCATGGCCGCCTGTTCGGCGAGCGACTCGTTGGCCCGGCGCAGCGCCTCGGTGCGCGCCTCCACCAGCGCTTCGAGCTGCTGGTTGAGCTGCTGCAATTCGAGATTCTTCTGCTGCAGCGCCAGTTCCGCCAGCTTGCGCTCGTGGATATTGCGATGCGCGCCGATCATCCGGGTCGCCTGCCCCGTCTCGTCGAACTCGACGAAGCGGCCGTGATCGCTGACCCACAGGTAGCTGCCATCGCGGCAACGGCAGCGGTATTCCTCGGCGTAGTGCTCGCTGCGCCCCTCGATGTAGGCATTGAAGCCGTTCATCACGCGCCCGAAGTCATCCGGGTGGATCACCTCATGCCAGGTCGCGACGTTTTCCGGCAGGCTGTCCGTGTCGTAGCCGAGCATGCTGTACCAGCCAGGGGTGCGGCTGACGTGATGGGTACGGATATGCCAGTCCCAGATGCCATCGCTGACGATCCCCAGGGCCAGGCGCAGGGTCAGGGCACTGTCGTGGGCGTCCGCGCCGGGACTGACGTCGAGCTCGTCCATAAGCTTCGCCTTGGCCGGCGACCGGCCTCACCGTCTGGGTATCTCCCGCCACCGGGAGGGCACGAGCCCGGCGTCAGGCCTGGATGGTCGCCGCCGGGTTGATTACGCGGCCGAGGCCGAGGTTGCGCAGCGCCAGATGCAGCGAGCTGTGGATAACCTGCGGGTTGTCGAAGGTCATCAACTGACCGAGCAGCTCGCGGGACCTGGAAAGGGTCATCTGCCGCAGCAACCATTTCACCTTAGGCAAGTTGGTGGCGTTCATCGACAACGAATCGAAGCCCATGGCCATCAGCAGCACGGCGGCCGCCGGATCGCCGGCCATCTCGCCGCAGATGCTCACCGGCTTGCCCTCGGCGTGGGAGTCGTCGACCACCTTCTTCAGCGCCTGCAGCACGGCCGGGTGCAGGTAGTCGTAGAGGTCGGCGACGCGCGGGTTGTTGCGGTCTACCGCCAGCAGGTACTGGGTCAGGTCGTTGGAGCCGACCGAGAGGAAGTCCACCTGGCGCGCCAGCTCGCGGGTCTGGTACACGGCGGCGGGGATCTCGATCATCATGCCGATCGGCGGCATGGGGATGTCCACGCCCTCGTCGCGCACTTCGCCCCAGGCACGGTGGATCAGGTGCAGCGCCTCTTCCAGCTCGTGGGTGCCGGAAATCATTGGCAGCAGGATGCGCAGGTTGTCCAGGCCCTCACTGGCCTTGAGCATGGCGCGGGTCTGCACCAGGAAGATTTCCGGGTGGTCGAGGGTGACGCGGATGCCGCGCCAGCCGAGGAAGGGGTTCTCTTCCTTGATCGGGAAGTAGGACAGCGCCTTGTCGCCGCCGATGTCCAGGGTGCGCATGGTCACCGGCAGCGGATGGAAGGCGGAAAGCTGCTCGCGGTAGATGGCGAGCTGTTCCTTCTCGCTGGGGAAGCGGTCGTTGATCATGAACGGCACTTCGGTGCGGTACAGGCCAACGCCCTCGGCGCCGCGCTCCTGGGCACGCGCCACGTCTGCCAGCAGGCCGGTGTTGACCCACAGCGGCATGCGGTGGCCGTCCAGCGTTTCGCAGGGCAGCTCGCGCAGTGCGGCCAGGCCCTTGCTCAGTTCCTTTTCTTCGGCGACCACTTCGCCGTACTGCTTGACCAGCTGCGGCGAGGGGTTGGTGTAGATCTCGCCGTGGTAGCCGTCGACGATCAGGTCGATGCCGTCGACCTTGGAATACGGCAGGTCGACCGCGCCCATGACCGTGGGAATACCCATGGCGCGGGCGAGAATGGCGACGTGGGAGTTGCCCGAGCCGAGCACCGAGATCAGGCCCACCAGCTTGCCTTCGGGCACCTCGCCGAGCATGGCCGGCGACAGCTCCTCGCTGACGATGATGGTCTGGTCCGGGTAGGTCAGGGACTGCTGACGCTCTTCCTGCAGGTAGGCGAGGATGCGGCGGCCGATATCCTTCACATCCGAGGCGCGCTCGCGCAGGTAGGCGTCGTCCATCAGCTCGAAGCGCTGCACATGCTCCATCACCACCTGGCGCAGGGCGCCCTGGGCCCACTGGCCGGTGCGGATGATGCGCTTGACCTCCTGGCCGATGGAGGCGTCGTCGAGCATCATCAGGTAGACGTCGAACAGCGCGCGCTCTTCCTTGCGCAGCTGGCTGGCCAGCTTGCTGGAGAGGTTGCGCATGTCCTCGCGGACGGATTCGAGGGCCTGCTTGAACAGCTCGACCTCAGCCTCGACGTCGTCGATGGGCTTGTCCGGGACCACTTCCAGGTCAGCCGGCGGCAACACCACCACGGCCTTGCCCACGGCCACGCCGGGAGCGCCGGGAACGCCGACGAACTTGGCTTCGCTGATGCCCTTGCCCATCTTGCCCAGGCCACGGATCGACCCGGTGGCCTCGGCGTGGGCGATCACACCGGCGAGCTGCGCGCTCATGGTGACGAGGAAGGCTTCCTCGCCCTCGTCGAACTGGCGCTGCTCCTTCTGCTGCACCACCAGAACGCCCATCACCCGACGGTGGTGGATGATCGGTGCGCCGAGGAAGGAGGCATAGCGCTCCTCGCCGGTCTCGGCGAAGTAGCGGTAACGGGGGTGTTCGGAAGCATTCTCGAGGTTGAGCGGCTCCTCGCGGGTACCGACCAGGCCGACCAGGCCCTCGTTCGGCGCCATGCTCACCTTGCCGATGGAGCGCTTGTTCAGGCCCTCGGTGGCCATCAGCACGAAACGGTTGGTATCGGCGTCCAGCAGATAGACCGAGCACACCTGGGTGCCCATGGCCTCCTTCACGCGCTGCACAATGATGCCCAGCGCCGCCTTGAGGTCCTTGGCGGAGTTCACTTCCTGGACGATCTTACGCAGCGTGTTGAGCATGGCTTCCGGGTCTAACTCCTTGATCTTGCGTGCTAGTCGCGCGCCAAGAGGCGCGGTGCCAATTCCTTCAGGGCCCGGCGGTAGACCTCGCGCTTGAAGGTCACGACCTGGCCCAGCGGGTACCAGTAGCTGACCCAACGCCAGCCATCGAATTCCGGTTTGCCGGTCACATCCATGCGCACCCGGCTTTCCTCGCCGGTCAGGCGCAGGAGGAACCATTTCTGTTTCTGCCCGATGCACAGCGGTTGGCTGTTGGTCCGCACCAGGCGTTGCGGCAGGCGGTAACGCAGCCAGCCACGGGTACAGGCAAGAATACGTACGTCCTGTTCTTCCAGGCCGACTTCTTCGTTCAATTCGCGGAACAGCGCTTCCTCAGGGGTTTCACGGGGGTTGATGCCGCCCTGGGGAAATTGCCAGGCTTCCTGGTTGATACGCCGTGCCCACAATACTTGTCCGACATCGTTGGAAAGGATGATGCCGACATTAGGGCGAAAACCATCGGGATCGATCACGGCGGTACATCCTCGAAATCGCGTGTGCCCGCATTGTTCCACAAAGCTTGTGACAGCGGCAACGCGAGGCGCGGCGTCATGTGCAGGGCCGGCAAAAGCCGTTACTCTAGGCGACTTTTCAGCATAGGCAACCATTGGTAATTCGACGTGCGATTGGCTCTCTTCGATCTCGACAACACCCTCCTGGCCGGTGACAGCGACCACAGCTGGGGCGAATGGCTGTGCCAGCGCGGGCTGGTCGACGCCGGCGAGTACCAGGCGCGCAACGACGCCTTCTACGCCGACTACATGGCCGGCACCCTCGACGTGTTCGCCTACCAGGCCTTCACCCAGGCCATCCTGGGCCGCAACAGCCTGGAGCAGCTGGCGATCTGGCACCGCCAGTTCATGGAAGAGGTCATCGAGCCGATCATCCTGGCCAAGGGCGAGGCCCTGCTGGCCGAGCACCGCGCCGCCGGCGACAAGCTGGTGATCATCACCGCCACCAACCGCTTCGTCACCGGCCCCATCGCCGAGCGCCTGGGCGTGGAAACGCTGATTGCCACCGAATGCGAGATGAAGGATGGCCTCTACACCGGCCAGACCTGCGACGTGCCCTGCTTCCAGGGTGGCAAGGTGACCCGCCTGCAGCGCTGGCTCGACGAAACCGGCCTGAAGCTCGATGACGCCTACTTCTACAGCGACTCGCGCAACGACCTGCCGCTGCTGGACCTGGTGGCCAACCCGATCGCCGTCGATCCGGACGACACCCTGCGCGCCAC
Organism: Pseudomonas sp. NY15181; assembly: GCF_048068055.1. Taxonomy (NCBI): domain Bacteria; kingdom Pseudomonadati; phylum Pseudomonadota; class Gammaproteobacteria; order Pseudomonadales; family Pseudomonadaceae; genus Pseudomonas; species Pseudomonas sp. NY15181. The sequence goes on along the minus strand of NZ_JBLUPT010000007.1, from coordinate 189,434 downwards.
CGCCATCGAGCGCGGCTGGCCGGTGATCAGCCTGCGCGACTGAGCCGCCTCAGAGCGTCTTGTTCACCATCAGGTGGAAAATCGCCAGAAAGGCCAGGAACGCCGGCCAGCCCAGGGCGAACCACCAGCGCATATAGAGGAAGGCTTGCGGCGGCAGCGCCGCACCTTCCCGGTGCGCCGTCTCGGCCATGTCCCGCACGCGGATCTGCAGCCAGACCACCGGCAGCCAGCAGGCGCCGGCAAACACGTACAGCGACAGGCTCCACAGCAGCCAGCCCGAATCCAGCGGCCAGCCGGCGATATGCGCCATGGCCAGGCCGCTCAGCGGCTGGAACAGCGCCGTGGTGGCGATGAACAGCCAGTCGGCGGTGACCAGGTGGCGAAAGGTGACCCGGATCGCCTCCAGGCTGCCGCTGCGCCACGCGCGCCAGGCGTAATAGGCCGAGCCCAGGCCGGTGCCGAACAGCAGCGTGGAAGAGAGGATGTGCAGGGTCTTGAGCAGCAGGTAGAAACTCACGAGGCGCGCTTCAGACCGGCTTGCTGATCATCAGCACCAGGATGGCGATCACGCACAGCAGCGAGAGCACGAAAAAGGCCAGGCCGAACTTCCACTCGCGCAGCGCACGCACGGCGATCGGCTCGCCGCTACCCTGGGCGGCCAGCGCCAGCCCACGGATACGCCACAGGCGGGTGGTGAACAGCAGCCAGAACAGCGTGGCGACGATCAGCAGGCAGGCACTGCCCAGCAGCCAGGTCTGCCCCAGCGGCAGGCCCGCGCCGTGGACCATCTGCCAGCCGCTGACCGGCAGGCTGGCGATACTGCCGGCGACCAGTACCCAGCCGGCCAGGCCGATGCGTTGCAGCGCCGTGGCGATCTTCCCGGCGTCGCCACCGCGCCAGCTGCGCCAGCCGTACCAGGCCAGGCCGATGATGGCGAGGAACGGCAGCACCGCCGCGACACCGTGGAGGATTCGGAAGGTCTGGTAGCTTTCCATGGTCATGCGTTCCTGTGAACAATCCCGTGTTCAGCGAAGACTAGCACCCGCCGCCGCGGCCCTGGTCCCCGGCGTCAGCCGAGGAACAGGCGATAGGCCGGGTTGTCGCTCTCGTCCCAGTAGGGGTAGCCGATCTCTTCCAACGCTGCGGCCACCAGGTGCTTCTCCTCGTCCGGCACCTGCAGACCTGCGACTACGCGGCCGTCGGCGGCGCCATGGTTGCGGTAGTGGAACATGGTGATGTTCCAGCGCCCGCCCAGGCGGTTGAGGAAGTTGAACAGCGCGCCCGGCCGCTCGGGGAACTCGAAGCGGAACACCTGCTCGCCCGACACGCGCGGCGAGTGGCCGCCGACCATGTGGCGGATGTGCAGCTTGGCCAGCTCGTTGTCGGTCAGGTCGAGCACCGGGAAGCCCTGGCCGCGCAACTGTTCCACCAGCGCCTCGCGCGGATCGTTGTCCGGATGGGTCTGCACGCCGACGAAGATGTGCGCTTCCTGGTTGGTGTTGTAGCGGTAGTTGAACTCGGTGATCTGGCGCTTGCCGATGGCTTCGCAGAAGGCCTTGAAGCTGCCCGGACGCTCGGGGATGGTCACCGCGATGATCGCTTCGCGCTTCTCGCCCAGTTCGGCGCGCTCGGCCACGTGGCGCAGGCGGTCGAAGTTGATGTTGGCGCCCGAATCGATGGCCACCAGGGTCTGGCCGCTGGCGCCCTCGCGCTGCACGTACTTCTTGATGCCCGCCACCGCCAGCGCGCCGGCCGGCTCGGTGATCGAGCGGGTATCGTCGTAGATGTCCTTGATCGCCGCGCAGATCTCGTCGGTGCTGACGGTGATCACCTCATCCACGTACTGCTTGCAGACATCGAAGGTGTGCTGGCCGATCTGCGCCACGGCCACGCCGTCAGCGAACAGCCCGACCTGCCCCAGCACCACGCGCTCGCCGGCGGCCATGGCGGCCTGCAGGCAGTTGGAGTCGTCCGGCTCGACGCCGATCACCTTGACGTCCGGACGCAGGTATTTGACGTAGGCGGCGATGCCGGCGATCAGGCCGCCGCCGCCGACCGGGACGAAGATCGCGTCCAGGCGGCCCGGATGCTGACGGAGGATCTCCATCGCCACGGTGCCTTGGCCTGCGATCACTTCCGGATCGTCGTAGGGGTGGATGTAGACGTAGCCCTTCTCTTCCACCAGTTTCAGCGAATACGCCAGTGCCTCGGGGAAGGCGTCGCCATGCAGCACGGCCTTGCCGCCACGGGCGCGCACGCCCTGCACCTTCAGCTCCGGCGTGGTGCGCGGCATCACGATGGTCGCCTTGATCCCGAGTTCACGGGCCGCCAGCGCCACGCCCTGGGCATGGTTGCCCGCCGAGGCGGTGACCACGCCGCGTGCCAGTTCCTCCGGGCTCAGCTGCGCCAGCTTGTTGTAGGCGCCGCGAATCTTGAAGGAGAACACCGGCTGCAGGTCTTCGCGCTTGAGCAGAATCTGGTTGCCCAGGCGCTCGGAGAGCTGGCGGGCGGGCTGCAGGGGCGTTTCCACGGCAACGTCGTAGACACGCGAGGTGAGGATCTTCTTGACGTATTGTTCGAGCATCGGAAGGGCACATTCGGCGGCATTTTCGAGGATTTGCGAGTCTACTCCAGCCGGCGCCGGGCGGGCCACCGAACAATCCGCGCGGGAATGACCATAACAGTTGCCAGGCGGCGCAACACCGAGGCGGCCGTGGCCGCTATAATTCGACCCTTCGTACCTTCCCGGGCGCCCGGCGCGCCAACCATCCAGAAGACAGTCCGCCATGAACCAGGATCAGCTCAAGCAGGCAGTGGCCCAAGCCGCCGTCGACCACATTCTTCCGCACCTCGACAGCAAGAGCATCGTGGGCGTGGGCACCGGCTCCACCGCCAACTTCTTCATCGACCTGCTGGCCAAGCACAAGGCCGAGTTCGACGGCGCGGTGGCCAGCTCCGAAGCCACCGCCGCACGCCTGAAGGGCCACGGCATCCCGGTCTACGACCTGAACACCGTCAGCGAGCTGGAGTTCTACGTCGACGGCGCCGACGAAACAAACGAGCGCCTGGAGCTGATCAAGGGCGGCGGCGCCGCGCTGACCCGCGAGAAGATCGTCGCCGCGGTGGCCAAGCAGTTCATCTGCATCGCCGACGCCAGCAAGCTGGTACCGATCCTCGGCGGCTTCCCGCTGCCGGTGGAAGTCATCCCCATGGCCCGCAGCCACGTGGCCCGCCAGCTGGTGAAGCTGGGCGGCGACCCGGTGTACCGCGAGGGCGTGCTGACCGACAACGGCAATATCATCCTCGACGTGCACAACCTGCGCATCGACAGCCCGGTCCAGCTGGAAGAAGCGATCAACAACATCGTCGGCGTGGTCACCAATGGCCTGTTCGCCGCGCGTCCGGCCGACCTGCTGCTGCTCGGCACCGCCGAAGGCGTGAAGTCGCTCAAGGTCTGAGCCTGCGGGGCGCCATCCACCCGATGGCGCCCGCCCTCCCGCTCGCGGCCGTCTACGCTGGGGATACCTTCCACCCAACGGAGAAACGGCATGGCCGCCAAGTACCATCTCAAGACGGCCAGTGATGGCCAGTTCCACTTCAACCTGCACGCCAGCAATGGCGAGATCGTGCTGACCAGCGAGCTGTACAAGGCCAAGGCCTCGGCCGAAGCCGGCATCGAGTCGGTGCGCCAGAACTCCCAGCGCGAAGGCGCCTTCGAGGTGAAGACCGCCTCCAACGGCAAGCACTACTTCGTGCTCAAGGCCACCAACGGCCAGGTCGTCGGCCAGAGCCAGATGTATGCCAGCCAGGCTAATGCCGAAGGCGGCGTGGCCGCGGTGAAGCGCTATGCGCCGGAAGCCTCGGTCAGCGACGAGACCTGAAACCGCCCCTGCGCGAGCGAGTTCTGAAGAAGGACGCGGAGGCGCTCAAGGCGCCTCCGCCTCGCGCTTCTTGAACACGTAGAAGAGGTTGGGCTCGCTGACCAGGTACAGCGTGCCCTGGTCATCCATGGCGATCCCCTCCGCCTGCGGCACGCTGCGGCGCAGGCCCTGCATGCCGCGCAACAGTGACAGCGAACTGATCGGCTCGCCCTCGGCGCTGAGCTCCAGCACCAGCCGCGACTCATCGGACAGCGCCAGCAAGTGCCCGCTGCGGGTGTCGTACAACAGGCTGGACAGGTCGCGGACGAACAGGTTGCGGTTGTGCTTGAGGTCTTCCACCACATGCACGGCGAAGGGCTGGTCGCTGTGCATCTGGGGGAAGCCCCGCACCTCGTAGATGCGCACCGGGTTGCGCTCCTTGGCAACGAACAGGCGCTTGCCCAGTGCGTCGTAGGCCAGCCCCTCGAAGCCCTGGTTGCCGAGGTTGCCCACCGACAGCGAGAGCTGCTGGGCCTGGCTGGCGTCCAGGTGAGTGGTGTCGTCGCGCAGGGTTATCCGGAACAGCCGCTGGCGGTGCTCATCGCTCAGCACGTAGACATCCTTGCTGATGTACTCGATGGCTTCGGTGTCGCCGAAGTCCCCCAGGCTGATCTTGCGCAACAGCTTGCCTTCCAGCGACAGCTCGACGAGCTGCGCCGGCTTGTTGGTGACGGAGAACAGGGTTTGCCGGTCGGGGTCGTAGGTCAGCGCCGAGACGTTATCCTCCAGCCCCGCGATCGGCTCGGCCTCCAGCACCACGCGGTAATCCGGCAGCCACAGCGACTTGCCGCGCCAGACCCCGGCATGGCGCCACTCCTCGAAGCCAAACCAGACCCGCTCGTAGACACGCAGGACCTGCCCCAGCCCGAGCAGCAGCGCCAGGGCGACCAGCAGCAGCGCGGCGATCAGGCGGCGGGGTGTGAGCAGGCGGCGCATGGAGGGCTCGACGATCTCGGAAAGGCCGCGCAGCTTCGCAGCCAGGGCTGAAGCCAAACTTAAAGGCAGCAGGGGAAATGCCCGCAGGCTAGAGTCAGGTTAGCGCAAGACCGATCGATCATCCCCACAGGTGTACCGATGCCCGCGTCCCTGCTTCCCGAACAACGCCAGCAAGCCACCCTGCATACCGTGGTGCTGGCCACCGAGGTGCTGCATCACGCGGGCATACCGCGCCAGCGGCTGCTGGAGGGCAGCGGCATCGACGCGGCGGACCTGCTGACCCCGCACAAGCTCATCACCCACGCCCAGGAGCTGCGGGTCTTCGCCAACGCCCTGAGCTGCCACCACGATCCGGCCCTGGGCCTCTACCTCGGCCTGCGCATGCACGTCTCGGCCTACGGCATCCTCGGCTACAGCATGCTCGCCAGCCGCACCCTTCGCGATGCACTGCAACTGGCGCTGTCCTTTCCCGACCTGCTCGGCACCTACTTCCGCCTGGCACTGACACCGCAGGGCGATGAGGTCCATCTGACCGCCGACGGCTACCGCTACGCGCCGGAGCTGACGGTGTTCAACACCGAGCTGTGCCTGACCTCGATGCTCACGGTGATCCGCGACCTGCTCGGCGAGTCGGTGCGCCCGCGCCGCCTGCTGCTGGCCTACCGGCCGCCGCTGCACGCGGAAACCTACACCGAACGCCTGGGCTGCCCGGTGGAGTTCGGTGCGCCGACCAGCGCGCTGTGCTTCAGCCCGGCGCTGCTCGACCGCCCGCTGCCGCTGGCCGACCCGGTGAGCTGCCACAACGGCGTGCAACAGTGCCTGCGCATGAGCGCGATGCTCAGCAGCCGTGGCGACGTGATCGAACAACTGCGCCAGCACCTGGCCAGCCACCTGCAGGACACCGCCAATCTCGACACCGTGGCGCGCCACCTGCACCGCTCCACCCGCACCCTGCGCCGCCATCTGCAACAGCAGAACACCAGTTATCAACAGGTGCTCGACGAGGTGCGCTTCGACCGCGCGCGGCAACTGCTCAAGGACACCGACCTGCCGATCTACCTGATCGCCGAGCAACTCGGCTACAGCGAGACGGCGAGCTTCCGGCATGCGTTCCATCGCTGGAGCGGGTCGAGTCCGAGCCTGTATCGGGGCTGACATTCACCGGCAGCCCGTAGGGCGTACAACCGTTCGCGGTTGTACGCCGATACACCGTACTTATCGTCGGCGTCATGGTTGAGTTCAGAGTGCCCTGAAGCTGCGGCTCCGAGGCCTGCTCCGGTGCGTTCGGGAGTTAGGGTCAAACGGCGTATAACGTCGAACGTTATACGCCCTACGCATCTGATCCTGCGGAAATGCGCTTTGCACGCCAGCCCGCTGACGCCTGAAATCCCGCATCCCAGAGGGTATTTTCAACTTGGCCTGATTTATCCCTTATTGGCCTGATCTATCGTTCTGCGTACCGGGCTGCTTGGTCATTATCAATCCGCAGCTAGGTGAAACGGTCTCAGAAACCGTAAAACCTCAACAATAACAACTGCTTAACTGCATGGTACCAGCATGACCAGCGCGATCACCATCGAGCGGATATGCATGGAGTTCGGTACACCCGGACAAGGCCTCAAGGCCCTGGACGACGTGTCACTGGAAATCCGCGCCAACGAGTTCTTCACCCTCCTCGGGCCTTCGGGCTGTGGCAAGACCACCTTGCTGCGACTGATCGCCGGATTCGAACAACCCTCCTCCGGCAGCATCCGCCTCTACGGCGATGCGATGGAAGGCCTCCCGCCCTTCCGCCGCCCGGTCAACACCGTCTTCCAGAGCTACGCCCTGTTCCCGCACATGACGGTGGCGCAGAACATCGCCTTCGGCCTGGAAATGCAGGGCAAGAGCCGCGCCGACATCGATGCCACCGTGCAGAAGATGCTCGACCTGGTACGCCTGCCGGACGTCGGCTCACGCCGCGCCGACCAGCTCTCCGGCGGCCAGCAGCAGCGCATCGCCCTGGCCCGCGCCCTGGCCAGCCGGCCCAAGGTGCTGCTGCTCGACGAATCCCTTTCCGCGCTGGACCTCAAGCTGCGCAAGGAAATGCAGATCGAGCTCAAGCGCCTGCAGCACGAGACCGGCATCACTTTCATCTTCGTCACCCATGACCAGGAAGAAGCCCTGACCATGTCCGACCGCATCGCGGTGATGAGTCGCGGCAAGGTCATGCAGATCGGCACGCCGACGGAAATCTACGAAGCGCCGGTCAACCGTCTGGTGGCCGACTTCATCGGCGAGACCAACTTCCTCGAAGGGGAATCCAGCGGCGACAGCGTGCGCCTGCCCGACGGCCAGCTGCTGCCGGCGGCGACCACCCTGCCGGGCAAGGTGACCCTGGCGATCCGCCCGGAACGTACCGAGCTCGCGCACGACGGCCAGCTCGAAGGCGTGGTGGAGAACATCGTCTACGTCGGCACCGACACCGTGTATCACCTCAACGTCGCCGGTCAGGGCGGCTTCCGCGTGCGCCAGCAGAACCGCGACGGCGCCCATTCCACCCACGCCCCGGGCGCACGGGTACGGGTCCGCGTGCCCGCCACCGCCATCCGGGTGCTGGCCGAATGAGCACACTGCGCGCACAAGCCGAACGCAAATCGCTGTTCAATCGCCTGGCCCTGACCAGCCCGGCGATGATCATGCTGGTGGTGTTCCTCGTCCTGCCGCTGGGCATCATGTTCGCCGTGTCGGTCCAGGCACCGGGGGACTACGGCGGTGTGAAATGGGGCCAGCACACCGTCGAGGCCTACATCAATTTCCTCTGGGAGCGCGACCTGGACGACAGCCTGTCGTTCAATGCCGACTACCTGGGCATCTTCCAGCGTTCCTTCTGGCTGTCGATCCTGACTACCCTGGGCTGCCTGCTGATCGGCTTCCCCACCGCGCTGTACCTGGCGCTGCAGGACGAACGCCGGCGCAACCTGCTGATGTTCCTGGTCACGGTGCCGTTCTGGACCAACCTGCTGGTGCGGGTCTACGCCTGGATCCTGCTGCTGCGCAACGGCGGGCTGATCGACGAGGGGCTGCACGGGCTGGGCTTCACCGACGCGTCCATCGGCCTGCTCTACACCGACAACGCGGTGATCATCGGCCTGCTCTACACCTACCTGCCGTTCATGGTGCTGCCCATCTACACCAGCCTGGAAAAGATGGACTGGCGCCTGGTGGAAGCCGCCTTCGACCTCGGCGCCAACCGCTGGAAGGCGCTCAAGCGGATCATCGTGCCACTGGCCATGCCCGGCATCGTCGCCGGCTGCATCCTGGTGTTCATCCCCTCGCTGGGCAGCTACATCATTCCCGAGCTGTTGGGGGGCGGTAAGTCGCTGATGATCGGCAACCTGATCCAGCTGCAGTTCGGCACGGCGCACAACTGGCCGTTCGGCGCGGCGCTGTCCTTCGCCCTGCTGGCCTTCGTACTGCTGGCGATGATGATCTACAGCATGCGCTTCAAGCAGGGCACCGGGGGAGGTCATCCATGAAGTCGGCCAATCCGCTCTGGCGTTTCACCGGCGTACGGCCCGCGGCCTGGCTGTTCTTCGCCTTCCTCTACATCCCGATCATCGTGCTGGTGGTGCTGAGCTTCAACAGCGGCCAGTCGGCGACGCTGTGGGAAAGCTTCAGCCTGAAGTGGTACGCGGTGGTGGCGGACGACCCGGAGATTCTCCGCGCGGCGAAGAACTCGCTGATCGTCGCCAGCCTCGCCACGATCATCTCCACCACGCTGGCCACCCTCGCCGCCCTCGGCATGCGCGGCCGGATTTTCCGTGGGCAGGGCCTGATGAGCGGCGTGCTGGGCCTGCCGCTGCTGGTGCCGGAGATCGTCACAGCCGTGGCGACCCTGATGTTCTTCGCCTTCATCGGCCTGAAGCTGTCGCTGTTCACCATCCTGCTGGCGCACGTGGTGTTCTGCATCCCCTTCGCCTACCTGCCGATCCGTGCCCGCCTCGAAGGCATGGACCCGCGCCTGGCCGAAGCGGCGGCGGACCTCTACGCCTCGCCCTGGAAGACCTTCTGGAAGGTGACCTTCCCGCTGCTGATGCCGGGCATCCTCTCCGGGGCGATGCTGGCGTTCATCATCTCGATGGACGACTTCGTCATCACCTACTTCGTCGCCGGGGCCGGGGCCACCACCCTGCCGGTGTACATCTTCAGCTCCATCCGCATGGGGATTTCCCCGAAGATCAACGCCATTTCTTCAATAATACTGTTGATTTCCATCGCGTTCGTTGCGTTGTCGTACTACGTCGGCCAGCGTCGCCGCTGACCTCCTGCCGCCACACAAAACAACATTGCAAGGAGCTTCACCGATGAAATTCCGCCGTACCCCCATTGCCCGCACGGTCCTCGCCGCCAGCCTGCTGCTGGCCGGCAGCGCCCACGCCGAAGGCACCCTGCACTTTGCCAACTGGTCGGACTACTTCCCGCCGGAGCTGTTGAAGAAATTCGAAAAGGACACCGGCATCCACGCCACCCTGGATTCCTACGACAGCAACGAGACCCTGCTGGCCAAGCTCAAGGCAGGCGGCGGCGCCTATGACGTGGTGGTGCCCTCGGACAGCTTCATCGAAATCTTCGTCAAGGAAGACCTGCTGCAGAAGCTCGACAAGGCGCAGCTGCCGAACCTGGCCAACCTGAAGGACAAGTTCAAGGCCCTGAGCTACGACCCGGGCCACGACTACACCATCCCCTACCTGTGGGGCACCACCGGCTACAGCTATGACAGCGCCAAGGTGCCCGGCGGCCAGCTGGAGGAAAGCTGGAAGCCCTTCTTCGAGCCGCCGGCCGAGCTGAAAGGCAAGGTGGTGGCGCTCAACTCCATCGAGGAGCTGTACGCCCCGGCGTCCTACTACCTGGGCATCAACGAGTGCACCGAGGACCCGAAAGAGGCGGCGAAGATCCAGGACCTGCTGCTCAAGCAGAAGCCGATGCTGGCCATGTACAACAGCGACGGCACCATCGAGCGCATGGCCGCCGGCGAAGTCTCCATGCACCAGCAATGGAACGGCGCCTTCCACCGCGCCCACGCCCAGCGCGCCAGCCTGGTCTACGTCTATCCGAAGGAAGGCATCCGCCTGTTCATCGACAACCTGGCCATTCCCAAGGACGCCACCAACATCAAGGAAGCCCACACCTTCCTGAACTGGATGATGCAGCCGGAAAACATCGCCGCCGCCTCCAACTTCGCCAAGTACAACAACGCCATCCAGGGTTCGGACAAGTACATGGAGAAGGAGCTGTTCGACGACCCGGCGATCAACACCCCGGCCGACAAGCTCGATCGCCTGAAGCCCTTCCAGCTGTGCTCGCCGAAGGCGCTGCAACTGCGCTCCAAGGTGTGGACCAAGCTGAAGAAATGACCCGGAGAATACCCGGTGCGGCGGTGCGCGCCGGGTATTTCTGACAGTCATTTTGGCCATTTCGATCCCTTTTTGACCCTTTGCAGGGTTCTGCCCGGCCACCTCCGTTGCTAGAGTCGGGCGGCTCGCGCAGGGAGCGGCAGGAAAGGCGGCCAGCTCCGGCGCCACAATCAGTGGCGCGGGAATATCCCAAGGGAACGCGAGCGCGTTATCCACAAGAACAAAGTCCCCGAGAACGCCCATGACCAGCTTTTGCGTCACCCTGCAGCACAGCCCTTCATTCCTCGCCCGTCGTCACTGCTGCGGCTGAGCCGTAGCCGACGACATCCCGACGGCCACCGAACGCCGTCCAATCGCGCCCTATACAAGAGCCAGAACAATCGCGAGGAATCCCCATGGCCAGCCAACACAGCGCCAGCACTGCACACATCACCCAGGGTGACGCGGCCTCCGCCGACGCCCGCCTGAAACGCGTACTGGGGCTGCCCGCCCTGGTCTTCTTCGGCCTGGTCTACATGGTCCCGCTGACCATGTTCACCACCTACGGCGTGGTCACCGAGATGACCGGCGGTCGTACCGCCACGGCCTACCTGATCACCCTGCTGGCGATGCTTTTCACCGCCGCCTCCTACAGCTTCATGGTGCGCAAGTACCCGATCTCCGGATCGGCCTACTCCTACACCAGCCTGAGCTTCGGCCCGGCAGTCGGCTTCCTGTCCGGCTGGTCGCTGCTGCTCGACTACCTGTTCCTGCCGATGATCAACTACCTGCTCATCGGCCTGTTCATGAACATCGCCTTCCCGGAAATCCCGGCCTGGGTCTTCGTGGTCGGCTCCATCGCCCTGGTCACCGTGCTCAACGTGGTCGGCATCAGCCAGGTGGCCGGCATGAGCAACATCATCGTCGGCGCCCAGCTGGTGTTCATCGTGGTCTTCGTGGCGATGTCGTTCAAAAGCCTTGCCGGCGCCCCGGTCCTGGACCTGGCGCTGCCCTTCACCGGCGACGGCAGCAAACCCGGCTTCGCTCCGCTGATGGCCGGCGCCGCCGTGCTGTGCCTGTCGTTCCTGGGCTTCGACGCGGTCTCGACCATGGCCGAGGAAACCCGTGACGCCCGCCGCGACATCCCGCGCGCGATCATCATCACCACCGTGATCGCCGGCCTGATGTTCACCCTGCTGGCGGTGATCAGCCAGCTGGTGTTCCCCGGCAGCGTGTTCCAGAACGCCGACTCGGCGGCCAACGAGGTGATGCTCAAGGCCGGCGGGCAGTTCCTGACCAACTTCTTCACCGCCGCCTACATCGCCGGCTGCATCGGCTCGGCGCTGGCGTCGCAGGCATCGGTGTCGCGCATCCTGTTCACCATGGGCCGCGACGGCATCCTCCCGCGCAGCCTGTTCGGCGTCCTGCACGCGCGCTTCCAGACTCCGGTGGTGGCGATCCTGGTGGTCTCGGTGATCTCCCTGCTGGCCGTGGTGCTGGACCTGACCACCCTGGCCTCGATGATCAGCTTCGGTGCGCTGGTGGCCTTCTCCGTGGTCAACCTGGCGGTGATCCGCACCTACCTGGGCGTCGAGCGCCGCCGTGGCGCCGGCAACCTGCTGAAGTACGGGCTGATCCCCTTCATCGGCCTGTGCCTGACCCTGTGGCTGTGGACCAGCCTGTCGCAGCTGACCCTGATCGTCGGCCTGAGCTGGTTCGCCGTCGGCTTCACCTACCTGGCGGTGCACACCGGCGGCTTCCGCCGCAAGGCGCCGAGCGTGAACTTCGAGGAAAACCCATGACCCAGTGTTCGCCCCCTGCCCGCCCAGGCGGCGAACACGCCCCGACAACCTGAACCCAGCGGGCGCCACCAGGCGCCATGAGGAGCGCGTGATGTTGACGATCTACACCGACGACCATCGCTTGCACCACGGTCAGCACGAGCTGATCGGCGGCCAGTTCACTCCCTGCTTCGAGAAGCCCAGCCGCGCCGACATGGTGCTGGACCGGGTCAAGGCGGTGAAACTCGGCGACATCCATGCCCCGCGCGACTTCGGGCTGGAGCCGATCCTGCGGGTGCACGACGAAGGCTTCGTGCGCTTCCTGCAACATGCCTGGCGCGACTGGCTGGCCACCGGCCGGACCCACGACATGCTGCCCATCGCCTGGCCCACCCGGCGCCTGCGGCAGAAGGAGCCCGACAGCATCGACGGACGCCTTGGCTACTACTCCTTCGACGCCGGCGCGCCAATCACCGCCGGCACCTGGCAGGCAGTGCTCAGCTCGGTGAACGTCGCCATGACCGGCCAGGCCGAACTGGCCAAGGGCGCGCGCTCGGTGTTCTCGCTCTGCCGTCCGCCGGGCCACCACGCCTCGGCCGACTTCATGGGCGGCTACTGCTTCTTCAACAACGCGGCCATCGCCGCCCAGTCGATCCTCGACCAAGGCGCCAACCGCGTGGCGATCCTCGACGTGGACTACCACCACGGCAACGGCACCCAGGACATCTTCTACGACCGCGCCGACGTGCTGTTCACCTCGATCCACGGCGACCCGCGCTTCGAATACCCCTACTTCCTTGGCTACGCCGACGAGAAGGGCCAGGGCGTGGGCGAAGGCTTCAACTTCAACTACCCGCTGGCCTCGGGCAGCGACTGGTCGGTGTGGAGCCTGGCGCTGCAGGCGGCGATCCGGCAGATCTCGGCGTACAAGCCGGACGTGCTGATCGTGTCGCTGGGTGTGGACACCTTCAAGGAAGACCCGATCTCCCAGTTCAAGCTGGACAGCCCGGACTACCTGCGCATGGGCGAAGCCATCGGCAAGCTCGGCCTGCCGACCCTGTTCGTCATGGAAGGCGGCTACGCGGTGGAAGAGATCGGCATCAACGCCGTGAACGTGCTGCAGGGCTTCGACAGCATCGGCTGAAGCTTTTCCTGTAAGAGCGAGCTTGCTCGCTCCTACGAAGAGCACAAAAAAGCCGCGCCGGGATCACTCCCGGCGCGGCTTTTTTGTTGGGGCAGGATTACTGCAGGACTTCGACGCGATCCACGTCGATATCGGTGGCCTTCTGCTTGTGATGATCGACCTCACCGGTCAAGCGTACCTTGGTGTTCTCGGAAACCGAGGCGCCTGCAGGCCAGTCATCGTGGTCGATCTCGGCCTGGATAGTGCCGGTGGCATCCTTGAACTCGTAGTGCTCTCCACCGATGCGCTTGGTGATGGTGCCTTCCAGCATGGCCGGGGTGTCGTCGGCGGCGGAGTGGGCCTGCTTGACGGTGGTGACCTGGGTGGCAGCGGCCGGCTTGGCGGCCTCGCTGCCCGGGCCGGTGTAGCCGGCGGCCAGGGTCAGGGTGGAGAACAGGCCAGCGGCAGCGATCAGGGGGAGATGACGGAGTTTCACGGATTGGCCTCCTGGGCGTTTTCGATGGGGCCAGCTTATTGCCGGTGGCTGAAACCAGCCTGAATCCGGACTTAACCCAAGCTTAAGCGCCCCGAAACACCCCTCTCCCGGCCAGATCAATCAGCCTTGGCCGGCTCCGCTTCGCGCTTGAACACGTAGAACAGGTCAGGCTCGCTGACCATGTAGATAGTGCCCTGCTCGTCGATGGCCACGCCCTCGGCGCGCGGAATCCGGTCGTGCAGACCATTGAGGCCGCCGAGCAAGCTGATGAAGCTCACCGGCTCGCCCTTGTTGTCCAGTTCCAGCAACAGGTGCGACTCCGCCGACAGCACCAGGGTGTGCCCGGTGCGCGGGTCGATGCTCAGCGCCGAGACGTTGGTCATCAGCAGATCGCCGGCCAGCGGCTGCAGGGTGCCACTCACGCTCGGACCACCGTCGCTGGCCAGGCTGAACAGCGCCAGCGGATCACGCTCCTGCCCCAGGATCAGCCGATGCTGGCGCGGGTCCCAGGCGATGCCTTCGATGCCCTTGTTCTTCTTCCCGCGCGGCCCCAGGTCGAAGCTGGACAGCTTCTCGGTGCTCAACTCACGGGTCTGCGGGTCGACATGGAAGATGGTCAGCGAATTCCTGCGCTCGTCGGTCACGGCGATATTGCCGTTCTCCAGCACCGCCACGCCCTCGGGGTTGGACATACCCAGCAGGGGGATCACCCGCAGCACGTCGCCGGAAAGCGACAGCTCGGCGAGCAGCGGCTTCTTGCCGGTCACGGTGAACAGGGTGCGGGTCACCGGGTTATAGGCCAGGTCGGAGGCCTCCTGGCCTTCGAGGCCGCCAGTCAACTGCTTGGCCTGGATCTCGGCGCGGTAACTGGGCAACCAGACGCTCTCGGCGCGCTCCTGCGCGCTGGCATCCTGCTCACGCAGCCAGAGACGGGCGCGGTCGTCCCAGTGGAAGCGGACGGTCAGCACGGTGAGCACGATCAGGAGCAGCAGCAGTGCCAGCAGCAGCCAGCGCGAGCGAAGAACGGAAATGGCCATGGCGACTCTTGTTGGTAGGCGGAACAGGCATCCCGCAACAGACGAAGGCCGCACAAACGGCGGCCTTCGGCGGAACAATGGTTAAAGCACGCGGCTTTCGAATCGGCTGGCGCCGGGAAGTTCCAGCACCAGCGCATTGCCGCTGGACAGCGGCCCGACGCCGACCGGCGTGCCGGTGGACACCACGTCGCCCGGCTGCAGCGAGAAGTGCCCGCAGATGTGCTGGATCAGCGGCACGATGGGGTTGAGCATGTCGCGACTGTTGCCGTCCTGGCGGACTTCGCCGTCGATGGTGAGGCGGATGCCGATGTCGGTCGGGTCCGGGAAGTGGTCGGCGCTGACGAAGGGCGCGAGCACGAAGGCGCCGTCGAACGACTTGGCCAGCTCCCACGGCAGACCCTTTTCCTTCAGCTTGGCCTGCACGTCGCGCAGGGTCAGGTCCAGCGCCGGCGCGTAGCCGGAGATGGCATCCAGCACTTCCTCGGTGCTGGGCTTGCGCGACAGCGGCTTGCCGATCAGCACGGCGATCTCGGCTTCGAAGTGCACCGCGCCACGGTCCGCGGGAATGGCGAAGCCGCCGGCCGGCGACACGGTGCAGGAACCAGGCTTGATGAACAGCAGCGGCTCGGTCGGCACCGGGTTGTTCAGCTCCTTGGCATGCTCCGCGTAATTGCGGCCGACACACACCACCTTGCCCAGGGTGAAATGGATCGGGGTGCCGTCGACATACTGATGCTGGTAACTCATGACCGACTCCTGAACGGGTGGATGGAAGGGGCGCGCCTGGAGCTCGTGCTCCCTCGCGACACTCCGCGCCCAGTGGCGCAAACGTGCGAAGGGCCGGCCCCTCTATCCAAAGAGCCGGCCCTTCTGGATAAAACGACTTACTCGGCGAAGATCTTCCCGGGGTTCATGATCCCGTTCGGGTCGAACACCGCCTTGACCGCCTTCATGTAGCCGATTTCAGCCTCGGAGCGAGAGTACCCCAGGTAATCGCGCTTGGTCATGCCCACGCCGTGCTCGGCGGAGATCGAGCCGTTGTACTTCTGCACGGTCTCGAACACCCACTTGTTGACGGTGGCGCACTTGCCGAAGAACTCGTCCTTGGTCAGGTTCTCGGGCTTGAGGATATTCAGGTGCAGGTTGCCGTCGCCAATGTGGCCGAACCACACGACTTCGAAGTCGGGGTAGTTGGCTTCGACGATGGCATCGATGTCCTTCAGGAAGGCCGGGACCTTGCTAACGGTCACCGAGATGTCGTTCTTGTACGGGGTCCAGTGCGAGATGGTCTCGGAGATGTACTCGCGCAGCTTCCACAGGTTCTGCAACTGCTGCTCGCTCTGGCTCATCACGCCGTCCAGCACCCAGCCCTGCTCTACACAATGTTCGAAAGTCGCCAGCGCCTCGTTGGCCACTTCTTCGGTGGTCGCCTCGAACTCCAGCAGGGCGTAGAACGGGCAGTCGGTCTCGAAGGCCGCCGGCACGTCGCCTCGGGCCATGATCTTGGCCAGGGCCTTGTCGGAGAAGAATTCGAAGGCGGTCAGGTCCAGCTTGCTCTGGAAAGCGTGCAGCACCGGCATGATCGAGTCGAAGTCCGGGGTGCCCAGGACCATCGCAGTGAGGTTCTTCGGCTGGCGCTCCAGGCGCATGGTCGCCTCGACCACGAAGCCCAGGGTACCCTCGGCGCCGATGAACAGCTGGCGCAGGTCGTAACCGGTGGCGTTCTTGATCAGGTCCTTGTTCAGCTCCAGCAGATCACCCTTGCCAGTAACCACTTTCATGCCGGCCACCCAGTTGCGGGTCATGCCATAGCGAATGACCTTGATGCCACCGGCGTTGGTGCCGATGTTGCCGCCGATCTGGCTGGAACCCGACGAGGCGAAGTCCACCGGGTAATAGAGGCCATGCTCTTCGGCGAAGGTCTGCAGTTGCTTGGTAATCACGCCCGGCTGGCAGACAGCGGTGCGGTCGAATTCGTTGAACTCGACGATCTTGTTCATGTAGTCGAAGGCTACGACCACTTCGCCATTGGCGGCGACGGCGGCGGCGGAGAGCCCGGTACGGCCGCCCGAGGGGACCAGTGCGACCTTGTGCTCATTGGCCCAGCGAACGATGGCCTGGACCTGCTCGGTGCTCTTGGGGAAGGCGATGGCCAGCGGCGCCGGGGCGAAATGCTTGGTCCAGTCCTTGCCGTAGGTCTCGAGGGAATCGGCGTCAGTCAGCAGCTTGCCGGGCTCCAGCAGGGGCTTGAGCGATTCGATCAGGGCTTCGCGGGTCATGGGAGGAACTCTCAAAGGATTCATGGTCGTCCTGAGAACAGCTCAGGTCGTAACCGGGCAAGGAAAAGGGAGAACATGCTAGCATACGCACCCCACGCAGATCGCCACTTGGCGCCAAGTGTGGTATCGGCCGGTTCGGCCTGAGCTGTTCATTTTCTCGCCACATCCCGGGACTACAGGTTCAAAGCAGATGAGCAAGACTTCTCTCGACAAGAGCAAGATCAAATTCCTTCTCCTTGAAGGCGTGCACCAGAATGCCGTCGACACCCTCAAGGCCGCCGGCTACTCCAACATCGAGTACCTCAAGGGCGCGCTGTCCGGCGAGGAACTGAAGGAAAAGATCGCCGATGTGCACTTCATCGGTATCCGCTCCCGCACCCAGCTCACCGAAGAAGTCTTCGATGCCGCGAAGAAGCTGATCGCCGTCGGCTGTTTCTGCATCGGCACCAACCAGGTCAACCTGGATGCCGCCCGCGAGCGGGGCATCGCGGTGTTCAACGCGCCCTACTCCAACACCCGTTCGGTGGCCGAGCTGGTGCTGGCCGAGGCCATCCTGCTGCTGCGCGGCATCCCCGAGAAGAACGCCTCCTGCCACCGTGGCGGCTGGATCAAGTCGGCGGCCAACTCCTTCGAGATCCGCGGCAAGAAGCTGGGCATCGTCGGCTACGGCTCCATCGGCACCCAGCTGTCGGTCCTGGCCGAAGCCCTGGGCATGCAGGTGTTCTTCTACGACACCGTGACCAAGCTGCCGCTGGGCAACGCCCAGCAGATCGGCAACCTGCACGAACTGCTCGGCATGTCCGACATCGTTTCGCTGCACGTGCCGGAGCTGCCGTCCACCCAGTGGATGATCGGCGAGAAGGAAATCCGCGCCATCAAGAAGGGCGGCATCCTGATCAACGCCGCACGCGGCACCGTGGTCGAGCTGGACCACCTGGCCGAAGCGATCAAGGACGAACACCTGATCGGCGCCGCCATCGACGTGTTCCCGGTCGAGCCCAAGTCCAACGACGAAGAGTTCGCAAGCCCGCTGCGTGGCCTGGACCGCGTGATCCTGACCCCGCACATCGGCGGCTCCACCGCCGAAGCCCAGGCCAACATCGGCCTGGAAGTGGCCGAGAAGCTGGTCAAATACAGCGACAACGGCACCTCCGTGTCCTCGGTCAACTTCCCGGAAGTGGCCTTGCCGTCGCACCCGGGCAAGCACCGCCTGCTGCACATCCATGCCAACGTTCCGGGCGTGATGAGCGAGATCAACAAGGTGTTCGCCGACAACGGCATCAACATCTCCGGCCAGTACCTGCAGACCAACGACAAGGTCGGCTACGTGGTGATCGACGTCGACGCCGAGTACTCGGACCTGGCGCTGGAGAAGTTGCAGCACGTGAACGGCACCATCCGCAGCCGCGTTCTGTTCTAAACGCTGCTCGGTGGTAAGGAAAAAGGAGGCCCCTGGGCCTCCTTTTTTCGTTTCTGCTCTCTGGGAATTCAGTGCTGGGCCAGAGCCCCTCACCCCAGCCCTCTCCCAGAGGGAGAGGGCGCCGTTCAGTGTTCTGAATGGATACTCGCGCTAGCCGGCAAGCACCAGGCTGTCAGCGAGTTCAGGACAATCCCCTCTCCCTCCGGGAGAGGGTTAGGGTAAGGGCAGGCCCCCGCTCCCAAGCCCAGCCATCACTTCACGTTGACGGTGATCTGCTGCGACTCCACCGGCGGGTCGAACGGCACGTGGTTCTTGTCGCCCACCAGCAGTTGCAGGGTGTGCTTGCCCGGCGGCAGGGTCACCTGGGTCTCGGTCTGGCCCTTGCCGAAGTGTTTGATCTGGTCGGTCATCGGCAGCGGCATATTCATCGCCGGCTGTTCCTTGAGGTCGATCAGCAGGTGGTGGTGGCCGGTGGCTGGCGAGTCCACGCCCGCCGGCGCGACACCCATGCCCTTGAGGCCGAATTTGACGGTGAAGGTCTTGTCCACCGTGGCACCGTCGGCCGGCTCGATGAAGTACACCTTGGCGCCTTCCGGGGCCGGGGTGCGCGGCATGTCGGCGGCGATCGCGGAAGACGCGGCGAGCAGCGCAGCGAGACCGAGGCAAGGCAGCATGGTTCTCATGGGATTCTCCTTCTTCACGGGATTCGGGGAACGAGCCTTCAGAATCGGCCGTTCACCCGCATGGAACCCACAAGCATAGGCGGCTCCCCCACAGGCTCAAGAAAAAGAGTGCGTCTTCAAATGTCCTCGAGCGCTCTAGCCTCCGGCTTCCAGCCCGGCCAGGCAGACCGCGGCGGCATCCAGCTCTTCCTCACTGAACACCAGAACGCCCATGCGCTTGAGCGCGGCGGCGGTGACGCCCTCGCCGGCGACCTTGCGGCCGCTGAAGCTGCCGTCGTAGTTCTCGCGGTGACCACAGGACGGGCTGCGCGCCTTCAATATGGCCAGGCGGATATCGTGATGCCGCACCAGCTTCACCGCCGCGTCGGCGCCCGCCAGGAAGGCCTGGCTGACGTCCTCGCCGTCCACGGTGACCACCGGGCGGGCGCGCTCCAGCACCGCCATGCCCTGGCCACCGGGAATCTCCGCCGGCGCGCGGGGCGTCGGCAGGCCACCGGCCACTTCCGGACATAGCGCCACCACGCGCCCCTGGGCCAGCCAGCGCGCCAGCAGGTCGAACGGGCCGTGGGCACCGCCGTCGTAGCGAACGCGGTGTCCGAGCAGGCAACGGCTGACGAGAACCTTCTGCATGGGCCAAGCACTCCGATTCGAATGCCACAGACTAGCCGCAAGGCCCCGACGGGTCACGCGGGGTAACAAGACATTCATCGGCGATCCGTTTCCGATGATTTCGAGCCTGCCGAAAGTCTGGGCGCGCAGTCCTCTACCGACCGTCGGCGCGCTGACCGGGCACAACCTTTGGCGGGATTCGCCGTCCGGCACTGGCCGCCCGGGCGGCGCCTGACCAGACTGGCGCACCGGCCATTCCCCTCGGAGCCTTCAGCATGTCCCGCCTGTTCACCCTGTCCGCAGCCGCCGCGGCGCTGCTCCACCTGTCGGTCAGCCAGGCTGCCCTCGAAGCGCTCGACAACGAGAGCCTCGGCGCGGTCACCGGACAGGACGGCATCAGCATCCGCGCCGACGTGCTGGCGCACATCGGCAGCGCCGCCTGGAACGATGACGGTGGCAGCGTCTCCTTGCGCAATGTCTCCATCGACAACGGCTGCGTGAAAGCCGGGGACTGCCCCAATGGCCGCGGTGGCAGCCTGCCGTACGGCGCCGCGCAACTGGGGCTGAGCCTGCCGATCTTCGGCATTGAGCTACCGACCCTGCAGGTGGACGTGGTGCAGAATGCCAGCGGCAAGCAGCAGCTCGCCCTGACGCTGCCGGACCTCACCACCATCAACCAGCAGCTCAATGCCAGCGGCCTGCCGGCGCAGACCATCCGCATGCGGGTGATCGGCGACCTCTATGTCGGCGCCGGACGCCTGGGCACGCTGGAGATCCGCGACATCCAGGACATCAGCGGGACCATCAAGGTCTGGGGGCACTGAGCCGGGCGGCTCAGAAGGATGAGTCACCGCGCCGGCGGAACCAGCCGGTCAGCGACAGCCGCTCGTCGCTGGCCGGCAGCACCTCGTGGGGGAACTCGCCGGAGAGGAACACCACCAGCCGTCCGCCGATCGGAGCCAGGTCCAGTGTCCGCTCGTCGGGCAGGTACATCCGCAGCGCGCCGCCCTGCTCCTCCCGCCAGTCGGGATTGAGGTAGAACACCGCCGAGAGGGTGCGGCGGTCGTCGTCGCGGAAGCGGTCCAGGTGCTTCTGGTAGAACGCGCCCGGCGGATAGAGAGCGAAGTGCCCCTCGAAGTCTTCCAGGCCCAGGTACAGCGAGCGGTTGATCAGCCGGCGCAGCGCGTCCAGCGCGCCCAGGTAGAGGTCGCAGGCCTCGGACTGGCCGGGCTCGATCCACTGGATGCGGTCGCCGCGGATGCCTTCGCGCACCGTCTGTCCGTCCCCCCGACCAATGGCCGCGGCGGCCAGCTTGCCGGCCGCATCGCGGGCACGGCACTCCGTCGCCAATCGGGCGATCAGGGCATCGGGAAGGAAGGCATCCTGCTGCGACCAGCCCTTGTCGGCGAGGTCGTCAACGATGCTGTGCAGGAGGGGAGAATCGGCGTCGAAATCCATGACGCATTGTAACGTCCGACGCCAGTGGCTCGACAAGCGGGGCAAGCCTTGCCGACAATAGCCCCCGGCGAGCGAACCCTGCCGCCCACAAGGAGTTGCAATGCGCGTACTGCTGGCCCTCACTCTTCTGGTACTGGGCATGCCCGCCCTGGCTGACAATTACCAGCGCCTCTACCAGGCCGCCGGTTGGCCCGAGCAGCGCGCACACTTCAATGACGCCCTGCACGCCGCGCAGAAGCGCTACCAGGGCAACCTGCCGCCGGCGCTCTACCAGGCCCTGGTGGACAACAGCAACCGCCGCTTCGCCGCCGCCGACATCGACCAGCGCGCCCTCTCCAGCCTGCGCCAGAACCTGCCGGACAGCACATCGGCACTGACCTTCTTCGAATCCCCCCTGGGCCACAAGGTCGCCACCGCCGAGACCTTCGCCACCCGCAGCGACCAGTTGCTCAAGTACGCCAACGGCCTGCCGCGCCAACAGGCCAGCGAGGCCCGGCACCAACTGGTGCAGCGCCTGGGCAAGGTGCTGCCGGCCCGCGAAGCCGGCGCCGAGGTCAGCCTGGCACTGGCCAGCGTCGCCGCCGACAGCCTCAGCCAGATGCTCCCCGGCCTGCTCGGCGGCGGACAGGCGCAGGGCATGCTCGAAGGCCAGCGGCAGAAGCTGATGGGGCAGATCGGCGCCGACCTGGATAACACCCTGCTCTACGTCTATCGCGGGCTGGACGATGCCGAACTGGGCCAGTTCACCGCCTTCAGCGAGTCCCCGGCCGGGCGCGACTACTATCGCGCCGCCCTGGCCGCCCTGCGTGCCGGGTTGTCCGTGTCATCCGACGGTCAGTGATCGGACTTTACCTACAGCGCTTGCAGACCACTCCGAGGAACGGTCCTCTTAGAATCACGCTCGTCGTAGCGGGGGTGGCGCCTGAGGAAGATGGCGCAAGGAGTGAAGGACACACCCCCACTCGTCCAGACTCTCCCTCTTATGCCAATCTCTCGCTGAGAAATTCGAAGTAGCGCTGGCGCAAGGCCTCGCTCTCGTTCGCCAGATGGTGTCGCGCGCCGGTCAGCAGCAGGCACTCGATCTTCTCGAACTTGTCCTCCAGCACCCTCAGGTTGTACCGCCAGTCCACCGTCTCATCGGCGTCGCCCTGCACCACCAGCAGGCTTTGCGCGCCCGGCGAGGCGGCCTCGATGCGTGGAATCCAACGCGCCAACGCGCCCACCCAGGCGGTCGGCAGAGTGCGCGGCTGCAAGGGGTCGCGATCCCGCAGGAAGGCCAGGAACTCCGGGTCGGTGGAGTTTTCGGTGAAGCGTCGCGGAATCGAATCCACGAAGGGCCGCAGCACCTGGTAGCTCAACTTCGACCAGCCCCAGGCGCGCGGACGGACCAGCGGCGCCAGAAGGATGGTGCGTCCCAGCTCCGGCCGCATCTCGCCGTTCAGCAGGTAGTCCAGCAGGATTCCCCCACCGGTACTCTGCCCGCACAGATGCCAGGGCTGCGGCAGGTCCAGCGCCAGGGCCTGGCCGAACAGGCCGGCCAGCACCGTCTGGTACTCGGCGAAGTCGCCGATGCTCGCCGCCTTGCCTTCCGACAGGCCGTGCCCCGGCAGGTCGCAGGCCAGCACCGCGAAGCCCATGCCCACCGCCCAGTCGATCACATGGCGGTACAGGCCCATGTGGTCGTAGTAACCGTGCATCAGCAACAGGGTGCCGCGCGCCTGCGCCGGTCGCCAGAGCTGCGCGGCGATGCGATAACCGCCTGCCTCGAATGTGCCCAGACGGCTGTGCAGGCCAGGGTAGCGCCCGGCCAGGTCGAGCCCGTAGAAACGCTGGTACAGGGCGATGCCGCCCTCCGTCGTCGCTGCGGTCAGTGGTCGCAGGAGCGGACGCAGCAGATCGGGCTGGAAGGCTTCAGACATGGGCGATTCGCTTATCGGCAGGGGATGAAAGGAGAGATCGGTGCGCTGCAGGGATATTCAGCCGCGGCCGTCCTCATGGCAAGCTTGGCGGCCATTTACTGGCCGTCGTCTGCGAGAGATGCCATGTCCACCCGCCGCAAAACGCTCATCGGCTGGCTGATCGCCGCCCTCTGCCTCGCCGGCCTGCTCAGCACCTACGCGTGGTACGAGAAGCGCTACATCCGTCCGTTCAGCCACCAGCCACAGCTGTTCTCCGGCGACCACCTGATGCTCCCGGCCCAGCTGGCCGGCCCCGGGCACATCCGCCTGGTGCATTTCTGGGACCCGGCCTGCCCGTGCAATGTCGGCAACCAGCAGCACCTCGCCGAGCTGATCGCACGCTTCGCATCGCAAGGTGTGGACTTCTATGCCGTGCAGAAGGCCGGTAGCCACGGGCAACTGCCCGACACGCTGAAATCCATGCGCACACTGCCCGCCCTGCCCGGCGCCGAACAACTGCCGGCCACGCCGGCCGTGGCGATCTGGGATGCCCAGGGCAATCTCGCCTACGTCGGCCCCTACAGCGAAGGCGCGGTGTGCACGTCCAGCAACAGCTTCATCGAACCGATCCTCGATGCGCTGGTGCAGGGCCGGCGCGTACAAGCGACCCACACCCTGGCGGTCGGCTGCTATTGCCCGTGGAGCAGCGCCTCGAAGTAGTGACACAACACCAGAAACTATCGCCGAACCCTGGCTACACTTGCAGCGCTGGCCCATGAAGGGCCATTTGCTACCAAGGAGTTCACATGCGTCTTCATTCCGCCCTCGCCTTCTGTGCTGTTCTTGCCCTGCCGCTGGCCGCTCACGCGGACGACACCCCCAGCAGCAGCCAGGTCATGGCCCAGCACAAGGAGGCCATCAACAACCGCCTCGCTGACATCGACTACAAGCGCAAGCGCATCGTCGAAGCCAACATGAAGCTCACCCCGCAGGAAGGCGAGAAGTTCTGGCCGATCTACAACAGCTACCGCACCGAGGCCGACAAGCTGAGCAAGAAGACGCTGGCGATCATCATCGACTACGCCGGCAGCTATAACACTGGCTCGGTCAGCAACGACGACGCCACCAAGCTGCAGAAGCAGGTGCTGGACCTGCAGGACGACAAGCAGGACCTGAAGGAGAAGTACGTCAAGCGTATCGCCAAGGAAGTGTCGCCCACCCGCGCCCTGCGCTTCCTGCAGATCGAGGACCAACTCGACGCCATGGCCCTGCTCGAAGTGACCCGCGAGATTCCGCTGGCCGACTGATCGCGCTCAGGACTCGGCACCGCCCTCGCGCAGCCACTGCCGGTAGCGCTCCGGCGGCGCCGAGTACCAGCGCCGGAATGCCCGGTAGAACGGCGACAGCTCGGCGAAACCGCAAGCACGCGCCACCTCGCGTATCGCTATCCCCTGATCCAGCATCTCGGCGGCACGCTGCCGTCGAACCTCTTCCCGCACGTCCCGGAAGGTCTGCGCCCTGGCCGCCAGACTGCGCTGCAGCAGCCCCGGGCGTACGCCCAACTCCCCCGCGCAGCTGCGCAGCGAGCATTCCCCTGCCCCCAGCCGCACGCCGATCAGATAGCGCAGACGGTTGAGCAGGTCATTCTCATCGAACGTCCCCAACTGCTCGCGGGCGTGCGCACTGAGTACGCGGTGCAGGTCCGGGTTGGCCGTGCGTGAGGGGCGCGACAGCAGCGCGCGATCGAACAGCACGGCATCGTGAGGCTGGCCGAATCGTGGAATGAGTCCGTACAGCCGCCGATGCTCGATCAGGCGACGCGGCGCGGTGTGCCGGAACTCGATGGCCTGGACGCGGAATTCGTCGTCGGTGATCAGTGCCAGCAACTTGAGGAACAGCAGCATCAGGCACTCCATCTGCTGGCGCAGGCTCGGCACGCCCAGGTAGTTGAGGTCGAGGATCAGCCGCACCTGCTCGCCTT
Source organism: Pseudomonas sp. NY15181 (assembly GCF_048068055.1). Taxonomy (NCBI): domain Bacteria; kingdom Pseudomonadati; phylum Pseudomonadota; class Gammaproteobacteria; order Pseudomonadales; family Pseudomonadaceae; genus Pseudomonas; species Pseudomonas sp. NY15181. The sequence continues at coordinate 164,438 of NZ_JBLUPT010000007.1, read as the reverse complement.
CCTCCTGCATCTGCGCGGCGAAGCCCCCGGAGAGGATGTGCTGGAAGCGCAGGAAGCTCACCAGGGCCTCGCGCAGGTCGGCGCTGGCCATCAGCAGGTAGCCGACCACGTCCAGCAGGCGCGGCTTCATCACCTCGCCCAGGTGCAGGCCGATGTCGCGGTCGCCGGTGATTTCGTCAAGTGTGCTCCAGAACAGCGGCGCATCGTCATGTACCAGGCGGCCGCTCTGGGCCGGCGCCGGCAGGCGGACTTTCTGCAAGGCCTGGCGATAGATGTCGGTCGGGTCGAAATCCAGGTCGGCGAGCGACTCGTACAACAGGCGGCGCAGCGTGGCGGACTGGGTCAGCGCGGGGCTGGCCGGGAAATTCAGCTCGGGGGCAGACATGGTGTCTCGCTGTTTGATCAAAGAAGTTTGACCAAAGAATTCCAACACCGAGACATTCGGTCAATGAACGGCAACGGCCTTCCTTTGCAGAATCCCCGGATAACAACAAGGAGTTGCCGCATGAAACGCACTTTGACTGTCCTCGCCGTCGTCGTGGCCGCCGCCGCGGCGGGTGCCGGCTGGTACCTGCATGGCAAGCAGCCGGTCCGCGACGGACAGTTGCCCCTGGCCGGCCTGCACAGCGAGGTCACGGTTCGCTACGACGAGCGCGGCGTGCCGCACATCAAGGCCGGTAGCGAAGAAGACCTGTACCGGGCGATCGGCTACGTCCACGCCCAGGACCGCCTGTTCCAGATGGAGATGCTGCGGCGCCTGTCGCGCGGCGAGCTGGCCGAGGTGCTGGGGCCCAAGCTGGTGGACACCGACCGCATGTTCCGCAGTCTGCGCATCCGCGACAAGGCCGCCGACTACGTGGCGCGCCAGGACAAGAACTCCCCGGCCTGGAAGGCGCTGGCGGCCTACCTCGATGGCGTCAATCAGTTCCAGGACAGCCACCCGCGTCCGCTGGAATTCGACATCCTCGGCATTCCCAAGCGGCCGTTCACCCCCGAAGACACCGTCAGCGTCGCCGGCTACATGGCCTACAGTTTCGCCGCCGCCTTCCGCACCGAGCCGGTGCTCACCTATGTGCGCGACCAGTTGGGGGCGGACTACCTGAAAGTCTTCGACCTGGCCTGGCACCCGGACGGCGTGCTCAAGCCAAGCCCGCTGGCCGCCGCCGACTGGCAGGACCTCAACACCATCGCGCGGATCAGCCACGCGGCGCTGGAGGAAGCCGGCCTGCCGCAGTTCGAGGGCAGCAACGCCTGGGCCGTCTCCGGCAGCCGCACCAAGAGCGGCAAGCCGCTGCTGGCGGGCGACCCGCACATCCGCTTCGCCGTGCCGGCGGTGTGGTACGAGATGCAGACCAGCGCCCCCGGCTTCGAACTCTACGGGCACTACCAGGCGCTCAATCCGTTCGCCTCGCTCGGGCACAACGAGCAGTTCGGCTGGAGCCTGACCATGTTCCAGAACGACGACGTTGATCTCATTGCCGAGAAGGTCAATCCGGACAACCCCAACCAGGTCTGGTACCAGGGCCGCTGGGTCGATCTGAAAAGCCAGGAGCAGAACATCGCGGTCAAGGGCCAGGCGCCGGTGAAGATCACCCTGCGCAGCTCGCCCCACGGCCCGCTGGTCAACGACGCGCTCGGCACGGCCGCCGGCAAGACGCCGATCGCCATGTGGTGGGCCTTCCTGGAAACCCAGAACCCGATCCTCGACGCCTTCTACCAGCTCGACCGGGCCGACACCCTGGACAAGGCTCGCGCCGCGGCCTCGAAAATCCACTCGCCGGGCCTCAACGTGATCTGGGCCAACGCCCGCGGCGACATCGGCTGGTGGGCCTCGGCGCAACTGCCGGTGCGCCCGGACGGGGTGGTGCCCTATTTCCTGCTCGACGGCAGCACCGGCCAGGCCGACAAGAACGGCTTCTACCCCTTCAGCGAAAACCCGCAGGAAGAGAACCCGGCGCGCGGCTACATCGTGTCCGCCAACTTCCAGCCGGTTCCGGCCAATGGCCGGCCGATTCCCGGCTACTACAACCTGCCCGATCGCGGCCAGCGCCTGAACGAGCGCCTGGCCGACGCCTCGGTGAAGTGGGACCTGGAGAACAGCCAGGCGCTGCAACTGGACACCGCCACCGGTTACGGGCCGCGCGTCCTCAAGCCGCTGCTGCCGCTGCTGCGGGAGGCGGTTTCGACGGCCGAGGAGAAGGCGCTGGTCGAGCAACTGGCGGCCTGGCAGGGCGATCACCCGGTCGACTCGGTCACCGCCACCCTGTTCAACCAGCTGCTGTATCAGATCGCCGATGGAGCGATGCGCGACGAGATGGGCGATGCCTTCTTCGACAACCTGCTGTCGACCCGCGTACTGGACGTCGCCCTGCCGCGCCTGGTCGCTGACGACAGCTCGCCCTGGTGGGACAACCGCAAGACCGAGCAGAAGGAAACCCGCGCCGATATCGTCAAGGCTGCCTGGCAGGCCAGCCTGGACCACCTTCGCGCGACGCTGGGCCAGGATTCGGCACAGTGGCGTTGGGGCAAGGCGCACACCCTCACCCACGGCCACCCACTGGGGCAGCAGAAGCCGCTGGACCGCATCTTCAACGTCGGCCCCTTCGCCGCCCCCGGTGGACACGAAACGCCGAACAATCTGTCGCACCGCGTCGGCCCGGCGCCCTGGCAGGTGGTGTATGGCCCGTCGACCCGCCGTCTGATCGACTTCGCCGATCCCGCCCACAGCCTGGGCATCAACCCGGTCGGACAGAGCGGCGTGCCCTTCGACAAGCACTACGACGATCAGGCGCAGGCCTACATCGAAGGCCAGTACCTGCCCCAGCACTATGAGGAGTCCGAGGTGAAGGCCAACACCCAGGGCCTGCTCAGGCTGGTACCGGCGAAACGCTGAACCACCGCCCAAAACAAAACCCCGCGTTAGCGGGGTTTTGTTTTGGAGCTTGAAAGAGAGTGCTGCGGGAGATGCCGAAGCTCCCTGGCGCGTTATTTCCCCTAGGGATAACACTCGGGGTGTTGTATTGGGCGCCGTCTCCCGCACGTATGCCAAGGGTTTCACAGGAAGTTGCCGTTGACGCTCCCGGCCCTGGTTCGGGGGGGAGGCCGGAAGACGCCACCGAACGAGTTAAATACTAGTTGGCCAATTCGCGGGAGTAGAGCGTTGTACTTACAGATTTTTCCGATAAACCCAGGAAATCCAGACACTTCGGAATAACGTGGGCACAAAAGACACGGGCCACCCGAAGGTGGCCCGTGGTTCGACAATCGCCGGATACTACCGGCCGACAAGACGGTGTCAGGCGGTGGCTGTCGAAACTTTTTGCTGCCAGTCGGTCGCGTTGGACTCCATGGCTTCCTGGATCGCGCGCTTGCGACGTTCCTCTGCCTGACGGGTGAAGTACCAGGCGAAGAAGGTGAACAGCGAAACGGTGAGCAGGATCAGGCTGGCAACGGCGTTGATCTCCGGCTTCACACCCAGGCGCACGGCGGAGAACACTTCCATCGGCAGGGTGGTGGAGCCTGGACCGGACACGAAGCTGGCCAGTACCAGGTCGTCCAGCGACAGGGCGAAGGACATCATGCCGCCCGCCGCCAGCGACGGCGCGATCATCGGGATGGTGATCAGCAGGAACACTTTCCAGGGCTTGGCGCCCAGGTCCATGGCCGCTTCTTCAATGGACAGGTCCAGCTCACGCAGGCGCGCCGACACCACTACCGCCACGTAGGACGAGCAGAAGCTGGTGTGGGCGATCCAGATGGTCACGATGCCGCGCTCCTGCGGCCAGCCGATCAGCTGGGCCATGGCCACGAACAGCAGCAACAGCGACAGACCGGTGATCACCTCGGGCATGACCAGCGGCGCGGTGACCATGCCGCCGAACAGCGTACGGCCACGGAAGCGCGGGATGCGGGTCAGCACGAAGGCGGCCAGGGTACCCAGCGCCACGGAGGAGAACGCGGTGTAGACGGCGATCTCCAGGGAGCGGAACACCGAACCGATCAGTTGCTGGTTGTCGAGCAGGCCGACGTACCACTTGACCGACCAGCCACCCCACACGGTCACCAGCTTGGAGCCGTTGAAGGAGTAGATGACCAGGATGATCATCGGCACGTAGATGAAGAGCAGGCCCAACACCAGCATGATGTTGGAGAACGACCAACGCTTGTTCATACCTTGCCCTCCAGCTCTTTCGCCTGGTTCTTGTTGAACAGGATGATGGGCACGATCAGGATCGCCAGCATCACCACGGCGAGGGCGGAAGCCACCGGCCAGTCACGGTTGTTGAAGAATTCCTGCCACAGCACCTTACCGATCATCAGCGTCTCGGGGCCGCCGAGCAGTTCCGGGATCACGAACTCGCCCACCGCCGGGATGAACACCAGCATGCAGCCGGCGATGATGCCGTTCTTGGACAGCGGCACGGTGATCTTCCAGAAACTGGTGAAGTTGCGCGCGCCCAGGTCGGACGCGGCTTCCAGCAGGCTCATGTCGTGCTTCACCAGGTTGGCGTAGAGCGGCATGACCATGAACGGCAGGTACGAGTAGACGATACCGATGTACACCGCGAAGTTGGTGTTGAGGATCGTCAGCGGCTCGTTGATCACACCCAGCCACATCAGGAAGCCGTTGAGCAGGCCGTTGTTGGACAGGATGCCCATCCAGGCGTACACGCGGATCAGGATCGCCGTCCAGGTCGGCATCATGATCAGCAGCAGCAGGACGGTCTGCATTTCCTTGCTGGCGCGGGCGATGGCGTAGGCCATCGGGTAGCCGATCAGCAGGCAGACGAAGGTGCTGATCGCCGCCATCTTCAGCGAGCCGAGGTAGGCGTCGATGTACAGCGGGTCGCCCGTCAGCATCAGGTAGTTGCCGAGGTTCATCACCACCTGCAACGTCTGGTCGGCGTACTGGAACACCTCGGTGTACGGCGGAATCGCCACATCGGCTGCCGCCAGGCTGATCTTCAGCACAATGGCGAAAGGCAGCAGGAAGAACAGGAACAGCCAGAAGAACGGTATGCCGATGACGGCATGCCGCCCCCGGGGCATACGTTTCAGGATCGATGCGCCAATGTTCATGCTTGCAGTACCACGCCGCTGTCGTCATACCAGCTGATGTACACGGGCTGGTCCCAGGTCGGGCGAGCCACGTGACGTTCGGCGTTGGCCATGAAGGCCTGCACGATCATGCCGGAAGCGAGCTTGATGTAGTACACCGAGTGGCCGCCCAGGTAGGCGATGTCATAGACGGTGCCCTGGGCGCAGTTGAAGCCTTCGTGCTCGAGGTTTTCCGGCTTCTGCGCGCTGACCATGACCTTTTCCGGACGCAGCGCATAGGTGATGCGCTTGTTCTCGGCACGGGTACTGATGCCGTGGCCGATGTAGATCGGGTTTTCCAGCTGCGGGCAGGCGATCACCGCGTGGTCCTGCAGGTCTTCCACGATATCGCCATCGAACATGTTGACGTTGCCGATGAACTCGCAGATCAGGCGGCTGGCCGGGGTCTCGTAGATGTCCATCGGGCTGCCGATCTGCTCGATGCAACCCAGGTGCATGATGGCGATGCGCTGGGCCATGGTCATGGCCTCTTCCTGGTCGTGGGTCACCATCACGCAGGTCACGCCGACGCGCTCGATGATTTCAACCAGTTCCAGCTGCATCTGCGAACGCAGCTTCTTGTCCAGGGCGCCCATCGGCTCGTCGAGCAGCAGCAGCTTCGGACGCTTGGCCAGCGAGCGGGCCAGGGCCACGCGCTGACGCTGGCCGCCGGAGAGCTGGTGCGGCTTGCGCTTGGCGTACTGGGTCATCTGCACCAGCTTGAGCATCTCGTCGACGATCTTGTCGATCTCGTCCTTGGGCAGGCCGTCCTGCTTCAGGCCGAAGGCGATGTTCTGCGCCACGCTCATGTGGGGGAACAGCGCGTAGGACTGGAACATCATGTTGATCGGCCGCTCATAGGGCGGCAGGTCGGTAATGTCCTGGCCATCGAGGAAGATGCGACCTTCAGTGGGACGCTCGAAACCAGCCAGCATACGCAGCAGGGTCGACTTGCCCGAACCCGAACCACCGAGCAGGGCGAAGATCTCGCCCTTCTTGATATCCAGGGACACGCTGTCCACAGCCAACGTTTCGTCGAACTGCTTGCTGACCCGGTCGATTTTTACCAGAACCTCTTTAGGTTTCTGGTCGCCACTGAGGGCTTTCTTGTAGGCACCGGAGGCTATTGCCATTACCACAACTCCCAAATCATAGAGGCCCGACCCCCGCGGCCGGGCATGCTTGGATAACTACAGGCCGGCGCAGTTTACGTGCGCCGAATGGGCTTTCCGAGACCGCTCCGAGGCACCGTGCCCGCGCGGATGAATCCCGGAAAGACCCGGGTTTACTTGCCCGACTTGATCTTGGTCCAGGAACGGGTCATTAGGCGCAGGATCTTCGGCGGCAGCTCATGCTGCACGAAGAGTTTGTCGAGAACCTCCTGGGGGGGGTACACCTCAGGATTGTTGCGCACGGACTCATCCATGAATTCGCCAGCCTTGGGGTTCGGGTTGGCGTAACCGACGTAATCGCTGACCTTGGCGATCACTTCGGGCTTGAGCAGGTAGTTGATGAACGCATGGGCGGCCTTGGGGTTGGAGGCATCCTTCGGAATGGCGAGGATGTCGAACCACAGGTTGGCGCCTTCCTTGGGAATGGCGTAGGCGATGTTCACGCCCTTGCCGGCTTCCTTGGCGCGGTTGGCGGCCTGGAATACGTCACCGGAGAAACCGGCCGCAACGCAGATGTTGCCGTTGGCCAGGTCGGAAATGTACTTGGAGGAATGGAAGTAGGTGACGTACGGCCGCACCGCCATCAGCTTCTCTTCCACCTTCTTGTAGTCGTCCGGGTTGGTACTGTTGGGGTCCAGCCCCAGGTACTTGAGCACAGCCGGCATCATCTCGTCGCCCGAATCGAGGAAGGCGACGCCGCACTGGCTGAGCTTTTTCATGTTCTCAGGCTCGAACAGCACGGCCCACGAATCGATCTTGTCGACACCCAGAACGGCCTTGACCTTGTCGACGTTGTAGCCGATGCCGTTGGTGCCCCACAGGTACGGCACGCCGTACTGGTTGCCCGGGTCGTTGGCCTCGAGCTGCTTCATCAGGTGCGCATCGAGGTTCGACCAGTTGGGCAGCTGGCTCTTGTCCAGCTTCTGGAACGCGCCCGCCTTGATCTGACGGCCGAGGAAGTGGTTGGACGGCACGACCACGTCATAACCGGTGCGACCGGCCAGCAGCTTGCCTTCCAGGGTCTCGTTGGAGTCGAAGACGTCGTACACCGGCTTGATGCCGGTTTCCTTCTCGAAATCGGCCAGGGTGGTCTCGCCGATGTAGTCCGACCAGTTGTAGATATGGACGGTCTGCCCCGCCTGGGCCAGCGAGGCCAGGCTGAATACGGAGACTGCGGCGATCAGGGTTCTGCGGAAGGGAATGCGCACACGTTAGTCCTCTCGTTGTCCTAATTTCTTCTGTCGGTTGGCGGCGACGGCCGTTCCGTGGATAGCGCCAAAGCCTTCAGGAGCGCGAGAGCGCCTCGACTTGCGCAGCCATTCCACTGATGGAAGCTACGGAGTTCCTGCCGGGAGAACGGGGGAGCGAACTCCCCCGCCACCTACCCGGTACATCGGCCGGCGCGCGAACGCGCCGGCGACTACCCGATTACTTGCCGGACTTGATGGTGGTCCAGCTGCGGGTCATCAGACGCTGGGTCTTCGCCGGCAGATCCGGGAAGGCGTACAGCTTCTTCATCACCTCGTCGGTCGGATAGATACCCGGGTCCTTGCGGATGGCTTCGCTCACCAGAGGAGTAGCGGCGGAGTTGCCGTTCGGGTAGGAAACGGTATCGCTGATCTCGGCAATGACTTTCGGCTCAAGCAGGAAGTTGATCCACTTCAGCGCGCCTTCCGGGTTCTCGGCATCTTTCGGGATGGCCACGGTGTCGAAGAACGCACCGGCGCCTTCCTTCGGAATGTTGTAGCTGACCTTCACGCCGTTCTTGGCTTCTTCGGCGCGGGACTTGGCCTGGTAGACGTCCCCGGAGTAACCGATGGCCACGCAGATGTTGCCGTTGGCGATATCGGAGATGTACTTCGAGGAGTGGAAGTAGGAGATGTACGGACGGATCTTCAGGAACAGATCTTCTGCCGCCTTCAGCTCTTTCGGGTCCTGACTATCCGACTTGTAGCCCAGGTAGTGCAGGGCGGCCGGCAGCATTTCGGTCGGCGAATCGAGGAAGCTCACGCCGCACTGCTTCAGCTTCTCGATGTTTTCCGGCTTGAAGACCAGGTCCCAGGAGTCGACCGGAGCGTTGTCGCCCAGTACAGCCTTGACCTTGTCCGGGTTGTAGCCGATGCCGATGGTGCCCCACAGGTAGGGAATCGCGAACTTGTTGCCCGGGTCGCTGATTTCCAGGGTCTTCATCAGATCGGGGTTCAGGTTCTTCCAGTTCGGCAGCTTGGACTTGTCCAGCGGCTGATAGACGCCAGCCTTGATCTGCTTGGCCAGGAAGGAGTTGGACGGAACCACGATGTCATAACCCGACTTGCCGGCCAGCAGCTTGGCCTCCAGCACTTCGTTGCTGTCGTAGACGTCGTAGACGACCTTGATCCCGGTTGCTTTGGTGAAGTTGTCGGTAGTGTTCGGAGCGATGTAGTCCGACCAGTTGTAAACGTGCAGCACTTTGTCATCTGCCTGCGCCATACCAGCCACAGCGCCCGCCAGAGTCACAGCGAGCAGGGATTTGCCGAGGGTGTTGAACATGCGGGTAGCTCCGTTTGTTTTTTTGATGTTCCGGGTGGCGTGGACAGTTCGATCCGTCACCACCCGGTGAGCCTGGCCAACGCACAGGCGCAGTCTGTCAAAGGTCCGGTGAAAGACTCAAGACAGAACGGCTGCGGCGGTTTGATCGAGGCACTTGCGCGCCAGGGTGATCAGGTCATCGATCTGCGATTTTTCGATCACCAGAGGTGGCGAAATAATCATAGTGTCTCCGACCGCGCGCATGATCAGGCCGTTGCGGAAGCAGTGCTCTCGGCACACCATCCCCACGCCCTTCTCGAAGCGCTCACGGGTTTTCTTGTTCTTCACCAGCTCCAGTGCTGCCACCAGACCGACGCCGCGCGCTTCGCCTACCAGGGGATGGTCGGCCAGCTCCTGCCAGCGTTTCTGCAAATACGGTGCCGTTTCAGCCTTCACTCGCTCGACGATCTTCTCTTCCCGCAGGATGCGGATGTTCTCCAGCGCGACAGCCGCCGCAACCGGGTGACCAGAGTAAGTGAAGCCGTGGTAGAACTCCCCACCCTCATTCAGGGTATGGACGATTTCGTCGCGAACGATCACGCCACCCATGGGGATGTAGCCGGAAGTCAGGCCCTTGGCGATCGGCATCAGGTCCGGGGCGTTGCCGTAGTACTGGCTGCCGAACCATTCGCCGGTACGGCCGAAGCCGCAGATGACTTCATCGGCGATGAACAGGATGTCGTACTTGGCGAGGATCTCGCGGATCTTCGGCCAGTAGGTTTCCGGCGGAACGATCACGCCGCCCGCGCCCTGAATGGGCTCGGCGATGAAGGCGGCGACCTTGTCTTCGCCCACTTCCAGAATCTTCTTCTCCAGCTGCTCGGCCGCCCAGACGCCGAACTCTTCCGGCGACATGTCGCCACCCTCGCCGTACCAGTACGGCTGCGGGATGTGCACGATGCCCGGAATCGGCAGGTCGCCCTGCTCGTGCAGCGCCTTCATGCCGCCCAGGCTGACGCCCGCGACGGTGGAGCCGTGATAGCCGTTCCAGCGGCCGATGACCACTTTCTTCTGCGGCTGGCCCTTGATGGTCCAGTAGTGGCGAACCATGCGCAGCACGGTGTCGTTGGACTCGGAGCCGGAACCGGTGAAGAACACGTGGTTCATGCCTTCCGGGGCGATGTCGGCGATAGCCTTGGCCAGTTCCAGCGCCGGCGGGTGGGCGGTCTGGAAGAACAGGTTGTAGTAGGGCAGTTCCTGCATCTGCTTGTAGGCGGCTTCAGCAAGTTCCTTGCGACCGTAGCCAACGTTCACGCACCACAGGCCGGCCATGCCATCGAGGATCTTGTTGCCCTCGCTGTCCCACAGATAGATGCCTTCGGCCTTGGTGATGATGCGAGCGCCCTTCTCGTTCAGCTGCTTGTAGTCGGTGAACGGAGCCAGGTGGTGTTCGCGGCTGAGCGCCTGCCAGTGTTGGGTCTGGGCGCTGGTCTGGATAGTCATCTTGATAAAAACCTCTCTCTAAGTAACACGAGGCCCGGACGGGGTTCCGGGCCCCACGCCGATCAGACGGAAAGCAGGAGGAACTCGCGTTCCCAGGAGCTGATTACCCGCTTGAAGTTCTCGTGCTCGGCGCGCTTGACCGCGACGTAACCACGAATGAACTTGTCGCCCAGGTAACTCTCCAGGGTCTTGCTGCCTTCCATGCGTTCCAGCGCCGCCTCGATGGTCAGGGGCAGACGCAGGTTACGCCGTTCGTAGCCACGACCCTTGACCTGGGCACTGGGCTTGATGCCTTCGACCATGCCGATGTAGCCGCACAGCAGACTGGCGGCCAGGGCCAGGTAGGGGTTGGCATCGGCGCCGGCCAGGCGGTTTTCCACACGGCGGTTCTCCGGGTTGGAGTCCGGCACGCGCAGGCCGACGGTACGGTTCTCTTCGCCCCACTCCACGTTCACCGGCGCCGACGTGTCGGGCAGGAAACGGCGGAACGAGTTGACGTTCGGGGCGAACAGCGGCAGGGCTTCGGGAATGAACTTCTGCAGACCGCCGACGTGGTGCAGGAACAGTTCGCTCATGCTGCCGTCGGCGTTGGAGAAGATGTTCTTGCCGGTCTTCAGGTCAACGATGCTCTGGTGCAGGTGCATCGCACTGCCCGGTTCGCCGGTCATCGGCTTGGCCATGAAGGTCGCGGCCACGTTGTGCTTGAGCGCCGCTTCGCGCATGGTGCGCTTGAACACCACGATCTGGTCGGCCAGGTCCAGGGCATCGCCATGACGGAAGTTGATTTCCATCTGCGCGGTGCCTTCTTCGTGGATCAGGGTGTCCAGATCCAGGCCCTGCAATTCGCACCAGTCGTACATGTCCTCGAACAGCGGGTCGAATTCGTTCGCCGCGTCGATGGAGAAGGACTGGCGGCCGGTCTCCTGGCGGCCGGAACGGCCTACCGGAGCCTGCAGCGGGTAGTCCGGGTCGTCGCTGCGCTTGGTCAGGTAGAACTCCATCTCCGGCGCGACGATCGGCTTCCAGCCCTTGTCGGCATACAGCTTGAGCACGCGCTTGAGCACGTTGCGCGGCGACAGCTCGATGGGGTTGCCCATCTTGTCGTAGGTATCGTGGATGACCATCGCGGTCGGTTCGATGGCCCACGGGACGAGGAACACGGCATTCTCGTCCGGGCGGCAGACCATATCGATGTCGGCCGGGTCCAGCAGGTCGTAATAGATGTCGTCCTCGACGTAATCACCGGTCACGGTCTGCAGGAGAACACTCTCCGGCAGGCGCATGCCTTTCTCGTTGAGGAATTTGGCAGTCGGCGCGATCTTGCCCCGGGCAATCCCGGTCAGGTCGGCGATCATGCATTCCACCTCGGTGATCTTGCGTTCCTTCAGCCAGCTGCTGAGCTGGTCTAACTTGGTAGTCATAAAGACCTCAGGGTTTGAGAGCCGGGCACCAACGCCAGGCTCAACGGTTCCCCGCCCTCTTGCCGCAGGCCTTGCCGAAGGCCTGGAAGATAGCGAGATAGTTGGGGTTCGTTTCGACCTGCCACTCCGGGTGCCACTGCACACCGACGGCAAAGTCCACACCTTCGACGGAGAAGGCTTCAACCAACCCGTCAGGCGCCAGAGCTTCTACACGAAGGCCGGGCGCCAGACGTTCAACGCCCTGGCCGTGAATGGAGTTGACCTGGAACTGCGAGGGTAGCCCGATACCGGCGAATACGCCGCCCGGCTGCACGCTCACCGCGTGCCGCAGTCCATACTGAACTTCGAGCGGCTGGTTGGCCGGCTCGCGGTGATCCATGAAGCCTTCGACCTGGTGCACCTTCTGGTGCAGCGTGCCGCCGAAGGCGACGTTCATTTCCTGGAATCCGCGGCAGATGCCCAGCACCGGAATCCCGGCCGCGACGGCGCGGCGAATCAGCGGCAGCGTGGTGCTGTCGCGCGCGGGATCATGAAGAGTGCCGGCTTCGCTTGCGGAGCCACTATAATGATGAGGTTCGATATTCGACGCCGAGCCTGTGAACAGCAGGCCGTCGAGTGCGGCCAACATGGCTTCCTGGTCGATGGCATCGCCCAGGGAGGGAATGATCACCGGAATGCCCGAGGCCCCGGAGATCACAGCTCTGAGGTATTTGTCGCCAGTGACGTGGTAGGGTTTCGAACCGATCTGCTTGAAGCAGGCGGACACGCCGATTAACGGCAGGCGAGTCATGAGGCACCCGTGTTTGTATGTGTTATGGGCTTGAGGCCGAGCTTAGCCTTGTTCATTTTTTTACACAATAGGGATGTAAAAAATCAAACACGCCCGACTGAACAGCCCGCCAGCCAAGGCTCTCCGTCTACCTGAAGCGACCTGAAACGCCCCAGAATCGGCCCATCGCAACTGCGACGCCCCATTTTGGTGCGACATTGACAACCCTTGCCAATTCGGATTGACTCACACCTCAGCCTTCGAATGATTGAAATTTTTAACAATAAAGGTGTTGCATCATGTCGGTACCCCAGAGTGCCGTTTCGCTTGAAGAAGCGAGTGAGTTCCTGAAGGAACACCCCGAGGTCCAGTTCGTCGACCTCCTTATTGCAGACATGAACGGTGTGGTTCGCGGTAAGCGCATCGAACGCACCAGCCTGCCCAAAGTCTATGAGAAGGGCATCAACCTCCCCGCTTCTCTCTTCGCTCTCGACATCACCGGCTCCACTGTAGAAAGCACTGGCCTCGGCCTGGACATTGGCGACGCGGACCGCGTCTGCTTCCCGATCCCCAACACCCTGGCCATGGAACCCTGGCAGAAGCGCCCGACCGCGCAGCTGCTGATGACCATGCACGAGATGGAAGGCCAGCCGTTCTTCGCCGACCCGCGCGAAGTGCTGCGCCAGGTGGTGCAGCGCTTCACCGACATCGGCCTGACCATCGTCGCGGCCTTCGAGCTGGAGTTCTACCTGATCGACCAGGAGAACGTGAACGGCCGTCCGCAGCCGCCGCGTTCGCCGATCTCCGGCAAGCGTCCGCAATCGGTCCAGGTCTACTCCATCGATGACCTCGACGAGTACGCCGACTGCCTGCAGGACATCATCGACGGCGCCCGCGCCCAGGGCATTCCGGCCGACGCCATCGTCAAGGAAAGCGCCCCGGCACAGTTCGAAGTCAACCTGCATCACGTTGACGACGCCCTGAAGGCCTGCGACTACGCGGTCCTGCTCAAGCGCCTGATCAAGAACGTCGCCTACGACCACGAGATGGATTCGACCTTCATGGCCAAGCCCTACCCGGGCCAGGCTGGCAACGGTCTGCACGTCCACGTCTCGCTGCTCGACAAGGACGGCAAGAACATCTTCACCAGCGAGGATCCCGAGCAGAACGCCGCGTTGCGCCACGCGATCGGCGGTGTGCTCGAGACCCTGCCGGCGTCGATGGCGTTCCTCTGCCCGAACGTCAACTCGTACCGCCGTTTCGGTTCGGCCTTCTTCGTGCCGAACGCACCGAGCTGGGGCCTGGACAACCGTACCGTCGCCCTGCGCGTTCCCACCGGCGCGCCGGAAGCGGTGCGCCTGGAGCACCGTGTCGCCGGCGCCGATGCCAACCCGTACCTGCTGCTGTCCGCCGTACTGGCCGGCATCCACCACGGCCTGACCAACCAGGTCGAGCCCGGTGCGCCGATCGAAGGCAACGCCTACGAGCAGCTGGAACAGAGCCTGCCGAACAACCTGCGCGATGCACTGCGCGAGCTGGACGACAGCGATGTGATGAACAAGTACATCAGCCCCGAGTACATCGACATCTTCGTCGCGTGCAAGGAGCACGAGATGCAGGAGTTCGAATATTCGATCTCCGACCTCGAGTACAACTGGTATCTGCATACCGTTTAAGTGGTAACGAAACGCCGGCCCTTGTGCCGGCGTTTCTTTGTGCCTCTGGCACATCCCGGGGACTGCGACATCGCAACGGCGAGAGGGGCGCCGTGGCGGCCCATGCGCGCACCTCCTTTTTGCTCGCGATGTCTCCATCCGCCCGCTCGGGCGTCCATCGCGTCTGTCGTGCTTTGCTGTTGCGCCATCAGCGGCTCCGGCCGCACCCGCTGACATGTGGTCATATCAGGGAGATCGCCAATGCCACGCCTGTACGCCTTGCTGCTGTTGCTGCTATGCCCGTTGTCCGGATGGGCCGAGCAGGTCATCCGCGTCTACAACTGGAACGACTACATCGCCCCCGAAGTGCTCAAGGACTTCGAGAAGGACACCGGCGTTCGCGTCGAGTACCACACCTACAGCACTGACGAAGAACTTCTCAAGGCACTGGACCAGGGTGAGCACATCGACGTCGCGGTGCCCTCGCACAACGACCTGCCGGCGCTGATCCGCAAGAAGCTGATCCGCCCCCTGGATTTCGCCAAGCTCCCCAACCGCAGCCACCTCGATAGCCAACTGCTGAGCAAACTGGCCGCGGTAGACCTCAACAACCAGCATGCCGTGCCCTACCTGTGGGGCGCCGTGGGCCTGGCAATCAACCAGCCGGAAGCCGAGAAGGCCTTCGGCGGTAAACTGCCCGACAGCTGGAGCCTGCTGTTCGACCCGCAGCAGAGCCAGCGCCTGAAGACTTGCGGCATGAGCCTGCTGGACGCGCCGGACGAAGCCTTCTCGGTGCTGATGAACTACCAGGGCCGCAACTTCGCCCGCAGCGCCCCGTCGCAGATCCGCCGCGCCGGCGAGGTGCTCACCCAGCTGCGCCCGAACCTGCGCTACATCGACAGCGAGCGCTACATCCAGGACCTCAACAGCGGCAAGCTGTGCGTCGCCATGGCCTGGGTCGGCGATGCGCTGAACGCCGCCAACGCCGGCCAGCCGGTGCGTTTCGTGGTGCCCCAGGAAGGCTCGGTACTGTTCATCGACAACCTGGTAATCCCGACCACGGCCGAACAGCCCGACCTTGCGCACAAGTTCATCGACTACCTGATGCAACCCAAGGTCGCCGCGCAGATCACCGCCGCCACCCTCTACCCCAACGGCAACAAGGACTCCGCGCAGTTCCTCGACGCCGCCCTGCGCGACCAGCCCGGCCTGTACCCCGACCAGGAGACCAAGCGCCGCCTGTTCGCCCTGGAAACCGCGCCGGAGAAGACCGCACCGGTGATCACCGAGCTCTGGGGCAAACTGCGCGCCGGCGGCAGCTGACTTGCCGAGCGCACCGGAGCTGGCGTCCAATAGCCGCCCAGCTCCGGAGACCGCCATGCCCGCTCACTCTCCCACTCGCAAACCCCGCGCCAGCAGCCAGGCGCGCATCGCCGTGATCCTCGATGCAGCCCGCGCGCTGCTGGCCGAGAGCGGCGCGGCGAGCCTGTCGATCTATGCGGTGGCCGAGCGCGCACAGATACCGCCCTCCTCCGTCTACCACTTCTTCCCCAGCGTGCCGGCCCTGCTCCAGGGCCTCACCAGCGACGTCCATGCCGCCTTCCGCGACTGCCTGGAACAACCCGTCGACCACGCCGTCCTGCGCGACTGGCGCGATCTCGCGCGCCTGGTCGAGCAACGCACCCTCGCGGTGTACGCGGGCGATGCCGCCGCACGCCAGCTGATCCTCGCCAGCCACGGCCTGGCCGAAGTCACCCAGGCCGACAGCCAGCACGACGTGCAACTGGGCGCAGCGATGCGCCAGCTGTTCGAGCGCCACTTCGAACTGCCGCCGCTGCCGCAGGACATCGAAGTCTTCAGCCTGGCCATCGAGCTGGGCGACCGTGTCTACGCCCTTTCCGTGCAACGCCACGGGCGGATCACCGAGCGTCTGGCCGAGGAAGGAATGCGGGTGATCGACGCCTACCTTTCGCTGTACCTGCCGCCCTGCCTGCCGAAGCGGGCCACGCCCCTGCCATGATTCGATATTCGATTTTTATCCGATAAATATCCGGATAGGCGGCTGAAATATTTCAAAATCGCCCTTCATAAACCGATTTTTATCGGCTATAAATTCTCCCACCCTGGGAGAAGCCCAACGCGACGACGCAACCGCCCGCCTATACTGGCCCCTTGCGACTCACGACGGCGACGCCCTCTCGAATGACACAACCCACTGCGTAGGATGGCTGGAGCACGGCGATACCCATCGATAAGTATCCGCATTGCCCATCCCTCGAAGCCCTCACCAAGGATCGCCCCATGACCACTCTGACCAGCACTCCCCGCGCCGATGGCTTCCGCATGCCGGCGGAATGGGAACCCCATACCCAGACCTGGATGGTCTGGCCCGAGCGTCCGGACAACTGGCGCCTGGGCGGCAAGCCCGCGCAGGCCGCCTTCAGCGCAGTGGCCCGCGCCATCGCCCGCTTCGAGCCGGTGACCGTCGGCGTTTCCGCCGGCCAGTACGAGAACGCCCGCGCCCAGCTGGCCGACGCGACCAACATCCGCGTGGTGGAAATCAGCAACGACGACGCCTGGGTGCGCGACACCGGCCCGACCTTCGTCACCGACGACAAGGGCGAAGTGCGCGGCGTGGACTGGACCTTCAACGCCTGGGGCGGCCTGGAAGGCGGCCTGTACTTCCCCTGGCACCGCGACGACCAGGTGGCGAGCAAGATCCTCGGCATCGAGCGCAGCGCCGGCTACCGCACCGAAGGCTTCGTGCTCGAAGGCGGCTCGATCCACGTGGACGGCGAAGGCACCCTGATCACCACCGAGGAATGCCTGCTCAACCACAACCGCAACCCGCACCTGAGCCGCGAAGAGATCGAGGCCATGCTGCGTGATCACCTGGCCATCGACACCGTGATCTGGCTGCCGGACGGCCTGTTCAACGATGAGACCGACGGCCACGTGGACAACTTCTGCTGCTACGTGCGCCCGGGCGAAGTCCTGCTGGCCTGGACCGATGACGTCAACGACCCGAACTACGAGCGCTGCCAGGCCGCCATGCGCGTGCTGGAAACCGCCCGCGACGCCAAGGGCCGCCAGCTGACCGTGCACAAGATCGTCATCCCCGGCCCGATCCACGCCACCCAAGCCGAATGCGAAGGCATCGACATGGTGATCGGCACCCAGCCGCGCGACCCGTCGATTCGCCTGGCCGGTTCCTACGTCAACTTCCTGATCGTCAACGGCGGCATCATCGCCCCGCGCTTCAACGATCCGGCAGACGCCGAGGCCGAAGCCACCCTCAAGCGCATCTTCCCCGAGCACGAAGTGGTCATGGTGCCGGGCCGCGAAATCCTCCTGGGCGGCGGCAACATCCACTGCATCACCCAGCAGCAGCCGGCGCCGCAGAAGCGCTGATTCGCTTTCATTGAAAAGGCCGTCGCCCCGTGAGGAGCGACGGCCTTTTTCATTGAGCAGGAAACACCTCTGCAGGAGCGAGGATTACAGCAGCGGAATGCTGTAGCTGACGATCAGGCGGTTCTCGTCCTGATCACGCTGAGCGGCAGTGCCTGGAGCGGCGCTGGCCGGCAGGCCGCTGCGTAGGGAGGCGTTCTTCCAGGCGAAGCCCAGGCCCTTCAGATTGCCGTCCGGAATCACGTAACCCAGGCTGATGTCGCGCTCCCACTCGCTCTGGCTGCCGTAGGCGGTATCGATGTTGTCGCCACGCAGGTAGATAGTCTGGAAGCTCAGGCCCGGCACACCCAACGCAGCGAAGTCATAGGCGTAGCGCGCCTGCCAGGTGCGCTCGCCGGCGTGCTGGAACTTGCCGATCTGCACGTCGGTGGTCAGGTACGAGGAAGCGCCGTCGCCATCGTTGATGAACGGAAAGTCGCTGTCGCCGGACAGCACCTGGTGCCCGGCACTGAAGCTGTGGCCCTTGATGCTGTAGGTGAACAGGCCGCTGAAGGCGCGGTTATCCACCTTGCCCTTGGTGATGCCGTTGCCGTAGTAGCCGGTGGTGTAATAGGAAAGGTCGTTGCCGTTCTTGCCGTCGCTGCTGCTGTGGAAGTAGCGCAGGTCGCTTTTCAGCACGCCCTCGCCAAGCGCCCAGTTGTGCTGCAGGCCGAGGAAGTGCTGTTTGTAGAAGTCCTTCAGGTTGCCGTAGTAGTACTGCAGGGTGGTGTCCTTGCCGACCTTGTAGTCGCCACCGGCGTAATAGAACTTGTTGGTGAACTGGCCGGACTGGGCGTTGTTGGCGCCCGCGATGGACAGCCCCTGGTCCGAGTTGCTGGAGTTACGCCCCTTCATGTGTTCGAGCTGGCCGCCCACCAGGGTCAGGTTGTCGATCTCATTGGAGGTGATCTGCCCGCCGCTGAAGGTCTGCGGCAGCAGGCGGCCGTCGTTGTAGGTCACCACCGGCAGCTTGGGCTGCAGGGTGCCGTAACGCAGCTCGGTGGCCGAGACCTTGGCCTTGCCGGTCAGCCCCAGGCTGGAGAAATCATCCACCGCGCGGCCATCGCTGTCGGTAGGGAATACGGTGCCGCCGAACGCCTTGCTCTGCGGGTTGTAGTGCTTGCCCTTGCCGCTGTCGAGCTTCACGCCGAGCAGGCCGAGCGCATCGACGCCAAAGCCGACCGGGCCTTCGGTAAAGCCGGAGGCGTAGTTGAGCATGAAGCCCTGGCCCCACTCCTCCTGCTTGCTCGGCGCAGCGGAGCCATTGCGGTTGTCGTTGTTGATGTAGAAGTTGCGCAGGCCGAGGCTGGCCTTGCTGTCTTCGATGAATCCATCCGCGAGCGCGGATTGGGCAAGGCCCGCAGCGGCGATGGCCACGGCCAGGCTGGCGCGATTGAGTGTGCGGTAGTGCATTGCGGTTCCCCATGAACATGTTCGTGCAGTGCGTCATCGGCAGGCGGCCAGCGGCATTCGCGGCGGGATGGATGACGGCGGTCCTGATCACGACGGCGGGGAGAAGGTGAAAGTCGACGCCAGCATGGGAGACCTGAAGGGCGATCTGCGCCGCCTTGTCGCTCCGCTGATGGCCGGCTGCGCTCGATCGTCAAGGCAGGCGGCATCCGCTGCGTCACTCCATCACCGGAAGGCCTGCTCGATGCCCTTCCCCGGGTCCGCGCGACCGGCGCCACGATAAGAGAAGGCCCGGCGGCGGGAGGGAAATCGGCCTGCACTTGGCGGCCTGTTGCGCAATCTTTGACCAGGCTCACGCTTGGATTTTCAGCCGGGCACGAGCGGCCCCGAAAATGAATGGGAAGTGTCCGAGCACAGCGGGTAGAACACGGATTGGACCAGGGAAATTTCGCCGGATAGAGCCCCGTACGGCGTCCTACAGAAAAGCACCGCCATGAAAAAAGCCGCCGCCTCTTGCGAGGTCGGCGGCTTTTCGTCAGGACGCGAGGCTTACAGCAACGGGATGGTGTAGCTGACGATCAGGCGGTTCTCGTCCTGGTCACGCTGGGTCGCGGTGCCCTTGCCTGCAACCGGCAGGCCGCTGCGCAGGGCAGCGTTCTTCCAGGTGAAGCCCAGGCCCTTGAAGGCGCCGTCCGGAATCACGTAGGCCAGGGAGACGTCGCGCTCCCACTCGCTCTTGTCGCCGTACTTGGTGTCGATATTGTCGCCATGCAAGTACAGGGTCTGGAAGGTCAGGCCCGGAAGGCCGGCCTGGGCGAAGTCATAGCCATAGCGGACCTGCCAGGTACGCTCGCCGGCGCGCAGGAACTTGCCGATCTGCACGTCGGTGATCAGGTAGGCGGTGGCGCCGTCACCGTTGTTGATGAACGGGAAGTCGCTGTCGCCGCTGAGCTGCTGGTAGCCGGCGCCGAAGCTGTGGCCGCTCAGGGTGTAGGTGAACAGGCCGCTCCAGGCGCGGTTGTCGACCTCGCCCTTGGTCACGCCGTTGCCATAGTAACCGGTGGTGTAGAAGTTCTTGTCGTGGCCGTTCTTGCCGTCGTCGCTGCTGTTGAAGTAACGCAGGTCGGACTTCAGCACGCCCGGACCGATCGCCCAGTTGTGCTGCAGGCCGAGGAAGTGCTGTTTGTAGAAGTCCTGCAGGTTGCCGTAGTAGTACTGCAGCGTCAGGTCCTTGGTCAGCTTGTAGTCGGCGCCGCCGTAGTAGAACTTGTTGACGAACTCGCCAGTGCGGGCGTTGTTGGCGCCGGCGATGGACAGCCCTTCGTTGTTGCTGGAGCTGCGCCCCTTCATGTGCTCCAACTGGCCACCGATCAGGGTCAGGTCCTTGAACTCGTTGGACGTGACCTGGCCGCCGTCGAAGGTCTGCGGCAGCAGGCGGCCGTCGTTGTAGGTGATTACCGGCAGCTTCGGCAGCAGGGTGCCGTAGCGCAGCTCGGTGGCGGACACCTTCAGCTTGCCGGTGGCGCCCAGGTGGGAGAAATCGTCCACCGCGCGGCCATCGCTGTCGGTGGGGAAGACAGTCCCGGAAAAGTTCGAGCTGGTTGGGTTGTAATGTGTGCCCTTGCCGCTGTCGAGGCGAACCCCGAGCAAGCCCAGCGCGTCGACGCCGACACCGACGGTGCCCTCGGTGTAGCCGGAGGTGTAGTTGAGCAGGAAGCCCTGGCCCCACTCTTCCTGCTTGCTCGGCGCGGCGCTGCCGTTGCGGTTGTCGGTGTTGATGTAGAAGTTGCGCAGGGTGAGGCTGGCCTTGCTGTCCTCGACGAACCCGCCGGCGATGGCCGACTGGGCCAGGCCCGCGGCAGCGATGGCGAGCGCCAGGCTCGATTGCGTGAGAGTGCGGCTTTTCATTGGATTTCCCCCATTTATTGATCTTGGAAAACAGGCCATTCAGCGTGACAACCAGCTCCCCCGGAGCCCTACTGAACGGCAAGCAGCGGCCATCGCGTGTACGTGCGAACACGCGCGGCTACGGTCATTCAGTGGTAATGCAACGCGCCCCTAGACAGGGGTGATGCGCAGGCAGGCAGGCGGGAAGGCAACGGCTGAAAGGGACGGCATGGGTCTGTTCTCGTGTCTTGTTGTCGTGGCGATGCGTGGGGCATGCACCACTGGCTAGGCAATCCCCAGGCCAACCGGCCGTGCCTGCCCGATCCCCCGAAAAATCTGCCTTTCAGACTTGTCAGCGGATATTTTCCTTCAGACCACTAAGCGGGAAACCGCCACGAACATCGTCCATCCCGGCGGGAAACCGCCACCCCAACCGCACTTGCCAACCGTCCTCGCGACAGCGCTGGGGCAACGATAAAAGAAGCTCTATAAATCAAAAAAGAATTAATTA
Source organism: Pseudomonas sp. NY15181 (assembly GCF_048068055.1). NCBI lineage: Bacteria > Pseudomonadati > Pseudomonadota > Gammaproteobacteria > Pseudomonadales > Pseudomonadaceae > Pseudomonas > Pseudomonas sp. NY15181. The sequence goes on along the minus strand of NZ_JBLUPT010000007.1, from coordinate 143,058 downwards.
TTACTATGTAATTTCCTTATGGAATATAGGATAGCACGCCGACACCGCTCGGGACTGCACCTCTGACGAGGTACCTCGGTTGAGCGAATGATCCGATCGAGGGTTTCCAGGGGCGGAAAAAAGAAACCCGCCCGTGCTGCAACACGGGCGGGTTATGGGCATTGCTAGGGGATGCCCAAGAAAGTGCAGAATCACGGAGCTGAGTTCTGCTAGTCCGAAAGAGCGTGCACAACCCTGTGCAACCCGGCGAATGATCGCCAGCCAGGCATTCGGCCGTCCATGTGGCCAGTCCGATTGCCAGGTACGAATTTTCCTTTCGCTTTAAGGCGTGCGCCCCGGTTACTTGTGGCCGACGGTGGCGCTGGTGCCGATGAAGGATGCCGACGGCAGCAGCTGGCTGATGAAGCGGTTCCACCGGGTGATGTTGGCCGGGCCGATGAACACCACATCCTGGGGCTGCATGGCGAAGTCACGGGCCAGGGCGAAGGCCGTGGGCTTCTTCGCTTCCAGGTGGAAGACCTGTGCCGTGAGGGCGTTCTGGCCACCATTGGCGCCCGGCTGCAGATCGCCGGCGCGGATCACGTAGACGGCGTCGGCATCGGAAGTTTCCTGGCTGAGGCCGCCCGCGTTGCCCAGCACTTCCAGCAGGCTCAGGCCGGTGGTGCGGTAGGTCACCACGGTCGGCTGGTGCACCTCGCCCACGATGTAGACTTTCTTGCGGTCGTTGTAGGGCAGGTGGATCTGGTCGCCGTTCTTCAGGTAGACGCCGCTCAGGCTGGAGCCGCTGCGGTTGAGCGCGTCGACGTCGATCAGGTACTCACGCCCGTCGCGCTTGAGCGTCAGCCCCGAGAGGTCCGCTTCGCCGGCCACCACGCCGGCCTTACTCACCGCCTGCACCAACGTCGTCGGCGTGTTGTTCAATTCCACCTGCCCGCCATTCTGGAAGGCCCCGGACATTACGATGCGCTGGCTGGCGTAGCGCAACACGGTCACGTCCACCTGCGGGTCGACGATGCCTTTCTTGGCCAGCCGGCTGGCCAGTTGGCTGCGCAGCTGCGTCGGCGTCCGACCCTGCGCCATCACGGTACCGGCGTAGGGGAAGAAGATATTGCCGTCGGCGCCGACCACGCGGCCGTTGGCTTCCATCTGCTGCGTCGAGCCGGGGCTGGTCAGTTCCGGGTGATCCCAGACGGTGACCAGCAGCACGTCCCCTGCGCCGATCACGTATTCACCCTGCTGCGGTTTGTAGTTGAGCAGCTCCGCCGGCAACTGCTGATTGGCACGGGCCATGTCCTGGCTTTGCAGCACCTGCGGGGTGATGGGAACGAGGGTGATGCGCATGCCTTGGTCCCGCGCCTCTTTCTCGATATCGGAGTCCGTCATGTGCTGACCGGGGGAAAATACACAGCCTTGTAGCGTCAGACTGCCGACAACAAGACCGATCACGAACAGAGTTTTCATGGCGATCATTCCTTGAAGCAGGGTGTTGGTAGGGGGACTGCCTCAGAACGCGTTGTGGTTGACGAAGCCCTTGAAGAGGGTCAGCCCAACGATCTTCAGGTCCCACCAGACGGACCAGTTCTCGATGTAGTCCAGGTCGAACTCAATGCGTTTCTGCATCTTTTCCAGGGTGTCGGTTTCACCACGCCAGCCGTTGACCTGGGCCCACCCGGTAATGCCCGGCTTGACCTTGTGGCGCAGCATGTAGTGGTTGACCTGACGGCGGTACTGCTCGTTGTGCGCGACCGCATGGGGCCGGGGGCCCACCACCGACATCTCACCGCGCAGGACGTTGATGAACTGCGGCAGCTCATCCAGCGAGGTGCGTCGCAGGAACGCGCCCAGTCGGGTGACACGGCAGTCGTTGCGCGAGGCCTGGATCACCTGCGCACCATCCTCCATGACGGTCATGCTGCGGAACTTCCATACGCGGATCGGCCGGCCATCCATTCCGTAGCGGGTCTGGCGGAACAGCACCGGACCGCGCGAGGTGAGCTTCACCGCCACAGCGATCAACAGCATCGGCACCGACACCAGCAGCAGGATCAGCGAGGCGAGGACCACGTCCTCGATACGCTTGAGCACTGCGTTGGGGCCATCCATGGGGGTGTCGAAGATGCTGATGGTTTCCAGGCCGTTGATGCTCTCGCTGCGCGCGTGCAGCAGGTCGAACATGAACAGGTCGGGAATCAGGTAGACCGACACCGTGGTGTCGGAGAGTTCGCGAATCAGTTCGTTGAGCAGCGGCTCGCGGGAGAGCGGCAGGGTCAGGTAGACCTTGTCGATCTGCCCGCCGCGCGCCGCCTCGATCAGCGCCAGGCGCCCGCCCTTGACCGGCACCCGCTCGTCCAGCGCCATCTGCTGCGGACGGTCGTCGTAGAAGCCGACCAGGCGCAGGCCCATCCAGGGTGCGTCGAGGATGGTCGAGGCCAGGTGCGCGCCGACTTCCCCGGTGCCGTAGATGGCCACGTTGCGGCTGTTGAAGCCATGCCGGCGCGCCAGGCGCAGGAGCATGCGCAGGAGCAGACGGTAGGCGCACATCACCAGCAGTGCGCTGGCGAACCAGCCGAAGCGGCGTGCATCGACGACGAGGCCGTGACGCAGCGCCGCGTCCAGCAGCAGCACGGCAAAGAACGTCAGCGACCAGTAGCTGGTGACCAGCATCGACTCACGCAACATGGACTCGCCACGCCAGGAGCCATAGAGCCGGTTGAGCTCGCCCAGCCAGTGGAACAGCATCACGCACAGGAGCACCGACACCCAGACGCGGGCATCCGGCACACCGCTGCCGTCACTCAGGAAAATCGCCCCGCAAAGGACGATGACCAGCAGATCGAGCAGACGGTGAGCCAGCGCCAGGAGGGACTGGTTCGCCCGCAGTATTCCCTTCGATCGAATGGACATGGAAAACCTCACCACACTCGGCGCCCATCCCGGCGCCACTGCCTCTCGCGGCAGATGAATCACTGACGCACCGCCTCGGCCGAGCGGCCGGACGGGCGGCAGGCAGTCTCAGGGACGGGCATCCCGCAGCAATTGCTGCAGGTAGCGGCCATAACAGGTCTTGCCCAGGCGCTCGGCCTGCAGGGCCAGGCCCTCGGTGGACAGCCAGCCCTGCTGGAAGGCGATTTCCTCCAGGCAGGCGACCTTCAGGCCCTGCCTCGCCTCGATGGTCTGGACGAAGTGACCGGCCTCCATCAGTGATTCGTGGGTACCGGTATCCAGCCAGGCGAAGCCGCGCCCCAGCAGGCTCACGTGCAACTCGCCGAGTTCGAGGTAGAGGTTGTTGATGTCGGTGATCTCCAGCTCGCCGCGTGCCGAGGGGCGAATCTGCCGGGCCATCTCCACCACCCGGTTGTCGTAGAAATACAGGCCCGTCACCGCATAGTTGGAGCGCGGCACCCGTGGCTTTTCCTCGATGGAGAGCACATGGCCGGCGGCGTCGAACTCCACCACGCCGAAGCGCGCGGGGTCGGCCACCTGATAGCCGAACACGGTGGCGCCGCGCTCGCGCGAAGCGGCCTCGCGCAGGGTCGCGGTGAAGCTCTGGCCGTAGAAGATGTTGTCGCCCAGCACCAGGCAAACCGAGTCACTGCCGATGAACTCCTCGCCGATCAGGAAGGCCTGGGCCAGGCCGTCCGGCGAAGGTTGCACCGCGTAGTGCAGGTGCAGGCCGAAGTGCTCGCCGTCACCGAGCAGCGCACGAAAGTTGGGCAAGTCGGCGGGGGTGCAGATCAGCAGGATCTCGTCGATGCCGGCGAGCATCAGTACCGACAGCGGGTAGTACACCATCGGCTTGTCGTAGATCGGCAGCAGTTGCTTGGACACCCCGAGGGTGATGGGGTGCAGGCGGGTGCCGGAGCCTCCGGCGAGAATGATGCCTTTCATGGAAATGCCTCCTTGGCGCGGTAGCCAGGAACCGGGCTACTCGAGCGGTTTGAAGCGCGGCAGATAGGCCGCGCGCTCGGCTAGAAAGGAGTCGATCAGGGTGGAGAGACGCAGAGCGGAGAGGTCCCAGGAGTAGCGCAGGACGTTCTCCAGCCCGGCGTTGCGCAGGCTGGCGCGCAACTTCGCGTCCCGCAGCACGCGGCGCATCGCCATGGCCAGGGCCTGGGTATCGGCGGGGTCGAAGTACAACGCCGAGGTGCCCAGCACTTCGGGGACCGAGGCGCTGCGGGCGGCGATCACCGGGCAACCGCAGGCCTGCGCCTCCAGCGGCGGGATGCCGAACCCCTCGTAGAGCGAGGGGAAGACGAAGGCCATGGCGCCGCGGTACTCGTCGATCAGCTGGCGGTCGTCGATGCGCCCCAGCCAGCGCACGCGCTCGTGCTGCCCGCTGGACTGCAAGCGGTAATCGACGAAGGCGCGGGCAGCCGAGCCGACGATGTGCAGGTCGACGTCCAGGTCGTGCAGCAGGTCGAACGCCTCGATCATCCGCGCGAAGTTCTTGTGCGCGGCCGGCGAGGACACCGCCAGCAGGTACGGTCGCCCGCCCGCGACCACGGGGCCGGGGCAGAACGCGGGGGACACCGCGTTGGCGATCACGTGGATGCGCTCGCTGGGGAAGTGGTAGTACGAGGCGATCTCCTCGCGGGAGAACTCGCTGACGCTGACCAGCGCCAGCACCCGCCGCAGCATCAGCGGGGTCAGCGTCCGGTACAGCGCGCGAAAGCGCCAGGAAAAGCTCTCGGGATGCCGCACGTACGCAATGTCGTGGTGCGTCGCCAGTTGCGGGCCGTAGGCCAGCGGTGCGGTATTGCCCAGCGATACCAGCAGCGGCCGTCCGTTGCGCAACAGCCACAACGGCAGATCGACCTGCTCCCACAGGTGCCCGTGGCTGTGCCCGATGCGTTCGACGTGCAGGCGCCGGGCGATCTCCTCCCGCGGCAGCGGGCCGGGAGGCGCAACGAATTGCACGTCGCCGCGCAAGCGCGCCAGCGACAGCGAGATCTGCTCGGCGAAGCGTTGCACGCCGCTGATTTCCTGGGACAGGAATCGCGCGTTGATGACGATCATGGAAGCCCTCTCGGCGGGTCGTTGCGCCGCTTTCAGCGCAGTGACAGCTGATAGCCCGGAGCGCTGCGCAGCAGCGTCGGGGCGTTGTCGATTCGGATGTCGGCCTGGCACGGTCCGCCACCGGCGGGGCAGTCCCAGGGCACTTTTTCGCCCTGGCCGGTGCTGACGCCATCGAAGTCCCGCAGGCGCCAGAGGATGTCGGAGCTGCCCGGCTGGCTGGTGATCTTCAGGCTCTGCTCTCGGCCCAGGGTCCAGGCCACCAGGATTTCGTCGCCGGCCTTGGCGAAACGCAGCAGGTAAACGTTCGGGTCGTCGTTGGGAACCCGGCCGACGAAGCGGTAGTGGCCGATGATCGCCGCCACGCTGGCCATCGCGTGGTAGGCCGGCTTGGGCTTGCCGTCGGCGGTGAGCAGGCCGAAGTTGTGCTCCATCTCGCGGCGATCGATGCCGTCGTCCACCAGGTCGTACCACCAGGAGCCCTTCACATTCGGCAGGCTGCGCAGCAGGAAGTAGGCGCGCGCCAGGTAGGCCGCCTGGCGTTCGCGGCTGATCCCGCAGCCGCCGTCATAAGCCGGCCAGCTGAACTCGGTGAAGTACAACGGCACCGGCTTGCCGGCGGCCCGTTCGAGCTGCTGGTTGACGCCCTGGAACCATCCCAGCCAGTTCTCCGGCGTCGCCAGTTCGCCCTCGCAGTACACCGACGGGTGCAGCGACAGGCCGTCCGTGACGTCCAGCAATCCACCGGCGACCAGGCGCTCGGCGAAGCCCTCGCGGATGCCGCGCAGCGTCACTGCGCCAGCGATGATCCTGGCCTGTGGGTCTTCCTCGCGAATCACCTTGGCCGTGGCACGGATCAGGACCAGATATTCGTCGCTGAATGCCTTGTCGGTGGGGTTCTCCACATCCCACTCGTTCCAGATCTCGTAGATCGCCACCTGACCCTTGAAGCTGCGCACCACGTAGCGCACATAGCGCAGGTAAGCGGCGCGTGAGGCCTCGTCGCGCGGCTTGGCGTTGCCGTGGAACTGGTTCTCCACCCCCAGGATCAGCAGGGTGCTGATGCCCAGGCTGCGGGTGCTGCGCAGTTGTGCGCGCCAGGTGTCGTAGATGGAGAGCACGTTGGGCTCACGCTCGACGCTGGACCAGAAGGCATCGTCGCGGAACGACAGGATGCCGGCCTGTTGCGCCAGGCGGTTGATGCCGTCGCGGTTGCCCGGGCGCATGTTCTGATGGGTGCTGACGCCGACGATGAACTCCGGTGCGCCCGGCTCGGCCACCGGCGTCACCGGCGCTTCGTTGGCCAGCGCCCGCGGCGCCTGCCCTGCTCCGGCCAGCAGCATCCCCGCCAGCAGCAGGCTCAGCAGCTCCCTCTTGCCTTGCAGGCGCCAGGCCTGGGGCGTCGGCGGCGGCGCCAGTTCTTCTGGCGGGCGCACTGCCCGGCCGATGGCCAGGCCCAGGAACAGACTCGGCACCTGCGCCTCCAGCACGTCGCTGGTCCAGCCCATCAGCAGGATGCAGTAGGTGATGCCCAGCAGCGCACGCGCTTCGCGTCCCGGCTGGAGTTGCAGGCGCATCAGCAGCGGAATCGCCAGTGCGTAGAGCCCGAGCCCGGCAACGCCGAACAGCAGCCAGAGATAGAGCAGCGTGTTGTCCGACACCGCCAGTTGATCGATACCGAACACAGGGAACTGCGCGAAGGCGCTGCCGGTCATGCCCATCCCGGCGCCGGTGTAGGCCCAGCCGTTGTAGGTCATCACCTTGATCACCCCTGGCCAGGTGTTGACCAGACGATCCACCATCGAGCCGAGCAGGTTCTCGCTGCTGGAGCTGGCCAGGTACGGCTCGACATTCCCGTACAGGCCATAGAGCGGCAGCGCCAACGCGCCGAATACCACCACCAGCACGGCCAGCAGGAACAGCAGGCGGTGACGGGCAATGTTCATCACCAGCAGGACGATGACGAAGGCGACGGCGGAGGTCTTGTTGGTGGTCAGGACTATCCCCACCAACGAGACCAGGTAGATCAGCCAGCGCAGCAGCATCGACAGGCGGAACGATCCCAGGTACAGGCTGAAGATCGACAGCATGATTGCCAGGGCCGACGACATCCGCGAGAAGCCGGCGATGCGGTCCAGCCCATAGGCGCTCCAGGCGCGGTTGGCGCTGATCTGCACGCCGCCCATGGCGTAGGTGTAACCCTTCCACGGCACGTGGCCGGACATGTCCAGTGCAATGCCCGCCAGCGAGGCGACGAGACAGAAGAAGATGGCCCAGCCCAGCACCTTGCGGTGCATCTCCAGGTAGGGGCCGCAGAGCAGGCCGAACAGCAGCGGCGCATAGATGAAGACGCTGAAGGCCCCGGCCTGCCCGGCCGCGCCGTGCAACAGGCCGAGCATCAGCGAGGCCGCCGCCAGTATCAGCAGCAACCACAGTCCTCGATGCTGCGGGCGGGTGAGCAGCTCCCAGGCCACCGCGATCACGCAGCCCACCTTTGGCACATAGATCAGCGCCGACAGGCCGACCTGGTCGCTGTAGAAGCGCAGCGCCCCGTTGAAGGTCTCCACCAGCAGGACCGACACCACCACCCCCAGCGCCAGCAGCGAGCGATCGAAAATGATCCCGCCCGTGGGCTCAAAGCGCGGATACGGCGATTGCAGATCCATGACGGACTCCACGGCTGAGCAGGGTGTGGTGCAGGACGGCCTCGTACTCGTCGAGCATCCGCTCGACACTGAGCATCGACTCCACGCTTTCCCGCGCACGGGAGGCCAGGCGCTGGCGCAGCGGCGCGTCTTCGCTGAGGCGGCGGATCGCATCGCCCAGCGAATCGGGCCGCTCCGGCGAGCAGTGCAAGCCGTTGAGTCCATCCCGGACGATCTCGACGAGGCCGCCACGGGTCGAGACGATCACCGGCAGGTGATGGGCGCAGGCCTCCAGCGCCACCAGGCCGAAGGATTCCGGCCCGACGCTGGGCACCACGGCCACATCGATCTCGGCGAAGAACCCGCAAGGATTGCGATAACCGACGAAGTGCACGTGCTGCGGGTCGGCGAGGGACTTCAGCGTGTTCACGTAGGCCGCGTCACCGCGCCCGGCGATCAGCAGCGAAGCGTCCAGCGCTTGTTTCTGGAACTGCTCGATCAGCCATTCCACGCCCTTGTTCGGGGTGATCGCGCCGATGAAGCCGAAGCGCAGCGGCCGGTGCTGCACGAGCGCCGCCGGCGCCTCCTGCAAGGGTATGAACGGCGCGCAGTTGTAGACGACGTAGTGCTGGCTGTGGGCGAAGTAGCCCGCATCGACCAGGGCCGCCAGTTGGTAGCGGCTGACGCCGACCACGGTGTCGACCTGCGCCGACGCCTGCGCATGGGAGCGCCGCAGCAGCGCACAGGAGACGCATTGCTGCTGGCAGTGCTGGCCGTTGTTGAAGCGCATCGCGCGCGGACAGGTGAGGTACTGGTCGTGCAGGACCTGCACGATGGGCAACCCGGCATCGCGGATCGCATCCCAGGCGGCGATCGACCAGCCCGACAGGTTATGGCACACCACGAGGTCAGGCCGGCTCTGCGCCAGCACCTGCGCCAGCACATCGCGCATACCCCGGTTATAGCGGTCCAGCGCATGCCAGGCGAGCCGCCGCAGCAGGCCGGGACGCGGGTCGGCAAACGGCCAGTAGAGGTTGCGCAGGCCGGCGCGCAACACCGGCACGCCGTTGTGCAGTTCGCTGTGCACGCCGGCGTCGGGCCCCGTGCTCAATACCTGCACCGAATGGCCGCGCGCCTGCAGGCCCTCGGCCATGGCCTGCACCATCAGCTCCGCGCCGCCACCGATGTGCGGGGCATAGAGGGTGTTGAGGAACAGGAGTTTCATAGCGGATAGGTCCGGCTCATGCCCAGTGCGCCGGACTCGCCGTCGCGTATGGCGCGCAGCAGCAGTTGCAGGCGCCCCTCGCGGCCATGCCGACGGGCGAAGAAGTGCAGCAGGCGCAGGAACACCCAGCGGTTGAAGCGGTACATCAGCGGCGAGGTGACCCACAGGTTCTTGTCGAACCAGGCCTGGTTGCGCGCGGCGTAGTAGGCGCGCAGGTCCGAGCTGCCGAGCAGGTAGGTCTCGTAGATGTTGGAGGTGCGCTGCTTGAGGTTCCACGAGCGCTCCAGGTCATCCAGTCCGGCATCGGGCACCAGGTAGAGATGACCGCCGCAGGCGCTGATGCGGAAGGTGTATTCGGTGTCGTCGGCATAGAGCACCAGCTCGCGGCGCGGCAGGCCGATGCGTTCGATCAGCCGGCGGTGCGCCAGCAACCCGCCGTAGTAGGCGAACGGCAGCTCCAGCAGAGGCTCCAGCGGATGCGGGTGGGGCTTGCCCCAGGGCGTGCGGCGCCAGAGCTTGTAGGGCAGCTGGTGCACGTGGAAGCCGAAATAGCTGGAGCGCGGCGGCGCGATGAAGCGCTTCGGCACCCCGGCGACGACGTCGGCCTGGTGCTCCGCGCGAAAGCCCAGCACTGCGGTCTGGTCCGCCCCGTGGCGTTGCACGCAGTCGAGCAGGCGCTGCTTGAGCAGGGGAAAGGCTCCCGGCATCGGCGCGTTGTCGTCGTCCATCAGCCAGATGTATTCGCAGCCGGTCTTCAATGCCGCCTCGATGCCCACGCAGTAGCCGTTGGCCGAGCCGGTGTTGCTGCTGAGTTCGATCACCTGGACGCGGTTGGGCCAAAGCCTGAACAGGCGGTCCAGCTCGGCCACCGAGGCGTTGCTGACGACGATCGCGCGGGCGATATCGGGCTCTCGCAAAGCTCTGGCGAGCAGCTCCTCCAGGTAGTCCAGACGGTCGCCATAGGTCAGCGTCACCAGTACGGTCGATCCACTCATGATGGTGCGTCTCCCTCATCGATCAGCGGGCACTCAGGCCCACCCTCTTTTTTTCCCCACCGGCCGCCGAGAGCTGGCTCAGCGGTACCCGCACGCGCTGTTCGCGCTGCAGCAGGTTGAGCAGGATCAGCGCCCGTTCGGCGCCGTCGTCGCAGAGAAAGATCGCTTCCACCTCGCAGTCGCCAGCGCAATGCAGATGCACCACCTGGCCCTCCTGGAAGCGCCTGGCCACGCGCTCCGGCATCGCCCGCGAGCGCTGGCGGATGTCCTCCACCAGCTCATCGGCCACCGGCAGCGGCTGCGGGCCGAAGCTGACGATGCGCGCCACGCCACGGGTCGAGCGGATCGGGAACCAGTTGTCGTGCTGCTGATCCAGGTTGATGAACAGGTAGCCGGGGAACAGGGGTTGTGGCCGGGGGCCCTGCCCGACCACTGGCCGGTAGCAGCAAAAGCCCTGGCGAGTCAGGTTTTCCTCGGCGCGCAGTTCCTGGTGCGGTTTGGTCTGGATCAGGTACCAGCGATGAAGGGGGTCAGCGTTACTCATGATGCGTATGCCTCGACGCCGGGGCGGGCGATGCGTGAGGACGGGGCCTGGCGTTCCGTGGAACGGAGCCCCGAAAGGAGTGGAGGTTGCCTGGCGGCTTCCGCCTCGGCCCGTCATGAGCGGCGGGCCGGGCGGGAAGGCGCCGGACGTCGGGGGCCTCAGTCGCGGTTGTCGTAGCGGTAGGCGTACGCGCCGTAGTCGTAGGCGGCGGTCGAGGCCTTGCGCCGGACTCCGTTGAGAATCGCGCCTTGCAGATGGATGCCGTTCTGCCCGAGGCGGCGGCGCGCGGTATCGATCTCGCTGGGTGGGCTCTGGCCGAAGCGGGTCACCAGCAGGCTGATGCCGCACAACCGACCGACCAGCGATGCGTCGGTCACCGCCAGCACTGGCGGGGTATCGATGATGACCAGGTCGTACATCGCCGAGGCGTCGCGCAGCAACTGGGCGAAGTTCTCGTGCATCAGCAGTTCCGACGGGTTCGGCGCGGCGAAGCCACAGGAGATGAAGTCCAGGTCCGGTACCTCGGTCGGAAGGATCACCTCGCTCAGCGGGCGACCGGAACTCAGCGCATCGGACAGGCCGTGCCGCGGGGTCAGGCCGAAGACGCGGTGCAGGTAGCCCTTGCGCATGTCGCCGTCGATCAGCAGGGTGCGCAGGCCGGACTGGGCAATGATCGCCGCCAGGTTGGAGGAGACGAACGACTTGCCGGCACCCGGCGCGGGGCTGGTGAGCATCACCACGTTGTTGCGCGCTTCCAGCAGGGCGAAATGCAGGTTGGTGCGCAGGCTGCGCAGCGACTCGTTGGCCAGGTCGCCCGGGTTGGCGGCGGCCAGCAGCATGGGGGCATGGGCGGTGATGGCGCCCTTGCGTTCTTTTTCCAGGCGCTCCTGCTGACGGGAGTACGGCACCGCCGCAAGCACCGAAAGGCCGATCTGTTCGATCGCCTCGGGATTCTCCACGCCCCGGTAGAAGGCCTGGCGCAGGAACAGGATGCCCATCGCGACGCAGAAACCGAGCAGGGTGGCGAGCAGCACGATGACCTTGCGCATCGGCTTGGCCGGTTTCTCCACGTCGGCCTGGGCGGTGTCGATCACCCGCACATTACCGATGGTACCGGCGCGCAGGATGTCCTGCTCCTGGGCCTTGTCCAGCACGGTGGTGTAGGTCTGCTGGGTGACGCGCATGTCACGGGAGAGGCGCAGCAGTTCCTGCTGGGTGGACGGCAAGGCCTGGATGCGCCCTTGCAACGCCTGCTTGCGGGCCTCCAGGCTCGCCACTTGTTTCAGCAGCGCCTGGTAGGTCGGGTGGCTGGGCGCGTAGAGGCGGTCGTACTCGGCGCGCTTGAGCTTGAGGTCGGAGAGCTGGTTGTCGATCCCCACGACCTGGTCCAGCACGCCACGGGTCTCGACGCTGATGTCGGCGGACTTGGCGCTGGTCTGGTAGGCGTTGTAGGCGGCCTCGGCGCGTTCCAGTTCCATGCGCACCATCGGCAACTGCGAGCGCAGGAATTGCAGGCGCTGGGAGGCTTCGGCGGAACTGCGCTCGACGTTCTGCATCACGTACAGATGGCTGATCTTGTCGAGGATGAGGTCGGCCTGCCCCGCGTTGGGGTCCTCCAGGGTCATGTAGATGATCCCGGAGTCCTTGCCGGCCTCAACCACCTTGAGCGCCTTCTGATAGAGCAGGGTGGTGGTCAGCAGGCGGTCACGGGTGAGAATGAATTCGGTGCCCGGGTGTGCCACCAGCTCGTCCACTTCGAGGGTGAAGCCCTTGTCGACCACCGTCTTGTTCACCTCGCCGCGCAGCAGCTGTTCCCCGTCGGCATTGAGCAGGACGTAGGCGCCGCCGCCCTCGGCGACCAGGGTCAGCTTCTCGCCGAGATACTCTTCGGGCACTTCCAGCTGGTACACCTTGATCTGCTCGCCGCCCCAGGCGTAGGCGCCCATGCCGAACAGAGGATCCGCCAAGGGTTGCGTCGGCGTGGGTTTGAAACGCCGAGCCAGGTAATCGCCCACCAACGGCATGTGCCGGGGCTTGGCGGTGATGTAGAGCTTGAGTATCTCCACCGCCTTGCCGAGCACCGCGCGGGACTTCAGCAGCTCGATCTCGGTGGCGGCCAGGGAGACCGAGTCGGGGCGGTTGATCACCTCGGGAGTGCCGTTGAGGCCGTTCTTCTTCTGCTCGACCTGGATCATCGCGCCCGAGACGTAGATCGGCGTGGCGATCAGCGCATAGACCAGTCCCAGGGTGGCGAACAGCCCGGTGACGATGATGATCATCCGCTTGTGGTCAAAGAGCAGGCGCAGCAGACCGGCCACGTCGATACGGGTGTCCTGGAGATTCTCCAGGGATGAGTGGGGCATGATGCTCATGGACTTCCATCCTCCGGTGACGTGACGCGGCTCAGCGTGCGTGGATCGGGTTCAGCCGCTTGAGCAGGTTCAGGCTGTGGTTGCCGATCAGCAGCAGGAACGCCTCGATCTTGCGCGGAAGGGGAATCGCGGCCATCGACAAGCGACAGACCTGGACCAGGAAGTACTCGTGCAGCGCCTGGTCGCCGATGCGCTGGTAGTAGCGCGACAGGCAGTAGTAGGTGTGCAGCGTCATCCGCTGCTGCACGCTCTCGGCCTGCATGGAGAAGATCCCGCCCTTGTGCCGGCGGTAGGCGGCCGGGCCGATCTGCTCGAGGAACTTGCCCTTGCCGTAGGCCCCCAGCAGCGACCACCAGCACAGGTCCACCATGCGGGTGGTGCGCAGCTCCTCGGGCATCTCGCCCAGGACATTGCGGAAGCAGGCGGTCAGGGTGGAAATCGCGCGCGCCTGCTGAAGGTCGCGGCGGCTGGCGTCGCGGCGAAACCGGCCGGCGAGCTGCCGCGGCTTGATGATGCCGTCCTCGTCGAAGACATAGGCATCGTGATAGGTGATCACGTAGTCCGGATGGCGTTCGAGGAAGTCGACCTGGATCTGCAGCTTGTGCGGATCGGTCCAGAAGTCGTCGCCTTCGCAGTAGGCGATGTAGCGGCCTCGCGCCTTGCGGAAGGTCGCCATGCCGTGGGAGACACCCTTGGAGTACTGGTTTTCCTTGTGGAAAATCGGCTTGATGATGTGCGGGTAACGCGCCGCGTAGTCGGCGATCAGCTCGGCGGTGCCGTCGTTGGAGGCGTCGTCGTTGATCACCACCTCGAAGCGAAAGTCGGTGATCTGTTCGAGGAAACTGTCCAGCGTGCGGCCGATGTAGTTCACCTGGTTGTAGGCCAGGCAAACGATGCTCAGCAGCGGCTCGGGGGCTTCCGGCCAGTTGGAGAGGATCTGCAGCTCGGAGCGGATATCCATGTCTAGACACTCGGCTTCTGGAACGGTTTGAACAGACGCAGCAACGCGGCAGCGCAGCCCACGCCCACCAGGGTCTGGGTAATCAGCCCGCAGGCGGCCAGCGCCAGCAGCAGGAACAGGCGCTCGCCGGAACGGGCCAGCAATGCGTAGACGGGCTCGCTGAGCAGCAGCCCGGCGCCGCTCAGCGCGGCGATCTGCAGGGTGTCGCGCAGCCACGGCCAGTGCAGGTCATTGCCAAAGCGCCGGTGCACGATCGGCGGCAGGATCAGGAAGGACGCCACGCGCAGACCGAACCAGCACAGCGCGACACCGAGCACGCCGAACAGGTAAGCGCTGGCCACCACCAGCGGAATGCTCACCAGCGCCGACAGCACGCTGTACCAGACGTGCAGCCGCAGCTGGCCGTGGGCGTACTGCAGGTAGAACTGGAAACTGCTCACCGCCATCAGGCCGGCACCGAGCACATACCAGACCAGTATCGGCTGGCACCATCTGGCGGCCACGGCATCGCCGCTCCAGGCCAGGACCAGGTCGTGACCATGAGCGGCGATCACCGCGACCATCGGGAGCAGCAGCACACAGACGAAACGGTTCGCCTTCAGATAGAGCTGCTGCATGTCGTTGTGGCGCCCCTCGGCGATCAGCATGGTCATGCGCGGCAGCAGCGACTGCGCCAACGGATTGACCAGACTGAGGATGCCGCCGCTGATCAGCGCCACCAGTGAGAAATAGCCGTAGTCCCGTAACGGCATCAGGCTCGACAGCAAGACCTTGTCGAGCTGGGTAACGATGACCCACAGGCCGGAGGTGAAGCTCATGCCCAGGGCGAAGGGAATCACCGGCCGCAGCGTGTCCCAGCAGAAACGCGTGAGCAGCCGCACGTCCATCCACAGGTACGCCTTGGCGCCGAGCATCAGGGTCTCGAGCAGCGACACCGCCACCTGGAATTCGAAGAACACCAGCGGGTCCTGGCTGACCTTGATCACCAGCAGCAGGCCGCCGAAGTAACGCAGGGTGGTGACGAAGACGTTGATCCCGTTGATCCAGCCGTGCAGCTCCAGGCCTTGCAACGCACTGCGGTACAGCGTGCCGTACAGGCGCAGGGCGACCAGCAGGCCCATCAGGCTGATGCACTGCGCCACCAGCACCGGGCTCAGCGCGTGGACGTTCAGCCAGCGCCCGGCGATCCACGGGCTGCCGGCATACACCGCCAGCGAACTGAGCAGGGTCAGCGGCAGCAGGATCAGCTCGAAGGAGCGCAGCAGGCTCGCCTGGCCATAGGCCTCGCCCTCGGCGCCGCGGACGTGGGCAACCTGCCGCACCAGGGCCGGCGAGAGACCGACGTCCAGCAGCAGCAACCAGGACTGCAGGACCGCGAAGAAGCCGATCAGGCCATAGGCCTCGGCGCCCAGGTGGCCGAGGTAGAACGGCTGGATCAGGATGCCGATGACGATCGCATAGGCCTGCCCCGCGTAGTTCAGCAGGGTATTGCGGATCATCGACAACGAACGCTTGGCCGACATGACCGATTCCTCACACCGCCACGGCGACCCGTCCGGCATCCATCTGCAGCACCTCGATCACCGCACGCTGCACGTCCTGCGGCAGCCCCGGGTACAGCGGCAGGCAGAGAATGCGCTGGCTCAGTTCGCGCGAGATGGCTTGCGGCTGCTGCGGCGCGAGGTAGTCGAGGGTATCCAGCGAGGGGTAGAAGTAACGCCGTGGATTGATCCCGATGGCATTCAGCCCGCTGCGGACGCGCAGCACCTGCTCCTCGTCGCGCAGACCGATCGGGTAGTAGCTGTTGTTCTGCCGGGCGCCGGCCTGGACGGTCTGCAGCTCGTAGTAGCCGCTCAAGGCCGTGGTGTAGCGGGCGGCGATTTCCTCGCGCTGGGAAAGGATGAGGTCGATGTCATCGAGCAGGCACAGCCCCATGGCGGCGGAGAACTCATTCATCTTGGCGTTGATGCCGGGGCCGACGATCTTGTCCACCCCGGCGATGCCGAAGTTGCACAGCAGGCGGATCTGCCGGGCCAGTTCGTCATCGGAGGTGACGATGGCGCCGCCCTCGATGGTGTGGAACAGCTTGGTGGCGTGGAAGCTCAAGGTGCTCAGGTCGCCCCAGGCCAGCACCGAGCGGTCGCGGTAGCGCGAACCGAAGGCGTGGGCGCCGTCGTAGATCACCTTCAGGCGATTGCGCTGGGCCACCGCCTGGATCTCTTCCACCGCGCAGGGGTTGCCGAACACGTGGGTGGCGACGATGGCCGTGGTGTCCGGCGCCAGGCTCGCCTCGATCAGTTGCGGATCGAGGTTCCAGGTGCGCGCGTCGATATCGGCGAAGCGCGGCCGGATGTGTTCCCACTCCAGGGTGCTACTGGTGGCGACGAAGCTGAACGGCGTGGTCACCGCGCTACCGGTCACGCCCAGCGCGCGATAGGCCACCTGCAGGGCGAGGGTGCCGTTGCAGGTGAGGATCACGTTGCGCACCCCCAGGTAGTCCTGCAGACGCTCTTCCAGCGCGGTGGCGAAGGGGCCGTGGTTGGTCAGCCAACCCGTGGCGTAGATCTGCTCCACGTAGCGCTTGAACTTGTCCAGGTCGCCCAGATACGTCTTGGTCACATTGATCACAGTCGCATCCCTCTGATGAATGAAAGAATCCCCGGGGTGAGGCGGACGCGCCGCTCAACCCAGCGCGGACAGCACGAAGGGCGTGCCGTCGAGCGGGGCATCCAGTGAAGGCTCGGGCGCCTGCTGGGCGTAGCTGGCCAGGTGTTCCTGAAGGGCTTCGATGACCCGGCCGCTGGCGTCGTGGTGGAACTGCCAGACGCCATAGATGCGGCTGTCGAAGGAGCGCTCGCTGCCGAGCATCGGGTTGGCCGCCAACCCCGAACCGAGGCCGAAGCTGTACAGACCCGGAATCGGTCGGCCGTTGTGGTCGCGCAGGCAACCGGCCTCGTCGGAGTCCAGCCCGCCCTTGCTCTCGCGCACCTGCAGCGGCTCGCCGTTGGCGTGGCGCATGGCCGGCAGGCAGGGCTGGTAGCCGATGGCCTGGACCATCACGCCCGGCTCGCTGCAGCAGCGTTCCAGGCGCTCGCGGGTAGCCGGCGAACGGTCCTCCAGGCGCAACAGCTCGACCTTCACCCGGGTGCCGCTGACATGGCCGTTGGCGAGCACGTCGGTACCCACCTGGTGGGCGCGGTAGCGCAGCCCGCCGGAGCGATTGACCCGACCGGAGACCGGGCACACGTCCATGCCCTCGTCCACGTTGTAGCCGGCGGCAAGCGCCTCCTCGACGCTCTCGAAGAACAGCCGGATCGGCGCGCGGTGCACCAGGGTCAGCCGTTCAAGGCCAAGGCAGTCGAGGGCACAGGCGAGGTTGTCGAGCACCGAGAAGGCACTGTGGGAACCGCCGACCACGGTGAAGTGGCTGTCCGGCGTCACGCGGTCGCTGAACAGCTCCACCAGTTCGGCGGGACTCAGGCTGAGCAGCGCATCGGAGGAGTAGACGATGGGGCCTTCGGCGCTCAGGTGCAGGTCCTGCTCGGCGAGGCTCCAGTGCAGGTATTCGCGGGTCTGCCGGCCGCCGAGGTTGAGGACCAGGCCACCCGCATCCACCTGCCAGGAGCAGGAGCCGCTGCGCAGGGCCAGCTGGAAGCTGCCGTTGCCCTGGGCGGTGATCTTCTCGATGCGCGTGCCCAACGCGACCTCGACGCCCAGATGCTGGGTGACGTAGCGCATGAACAGTGTCGAGGCGTGCGCCAGCAGCTCACCGACCTGGGTCAGCATCGGCGCGCCGTGGGGATCGTCGCGCAGCCGGCGGAAGGCCGCCGAATGTTCCAGCGGCGCGAAGATCGGCAGCAGCGCCGGATCGCGCAAGCAGTCGAGGAACACGTCACCCACCGAGTTGGCGGTGATGTGGTAATCCCCTAGCCGGCCGCGGCCGACCGCCAGCGCGGCGTCCACGACCAGCAGGCCGGAACGCGCGAGGCTCGCGAGCGCTCCGGTCTTGTAGGCATTGAACAGAAACCCCATGCCTGCCGGGCCGGCACCACCGACCACACAGGCGTAACTGGAACGAAAGGATTGATCGGTCATCAGCCTGACTCCCTAGCGAGCCCGAGGCGCGCGGGCCGCGCGGCTCTCGTCGTGACGCCGGCACCAGCGGCCGGCAACAGGCGCGCGTTCGCGCCGAAATTCCGTCGCACACTGCGAGTGCTCGATCAGAGCGGGGACGGGATGCGTGAACGGCACATCGCGGGCGAGTGCCGTAGAAAGCACTTCGGAAACAGGCCGAAGTTGAACTTTCTGCGATAACGGAAATAGCGATTGGTGCTTTTGAAGTTCCACTGGAAGTTCAAGAGCAACGATGCCTGGAAGAAAGAGATAAATACGATTGGCGATATTTCCGAAGGTCGTATAAAACTTCTTCCGGGACTTACAACTTATTGGCGCTCGCTTTCTGGCAAACCTGCCGGATGCGTATTTATGCGCACTTTGGCGGCCTCTGAAGATTCGCCTGCCGCCCTGCCTTCTTCGCTTATCTGCAGTGGCTCCGCTAACGGAGATCGCTTCGTATCGGATCCAATGCAACATTCGAAGACAAAGCTACCGCCCGAGTTCGAATGACCCGATTCCGTCAACGACTGCTCAACTGCTTATCCCTGTAGTGGCCGTTATGTTTCGCCGGGCAAAGCTACCGCCCCTCGGCCAACTCCGAAAATCTGGGAAACGACAACAAAAAAGCCTGGCTTCCGTTGCGGAAAACGCGACGGAAGTGCTCGTGCTGAGGACGGGGGTGGTGGGAAGACAGGGGGAAAGATCAAATCTTCCGTGACACGCTGCTCGTGTGAAAACTCCCCTGGTGTCTCATCCGGACACCACACGATATGGCTATGTGATTAGTAATAGTGGGGGGGTTGGAGGTATGTCAATCAAGGAAGGACCAAGCCGCCAATAATCCGACAAAAGGCAAATGCATATTTGTAAGTCATTGATTATAAAGCCGCCAATTTAATGGCATTACCAGACGAACTGCAGAGTTAATTCTCCATCGTGAAACAATGGTATTAGTCGAAAAGTATTAGTTTCGCCACCCGGCGTGAGCGGCTGTGTTTCATCCTTGAACTATGCGGTCCTTGCCGGTGCGCTTGGCCTGATACAGCGCCGCATCGGCGCGACTGTAAAGCGCCGACAGGTTCTGATCGTCCGGCTGCAGCAAGGTCAGCCCCTGGCTGATGGTCACGCTGAAGTACTGCTCGGCTTCGTTGAAGCGCAGGCGCTGGACTTCCCGTTGCAGGCGTTCGCCGATCTGCCGGGCCATCGTCTCGTTGCATCCGGGTAACAGCACGGCGAATTCCTCGCCACCGATGCGGCCGAACAGGTCGCCCCGGCGCAATGCGCCCGCCCCGCTCTGGGCAATCCGTTGCAGCACCACGTCGCCAACCTGGTGGCCATAGGCGTCATTGATCTTCTTGAAGTCGTCGACATCCAGCAGCAGGAACGCCAACGGCGTGGAGGTCGCCTTGCAGTCGCGGAAGGCCTGCTCGGCACTGTCGAAGAAGTAGCGGCGGTTGCTGCTCTGGGTCAGCACGTCGGTAGTGGCCAGGCGGTGCAGCTCGGTCTCCATGTGCTTCTTGTCGGTGATGTCCTCGGCGATGCCGACGATCAGCTGCGGCAGGCCGGCATCGTTGTGCTGGCTGACGAAGCACTTGTCGCTCAGCCAGCGCACCTGGCCGTCGGCCCGCAGGATGCGGTACTCGCGCTGCTCGATGGCGCCGCGTTCGAGCACTTCCAGCAGGCTGCTCTGGGCGTAGTCCAGGTCATCGGGGTAGATGCAGTTGTGCCATTCGCTGTAGTCCGCCAGCAGCAAGGCCGCGGAACGGCCGAAGATGCGCTCGTAGGCCGGGCTGACATAGACCATGCGCTGGGCCTGCCAGTCGAAGGCCCAGAGGACTGAATTGATGCTGGCCAGCAGAGTGCTGAAGAGCTGCTCGCGTTCCTTGAGCCGCTGTACCTCGGCGCGGCTGTGCAGTAGCGCCAGCAGGGCCTCGTCCTGATCCACAGGCATTTTGTTCTGTTCATCCATGGTTGGCGCCTCCCGTTCATCGACCGGGGCTATGACCGCAAACTACGCCAGGCTGTTGCAAAATAAACGAAAAGCCCGCCGAACGGCGGGCTTTTCTTGCGACTGGCTTCACATCGTCCTAGGACGATGGCGTCGGTTACACAGCGGGGCGCAGCGAATAGGTCTTGAGCTGCTCGGCGAATTCCTTCAGCGACTGGATGCCACTGGCTTCCGCCTCCTGCACCCACTGCTTGATCGCCGCCAGCATGTCGTGGCCGTTGGCGCTGGTCTTCACCCAGATCTGCTGCAGCGCCAGGCGCTTCTCGTAGATCACCTGCAGGGACTGGCTCTGCGCCAGCAGGTCCTGGATGCGCGCGTGATGACGCTCCTCCAGCAGGCTGGTCTCCCGCGACAGCAGGCGCTTGGCGCGGCGGAACAGGTGGCGCACCGAGGCATCGGCCTTGGCCAGCTCCTGCTTCACCAGCGGGCCGATCACCAGCTTGCGGTACTGGGCCATGATCTGGAAGCGGTTGTTGAGGATGGCCATGGCGGTGTCCATGTCCAGGCTGCCCTTGCCTTCCACCCGGTGGGCGATCGGCGCCACGCGGGCCACTTTGGCCAGGCGCAGGAAGCTGAACAGCTTGATCCAGGCCCAGCCCAGGTCGAACTCCCACTTCTTCACCGACAGCTTGGCCGAGTTCGGGTAGGTGTGGTGGTTGTTGTGCAGCTCTTCGCCGCCGATGAGGATGCCCCAGGGCAGCAGATTGGTGGCGGCATCGCGGCACTCGAAGTTGCGGTAGCCGACCGCGTGGCCCAGGCCGTTGATCACCCCGGCTGCCCACACCGGAATCCACGCCATCTGCACGGCCCAGACGGTCAGGCCGAGGGCGCCGAACAGGGCGGCGTCGATCAGGAACATCAGCACGATGCCGCCCAGCGGGTAGCGGCTGTAGACATTGCGCTCCAGCCAGTCGTCCGGGCAGTTCTTGCCGTAGATGCGCAGGGTGTCCTCGTTCTTCGCTTCTTCGCGATAGAGCTCGGCGCCGCGCCGCAGGACGGTGCCCAGGCCCTTGAACACCGGGCTGTGCGGGTCGTCGGCGGTTTCGCACTTGGCGTGGTGCTTGCGGTGGATGGCGGTCCACTCGCGGGTGTTCATGCCCGTGGTCATCCACAGCCAGAAACGGAAGAAGTGCTGCAGCGCGGAGTGCAGTTCGAGGGCGCGGTGCGCGGAGTAGCGGTGCAAATAAACGGTGACGCTGACAATGGTGATATGCGTCAGAACCAACGTGACCGCCACCAGTTGCCACGGCGACAGGTCAAGGAAACCGTTGTACCACATGGTCGATAATGAACCTCGGAAGTGGTGTGAAAGAGCGACTTTGTTGGACAAAGCCAGCTCGCATTATCACCAAGCGGGTCCGGAAAACCATCCGGTCTTTTAGATAAGAACGACCGCCTGCAGGCGTCCTTTATACTGCACAGCCAATATCTCCTCCTCGCCACCCCATGAACCCTCGACTTAGCGCCCTTCGCATCAGTCTGCTCTACCTGATGCTCGCCGCCCTCTGGATGCTGCTGGGTGACCATTGGTTACAAATGGTCTTCACCGAGCCGGCCGAGCTCCTGCGTTGGATGATCGCCAAGAAGTACGTGTTCCTGGGGGGCAGCGCGCTGCTGCTGTTCCTGCTGCTGAACCGGCATTTCTGCCGCCAGCATACGACCGTGAGCGCCCTGGCCGACCGCGAGGAACGCCTGAGCCGCGCGCTGGACGTGGTCGAGGACGGGGTCTGGGACTGGGACCTGCGCAGCCAGCGCATCTATTACTCACCAGGGTATTCCAACCTGATCGGCCTGCCCTGCGAGCGCCTGAGCGATGACGTGCTGCTCTGGGAAAATCGCCTGCACCCCGATGACCGCCGCGCCACCCTCGCCACCTACCAGGACCATATCGACGGACTGAGCGAAGAGCTCAACTGCGTCTACCGCATCCGCCACAGCGACGGCGGCTACCGCTGGGTCCACGCCCGTGGCCGCGTCGAGCGCGATGCGAGCGGAGAAGCGCTGCGCATGACCGGCATCAGCCGCGACATCACCCGCCAGCGCAGCAACGAGGACCACCTGCGCCAGGCCGCAGCGGTGTTCGAGGCGACCCAGGAGGGCCTGCTGGTCACCGACAGCCGCGGCATCATCGTGCACACCAACCCCTCGTTCTCGCGCATCACCGGCTACGCGGCCGAAGACGTGCTCGGCGGCCAGCCGTCGCTTCTCAAGTCCGGCAGGCAGGACGCCGCCTTCTATCGGCGCATGTGGGAAGCCCTGCTGCGCGACGGCGTGTGGAGCGGCGAGATCTGGAACCGTCGCAAGAGCGGCGAGGTGTACCCGCAATGGCAGCACATCCGCGCGGTGCGCAATGACCAGGGCCAGCTGACCCACTACGTGGCGGTGTTTTCCGACCTCAGCAGCCTCAAGCGCTCGCAGCACGAACTGGACTTCCTCGCCCACCATGACCCGCTCACCGGCCTGCCCAACCGCCTGCTGCTGCGCGAGCGCATCGAGCAGGCCCTGGCCCGCGCCGAACGCGAACAGGGCGGCGGCGCCCTGCTGGTGATCGACCTCGACCACTTCAAGCACATCAACGACAGCCTCGGGCACAGCACCGGCGACCTGCTGATCAAAGCCGTCGCCGAACGCCTGCAAGCCTGCCTCGACGAGCGCTGCTCCCTGGCACGCCTGGGCGGCGACGAGTTCGCGGTGATCCTCGAAAGCCCGCAGCAACAACACGCCAGCAGCCTCGCCCAGCGCCTGCTGGAAGCCATGAACGCGCCATTCGAAGTCGACGGGCAGACCATCTACATGTCCGTCAGCCTCGGCGTGAGCCTGTTCCCGGACGACGCACGCAACGTCGACCACCTGATGCAGCACGCCGACGCCGCGCTGTTCCAGGCCAAGGCCAGCGGCCGCAGCCTGTATGCCTTCTACACCCCGGAGCTGACCGCCCGCGCGCGCTCCCACGTGCAGGTGGAAGCCGCGCTGCGCCACGCGCTGGACCACGACGAACTGCGCATCTACTTCCAGCCGGTGCATGACCTGGCCAGCGGACGCATGGTCGGGGTCGAATCGCTGGTGCGCTGGCAGCATCCGCAGCGCGGCCTGGTGCCGCCCAGCGAGTTCATTCCCGTGGCCGAGGAATCCGGGTTGATCACCGCGCTCGACGCCTGGATGCTCGACCAGGCCTGCCGGCAGATGCGCGCCTGGCTGGATGCGGGCATCACTCTGGACTTCATCGCGGTGAACGTCTCCAGCCGCCTGTTCAGCCGTGGCGGCCTGGAGGAGCGCGTGGCCCTGGCGCTGGAACAGAGCGGCCTGGAACCCCATCACCTGGAGCTGGAGGTCACCGAAAGCGCGGTGATGCAGAACTTCGACCAGGGCCTGGAGCTGCTCTGCCAGTTGCGCCTGCTCGGCGTGCACCTGGCCATTGACGACTTCGGCACCGGGTATTCCTCGCTGATGCGCTTGAAGCGCATGCCGGTGCACAAGCTGAAGATCGACCAGGGCTTCGTCGCCGGCCTGCCCGATGATGCCGAAGACGCCGCCATCGCCTGCGCGGTGATCGCCCTGGGCCAGAGCATGGGCCTGCAGGTGGTCGCCGAAGGAATCGAACGCCCCGACCAGGCCGCCTTCCTCCTCACCCACGCCTGCGACTTCGGCCAAGGCTACTGGTACGACAAGCCGCAGCCCGCGCAGGCCCTGCTGGCGAAGCTGCCGCGCCAGAGCGGCTAACTGCCATTAAAAACTTTCGGATATATAAAAATTCTTAAACAGTATTTTTAAGAATATCCAGCTCCTGCCTAAGATGCGCTCACACCGCACGCGCCGCCAGTGAAACGGCCGGTGGTCAACCCACTAGGAGCAGATACCCATGAGCGCAACCCTCCGTAGCCTGGACGGCCAGGACGAAGCCAACATCCTGCGCGAAGTGCAGAGCGCCCTGCGTGGCCTGCGTTTCGGCGCCGTCGAGATCACCGTGCACAACGGCCAGGTGGTGCAGATCGAGCGCAAGGAAAAATTCCGCCTGCAGCAGAGCCCCGGCAAACCCGCCTGAGCCCCCCCGGGCCGCAAAAGCAGCGAACACGACTGGACCACCGGAGCGTCGCCATGACCGCCCTGCCCCACCGGTACTGCAGCAGCCAGCCGCGAATGCGCGGCTGATATAGCCCCCCGAAAGACCCTGCCAAACAAACACAAAGAACTGCATTTATTTCAGGAGCTGCACATGTCCATCCGCCGTTTCGCCCTGGCCGCCCTGGCCAGCGCCCTGATTGCCGGCCCGGTTTCCGCCGCCACCCAACTGCTGAACGTTTCCTACGACCCGACCCGCGAGCTGTACCAGGCCTACAACGCCGCCTTCATCAAGCACTGGAAAGCCCAGGGCGGTGACGACCTGACCGTGCAGCAATCCCACGGTGGCTCGGGCAAACAGGCCCGCGCCGTGATCGACGGCCTGAAGGCCGACGTGGTGACCCTGGCCCTGGCCGGCGACATCGACGAACTGAACAAACTGGGCCAACTGCTGCCCGCCGACTGGCAGGCCCGCCTGCCCGACAACAGCACCCCCTACACCTCGACCATCGTATTCCTGGTACGCAAGGGCAACCCCAAGGGCATCAAGGACTGGGGCGACCTGACCAAGCAGGGCGTGGAAGTCATCACCCCGAACCCGAAGACTTCCGGCGGCGCCCGCTGGAACTTCCTGGCCGCCTGGGCCTGGGCGAAGAAGCAATACGGCAGCGAAGAGAAAGCCCAGGAATACGTGAAGAACCTGTACAAGCACGTACCGGTTCTGGACACTGGCGCCCGCGGTTCGACCATCACCTTCGTCAACAACAACATCGGCGACGTGCTGCTGGCGTGGGAGAACGAAGCCTTCCTGGCCAAGAAAGAACAGGGCGGCGAGAACTTCGAGATCGTCGTACCGTCGGTCTCCATCCTGGCCGAGCCGCCGGTGGCCGTGGTCGACAAGACCGTCGACAAGAAAGGCACCCGCAAGGTCGCCGAGGAATACCTGAAGTACCTGTACAGCGAAGAAGGCCAGCGCATCGCCGCGCAGAACTTCTACCGCCCGCGCGATAGCAAGGTCGCTGCCGAGTTCGCCAACCAGTTCCCGAAACTCAACCTGGTGACCATCGACAAGGACTTCGGCGGCTGGAAAGTCGCGCAGCCCAAGTTCTTCAACGACGGCGGCGTCTTCGACAAGATCTACCAGGCGCAGTGATGCGCCAACCGCCCGGCCTGAGCCGGGCGACCCGATCCGTGCGGGCCGGTGCACAGCCCGCACGGAACGAAAACCCCCGCCCCATGGCGGGGGCTTAACGCGTTCATGAGAAAGGACAACCAATGTCACGACGCATCTCCCCGGTCATACCCGGCTTCGGGCTGACTCTGGGCTACACCCTGGTGTATCTCAGCCTGTTGGTGCTGATTCCGCTGGGGGCCATGTTCCTCAAGACGACCCACCTCTCCTGGGATCAGTTCTGGACCATCATCACCGCGCCGCGCGTCATCGCCGCGCTCAAGCTGAGCTTCGGCACCGCGCTGATCGCCGCCCTGATCAACGGCGTGATCGGCACCCTGCTGGCCTGGGTGCTGGTGCGCTACCGCTTCCCGGGACGCAAGATCATCGACGCGATGATCGACCTGCCCTTCGCCCTGCCCACCGCCGTGGCGGGCATCGCGCTCACCGCGCTGTACGCGCCCAACGGCCTGGTCGGCCGCTTCGCCACCGAGATCGGCCTGAAGATCGCCTACACCCCGCTGGGCATCACTCTGGCGCTGACCTTCGTGGTGCTGCCCTTCGTGGTGCGCACGGTACAGCCGGTGCTGGCGGACATCCCGCGCGAAGTGGAAGAAGCCGCCGCCTGCCTGGGCGCCAAGCCGCTGCAGGTATTCCGCCACGTACTGTTGCCGGCGCTGCTGCCGGCCTGGCTGACCGGCTTCGCCCTGGCCTTCGCCCGCGGCGTCGGCGAATACGGCTCGGTGATCTTCATCGCCGGCAACATGCCGATGAAGACCGAGATCCTGCCGCTGCTGATCATGGTCAAGCTGGACCAATACGACTACACCGGCGCCACCGCCATCGGCGTGCTGATGCTGGTCGTCGCCTTCGTCCTGCTGCTGCTGATCAACCTGCTGCAACGCCGCATCGAAACGCCTTGAGGAGCGCGCCATGAGTACCGCAAGCCTTTCCGCCGCGGCCGCTGCCAATGCTGCTCGCCGGGGTAACGTCTGGGGCCGCCGCGCCCTGATCGCGCTGGCCTGGCTGGCCTTCGCCCTGTTCCTGTTGCTGCCGCTGTTCGTGGTGCTCAGCGAAGCGCTGAAGGAGGGCTTCGGCACCTTCTTCGAAGCCATTCTGGAGCCCGACGCGCTGGCCGCACTGAAGCTGACGCTGATCGCCGTGGGCATCTCGGTGCCGCTGAACCTGGTGTTCGGTGTCGCCGCCGCCTGGTGCGTGACCAAGTTCGAGTTCCCCGGCAAGAGCATCCTGGTGACCCTGATCGACCTGCCGTTCTCGGTTTCCCCGGTGATCGCCGGTCTGATCTACGTGCTGCTGTTCGGCGCCCAGGGCTACTTCGGCCAGTGGCTGTCGGACCATGACATCCAGATCGTCTTCGCCGTGCCCGGCATCGTCCTGGCCACCATCTTCGTCACCTTCCCCTTCGTCGCCCGCGAACTGATCCCGCTGATGCAGGAACAGGGCACCCAGGAGGAAGAGGCCGCGCGCCTGCTGGGCGCCAACGGCTGGCAGATGTTCTGGCACGTCACCCTGCCGAACATCAAATGGGGCCTGATCTACGGCGTGGTGCTCTGCACCGCGCGGGCCATGGGCGAGTTCGGCGCGGTGTCGGTGGTCTCCGGCCACATCCGCGGCGTCACCAACACCCTGCCGCTGCACGTCGAAATCCTCTACAACGAATACAACCACGTCGCCGCTTTCAGCGTCGCCACCCTGTTGCTGCTGATGGCCCTCGTCATCCTGCTGCTCAAGCAGTGGAGCGAGTCGCGCCTGTCCCGAACCAAAGTCAAAGCTGACGATGAATAAGTGAGAGCCCAGCCATGAGCATCGAAATCCGTAACGTCAGCAAGAACTTCCACGCCTTCAAGGCGCTGAACGACATCAACCTGGATATCCACAGCGGCGAGCTGGTCGCCCTGCTCGGCCCGTCCGGCTGCGGCAAGACCACCCTGCTGCGCATCATCGCCGGCCTGGAAACCCCGGACGTCGGCAACATCGTGTTCCACGGCGAGGACGTCTCGCAGCACGACGTGCGCGACCGCAACGTCGGCTTCGTGTTCCAGCACTACGCGCTGTTCCGCCACATGACGGTATTCGACAACGTCGCCTTCGGCCTGCGCATGAAGCCCAAGAAGGAACGCCCGAGCGAGTCGCGCATCGCCGAGAAGGTTCACGAGCTGCTCAACATGGTGCAGCTGGACTGGCTCGCTGACCGCTACCCGGAGCAGCTCTCCGGCGGCCAGCGCCAGCGTATCGCCCTGGCCCGCGCGCTGGCGGTGGAACCCAAGATCCTGCTGCTGGACGAACCCTTCGGCGCCCTCGACGCCAAGGTGCGCAAGGAGCTGCGCCGCTGGCTCGCGCGCCTGCACGAGGAGATCAACCTGACCTCCGTGTTCGTGACCCACGACCAGGAAGAAGCGATGGAAGTCGCCGACCGCATTGTGGTGATGAACAAGGGCGTGATCGAGCAGATCGGCTCGCCGGGCGAGGTCTACGAGAATCCGGCCAGCGACTTCGTCTACCACTTCCTCGGCGACTCCAACCGCCTGCACATCGGCGGTGACGAGCACGTGCTGTTCCGTCCGCACGAGGTCTCGCTGTCGCGTTCCGAAGTGGCCGAGCACCGCGCCGCGGAAGTGCGCGACATCCGCCCGCTGGGCGCGATCACCCGCGTGACCCTCAAGGTCGACGGCCAGGACGAGCTGATCGAGGCCGAAGTGGTGAAGGACCACGATAGCCTCACCGGCCTCGCCCGTGGCGAGACGCTGTACTTCAAGCCGAAGGCGTTCCAGCCGGTGGCGAATATCTGATCAGGGCAACGGCCCTTTCGTAGGAGCGGGCTTCGTCCGCGATATGCTCCGCCGCGGCGAGGATCGCGGACGGAGTCCGCTCCTACGCAGATGCGTCCTGCGACTTCTCGTCCAGGTGCCGGATCAGGAAATCCCGACTCGACTCGACGATCGCCTTCTGCACCTTCTCCGTCGCCACCATCCGCGCCAGCATCAGCGCGCCGACGCATTGCGACAGCAGCGCCCAGGCATCCTCCTGCGACCCCAGCACCTCGGCCCAGGCCTGCTGCAACTCCACCAACGCATCCTCGGCGCCCTGCCGCACGGAGACGTCCGCACGGGAGATCTCCGCCCCCAGCGCCGGAATGGCGCAGCCGGCGGCGGCGTCCTGCACATGGGTGACATTCAGATAGCGCTTGAGCCCACGCTCAAGGCGCGCACGGTCCAGCACCTTGCCCTTCGCCGCGAGCCGCTCGACGCTCTGCTGCAACTCGCGCTCGACGATGGCGGCGAACAGTTCGTCCTTGGAGCCGAAGTGGTTGTAGAAGGCCCCGCCGGACAAGCCCACCGCCTTCATCAGCCCGTCCACGCCGGTGGTGGCGAAGCCGCCCTGCTTGGCAATCGCGCCGCTGCTGTCGATCAGGCGCTGGCGGGTTTCTTCCTTGTGGGTGGCTGAGTAGCGCATCGGGCGACTCCGGGAAACGGTTGACGATGGGCACGAGCATAACATAACGTTCGTTTACCTAACGACCGTTTACCCACGAGGACGAAACGCATGTCGCAGAACAAGAAAGTCGTATTGGTGATCGGCGCCGGCGACGCAACCGGCGGCGCCATCGCCCGCCGCTTCGCCCGTGAAGGCTATGTCGCCTGTGTCACCCGGCGCTCGGCGGACAAGCTGCAGCCGCTGGTGGATGCGATCCGCGCCGAAGGCGGCGAGGCCCACGGCTTCGCCTCCGACGCCCGCAACGAAGACGCGGTGATCGAGCTGGTGGAAACCATCGAGCGCGACATCGGCTCCATCGAAGCCTTCGTCTTCAACATCGGCGCCAATGTGCCGTGCAGCATCCTCGAAGAGACCGCGCGAAAGTACTTCAAGATCTGGGAAATGGCCTGCTTCTCCGGCTTCCTTACCGGCCGCGAGGTGGCCAAGCGCATGGTCAAGCGCCAGCGCGGCACGATCCTCTTCACCGGCGCCACCGCCGGCCTGCGCGGCGCCTCCGGCTTCGCCGCCTTCGCCGGGGCCAAGCACGGCATCCGTGCCCTGGCCCAGAGCATGGCCCGCGAGCTGGGGCCGATGGGCCTGCACGTGGCCCATGTGGTGGTCGACGGCGCCATCGACACCGAGTTCATCCGCGAGACCTTCCCCGAGCGCTACAAGCTCAAGGACCAGGACGGCATCCTGAACCCCGAGCACATCGCCGACAGCTACTGGTATCTGCACTCCCAACCCAGGGACGCCTGGACCTTCGAACTGGATCTGCGCCCATGGATCGAGCGCTGGTAGCCCGCCCATAACGACAACAAGAAAGAGAGCCACTCATGACCAAGAACGTCGAGTTCTACTTCGATTTCGGCAGCCCGACTTCCTACCTGGCCTACACCCAACTGCCGAAGATCTGCGCCGAGACCGGCGCCGAGCTGGTCTACCGCCCGGTGCTGCTGGGCGGCGTATTCCAGGCCACCGGCAATGCCTCGCCCATCGCCATCCCGGCCAAGGGCCGCTACACCCTGATCGACATGCTGCGCTTCGCCCGACGCTACGGCGTGCCGCTGAAGATGAATCCGCACTTCCCGATCAACACCCTTACCCTGATGCGCGCCGCCACCGGCATCCAGATGCGCCAGCCGGAACGCTTCGAGGCGCTGCTGGCCTGCGTGTTCAAGGGCATGTGGGTGGACGCGCTGAACCTGGGCGACCCGGCGGTGCTCGGCCCGTTGCTGGCCGAAGCGGGATTCGATCCGCAGGTGCTGCTGGCGCTGACCGCCGAGCAGGAGGTGAAGGACGCGCTGAAGGCCAATACCGAGGCAGCGATCAAGCGGGGGATGTTTGGAGCGCCGACGATGTTCGTTGGTGACGAGATGTTCTTCGGCCAGGACCGCCTCGATTTCGTTCGCGAAGCGCTGGCGTAAAGCGGTTCGCGAGCAAGCTCGCTCCTACGAAGAGCGCACCGGCGCTGAGCTGTAGGAGCGAGGGGGACGCCCAGTTCTTGCTCGCGAACATCACAGGGCCAGAACCGCCGACCGGCGCAGGCCGAAGAACTCCAGCTCGGCAAACAGCAAGACCACCAGCGCCTGCCCAATCACGAAGGCGTAACCCAGAGTGGTCGGCTGCACATACCCGGTCACCAGCAGGGCAACGCTCTCCACCACCCACAGGACATTGAGCGCGATCACCGCCCAGACACCGGTGCGCGACAGCGCCGTCTGATAGGACATCCAGTAGAGCACCAGCGCCAGCGGCAACAGCACGATGCCGGCGACCATCAGCAGGACGAAAGGCAGGCCGAACAGCTCGCCGAGCGGCTGCGCGGCCAGGGCCATCAGCAGGCCCATGGCGCCACCGGCGATGGCATCGATCTTCAGGGTGAGGCGAAGCAGCGGGGACGGTTGCAGCAGGGTCATGGCGAAGCTCCTTCAGGGACCGCCACCGGTTGGCGGCGTGTGGCTGCAGAATCCGCCCGAGCCTGACGCGCGTCGATTACCTGCCAGGTAATGGCCGCAATGAAGTGCAAGGTCTATCGTTCGATCCCATGAACAGTCCAGTCCAGAACAACCCAGCCCATCCCGTCGGCGCCCTGCTCCGCCAATGGCGCCAGCGCCGCCGACTCAGCCAGCTCGACCTCGCCTGCGACGCGGAGATTTCCACGCGCCACCTGAGCTTCGTCGAAACCGGACGCGCCCTGCCCAGCCGCGAGATGCTCCTGCATCTGGCCGAACAGCTGGACATCCCCCTGCGCGAACGCAACCGCCTGCTCAGTGCCGCCGGCTACGCCCCGGTGTATTCCGAGAAGGGCCTGGACGATCCGGCGCTGATCGTGGCGAAACAGGCCATCGACCAGTTGCTCAAGGCCCACGAGCCGAACCCGGCAATGGTGGTGGACCGCCACTGGAACCTGCTGGCGTCCAACCGCACGGTGGATATCTTCCTGATCGGCGTCGACCCGGAGCTGCTGCAGCCACCGATCAACGTGCTGCGCATGAGCCTGCACCCCAAGGGGCTGGCGCCGCGCATCCTCAATCTCGGCCCGTGGAAGGCGCACGTGGTGGAGCGTTTGCAGCGCGACTACGAAGCCAGCGGCGACCCGGCATTGGCGGCGTTGCGCGACGAGGTGGCGGCCTATCCGGCACCGCCGTATGACGAAACGGCCAGCGGCGACATGGTGCTGATCCCGGTGCAGTTGCAGACCGAACTGGGCGTGTGCAGCCTGATCGGCACCATCACGGTGTTCGGCACACCGGTGGACGTGACGCTGTCGGAGCTGGCGCTGGAAACCTTCTTCCCGGCCAACCCCGACAGCGCCCGAATCCTGCGCCAGCTCAGCGGCGCAGAATGAGGTAGATCAGGCGGTCGCCTTCTTCTCGCGGATGCAGGTGGGGCCGGCGCGCTCTTCCACGGCACGGCGCACTTCGTCACGCAGGCCCAGCAGGAAAGCGGCTTCGGCGGCGACGAATAGCGGCCCGACAATCAGCCCGGAGAGGTCATCGACGAACGCCGGCTTGCGCCCTTCGTACCAGTGGCCAACGAACTGGATGATCCAGCCCACCACGAACAGGCCGATGCCCCAGGTCAGCCAGGAGGCGGTGGTACCGGCGGCCAGCGCCGCGCCGATCCACAGCGACAGCGCCAGCAGCACCGTCATCAGCAGGCCGAAGCGCAGGTCCAGGCGCAGGTAGAATACCACCGAGGCCAGCGCCAGCAGCATGGCGGGCGCCAGCGTCAGGCCAGCCAGCTCGAAGCCGGGGCGCGACAGCAGGGTGGCGATGGACAGCACGATCATCGGGATACCGATGAAGTGGCTGACGATGTTCCGCCGGTCACGGTGATAGGCGGCATATTGGGCAAGGTGATCGACGAGCGTTTTCATTGTTGTTCTCCCGCAAGGTACTGGCATGATGGCGTTTGCGCGCTTTCCCACTCTGTCAGTTAGCCGACAAAGCCCATGACCGACGCCCGACCCTACCTGTCCCGCCTCAATGAAGGCCGCTGGTTCCAGGCCCTGCCCGAAAGCCTGCGCCACGCGCTGTGCGATGCCGCCGTAGTGCGCCGCCTGCCGGCCGGGCAGCGGCTGTTCGCCCGGGGCGACGCGCCGTGCGGCCTGTATTGCGTGGTGGAAGGCGCGATCCGCGTCAGCGTGGTCGGCGAGAGCGGCAAGGAAGCGCTGCTGGCCCTGGTGGAAGCACCCAACTGGTTCGGCGAAATCTGCCTGTTCGACGGCCAGCCGCGCACTCACGATGCCTATGCCGAGGGCGCCACCGTACTCCTGCAGGTGCCCGTGGCGCCGCTGCAATCGCTGCTGGCGCAGCACCCGGAATACTGGCGCGACTTCGCCCTGCTGATGAGCCACAAGCTGCGCATCACCTTCGCCGTGCTGGAGGAGCTGTCGCTGCTGCCGGCCGCGCCACGCCTGGCCCGGCGCCTGCTGATGATCGCCGAGGGCTACGGCGAGTCGGCCACCGCCAAGCGTGAACTGCACCTGCCGCAGGAACAGCTGGCGGCCATGCTTTCGCTGTCGCGGCAGACCACCAACCAGATCCTCAAGGACCTGGAGGCCCAGGGCATCCTGCGCCTGAGCTATGGCGGCATCGAGATCCTCGACCGCGAGCGCCTGCGCCACGCCGCACATGCCTAAGCCTGCAACCTGACGAATCCTCCTTTTGGATGGTTGCAGCGGCGGCGTTCGGCGCTAGCCTTGAAGGTGCTGCGACTCTGGCGCCAAAAAAACCGCACCCGGCGCCTGGCGCGGCACACAATAACAACAAGGAAACGCCCGCCATGCTCCGAAAGCTCGATGTGCTTCGCGGTATTCTGCTGTGCTGTTTCGGACTCCTCGCCCTCTCCGCCCAAGCCAACCTGCCCAGTGACGAACTGCAGTTGCAGACCTTGCAGGTCTACACCTGTCGCTCGATCAACAGCCTGCTGTTGCTGCGCGGCGAAGGCTTCCAGGAGGACCACGCCGCCCAACTGGAGAAAGACCTGGCCACCCTGGACCAGGCCATCAGGACCTACCCCAGATCCGATGAGGCGCTGAAGAAGGCCCACGCCGATTTCGTTACGCAAATACGCAACGGCGTGTCCTACGGCCCCAAGGAAGAAAACCTGCCCTGGCGCTACAACCAGGACCTCAGCCGCGCCCTGCGCGACCTGCTGGGCCAGATCGAACGCTTCGTCCCGGCCAGCACCGACGCCAGCCAGATTCCGCTGTGGCAGTTGCCGGTACGGGTCGAGTTCCTCGCCACCCAGTACCTGGGCCGCGCCTACCTCAGCGGGCTGGAACTGGCACGCGAACAACCCCAGGTCTACCTGGGGCAGGACGAAGGCGTGCTGGTGCCGTTACTGTCGCAGCGCATCGCACAACTGCCGGACACTGACGCGACC
This sequence comes from Pseudomonas sp. NY15181, assembly GCF_048068055.1. Lineage (NCBI taxonomy): Bacteria > Pseudomonadati > Pseudomonadota > Gammaproteobacteria > Pseudomonadales > Pseudomonadaceae > Pseudomonas > Pseudomonas sp. NY15181. Next base: position 109,561 of record NZ_JBLUPT010000007.1, on the reverse strand, counting down.
AAGAAGCTGAACACCCGCTGGGAGTACCTGAGCAAGGCGCTGCAGGACATGAACAGCAAGAGCAGCACCGTGGTCAGCACCTCGGGCCGGCCCTGGGCACCGATCATCGTTGAACGCAACGCCCGGGCGGTGTCCGGCCAGTTGATGCAACTCAGCCAGCAGTAGCGGCTCAGGCCGGAACCGGCTCCGCCTGCGGGGCCGGTACCAGGCGTTCCAGTTCGTCACGGTCCAGCTCGGCGGCCCGGCCGACCAGCAGCTCGTCCGGGGCGCGGGCGATCCTCGGGTCCTTGCCGGGGTAGTCCAGCACGTGCAGGAAGTGCCGCAGGCAGTTCAGCCGCGCGCGCTTCTTGTCGTCGGACTTGATCACCACCCAGGGCGCATCGGCGGTGTCAGTGTGGAAGAACATCGCCTCCTTGGCCTGGGTGTACTCATCCCAGCGGTCCAGCGACTGGATGTCGATGGGCGACAGCTTCCAGTGCTTGAGCGGATCGTCACGGCGCGAGACGAAGCGGCGCAGCTGCTCCTCGCGGCTCACCGAGAACCAGAACTTGAACAACTGGATGCCGTTGCGCACCAGCATGCGTTCCAGCTCCGGCGTCTGCTGCATGAACTCCAGGTACTGGCGTGGCGAGCAGAAGCCCATGACCCGTTCGACGCCGGCGCGGTTGTACCAGGAGCGGTCGAAGAAGACGATCTCGCCGGCGGTGGGCAGGTGCTGGATGTAGCGCTGGAAGTACCACTGCCCGCGCTCGGCGTCGCTGGGCTTCTCCAGTGCCACGACGCGGGCGCCGCGCGGGTTGAGGTGCTCCATGAAGCGCTTGATGGTGCCGCCCTTGCCGGCGGCGTCGCGGCCCTCGAAGAGCACGACGATGCGCTGGCCGGTGTCCTTCACCCAGCTCTGCACCTTCAGCAGCTCGACCTGCAGCTGCGCCTTCTGCTTCTCGTACTCCTTGCGCTGCAGGCGGCCACGGTAGGGATAGCCGGCGGGCAGCCCGGCGGAGGTGGAGTCCTCGTTGCTGCCACGCGGGGCCATGGCGACGGTCAGGGCCACCGGGCCATGGCTCTGCGCGCGAATTTCCTCGCCGCCTGCAGTGGGCGTTGCTGGAGCGCTGACGGGGACGGACTTGTTGGCTTCGGACTGCGGCATGGTCTCCTCCTGTGAGACGTGGGGACGGCCCTCCACTGTGCAACCCGCGCGGCGGGCCTTTGTTGACCCGCATCAACCCCGTCTAGAGCCAGCCTTTGTACTTGAACCAGTAGTAGGGAATGATCGCCGAGATCACCATCGCCACCAGCGCCATCGGGTAGCCAGCCATCCAGGCCAGCTCCGGCATGTGCTGGAAGTTCATGCCGTAAACGGTGCCCACCAGGGTCGGCGGCAGGAACAGCACGGCGGCGATGGAGAACACCTTGATGATGCTGTTCTGCTCGATGTTGATCAGGCCCAGGGTGGCGTCGAGCAGGAAGGTGATCTCTCCGGACATCTTCGACTGGTACTCGCTCAGCGAACGCACGTCGCGCTCCACCGACTTCATGCCCAGCTTGATCTCCTCGCTGATCCAGCCGTTGCTGCCCTGGCGGAAGTAGGCCAGCGGCCGGCTGATGCTCAGCAGGCTCTCGTTGAGTTTGGAAAGCAGCGAGTTGCCCCGCCCCAGTTGCTTGACGATGCCCTGCAGGTCGGCCTTGCCGCCGCTGGCCTGGCCCTCGTGGAAGATGCCGTTGGACAGCGAATCGAGCTGCTGCTGCACCGTCTCCAGCACGTCGGCGATGCGGTCCACCACGCTGTCTATCAGCGTCACGAACAACTGGTCGCTCTTGCCATCGCAGCCACCGCGCTGGGTGCGTGCCTCGAAAGTACGGAAGGCCAGCAGGTCGGTGTAGCGCACCGTCACCAGCCAGTGCGGTGTCAGCACGCAGGTGACTTCCGAGGTGCTCGGCTTGTGCTCGCGGATGCCGCCGACCACCGTGGTGGTCATGTACAGCGCGCCATTGCTCTCGTAGAAGCGCGAAGAGTCCTCGATCTCGGCCATTTCCTCACGGGTCGGCACGTCCACCGCGATGATCGACTCCAGCAACTGCTCCTCCTCCAGCGTGGGCTGGAACAGGTCGATCCACAGGGTGTCCTTGGGCATGCCGTGGCACTCGTTGCCGTTGTGACGCACCAGGCGGTCGCCGACGAGGGTGTAATAGGTGATCATGTCGCCCGACAATCCTTCCAAGCCTGAAGTTGCCCGCAGGTTGGCCAACTTCCCGCCGCTTCACAAGCCCATCGGAGAGCAACGTGATGACCGACCAAGACGATGGCGAAGAGTCCTTCGCCGAAGACACCCTGATCCAGGCCATCGAGAACCAGATCGAGAGCGAAAGCCCGCCGGCCGCCCGCGCGGTGTTCAACAAGCTCACCCTGGTCGGCTACGAGCGCGAGGATGCGCTGCACCTGATGGCCCTGGTGCTCGCCCACGAAATCGAGGCCATGCTGGCCGAAGACCGCGCCTTCGACGGCGAGTGGTACGAGCAGGCCCTGCGCGCGCTGCCGACCCTGCCCGACGGAACTGAGGCGTAACGACGCTTGCCGAACCGGGCGGACTTGAGACTACACTGGGGTCTCATTGACCATTGGGAGTTGCGCGTATGGCTTTCACCAAAGATATGGTTGCGGAACTGGACCTGCTGGCGCTCTACGATCTGGAGAACAGCCAGGCGGGCCTGAAAGTCCACCATGACGCCTCGCGGGACACCGTCGCGGCGGCCGAACGCCTCCATGCCAAGGGGCTGATCGACAAACCCGACGGAGGTTACCTGACCAGCCTGGGTCTCGACGCCGCCGAGCACGCCCAGGTTCTCTTGGGCATCCTGCGCAGCTGACCTCAAGTTTCGCCTCGAGCGGGCGATAACCTGGCAAACTTCCGGGCGCCGCACCCCCTGATGCGGCGCCGTTGGCCAGGCCGCAGTACGCCATGACGCTCACCCCCGAGATTCGCCCGGACATCGACGAAGGCATCGACCGCAAGGTGTTGGCGCAGTTGCGCCAGCGCTTCCTGAAGGTCAATGCTGGCCGCCTGCGACGCGCCAGCGAGGCGCTGTCCACGCGCCAGCAACTGGTGTTGAAGCTGCTGCCGCTGCTGCTGGACGTGAACCATCCGCTGCTGCCCGGCTACGTGTCGGCGGCAACGCCGGCGGGCCTGTCGAACTTCGTCCCGGACGACGAACTGCTCGCCGAAGCCCAGCGCCTGACCCGCTCCTTCAGCTACAAGCCACGTCGCGGCGACCCGCCGCTGCCGATCCACGGCCTGTTCCTGATGGGCAGTCTGGGCACCGTCGCCCAGGCCGAGCAGAGCGACCTGGACCTGTGGGTCTGCCACGCCTCCGATCTTTCCGCGCAGGAACTGGGCGAACTGCGGCGCAAGTGCGACCTGCTGGAGCAGTGGGCCGCGACCCAGGGCGCCGAGGTGCACTGTTTCTTCATCGAGCCGCAACGCTTCACCCAGGGCGCGCGCGACGCCCGCCTGACCTCCGACGACTGCGGCACCAGCCAGCACTACCTGCTGCTCGACGAGTTCTACCGTACCGCCATCTGGCTCGGCGGGCGCACACCGCTGTGGTGGCTGGTGCCGGTCTACGAAGAAGGCCGCTACGCGCAGTACTGCGAGACGCTGCTGAGCAAGCGCTTCATCCGTGCCGACGACGTCCTCGACCTCGGCCACCTGGCGCGCATCCCGCCCGGCGAGTTCATCGGCGCCGGCATGTGGCAACTGTTCAAGGGCATCGAGTCGCCCTACAAGTCGGTGCTCAAGCTGCTACTCACCGAGGTCTACGCCAGCGAGCACCCGAACGTCGCCTGCCTGAGCCTGCGCTACAAGCAAGCGATCTACGCCGGGCGGCTGGACGAGGACGAGCTCGACCCCTACGTGATGCTCTACCGCCGCCTGGAGGAATACCTGGCGGCGCGCGGCGAACGGGAACGCCTGGAGCTGATCCGCCGTTGCCTGTACCTGAAGATCGGCAAGAAACTCAGCCGCCCGCCGCGCCAGGGCCGCAAGAGCTGGCAACGCAAGCTGATGGAGCGCCTGTCCGCCGAGTGGAACTGGGACAGCCGCACCTACGGGCTGCTCGACAGCCGCAGCCAATGGAAGGTCCGCCAGGTGCTGCTGGAGCGCCGCGCGCTGGTCAACGAACTGACCCACAGCTACCGCTTTCTCTCCCAGTTCGCCCGCCTGCAACGGGCCGCCAGCGGCATCGACCCGCGCGACCTGAGCGTGCTCGGCCGGCGCCTGTACGCCGCCTTCGAGCGCAAGGCCGGCAAGGTCGAGTTCATCAACCCGGGCATCGCCCCGGATGTCGCCGAAGACATCCTCACCCTCGCCCAGCTGCCCGCCGAGGCCGGCAAGCCGCCGTCCTGGGCGCTGTTCAGCGGCAGCCTGGCGCTGCAGGAAATGGCCGACTTCGCGCCGCTGCGCCGCGCCCGCGACCTGATGGAGCTGCTGGCCTGGAGCCACCGCAACGGCGTGATCGACGCCACCACGCGCCTGTCCCTGCAGCCGGGCACCAGCGACCTGAGCGAATTCGAACTGCAGAACCTGCTGGGCTCCCTGCAGCAGGCCTTCCCGCTGCCGCTCCCCGACGTGCCGGAAAGCGCCCTGCTGCGCAGCAGCGTACCGGCGCAGACGCTAATCCTGGTGAACGTCGGTCTCGACCCGCTGCGCCAGCACAGCCAGATGAACGTGCACATGACTACCGAGCGCACCGACTCCCTCGGCTACTCCGGCGTGCGCGACAACCTGGTGTTGACCCTCGACCAGATCACCCTGAACAGCTGGAACGAGCTGGTGGTCAACCGCTTCGCCGGGCCCCACGCACTGCTCGACTGCCTGCGCGACTTCCTCAACGGACTGCCCACCGACGCCCCGCCGCCGCGCCTGCTGGTGCGCTGCTTCTGCCGCAACCGCGCCGTCGCCATCGCCCAGCGCGTGGAAGACCTGATCCGCGATGCCCATGGACAGCTCGCCAGCGGGCGCGGCGGGCGCTTCCTGCTGCAGGTGCGGCAACACTTCCACCTGCTGCAACTGACCCCGGGCGATGTCAGCCACCGCGTGGTGGAAGGCTTGCCGGCGCTGATCGAGCACCTGGGCGACACCCAGCAGGACAACGGCTTCCTGCAACTGGACCGGCATGCACTGGAAGGCGAAGACCTGGCGCTGATCCTGCCGCTGGGCCGCGCCAACTGCGTGCAGGTGTTCTATCGACTGGACGAGGGAAACGCCGAGATCAGCGTCCTCGACGAACGCAACGCGCTCTGGCGCCGCCAGCAGGCCTACGACAGCGAAGAAAGCCTACTGCTGCCACTGCAACGCTTCCTGCAATCGGTGCAGTACCGGCGCAATGCGCAGCTACCGCTACTTGAAGACGAGGCCTCGGTGGGCGCGGAAATCCTCTTCTACGAGGTCCTGCCCAACGGCCACCAGCGCGCGCAGCGGATCGAGCGCCGCAACGCGCCGCAGGCGCTGGAAGTGCTGCCGTACTACAACGTGCAGGCGATCATCGAACCGGGCAACCGGCAACGCGCCCGCACCACGCTGTACTGCAACCACCGCGAGTTCTCCGAACTGGAGTACGGGGACGTGCTGTTCCAGGCGGTGGCGCGGCACATCCTCGGCCAGCGCAGCGGCCAGGAGCGCTATCCCTGCTACATCACCGACCTCGACCTGTCGGCGATGCAGGAAGGCGGCGAGCTGCAGACGGTGCATTTCCTGCGTTACAAGCAGAGCCTGGAGCAGGCTCTGAACCGGGCGTTGGCCGAGGCCTGAACGGCCGCGGCGCGAAGCGCCCGGAGGCGGGGTCTTCGCAGACCGCGGATCAGCGATCGAAGTCGCCGGCAGCCTCGGGCTGGTATTCCACTTCCAGCAGGGTCAGCTTCAGCGTCTTGCCGCTGGGCGCCGGCCAATCAATGCTCTGACCGGTGGTCAGGCCCAACAGCGCGGTGCCCACCGGGGCGAGGATCGACACTTTGCCTTCACCGCCGACGTCGGCCGGGTAGACCAGCGTCAGGTGGTATTCCTTGCCGCTGCCTTCCTCGCGGCAGCGCACGGTGGAATTCATCGTGACCACGCCCGGCGGTACCTCATCATGGCCAACGACCGTGGCACGGGCCAGTTCGGCCTCCAGCGCCTCGGCAGCGGGGCCGTACTCATCCAGGCTGTCGAGCATGCGCTCCAGACGTTGCAGATCGAGTCGGGTAACGGTGATGGCCGGTGAAGTGGTCATGATGGTTGGCAGTCTCCTTACAGGAGAGCCCCGGACGCTCGCGCGTTCGGGGCCCTGGGTGTTCTGGCAGTAAAGACGTTCGACAATCGAACGCACAATGAAATCCAAAAAAAGAAAAACCCCGCCCAAGGCGGGGTTTTCCCGGACACTAACACAGCACAGAAAATAAGCAACACCGACCAGTCACCACTTCGGCGCGTGGTTGTTTCGGCGCTTTTCGCAGTCCGCCAGGATCGCCCGGCGCCGCTCGTTGTCCGCTGCGCCCCACTCAAGGATCTCGCTGAGGGTACGAGCGCAGCCGAGGCAGACGTCCGCCTCGTCCAGGCAACAGTGCCGGCGGCAGGGTGAGGCTACCCTCGCCTGCGGCTCAGATTCCGGGGAAGTCGACATCCTCGCCCGCCTGTTCCAGCGTGGCGCGGTTGAGCAGCGCGCCCAGCGGCTCGCGGGTGCTGTCGCAGACCCACAGCGAGCCGGATTCGTCGTAGTCGAAGTGGAAACCGCCGGAGCGCGCTGCCACCCACAACTGGCGCAGGGCCGGCTGGCGGCTGAGGATCAACTGGGTGCCGTTCTCGAAGCGCACGGTCAGTACGCCGCTGGAGTTCTCCAGGTCCACGTCCAGGTCGCTGTCGTCGAAGGCGTCCTCCACCGTTACCTGTACGGCGTCCACCAGGTCATGGAAGCGGGCCTCGCTCAAAGTGCTCATGCATCGTCCTCGGGATCGGTCAAAGGCACCAGTTTACGCCGGTATTGGCCCAGACTCTGCCCCGTCCAGCGCCGGAATGCACGGGCGAGCGAGCCGGCCTCGCTGAAACCCAGCAGGTAGGCGATGTCGGCGCTGTCCAGCGCCGCATCGCGCAAGTAGTGCAGCACCAGCTGCTGGCGGGTTTCGTCCACCAATTGGCTGAAGGACAGGCCGGTGTCGCGCAGGCGGCGCTGCAGGGTGCGCGGGCTCAGGGCGAGGGTCTGCGACAGGCGCTCGAGGTCCGCACCCAGCTCCGGCAACTGGCGCGCCAGCTCCAGGCGGGCGCGGTCGAGCACGCTGTCGCCCTTGTTGATTTCCGCCAGCAGGCGCTCGGCGTAGGCGTCCAGGGTGCGCCGCACCTGGGCGTCGGCCTGGCCCAGCGGCAGCGCCAGCAGGCGCCTGGGAAAGACCAGGGCATTGTCCGGCTGATCGAACAGCACCGGGCAGCGGAAGATGCGTTCGTGTTCGCTGACATCCGCCGGCGCGCTGTGGCTGAAGCGCACCTCGCAGGGCGCCTCGTCCACGCCGCTGACCCAGTGGCCGAAGCTCACCCAGCCGGCCAGGGTCTCTTCGCTCATCTGCCGCTGCTGTTGCGGCAGCAGCGGCACCCAGCTGTGCTTCACCAGCGCCTCGCAACCCTCCCGCGGCGGCTCGTCGGCCAGCTCGACGCGACCGAGGTTGCCCACCAGCGCGGCATAGCGGGCCTGGCGGTGCAGCGCATCGGCGAGGGTCGCGCAGCTCATGATCAGGTAGCCCAGCACCCCGTAGTAGCCGGGGCGCACCGCCTCTCCCAGGTGCAGGCCGAGGTTGTCGTCGCCGCTCAGGCGCACGCCGACGCCCACCAGCTCCAGGTACGCACTGGCGGCGATGCGCTGGTCGCGCTGGGTGAGGATCGACGGTTCCAGTTGCACCGTCGCCAGCAACCGCGACGGATCGACGCCCTGGCGCTGCAGATGCTCCACGAGGCCCTGCAGGTAGGCCACCGACACCGAACTGGGCAGGGGATCGCGATAGTCCATCGGGCTTTCCGTTTTTTTGCCCGCAATCATAGGGCCAGTTGCCCGCCCCGCGCGAGCCGCAAGCCCCGCCGGGCGGGAGTCCGCTCGAATAGGCAAGCCGGCGGGGGGTCGGTATACTCCGGTCCAATTGACGCTTTATTACAAGGATTCCGCCATGAAGCGACTGCTGCTTCCCTTCGTCGCGCTGGCCGTGCTGACCGCCGCGCTGGCCGGCTGTGGCCAGAAAGGCCCGCTGTACCTGCCGGACGACCAGAAGGCCAAGAGCGAACACAGCAAGGACCGCTACGGTCTCTGAGGGCGTTCCCATGGACGCCTTCGACGTCCGCGACGGGCAACTGTTCGCGTCAGACGTGCCGTCACCGGCAATCGCCGGGCGTTTCGGCATGCCGCAAAGCGGTAACGGCGACCTCCTCGCCCGGCTCCGCAACCCCGTCCGCGAAGAAGGTGACCGGCTGGCCGTACGTTCGGTCGGCGCCTATGGTTTCGTCATGAATTCCAACTACAACACCCGGGGCCGCGCCGCCGAGGTGCTGGTGGATAGCTCGGCCGCGCACTGGGTGCGTCGCCACGGAACACGACAAGAGCTGTTCGCCGGCGAAAGCCTGCTGCCGGACTGAGGCCGAGACGACGATGCTTCTGCGCTTTACCAAGATGCATGGGCTGGGCAATGACTTCATGGTCCTGGACCTGGTCAGCCAGCACGCCCATGTGCAACCGCGCCACGTGAAACAGTGGGGCGACCGCAATTTCGGGGTCGGATTCGATCAACTGCTGATCGTCGAGCCGCCGAGCACGCCTGAAGCGGACTTCCGCTACCGCATCTTCAATTGCGACGGCACCGAGGTCGAACAGTGCGGCAACGGCGCGCGCTGCTTCGCCCGCTTCGTGGTCGACAAACGCCTGACCGTGAAAAAGACCATCCGCGTGGAAACCAAGGGCGGGATGATCGAGCTGACCATCGCCAACGATGGCCAGGTCACGGTGGACATGGGCGCGCCGCGCCTGGCGCCCGAGCAGGTGCCGTTCCAGGCCGACGCCGAGGCGTTGAGCTACAGCGTCGAGGTGGACGGCCAGAGCGTCGAGCTCGCCGCCATCTCCATGGGCAACCCGCACGGTGTGCTGCGCGTGGATGACGTGGACAGCGCCCCGGTGCGCACCCTCGGGCCGAAACTGGAAGTGCACCCGCGCTTCCCGCAGAAGGCCAACATCGGCTTCCTGCAGATCGTTAACCCGCACCTGGCGCGCCTGCGCGTCTGGGAACGTGGCGCTGGCGAGACCCTCGCCTGCGGCACCGGCGCCTGCGCGGCAGCGGTCGCCGGCATTCGCCAGGGCTGGCTGCAATCGCCGGTACAGATCGAGCTTCCCGGCGGACGGTTGTCCATCGAGTGGGCAGGACCGGGTCAGCCCGTTATGATGACCGGGCCCGCGGTGCGGGTGTTCGAAGGCCAGGTACGTCTATAAGGCCTGTTTCCAACGCCGCATGAGCAGGCGCAGGCAATAAACCGGGACGCTTATGACCGATACTCCGCAGGACCCCACCGTTACGCTCGAAGCCGAACAGGTCGCCGATTATCTTCGCCGGCACCCTGAATTCTTCGTCGATCATGACGAGCTGATCCCGGAGATGCGCATTCCGCACCAGCCGGGCGATGCCGTGTCGCTGGTGGAGCGCCAGGTACGCCTGCTGCGCGAGCGCAACATCGAGATGCGGCATCGGCTGTCGCAGCTGATGGACGTGGCCCGCGACAACGACCGGCTGTTCGACAAGACCCGCCGCCTGGTGCTCGACCTGCTCGACGCCACCAGCCTGGAGGAGATCGTCAGCACGGTGGAAGACAGCCTGCGCCACGAATTCCTCGTGCCCTATGTCAGCCTGATCCTGTTCAGCGACAACAACCTGCCGGTGGGCCGCTCGGTGAGCAGCGCCGAGGCGCACCAGGCCATCGGCGGCCTGCTGTCGGGCGGCAAGACCGTCTGCGGCGTGCTGCGCCCCCACGAGCTGGCCTTCCTGTTCTGCGAAAGCGAACGCGAGCAGGTCGGCTCCGCCGCCGTGGTGCCGCTGACCTTCCAGGGCCTGCATGGCGTGCTGGCGATCGGCAGCCCCGATCCGCAGCATTACAAGAGCTCGCTGGGCACCCTCTTCCTCGGCTACGTCGCCGAAGTCCTCGCGCGCACCCTGCCGCGCTTTTCCACGCCGCTGCGGTCGGTCCGATAACAGCAGCGGCACGCCTCACGCTGTATGAGCCTGTTCACGATCTCGCGAGCTAGAGCAGAACAAGGCAAAAACAGGCGAGGACGCGGAGTTTACGAGCTGTAAATGAGCAGTCCGAGCCTGTTTTTAACGCAGTTATGCCGACGCGCAGCAGATCGTGAACAGGCTCTAAGCTGCAAGAGCACGCATGCCTGTACTTGGAGCTGACGCTTGAAGCTTGAAGCCGACATCGACGCCTACATGGAACACCTGCGCAGCGAGCGCCAGGTGTCCACCCACACGCTCGACGGCTACCGCCGCGACCTGACGCGCCTGACCTCCCTCTGCGAGAAAGCCTCGATCGGCGACTGGCCGGCGCTGCAGGTGCGCGACCTGCGCCTGTTCGTCGCCCGCCTGCACCAGCAGGGCCTCGCCAGCCGCAGCCTGGCGCGCTTGTTGTCGGCCACCCGCGGGCTGTTCCAGTATCTGATCCGCGAAGGCCGCTGCCGGCACAATCCCGCCGACGGCCTGTCCGCGCCCAAGGGCGCACGCAAGCTGCCGCGCACCCTCGACACCGACCGCACCGCGCAATTGCTCGACGGCGGCGTCGAGGACGACTTCATCGCCCGCCGTGACCAGGCCGTGCTGGAGCTGTTCTATTCCTCCGGCCTGCGCCTCTCCGAACTGGTCGGCCTCGACCTGGAATGGCTCGACCTCAAGGAGGGTCTGGTGCGCGTACACGGCAAAGGCAACAAGGTGCGCGAGCTGCCCGTGGGCCGCGCGGCGCGGCAGGCCATCGAAGCCTGGCTGCCCTTGCGCGCACTGGCCTCGCCGCAGGACAACGCGGTGTTCATCGGCCGCAGCGGCAAACGCCTGACGCCCCGCGCCATCCAGTTGCGGGTGCGCGAAGCCGGCGTGCGCGAGCTGGGCCAGCACCTGCATCCGCACATGCTGCGACACTCCTTCGCCAGCCATATGCTGGAGTCGTCCCAGGACCTGCGTGCCGTCCAGGAGCTGCTCGGCCACGCCGACATCGCCACCACGCAGATCTACACCCACCTGGATTTCCAACACCTCGCCACGGTCTACGACCAGGCGCATCCACGGGCTCGGCGCAAGCACGATGGCGAGCCGGGAGCTGAAGAATGAGTATCCGTCTGGTCACCTTCGACCTCGATGACACGCTGTGGGACGTTGCCCCGGTGATGAACAGCGCGGAAGCCACCCTGCGCGAATGGCTGGCGGTGAACGCCGCGCGGCTCGGCCCGGTGCCCATCGAGCACCTGTGGGCGATCCGCTCGCGCCTGTTGGGTGAAGATCCGATGCTGCGCCACCGCCTGAGCGAACTGCGCCGGCGCATCCTGTTCCACGCGCTGCTCAACGCCGGTTATCCACAGGCTGAGGCCGGCGACCTGGCCGAGGCCGGTTTCCAGGCCTTCCTCCACGCGCGGCACCAGGTGGCGCTGTTCCCCGAAGTGCATCCGACGCTGGAACGCCTGGCCAACCAGTTCATCCTCGGCGTGCTCACCAACGGCAACGCCGACGTGCGTCGCCTGGGCCTGGCCGACTACTTCCAGTTCGCCCTGTGCGCGGAGGAGCTGGGCGTCGGCAAGCCGGACCCGCGTCCCTTCCAGGAAGCGCTCAAGCGCGGTGGCGTGGCGGCGGAGCAGGCGGTACACATCGGCGACCATCCCAGCGACGACATCGCCGGGGCGCGGTGGGCGGGAATGAAGGCGATCTGGTTCAACCCGGGGCACAAGGACTGGGACGGCGAGGAAGCGCCCAGCGCGATCATCCACAACCTGGCGGAACTGCCGGGGGTGCTGGCCCGCCTGTAGGAGCGAGCTTGCTCGCGAACCGCCTGAATCCCGCAGTTGCCGGGAACCCCGTTCGCGAGCAAGCTCGCTCCTACAACCCTGAATCCACGCAACAAGCAGACAATAAAAAAGCCCCGCCACTCCCTCTCGGGAATGGCGGGGCTTTTTCATGTCGCGTCAGATATCAGATAGGGCGGCTGCCGTATTTGCTATCCGGTTTCTTGGGCGGATCGGCAACCACGTTGGGTTCGATCTCCTGCACCTTGCCGCCGCGATTGAGGAAATCCTCCATCGCCTTGGCCAGGGCATCGCGCTCCTTCTGCTTGGCTTCGACCGAGGGCAGTTCCTCTTCCTCTACCGCGGCCTTGGCTTTCTTGCCACCGCCGGAAGAAGAAGGGGCTTCATCCCCATCGCTGCCTTCGGCTTCGCCATCGTCAGCCGCGGCGAGCTCCTCGCCATCGTCCTCGTCGGCGCCGTCCAGCTCGTCCTGTTCCAGTTCTTCGTCGCTCATTATTCAACCTCTGTGGTGCTGCAAAGCACGTTAGTTATAGCCCAGCTGCGCGCTTTGACGAACGCAGCTGGAAAAAATTCATACAAGCTCGCCCTGCCAGGTCGCCAGTATCCGGCGCGGGCCACCATGGTCACGGTGCTCGCCGAGATAGATACCTTGCCAGGTGCCCATTGCCAAGTGGCCATCCTGTATCGGCAGGGTCAGCTGGCAGCCCAGCAGGCTGGCCTTGAAGTGCGCCGGCAGATCGTCCGGGCCTTCGTAATCATGTTCATAGCCGCCCTCGCCCTGCGGCACCAGGCGATTGAAGAATCGCTCGAAGTCGCGGCGCACGGAGGGGTCGGCATTTTCGTTCACCGTCAGCGACGCCGAGGTGTGCTGCAACAGCAGGTGCAGCAGACCGACGCGGCACTGCGCGAGTTCCGGCAACGCGGCCAGGACCTCGTCGGTGACCAGGTGGAAGCCTCGCGAACGCGGGCGCAGGGTGATGGATTTCTGCTGCCACATGGCGGGCTCTCCTCCGTCGGGAACGGTGATGCGCGCGCATTCTAGCGTGATGCTCAAAAAAACAAAGGGCGCCCGTAGGCGCCCTTCGTCGAACTTGCGCGAAGCCTTACAGGTTGTAGCCGCGCTCGTTGTGCAGGGAGAGGTCCAGACCCATGGTTTCCTCTTCCTCGGTGACGCGCAGGCCGATGACCAGATCCAGCACCTTGAGGATCACGAAGCTGACGATCGCGGTGTAGGCGATGGTGAAGGCCACCCCCTTGAACTGGGTGAACAGCTGCGCGCCGATGTCGGTCACGGTGCCGAAGCCGCCCAGGGCAGGGGCTGCGAACACGCCGGTGAGCAGGGCGCCGACGATGCCGCCGACCGCGTGCACGCCGAAGGCGTCCAGGGAGTCGTCGTAGCCGATGGCGCGCTTGAGGCTGGTGGCGGCGAAGAAGCAGATCACGCCGGCGGCCAGGCCGATCACGATGGCGCCCATCGGGCCGCAGGTACCGGCGGCCGGGGTGACGGCGACCAGGCCGGCAACCACGCCCGAAGCGATGCCCAGGGCGCTCGGCTTACCGTGGGTGATCCACTCGGCGAACATCCAGCCCAGAGCGGCGGCTGCGGTGGCGATCTGGGTGACCAGCATGGCCATGCCGGCGGTGCCGTTGGCGGCAGCGGCGGAACCGGCGTTGAAGCCGAACCAGCCCACCCACAGCAGGGCCGCGCCGATCAGGGTGTAGCCCAGGTTGTGCGGCGCCATGGCGGCGTTCGGGTAGCCCTTGCGCTTGCCCATCACCAGAGCGGCGACCAGGCCCGCGACACCGGCGTTGATGTGCACCACGGTGCCGCCGGCGAAGTCCAGCACGCCCCAGTCCCACAGCAGGCCGCCGTCGCCGCTCCACACCATGTGGGCGATCGGTGCGTAGACCAGGGTGAACCACAGCGCAGTGAAGATCAGCAGGGCGGAGAACTTCATGCGCTCGGCGAAGGCACCGACGATCAGCGCCGGGGTGATGATCGCGAAGGTCATCTGGAACATCACGAATACGCTTTCGGGGAACAGCGCGGTGGCGGAGGTCAGGCCGGTGCTGGTCAGTCCGGCGAGGAACGCCTTGTCCAGGCCGCCGACGAAGGAGGCGAAGTTGACCACGCCCTTTTCCATGCCCACGGTGTCGAAGGCCAGGCTGTAGCCGTAGACGACCCAGAGGATGCTCACCAGCGCGGTGATCGCGAAGCACTGCATCATGATCGACAGCACGTTCTTGGCGCGCACCATGCCGCCGTAGAACAGCGCAAGGCCGGGGATGGTCATCAGCAGCACCAGCGCGCTGGAAATCAGCATCCAGGCGGTGTCACCGCTGTTCAGGACGGGGGCCGCGGCTTCGTCAGCCAAGGCCAGACCGGGCATTGCGAGAGGCAATAGGGCGCCTAGCCCTGCGTATCTGCGCAGAGTCATTGTTGTTTCTCCTGGGGCGTGGGGTTCGGTGTGGGCTTGGCTTAGATCGCGTCGGTGCCGGTTTCGCCGGTACGGATACGAATGGCCTGTTCCAGGTTTACGACGAAGATCTTGCCGTCACCGATCTTCCCGGTGTTGGCGGCCTTGGTGATGGCTTCGATAACACGATCCAGTTGGTCATCGGCGATGGCGACGTCGATCTTCACCTTAGGCAGGAAATCGACGACGTATTCCGCGCCACGGTACAGCTCGGTGTGGCCCTTCTGCCGGCCGAAGCCCTTGACTTCGGTCACAGTGATGCCCTGCACGCCGATCTCGGACAGCGACTCACGAACGTCGTCCAGCTTGAACGGCTTGATGATGGCTGTGACTAGCTTCATGTAACTCTCTCCCGTGTTTTGGTGGACCCGCCCCAGGAAGAACGAACCCGGGGACAAGTCTAAGCGCAGTGTCTGGCTTTTGTAATGCGCCGGCCGCCCTACCTCAGCACTCCGACTCTTATCCGGCCGCTTGATGCGTCGCGATCCCCCGCTTCGCCTGCCGCACCGGAACTGCATCGGTGCACGCCATACATGCCCCAAAGCATGAACCTTGCCAGCTCGGCGAAATGCCCGTGCTTTCAGCCACTTGCTGGAAATACTGGCGTTCTGGCCAATCGCCAGTCGCCATCGGGCGCACCGAAAGCGCGCACGCGCAGCGGGCATACTGCTCAAAAAGCGTGCAATCCCCCGCTCCGCTGCCAGCGCCGGCTGCGTGATAGACTGCGCTCTGATTCAATCCGGAACCCATGAACCATGCTGCCGCCCAAAGCCTTCCTCGATGCCATCAGCCAACAAGCCGGACGCCTGTTCGGTGGCGAATCGCCCCTGCCGAAGGCCGAGCTGGAAGCCCAGTTCAAGGTTCTGATGCAGAGCGCCTTCAGCAAGCTCGATCTGGTCAGCCGTGACGAGTTCGACAGCCAGATGGTGGTGCTCGCCCGCACCCGCGCCCGCCTCGAGGCACTGGAAGCCAAGGTCGCGGAAATGGAAGCCAAGCTCTCGCCGCCCGCCGACGCCCCGGCCGAACAAGCCGAATAAGCCCCTCCGGCGGGGCGGCATGTGATCAAGGAGTGATCCATGTCCCTCGCCATCGTCCACAGCCGCGCCCAGGTCGGCGTAGAAGCGCCCGGCGTCACCGTCGAGGCGCACCTGGCCAACGGCCTGCCGTCGCTGACCCTGGTCGGCCTGCCCGAAGGCGCGGTGAAGGAGAGCAAGGACCGCGTGCGCAGCGCCCTGCTCAACGCAGGCTTCGACTTCCCCGCCCGCCGCATCACCCTCAATCTCGCCCCGGCTGATCTGCCGAAGGATGGCGGGCGCTTCGACCTGGCCATCGCCCTGGGCATCCTCGCCGCCAGCGGGCAGCTCGCCGATGCCAGCGGCCTGGATGACCTGGAATGCCTCGGTGAACTGGCGCTCTCCGGCACCCTGCGCCCGGTGCCGGGCGTATTGCCCGCCGCATTGGCCGCTCGCGCCGCCGGTCGGGCGCTGGTGGTGCCGAAGGAGAATGCCGAGGAAGCCAGCCTCGCCAGCGGGCTGACAGTCTATGCGGTCGGCCACCTGCTGGAGCTGGCCGCGCACTTCAGCGGCCAGGAGCGCCTGCGGCCCTATGAGGCGAACGGCCTGTTGCGCAGCACCCCGCCCTATCCCGACCTCGCCGACGTGCAAGGCCAGACCGCTGCCAAGCGCGCCCTGCTGGTGGCCGCCGCCGGGGCGCACAACCTCCTGCTCAGCGGCCCGCCCGGCACCGGCAAGACGCTGCTGGCCAGCCGCCTGCCCGGCCTGATGCCGCCGCTGGATGAAGACGAAGCCTTGCAGGTGGCGGCGATCCATTCCGTCGCCGGGCGCGGGCCGCTGACCCACTGGCCGCAGCGGCCCTTCCGCCAACCGCACCATACGGCGTCCGCGCCAGCGCTGGTCGGTGGTGGCTGTCGGACCTCGAAATAAGTGCGAAAAATTCGAAATAGATGCGACAAAACCGCGTCAGCGGAACATGCTCTCTCTGCAATAACAAGAGTCGCTAAAGCTCGAGAGGGGCTGGCTTGAAGAGCCGCAGTTTAACGAGGGATGTCAAAAGAGCTCCTGCACTGATTTGGGGCCAGAGCACTTTCGTATCACGTAGGAAGAGAAGCGAGCATCGCCACCAGAGCCGGCAGCTGCTCGGCGGCAATGTTTCCGCCAGCGCCTTCCAGGATAGATCTGACTGACTGCAGGCACTCTCGGAGAATACTCGGACGAGGAGATG
Organism: Pseudomonas sp. NY15181; assembly: GCF_048068055.1. NCBI lineage: Bacteria > Pseudomonadati > Pseudomonadota > Gammaproteobacteria > Pseudomonadales > Pseudomonadaceae > Pseudomonas > Pseudomonas sp. NY15181. The sequence goes on along the minus strand of NZ_JBLUPT010000007.1, from coordinate 92,795 downwards.
GAGCAGCTATTTGCGCTTCGATTGTTTGCAGGTCTGAGCTGAACTGGGCTCGCGCCTTGGGATCCGGAATTTGAGTTGTCACGAGGACCAACTGTTCGATCAGAGTCGACAAGGCCTCCAGATCCACGGCAGAGTTGATGACCTGATTGGAATTACTGGTTCCCTGCTGCACCTGCGAACCGTGCATATTTTCGATGTTGACGTTGTATGAGATGTGGCTTGCGGCCTGTTTCTCATCCTTTGAAAAGGTCATACCGTCTCCAATGATGCCTTGCTGTTCTAGGTCCAGAGCGAAATTTAGGATTTTATCTTTTACTGACGACACGATTCGTCGGAGCTGACCGACAGGTACGAGCAAGGAGGGCTCAAAAGGCTCCTCCATTCCGGCCATAATGTCGTGCGCAAGTTGATGAGAAAACGAGAGTCGAACCGAATTTTGTTGATTCTGGGCAATATCCGCTATCTCAGACAGTGGAAATCGAAGGGTCATCCGCGAAAGGTGGTGATCCATCGTCGGATCGTTGCTGCCAAGGGGAATGTAGCCGAGATAAGGATTAAAGCATTCCAGCTTGCCCCTCACTCGTCGGTAGTCGGGCGCCGCATCCGAACTGGGATAACCATCCATTTCGTTCTTCAGCCACTCATTAATCGACCCCATACCTAGCTTTACTGAAACCACCCGCGCCATCCTTAAAAGCTCAACGACCGAAACCGAGTCGGAATAACAGGCAGCTTGCAGTTCCAGTACCAGCCCAGTCATAGACGCCCCCTAGATGATATGCATCGTGCAAGCGTGCCACATAAATGCGGGGCGCCACACCCGCTTTCCAGCCCCTGGTTTGCTTGTCATGAGGAGTGCAGAGCCCAAGCATCCACCACCTTTTTTAAGACGACCAGCCTCCAATGACTTCACCCAGCAACTGGCCCACACTGCACCCGGGTCAACCTAGTGCCCACGATAGACCTCACGCGGGCAGGGCCATGTGCAGGCACACGTTGAAATAGCCTCACTACGGCGCATATAGTGGAACCGCACTACACACTGCCCTACCACAGGTAGACACAACCATGAACCGCCCAGAACCCACTGTGACAGCCATCGAGGAGGACACGACTAGTGTTGCTTCGGCTGAGTCCTGGGGCGAGAAGGAGGTAGCCCGTGAGATTGCGCTTCTCGAAGCGCACGTTCGCCAGGACACAATTACTAAAGCAGTTGATGCACTAGCCGCTCTGGATTTCGTAGCAGGAGACCATAAACAGAGCACAGTTGTAGTACCCAAAAGCATTCTTGATGAGCTGAACCAGAGTTACCTCGATTACGCGATGTCCGTAATCGTTGGTCGCGAGCTGCCCGTAGCCAAGGCTGCCAGAACCCTCCGCAGACTGTCCCAGCGCGCTGGAATGATTCTCGCCGCTCGGACAAACCTTGCATCGCTTCTCAAATTTGAGCTGAAGGCAGCCCTAGCTCTCCATCGCTTTGATGTAGCTTCTCGCGCTCTGTCTGCACAGGTGCTGAAACTCAAAAAGTCAGCTGAATCCGCCTGCTTCAGCAATCCTCTTTTCGCATACGGCCCCGAGCTGAGCGAGTTCCGACACCGATTCCGGTAAACCCCTCCTGCACCAAAAAAGACTTCAAACGCCATCTTTTTTGAGGAAGGGTCAACTATGACTATCCGAATTATTTCGGCTGAACACGAATCTGCCGGCACCATTCGCTGTGCCCACTGCTGGGACCTTCGAGCCACCCATATCGAGGTTTCGCATACGCACGACCATACCCCGGATGAGCATCTCATCGTCTGCGCTGAATGTGCCCGCCTTGCGGGGCTACTGACGTGTAGTGGCTGTGTTGATGAGAAGCTTTGGGTTCACTCCGGAGCCGCCTTCGGCGAGTTGACGCCGGTCTATGCGCCTAGCGAACTCATCGACAACTGCTGCGCCAAACACGCCAGGCTGTGTCTTCAGCCTGCGATGACTAAAGGCGTGTCCTCGCCGGAAATTCGTGCGAGCTGACATCGAAGATGAGGAGGGGCGGCTAGCCGCCCCTTCATTGGTCGGTACCGCGAGTATCCAAGGGCACAGTTGTCGAGCGGTCAGTGGGAGCAACCAGCTTGAGCACAGTCGGTGCAGCCGACTCGTTGGATGAGCTGATGATTGCTGCAGCAACGGAAGCACCACCCAAGCCGACCAGACCCTGCGCGACGAGTTGAATGCCTGAAACACGGTTGGCATTGCTGCGCCCGAAATTTGGCAATCCCCACGCTAATTCCGCTCACTCCCCCTCCCACTTCGCCCTTTTTCTTCACAAAACGCTCTCATTTCCTTCGCTGCCTCCACTCCCGCGCGCCAGGCCGGCGCGCGGGAGTTTTTATTAGCGATTTAAGTGTCGGGAAGAGATTCGGTAAGTGTCGGCCATTAACCAGCTGGTCAAAAAGAATCAGAAGAGGGTGAAGCTTTGCTCCACCAGTTATGCCTCTGCGAGGAGCTTATCCCTTAGTGCTGCCGCTTCGCGTCAGCGAATATGCCCCTTCGGGGGACTCTCTACCTTGAGCGCGCCAGTGAGATCTGAGCGGCAGCCCGTCTAAGCGGCGCGGCTACGCCGCCCTCTCCGGCGCTTCGCGCCTTCGCCCCTTTGGGCGCTAAGAAACCGGATAAATCACCCCCGCCCGACAAGGAGCCATCGGCCGAGTGCTCAACCGGGCGCGTGTGCGCGCTGGGCTGGACGCTACCCAGCGCCGGTTAGACCCCAAAAGCGTGCCGACCAGCTGGTGGAGCATAAGTCGTGCCACCAGTGACGTGACGCAGCTGCCTGCGTTTATTACGATTGCCAGCTTTCAGATCATGGGTTCGCCGCAACGAGTCCAATCGATTATTCACGCGTCAGCTTTGGTACTCAGGGAATGGATGCAGACGAATTACTGGCCTACAAGGTCTCTGCTCGGGACAGCGCTCAATCCGAAATGCTGGAAAGGTTCCCTCATTTCCTCGATCACCCCATTGTGGTGACGGAGATTAATGAGGCCGCCATCGACTCCTACGAGACCTGGCTCAATGATGAGTTCGACTTTGGCTTTGAGCGTGTTATTGGGTGGAAGCGCAGGCCGGCGCATGCCAAAGCGATCGACATTGCTGTCTGGTGTGGCGATCTCCTGGCCGGACTGTGCTGGGCATCTCCCCAAGACAGTCCCAACAAGATTTTGGTCCTGTATCTACAGCGCAACCCCGACGACACCCTTCCGACTCGGGGTTACATAGCCCCAATCTGTCTAACCGCCGTGAGGAACTACGCGCTTCTCCTGGACCTCAAATGGGTAGTGATTCAAGATCCCAACCCTGATGCTCGCGAAGCTTACTTCCGAGAGCAGTTCCACCAGGTGCCAGGCATCGGTCTTGCTTACGATTTGACCAATGATTATGCTGCCTTAGACGAAGAGGTGGACGACCATGAGCGCTAAAGCCGCCAATCAAGACAAATTTTCCGCTGCTAAAGCGAAGTCAGATGCGAAGCTCTCGCGTTTGCGGAAGTCCAGCAGCTACAAGAGCTTCTGTAGTCAAGATGCTGTTGAGGCTTTCGCTGAGGTATCCGGCTCCGGCTATGCGGGGAAATCGCAGCGCAAACCTAAGCCTTCCCGCGACAACTCGCCAAGCTGCTAAGAAAAACCGGGTATAGCCCGGTTTTTTGCGCCTCTGGTCTGTCCCGGGCTGATCCAGCATTTCTTCCGGCCCCCTTTTCCCGGCACCTAAAGAGGCTCGGCTTGCACGTACCACGGTGGATTCGATTACCTAGGTTCAGCATTTCCTGATTCATCCGCACATGCAGACGCTCAAGAAACTGATCGAAGGTGCCGTCGCCTCGCCAATCACGAAAGCGCTGTTTCATCGGTTACTTAGGACCGAAGCGTTCCGGCAGGTCGCGCCAGGCTGCCCCTACATGCGCAATTGCACTGACTTGACCACTCGATTGCATTCCACCTGACCAACTGTTTGCATTCGTGTTGACCACCTATTGCATGCCACTCGACCAGTCGTACCGAGTATCGTCCGGCTGCAATCGACCCAAAGCGGCCTCTTGTTCAATGTGCGCTACTTACCTTTCGCTTGGCACGGCGGTACATGAGCCAGAGAATAGTGGAGAGAGCTGCAAATAGGCCGACGGCGATCCACAGAAGATGAGAACGCGTGTGCTGTATGCGAGCCAATGTCTGGTTTCGGCTGATGACCTCTGTATCGGCATGCTTCAGAATGACCAGCCTGTTAGTTCCGACCAGGGGCGCAAGCCATATCCGAGTCCAGGAAGCAACGACTTTCTGGCCGGCATAGTGCAATGCCTCTTCATTGGTGAGGCATCCTGAGTAGCCGCCAAGATGATCAATGCAGGTCAGGAGCAGGGGCTCGCTGTCGTGAGTGATTACGGTGTAATAGTTCTTTCCGATCCGTTCAACGGAAAGAAGCCCCGTAGTTTCGTTCAAGGCTGTTGGAATCTGGATGGCGTAGGCGAATAGCAGCAAGGTTGCCATGGCCAGAATATAGACCAACTGGGCCCAAGCCATATTCCGGCGCAGTTTCTTAAGGGCGGCAGCATCGGAGTGTTCCGGACGAGGCGGACTTCCAGGTGCGGATGGGATGGGGGCCGGCGAACTCATGGCCACGGCGAATCCTCCATTGACTCGACTGACTCGAGCATAGATCAGTAGTTACCCTGGAGAGCGAATACCTCAGAAGGTGGGGCCTACGGCGCTCTCGTCGACAGTTCTGTCGGCTTAATGTGGCCGATATTCCGTATCAGCGCTCGGTCAGGTCTTGGGAATACGATGACACTGGCTCTGAGCATGTGGACGATATCTGTCCAACGTCCGCTCCTGGCCGTTTTCTGCCGGTCGCCTCTTCGGCGTTACTGGTCAAGTCGGATGCAAACGGTGGTCAGCGGCAATGCAATTGGGCGGTCAAGTGCGATGCAATTACGCACTACACATAGAATCCAGAAGGTGCCATTGAGTACCAGTCGATCATCACAGCGCGGATTCCCCATCTTCTGCTCTGGTGAAACCAGATCCTTGATCTTAATCGCCGTTTACTGTTAGCAAACCTTCCAGAGTTGGTCGATTCGAGTTGTAAAGCTTTGACTCATTAAATCTCGTCTCATGCCCCAATCAGGCTCCGCAGGTACGACTCCTGGTCGAACTGTTCCCCTGCCCCGACGTGCGTTAATCGCATCCATCACGGCCATGGCCTTGGTGGCGCGTTCTGGTTGGATGGGGGCGAATAGGTCGCCGGTGAACTCTCCGGGCTGGCGTAGATCCAGCAGCAACACCTCCGCCTTGCTGAAGGCAAAGCCTTCCCGGTAGACCAGTTCCAGGCCGTCGGTGGCGGCCTTGGTGATCAGGCGGGTGTCGTCGGTGGGGTATGGCAGTTCGACGCTGACGCCCTTGGCGAACTTGGGTTCGTCGGGGTTGAACATGCCGGTGCGGATGCTGACCTGCACGCGCTTGCAGTAAGAACCCTGCGCGCGCAGCTTCTCGCAGGGGCGGGCGGCATAGGTGGCCACCGCCTCGCGGATCGGCGGAAGTTCGTGCAGACGCTTGCCGAACATCCTGGAGCAGCAGATCTCCTGCTTGGGTGGCGCGGCCTCCTCCAGCTCCAGGCAGGCGATGCCACTCAGCTCCCGGGCGGTCTTCTCGATGACCACGTTGAACTGCTTGCGTAGCGTCCAGGCGTCGGCCTGGGCGAGATCCCAGGCGGTGCGGATACCCTGAGTGTTGAGATGCTCAGTCATGCGCCGACCGACGCCCCAGACGTCACTGACGTCGCAGGCTTTCAGTAGGCGATCGCGGCGAGCGGGATCACGCACGTCGAGCACGCCACCGGTCTGTGCCTGCCGCTTCTTGGCGCCGTGGTTGGCGAGCTTCGCCAACGTCTTGGAGGTACCGATACCGACGCCGACGGGGATACCAGTACATCGCAGCACCCGGGCACGCATCTCGCGGCCGACGCGCACCAGGTCGCCGGGAATGCCAGTAAGGTGACCGGCTCGGGATGCAAGCTGAGCCAGTTGAACCGCGATACGCCCCCCTCATCATGGTCATCCCTCTCCGAATCGTCCCTCCAGCATCAGTGCTCACTCTGTGAAATAGGCACACCCACTCAGCTCGTCAGAGCCGTTAGGATGGCAGTGCCGCGCTTGTGCTATAATCTAGCCCACTCAGTATTAAACATTAAATCCTTATTATTCAGTGACTTAGAATGACATCGGACGAAAAAGAAATCGTTGCAACCGATTTAGCCCAGGTTGCTCGCCTCGCATTAGGCGAGAAAACCGATGACGCACGCCTATTCATCGCTCGACTAGTGAGGAAATACCGCAGCACAGAGCCCAAACTCTCCGAGCAGCTCGATGAATACCTGCGAGCAAACGCCCCCAAGTCATCCTCCAACTTGATGCGCAGAGATCAGCCTCCCATCTCGAAGGGGCACGACACATCAGTCCCTGTAGACGATGAATCACGCCTGTCACTGCTGAAAGTGTTCCGGGACGAGCCATCCAGAGCGTCTCCTCTCTTAGCCGAGACGACAAAAGATGGACTTGAGCAGCTTATTCACGAGCGCCGGCAGATCAAAAAGCTGGTCGGACTGGGTCTCCAGCCAACTAAGTCAGCCATATTCGTGGGCCCTCCAGGCGTCGGAAAGACCATCACTGCTCGCTGGATAGCCTCTCAGCTAGGGGTTCCCCTCTACGTCCTTGATTTAACTGCAGTCATGAGCAGTCTGCTGGGGCGCAGCGGGACCAACCTCAGAGCGGCCCTCGACTTCGCGAAGCGGACACCATGCGTGCTGCTGCTGGATGAAATTGACGCTATCGCGAAGCGACGCAGCGACGACAGCGACATTGGCGAATTGAAACGCTTGGTCACCGTAATTCTGCAAGAAGTGGACGAATGGCCCGCAACAGGACTTCTATTAGCTGCCACCAATCACCCAGAACTCATTGACCCAGCCCTCTGGCGTAGATTCGATCTGGTCGTCGAGTTCAAAGCCCCCAATCCAGAAGCAGTGAAGGCCGCTATTCACCGCTTCCTTGATCGGGACGCAGCTGAGTTTAAGGACTGGATAGACATACTTTCGTACGCCTTCCAGGGCCTATCTTTTAGTGATATTGAAAGAGAGATTCATCGATTCAGGCGGGCTCTCGCTCTCGGCAGTGCGACCTCTCAAAGCCTTATCGAAGATGCAGTGCGCACCAGGTCTGCATCTCTAGATCGACAGTCCCAGATAGAGTTTGCGCTGCTGCTGGATAGCCAAACAGACTTATCCCAGCGAAGCATCCACGAAATAACCGGCGTGAGCCGTGACACAATTCGAAAACACAGGACTGCAGACAAACCTGCACCACGAACCTCAAGGAAGAGAAATAGCGTATGAGCCAAACGAACTTTCTCATTGGTCGCGGCGAGCTTTTGACGAGCGACATCAAGGGGCCGAGAAGGAATCCTGATAAGTCAGAGGTCTACACCCTCCACCAAGCACTACATCGCCTTGAGCCTGAAGCCACTGAAACTGCAGCGGCGCTAGACAAGCTTCCAGAAGCGGCTTGCCCACATGACTTCGGGGTAGCTCGGCTCATCATGAATCCGAGCTATATCGCACGCTCCTACTTCCCCGCGAATCTGCTTCGAGCAGCAGGTCTCGAGTCGCTGGGCAGCCGGCAAATCAACATCAAGCCTGAAGGCTGGAAGCGAAAAGGCGAGCCTCGAGAATGCGCAACCACGGAGATTTTCGTGGCGGGTAAACGCCAAGCCTTCCGCTCGCTAGGTGAGTGGATGCTGGAGGTAGAAGACGAATCCGATGAAGCGTTGGACTTGCGCCGCATTGAACACATTTCAGTGTTCGCGCGCGAGCAGCGCATCGCCAATCCCGGCAGCCAGAAAGACACTTTCTTCGAGTTCGGAATCCACCTTCTGCCTGATGAAGGCAGCAGCTTCATCCAACGTGCCTTTGCACAGATGGCTGAATCTTTAGGCCTTACCGTGCATAGCGACTATAGCTTCGAAGCGGGCAGCCTTTGGTTCGTTCCCGTTGAGGGCCCTCAGCAAGCTGCACTCCAGCTAGCCGAATTCGTATTTGTTCGTGTGGTTCGCCCCGTGGCAAAAATGCGCAGTCTGCTGCCAAAGCTTGGCCGGGGAGGCCCCAAAATCGAGTGCATGCTTCCGACTCAAGACCCCCTCTCGTCAGAACCTCGCGTTGCAATCTTGGACGCCGGTCTGCCAGAGCAGCACGCCATCTCAAAATGGCTGAAGAATTATCGAGTCCTGGATCCCGCGGCGGCCAACGCCCCCAATGGACCGGAGCACGGCCTAGCCGCAACGTCTGCCTTTCTGTTTGGTCCGCTACAGCCAGACGACGTCGCCGCTCGCCCCTATGCCTACGTTGATCATTTAAGGGTTCTTGATGACGAGTCCCATAACGAGAATCCGCTCGAGCTCTATCGAACCCTGGGGCATATCGAGGAGGTTCTGCTATCCAGGCAGTACGAGTTCATCAACCTCAGCGTAGGGCCTGAAATTCCGGTCGAGGACACGGAGGTTCATCCTTGGACGGCTGTCATTGATGAGCTACTCAGTGATGGCAGCACGTTCATGACGGTTGCCGTCGGCAACAACGGCGCCATGGATGCCACCCTCCGCAACGACCGCATTCAGGTTCCGTCAGACTGCGTCAATGCAATTGCAATTGGCGCCGCCGGTGGCACTGGAGATACCTGGAGTAGGGCTCCATACAGCGCCACAGGCCCCGGGAGAAGCCCCGGCATCATCAAACCAGATCTCGTAGCCTTTGGTGGCAGTACCAAGGAGTATTTCCATGCACTGCTGCCAGGAAAAGTGCCCCAATTGGCGCCTTACCGGGGTACTAGCTTTGCCTCTCCATACACACTGCGTAGTGCCGTTGGTGTACGCGCGATTCTAGGCCAGGATCTCTCCCCACTAGCCATCAAGGCACTTCTTATCCATGCCGCCGACCAGAACGGCCATGACACGAAAGAAGTGGGCTGGGGAAAAATTCCCGACGACCTCATGGAGATCATTACCTGCCCTTCGGGCGTGGCAAGGATCGTCTATCAAGGAGAGCTCAAGCCCGGCAAGTACATCAAAGCTCCGATTCCGCTCCCCGATGAAGGGCTGTCCGGCATGGTCACCCTGAAGGCAACCTTCACCTTTGCCAGCGCCACGGATCCACAAGACTCCTCTTCCTATACTCGTGCCGGCCTCGAAGTCACCTTCAGACCAAACGGGGACCGGATCAAGGAAGGGAAAAGCACCGCGGACACAACATCCTTCTTCAAGAAGAAGAAATTTGCCACGGAGGCGGAATTACGCGCTGACTCTGGCAAGTGGGAAACCGTGCTGCATGACCAGAAGCGCATGCGAGGCAGCAGCCTCAATAATGCCGCGTTCGACATTCACTACATCGCCCGCGAGGGCGGCGGCACTGCCGACCGAGCCAAGAAGATCAAATACTCATTGATCATCACTGTAGAGGCCCCAAAGCACCCTCAACTCTACGCTGACATCTTGCGGGCCTACGCCACACTGATCCCAATTCAGCCTCAGGTCTCGCTGCCGGTACGCCTATAGGTCAGCACAACTGCATCACAAGGAGGTGGTTATGGATACGTACATCATTCTGCGCAAGCCCGAAGAGCCCCGCCCGCGCACCCGGGAGTTCACAACTCGGACATTTGGCTTGACGAGAGGCATAAGCGCTAGCCCGCAACTTACAGTCGAGCGCGTCCCGTCTCACGCCATCGTTGGCCTGAAGAAGGACCCTCAAGTTTTAGCTGTAACCCGCACCATGCCCACCAAGCTCATTCACCCGTTCGCGAGCACTCAGGCCTCCACCAGTGAGGCCTGGGGCATCCCGGCCGTAAATGCCGACACCTCCCCCTACACAGGCGACGGCGTCACTGTGGCGGTACTCGATACTGGCATTGACGCCACCCACCCTGCGTTTACGGGAGTGACCCTTGAGCAAAAGGACTTCACCGGTGAAGGGCTAAATGACACCGATGGCCACGGCACACACTGCGCAGGAACCATTTTCGGCCGAGATGTGAACGGCACCCGAATAGGAGTGGCACGCGGAGTCCAGAAGGCACTGATTGGGAAAGTCATTGGAGACAGCGGCGGCAGCTCCGAAATGATCTTTAAAGCACTCCAATGGGCAATGAACTCTGGCGCAAACATAATCTCCATGTCGCTCGGCTTCGACTTCCCAGGCCTAGTAAATCGCCTTGTTAAAGCTGGATACCCAGTCGAGCTGGCCACCTCCAATGCACTTGAGTCTTACCGCGGAAACCTGCGTATGCTTGACGCAATCATGCACACGTTCAGCGCCCAGTCCGCCTTCGGAGACAGCCCCGTCGTCATTGCGGCTGCAGGCAATGAGAGCCGGCGCGATGTCAGTGATGATTTCAAAATTGCAGCCTCGCTACCCGCTGCCGCAGATAACGTCATTTCTGTAGCTGCGGCTGGAAAGCAAGGAAGCGGGTACGGCATCGCCGCATTTTCCAACATTTACCCAAGGGTCAGCGCCCCTGGAGTAGATGTCCTTTCCGCATGGCCAGGGGGCACGCTCAAATCCCTAGATGGCACAAGCATGGCCTGCCCACATGTTGCAGGTGTTGCAGCGCTTTGGTGGGACTACGCGCTGAAAACCAATGCAGTCTCAGCATCTGCCCTCACTACAGCGCAACTCACCGCCACGGCAAGTGCACAAGACTTTTCTAACGAGTTCGACAGCACAGACTATGGCTTCGGCCTTGTGACGTCACCGAGGTAGCCTGCCCGATGACCACGACAGAGCTCTTAGAGAAACAGCCCCTCGAGCCACACCTCAGCCAACACAGGGAAATCCATGAGCGCTGAGTATTATCGCCGCCAAGTAGCTCAGCTCAGGGACAAGATTTCCCGGCTATCGGTAGATAAGAGCAAAGCCGCCGCTAAAGCTGCGCAGGCCCGAAAGAAAGCCCTCGAAGCGGCAAGCGCGGCGGCTCGCTCTCAGTCCGCCTCCACTAAAACGTCCAAGACCCGCGAAGCACAGCGCCATCAAGCCGATGAAAGTCGAGCACAGGACACCCTGCGGCAAGTGGAAAACAAGATTCAGACGGAACAAAAGAAGCTACTCGCAGCCGAGAAAAACCTTAGCACTGCCGAAGCTAACGACGCGAGAAAGCAGCAGACAGCTCAGCGCCGCGCAGACCTTGAACACGACCGCGAGATGGGGCGCATCCAGCAAAGCCTCAGCCACCACGCGCATTTACATGAAGAAACAGCCAAGGAGCTTGATCGGCTCAAGGCACTTCCTGAGGAGATCGTGGTTGCGTTCTTCGCCTCGGACCCTGGCAGTACCAATGAGAACAAGCTGGCCCTAGACGAAGAGGCTCGGCTTATTGGCATCCAGATTCGCGCCTCCAAGCACCGGGACGCAGTAAAGCTTGAATCCCGCTGGGCAGTCAGACCGATGGATCTTCTACAGGCAGTAAATGAGCTGCAGCCCACCGTTGTGCACTTCAGCGGCCACGGCTCGGCACTTGAGGAACTGATCCTCCAAGACGATTTCGGCCAGCCCAAGCTCATTGCCAAGCAAATCATTGTGCAGACGCTTTCTCTGACGTCCGACAGCGTTCATTTGGTCTTTTTCAACACCTGCTTCTCCCGAAATCAGGCTCAGGAGTGCGTGCAGCACATCAATGCTGCGATTGGCATGAACCGAGCGATCCAGGATGTCGCAGCAAGGGTCTTCGCAGCCCAGTTCTATTCGTCCATCGGTTTTGGACTTTCCATCCCCAAGGCCTTCGAGCAAGCGCGCGCACTGCTGCTTATGGAGCACCCTAGCCAGGCAGACATACCGGCTCTATACCTCAAAGAGGGAGTAGCCGAGGAGGATCTGGTCCTAGTCACTCCGCAGCCTAGCAAAATCTAGTTTTACACTGGATCCACAACCCCTACAGATCAGTAGGCTTTTGGCCACCTAAGTAGTTTCAGGCCTAAGAAAATGCTACCCAGCAAATGGTTAGCCCGCCCCTGAGGAGTCATCTGTTTGCCACCGCCCTGATAGCTTTCCTCGCAGAAAACTCATCCTCAGCTCCACTCTCGAACTTTACGACGAAACCTTGCGACGTCCCCCCGCTAGATCCGGCACCCCGGGCGATGTCGCGAGCATAAAAGGCGACCGGGACGGAAGGCAGAGGCCAATCGGTGTACTCGCAGTATTTGATATAGAGCTCGCGGAGCAGGTCGAAATCGATGCCCTCAGCGATATCCTCCCCTCCACTAGCTAAATTCTCGTCTCGGAGACCGTAGAAAAACGCTTCGGCCTCCTTTTGAGATGCAAAGCTCCGATCAAGAATATTCAGCGGTTTCGGCATTGCGTTTCCTCCCTGGGGTCCTGTGAGATTCCACCAGTCAAAAAGTAGTCCTCCTTACGAATTTGCTCAGCCATGTCGGGGCTACCTAAATAGCCCACCAAATTAAACATGGTGTCCTCTGCAAGAGCGCTTGGCGAATACCTGGACGAACCCACCGTCCCCACCCCATCCAATCGGCTCTTCAGTTTCCACGATTAACTAACGCGGCCGAAGTGCCCCCCGAAGATCATCAATGCGGCCCGCCTGAGCCAGGCCGAGTTGACCATCGCAACAGACCAAATGGCCCTGAGCATCTGTAGGCCACCCCTCCGAGTCATCGTCGATCGAGACCCAGTTCAGGAGGTGAGCCCGGTTCGTGTAACGGCAAATCTGTTCGTACCGCGAGGCTGTATCCCACCAATCCTGGTCAACCCACCCTTTTCCCATCCCGCTATGCCACGTTGCGCCGATCACGCGCTCCTTAATGGGGTCAGGTAGGTAGCTTCGTGCACGAGAGAAGCCCAAGTGGCGCACCCAGCTTGTACTCAGCACTACCCTGACCTGAGGAAAGTCGTACAGCACATCCGCCAGCAATCCCGCCCACATGAAGAGCGTCCCTTGAGCCCGTAAAATTGGCCCTTTCCGGGTCATAAACACTGCGTCTGGGTGCAATACACCATCGAAGTCGAGAAAGAGGATCTTGGGCTGAGTAGGAGGATGGGGCATTTGAGGGAAGGTCCAAATTTATGGTCAATCCCAGCTCGCTGATAGGTAGCGAAGAGCGATGCGGGGAACAGCGACTCGCAGTAGTTTGGCTAGGACGGCCACATCTGCGGGCTCAGAAGACGAAGCCCTCGAACCCTTGCAGCAAAAGATGCTCCACCTGTCGTGCACCGTCCAGGGTGGCCAATTGTTGCAGCGGGCTCTTACCTCCCAGTTGCCGTTGCGGCTTTGCTAGCCAGTGCGCGGCCTTATTGGTATCGGCAAACAACAACTCGGCTAGCGCCCAGACGCGCGCCGTTCGCTCCAACTCAGCGCAATCTAGGATTTGCCCCTCGCCAATCAGTCGCTGCTTGTGAGCGGTGTAGCACTTGGTATAGCCAGGTAGATTCTCTTCGTACATGTCGCCTCCGTTTTGAGGCAATCGGGGGTGTAACGCCCCCTCCGTCAGCGGGCTGACATCTAGCAACCAAGACTAGCATCGCATCTCGACTCTTGAGCTTCCAGGGTGGCGCACCAAGCTACCAGATAAAAATCGCCAAGTTCTCCGTACATCGTTATCTGGCTTCGACTTCAGCGTCTCCAGTCCAACGCTTACAGCCGGACATACGGAGCAGCCGCCCTGGCTCTCAATCAACGAAAAACAGACGCCATGATTTCGTCGCCTTCAGCGAAGCGAATCGATACTCTCTCAGTGTTGAAATCCGATGCTAAGGGAGTTGCATTTTGGACGTGCCAGTCCACCGTACCGCATTTTCGCGTCCACGACCCGATTTGAGACACCCTGATAGCGGCGTCCAACGACTCAAGGGAGACTATCTGGTTTGGTGGTACGGCCCCATTCAGAAAAGCTCTCGTGCGAAATCCATCCCATTGGTGACAGTGAATTTTCGGCGGCTGCACGACGATGTCCCTGGGGCAGACTTTTATGTAGACGTACCTTTAAGCAGCCTACCCCAGTACCGTAAGGGCACCATCTGGCGTGAAGGCCAGTGCGTTTCTGACACCGAGTTAAAAGAGGAAAAATTTCAAGTTAATTTTTCTCCTGATGGCTGGTCCCTAACATCCAGGGCCCTACTCCATGACGAAGGCACACCTCACATTTTCCCTGATGAAGACTATCCACTGCGCAGAGGTAAGCGGGACCAATGTAAATTAATCAATTTCAGGCTTGCTGGCGGCAAGAATCTGCTCGTTCCCTGCACTGAATACTTAGTCCGCGCCTATGCCAGAAATATGGATGTCTGTCGTGCGATGGCAACACTGAAGTGGTCGGACGTGATGGCAGTTTTGTTCGAAATTCCTATGCGCAGTGAACATAGCTGGCTGGTCAGGCCTGCCCCCAGGATGCGCAACTATGATGCAGTCTTCCTGGCTCACGTTCTGTATGATGACTACACTGCAAAGCGCGTCAAACACATCAATGCGCAATTCATATCTAGATCCCCAAAAGACAAGATTTTATTAGAGGTAGAGCCATGGTTTACTGGGCTAGGCCAAATTCTGTGCCGTGGTAAGTGGCTTAACCAAGGCAACACCTTTCTTTGCCTAGACCTGATGGGGTCAAGCCAACCCGAAGGGCAGGAAATCGAGTGGCAGCGATTGAAGTTTGACAGTTCTGAAGGTGTAGATGGGGCAGGTAGACTAATACTCCCGAGGCCAGTGAGAACTGCTGCTGCGGAGGAATTCTTAGCCGAAGCATCCCACACCGAACCCGATCACCATGCTGAGATAACGGTGGTGCATGCTACGCCCTTCAGAATCCTCGGCAAAGAGCGCACAGTCAAAAAGATTGAACACATCATTCAAGCAGATCGCAGCCGATTGGGCCCCAAACCACCGAGTGCCGAAAGCCATTCCAACGGAGATGGCACGGGGGCCGGAAAAAATACCGGTAAGCTTGAACACGTCTCAGAAGCCGAGCTCGAGTCGCATGGCTTTCTACGCGACATTTGGAATGCTTTCAGATCAATACAGGCGGCCAACCCAGAGAGAGTATCTGACGTAAACTGGTACACACCGAATCACGGATTTAAGGTTCAAGGCGGTCCAAAATTAATTTTACTCACCCCTGTAGAAGACACATCTATTGAGAACAAAGATCGGGCATGGATTTATATTGACCGCGAAACCTTCCAACAACGTGGATTGATGGTAATACGAATCAAAATAGACGGAGAAAACTACTTCTGCTTTGAGGTACAGCGCGAAGATCCAGATGAGGGTAAAGAAGTCCCGCGTTACGCCGGCGCACTTATGAAATCCGACATATCAACCCCAGAAGAACTTGAAGAATTCGTAAAGAAGATTTGTTCGAGGGTTCGCTATGTAACGGGCCGATTTAAGAATATGCGCTCAGATTTTCCAACGAAAACCGTAATATTCAAGCACACCCAGAAAGATCAAAATGTTCTTTACCGAAAAAGGCTGATCAACGTATTCAAAGAGTTGAAGGTTGACCTCAAGTAGAGTTACGCCCCCTTGTAGCTGTCACGTTTGTAGCTGGCCGCATCGGGGACCCAAAGCGTTTTTCCGCCATACTCAATGCTGAAGCCTGAAATGCCCTGATAGCTCTCTGGTCTGTAGGTCAGAGTTTTTCGGTTAGCCCTTCGGAGGCTGTGGAAGTAGGCAAGCCCTTTCACTATCCACCGAACCTCGAAATCCTCCGCTTGCTGGCCCTCTCCCAGGAGCGCTACCAACTCTCGCTCCGCCTTGTCCCTCTTTGCTGTCATCAACCAGCGGTCGTTGGGACGCCACTCCAGTTGAAGCTTGTAGCTATTGTTCAGGTAGCCAACGAACCCCGCTAGTGCCGCGACCTGGCCAGGCGAACTGCGCCAGAACGACTCAAGAGCTTTCTGCGTGGGCAATGCACCCACCGCGAGATGGACAGTTTTCAGCATATTGGTAGCCGCACGGCCCGCTAGACGGATGGAACGAAGATTCGTTTCCCCCTTTTCCATCCGAGTGGCCAGCATGGCGAGGTACCCCTTGAGCAATTGCTGCGACCAGGGATCGCCGACCTCAGTCAGAATCGCTTGAAGCCGGCGCTCCTCAGAATGTTGCTCTCGAAGCTCTGCATTGACACTGATTGCCTGCACCTCCGAAAGCCACCGCATTGGGGTTTCAGCACGTCGCAAGCCAACTGCAGTGAATTGATCAAGCAACTCACCATACGACGGTATGCCTCCCCAGCGGACCTCCATGGACCGAAAGAACGAGTAATAGCGGTTGATGCTCATCGCAGACTTCTGAGGCCCGTTCCTTTCTAACAGCCATTGGCCGAATCGGCCGAAGAGCTCTTCGAACTGAGAGGAACTGAATCCTTTGAGGTTGATTGCTAGGCGCTTCTCGAAGGTCCTGCCCCAGTAACAACTCTCGCACTCACGTCCACGTCCTGCAGGCATCGCTACCCCACATCGTTCACACGACCGCTGCCCCTCATCCGTGCAGGCACGACAACGCTGGATGCCGTCCTGCCCGGCAACCAGCACCCTATGCCGTCGGCAGCTCGGACAGGTGGAGGCAGAAGGACTAATGCACTTGGGGCACGTGCGCAGCCCGGTCGTTGTGTTGCGAACCAGGCGCTGGGAAAGCTCTCCACACACGTCACAGGGTGCAGGCTCACGGAAGTGAGGGGCGCATGACTTGCACACGGGGCCATAGGCCGACTGCCTTCCTATCTTGAACTCTGTTCGTCCGCACCGAACACAAGGGCCACTGCGCTCGCATGCACCACATTGCGCAGCAAGGTCGAAAGTGGGCAGCCTGGCAAAGTTACCGCAGCCAGCGCACATACGCCTTTTGAACAGCCGCGGGTAGCAAGTCGCGCAGTATCGCTTGCCCTTGTGGATTTTCTTGGCCTTGTCCATTGCCCGCCCACAGGACTGACAGCCCATATCGTCCATGGAGTCATTCGACGCCATTTCTATGCATCCTTCTTTGCAAGCGCAGCCACATCCGCAGTACCTGTCGTTGGTTACGGGGATGCTCGTAGCTGTGTCGATCGAGCGCCGTTCTTGGGTGTGCCTTCAGTACTGACTTCATGCTGAGAAGAACCTTAGGAGCCCCTCTCGCAGGGATCGGCAGCAAGGAAGCTGGGAGCGATGCACTGGCCGCGAGATCCATGAACCGCTCAGGCCCAGCGCACATTATCGTCCAAACATTCCCGAGTAACCCAGCACGCTCGGCGGGCTCCAGATATTCGAAGGGCAATCCCATTGGAGTAGAACGAAACGTAGAGGCATCAATGTCCATCGATCGGAAGAAGCGGGTTGCTTCAGCAGAGCAATACTTAGCCGCCATTTGCAGAAACCCGATCATGACGCGAGCCACGAGCATCCACTCGGGAAAGCTCAACTCAGTCCGACCGAATGCAGCGGACCGGTCACGCGACTTGTCGGCAAACAATTGAAACGCAAGAGCTGGAGACGAAAACGGTGTCCGAGGACATGAGCCAAGCAGCTTCGCGCAGCGGTGGCACCGAGACAGAGTGCCACCGGGAAGTAGCAATTCTGGCTGGAGCGGCGCAAGGCAATGGGGACAATGGTCGATCAACTGCACGCCGTGCAACGGGCAAGCGGTATGCCACGCCAGTCGGCCCTGGATCAAGTAATGGGGTACTGGCTGGCTAATGCAATCAGGGCAGCACTGAAGTCCGCCCACATGTGCTCGGTTGCGATAGCCGAGCACCAGGATCCACGGCCAAACCCCAACTGGGGGTACCTCCGCAGCAAAGAGCAATGACCGTGCGGCAGGCGTCAGTGTGCATGCCAACAACTCTTGAGCCGATAGACCGGTAGCTTCAGCCAATGCCACTAAGCGGCATTGATTCGGCCCTCGATCAAGATCGCGGCTCCAGGCACGAAAGCCCGGCCATACGGCGGAGGTCAGAGATAACGGAGGGCACCCGTGTGCCAGAGCAGTCCTCACTAACCAAGAGGAGAACAATTCGTCAGCCAGTAGAGCAGGAGTGAGTGGCCATCGTGGCGTTAGACCACGCGCTCCCGAATGCCACGAGTAGGACGCACCCACGATTTACTCTCGATGAGTTGCCGGTCAATGCACTCCTTACCCGAGATGATTGCTTCCTTCGCACATTCGACTAGCAAGCCATGAAGGTCGCCAGTATTACCCCCGCAAATCGAATGAATGAGTTGTGCGAGCTCCGGTTTGAACAACCCGGAGGGACGCTTCAGCGGCAGCACCGCCTCGAATGCCTTCAACAGCCGCTGAAAGTCGGCATCGAGTTTCCAAGTGGCCAGCTTAACGACATCGAAGCGACTGGCATGCTGAGGATCGAGATGGAGGATCTGGACCGCATCCGGTGTACCGACACCAACGATGGGAATCACCAGCTCGTTGCAGAGCTTCTTGAGTGCATTCATGACCTCCCGCTGCTTGATCGCAGACCCCGTCAGCATTGAGTGGATCTCGTCGATGATCAGCATGTGAACCTTGAGCTCGCGCAACGAATGAATGACCTGGTATCGCAACGTCAATTTTGAGTCTGTTGTTCGATAGGGCATCCAGAGGGTTTCGAGAATCGCCACGTAGAGGTCCTTCTCGTCAGCGGAAGGAGGGGCCTCCGCCAAGATCACTGGCCTGTTAGGCTCTGAATCTTCATCAATGTAACCCTCGCCGTGACTCTTCATGAACTGCCGAACGATGGTGGTTTTCCCGTTATTGGGATCACCAACAATCAGCAGGTTAGGCATACGCGGCCGCTTGGGCGCGTCAAACAGGCATTCAAGCGTATCGAGAATGTTGTGCGCAGCCTGATAGCCAATCCAACGCGGCTCACCCATGAAGCGAATCCGCTCACGATCAGATAGCAGCAATACAGGCCTGAAATCAGTGTGAAGATGCGAGTACTCACTCATTTGATATCACCGATCAGGTCAACGTCATCAAGCAGCAGCCCATCGATGGAAGGCATTTCCACGAGCGGCTTGGAGATGGTTTTTTTGGGCACGGCAGGGGTTACATTCTTGCTGTGGACACGATGGCGTTGAGCGTCACGTCGAGCCTTCTTGGTCTTCTCGGAAGCGATTTGCACCAGCTCTCGATTTTCCATGATCAACTTGGCAATCAAGGCGTCGTCGATGTGTTTACGCCCCTCCTCAACCGCCTTCCGCTTGGCTGCCTTGAACTCCCACACAGTGGCGGCCGGGAATGCCTGGTTGGCGACGGGGACACGGAAATACTGCTTCAGTACAGGGTCATAGAACCATACAACGCTGATGTCTCTCGGGTCCCGTCGGAAGATGAATTTCCTCGCCAATCCAGTGTCTGGATCCTTGGTATTGATCCAATGCCGAAGCGCCTCAGAGTAGTAGTACACGTCGATCTGCACGCCATAGGGCTGGATTGTTCGGGCGAACGAAGGCATGAAATCAAGCTGCACCGTCAGCGGGTCTGCCGGCCTGGGAGGAATGCTGACCAAAGGATCCAGCTCTCGGTTGCCGAAGAATCCGAGCTGCCATTTTCGTGCGGGGCTCATGTAGAGGGCAGAGTGAGGCTCTTGGTGATATCGAAGAATCGTCCTGACCAGCCATTTCTCGAATTCACCCATGGTCAGCGCGGCATTCTTCTCAGAGTCGTATCCGTCTCGGGCGAACGTGTTGCTGAAGGTCGTGCCAGGAAGCTCATGGACCATACGCATAAAGGAGCCAAGCATCCGCTCGATGTGACCGCCGTACTTAGGCACCTTCACGGGCCTGAAGACGTTCTCGATGTTGTAGTTCGAGCATGACCGCCGGATGTTCTCAGCTCGGAAGTCGGGCCCGTTATCGGAGTGAATGACTCGGGGAAACCCCCAGACCGGCCAATCGCCATCAACATGGTGAATATGCAGCCAGGCCTCCTTCGGAAGAGCCGAGTGCGCTATGCACATGGCAACGGAAATCTCAGAAGGCTCTTCTAGCGACAGGTAGTAGCCGACAATCATCCGAGAATGAACATCGATAGCTAAGGTCAACCAGAGTCGTCCGATCGGTTTGCGATGCTGGTCATCAACGATGATCAGGTCGATTGGCGTGTGGTCGATCTGCACGACTGCGAGGGGGTAGTCAGCCCCGGGAAACTTGCCAACGGAAGGGGTGTAACGATTCTTCGCCTTCTCGGCAAATCCTCGTCGACGCAGGGAGTGTTTTTCGGGAATTCGCTGGATGCGTGCTCGGATGGCCGACGCTCCCGGGGGCTTGATACCCAGAGCCTTTGCACGTCGTTCAGTCTCCGCGATCGCGGACTGGATAGTAGGTCGTTGCAGGCTCAGGTAATGCTGATCGATGACCTCCTGGATGAGCTTCTCAGCTTCAATCGTCAGACGACTGCTTCCCGTCTTCCAACCCCGCTTTCGCGGCACCAGCGCGAGCACTTCGTTCCAATTGCGATATCGCTCCAACCAGCGATAGAGAGTGGCGGTATCAACACCAATCTCCTTTGCCCGCTTCTCAACGCTGTCCTTAGGCGTCACCGAATTATTGATAAACGGCTTGATTGCGGAAAACCGTTGCTGAGCGATTGCCCATTCATCTGAGCTAATGGTCGAAATGTCGTAGTTCACATAGAGACCATCGACACGCTCTTGCTCAACAGCACTCAGCTCGGAGACACGAAGCGAGGCACTTTGTCCTGACTCAACCTCTACCCCGATGACGTTCTGGAAGTCCAAGAGCTGAACGATCCGGAAAATTTGCTTATCCCGACGCACCATGGCACCGACCTCGATGACGACTCGGGCTCGGGTTGGCTCGAATGGTATCAGGTGTTCGTCAGTGTCGGTTTCGTAGAGGTTCATGGTGCAGCTACCCACAGCTCGAGGTACTGGTCCAGGGGTTCGGTGATGTCGCATTCAACACGGCGAGTTGCAATGAGGTGCCAGAGCAATGCAACACCTCGATCGCGATAGATGCCTTTGAAGTGCCTGGCGAGCAGGTAGTGCACAGGAGCAACCTCCATGTCCGTCAGGGTCTTTAACACCATATCGATGTCTTCCTGATCAAACGCTAGGCGCTCGAACCGCTCCAGGAATACGATGTTCTCCAGGGGCAAGCCACGAATGCGCGACTCATCGTAGATACTGAAACGCCATCCCTCCTCACGGGCATAGCGACGTGCGGCCTTCCATTTCCCCATCCAGTCCCGCCAGTGCTCACGCCACTCGTAAGCCGGCTTTACCTCGACCAACATCGGCTTGATGTAGTCAGAATAGTTAGCTTCGCCCTGGTGGTAGTAAACCAAGAAGTCAGGGGTGTAAGTCTGAGCACGCCCTAGAGAGTCGAGGAAGCCAATTGAAACAGGCTGGGCGACCACTGACTCAACTAGATGAGAAAACCTCATCCTTTTGAGGAAATCACGCTCCAGCAGCGACTCGAAAGGTATGCCTCCAGCACCTCGGAATGGCAGAAACCCCGAAACACTACGGCGGGTTGGCTTGATACGCCGCACCTGTCTAGGCTGGTCGCAACTATTACCATTCATACGAAATCCTGTCGCATCTATTTTGGAAGTTTTTCGCATCAATTTTCGGAGCTTTAGACAGCATCTATAGGCCTCTAGACTAGTGCTTTTGCAGCTATTTAGAAAGCCGACAGTGGCAGTCGCCCGCAGCCGGGCGAAATCACCCTCGCCCACGAGGGCGTGCTGTTCCTCGATGAGCTGCCGGAATTTGATCGGAAAGTGCTGGAAGTCCTGCGCGAACCGCTCGAAGGCGGCGAAATCGTCATCGCCCGCGCCAACGGCCGCGTGCGTTTCCCGGCGCGTTTCCAGCTGGTTGCAGCGATGAACCCCTGCCCCTGCGGCTATCTGGGCGACCCCAGCGGCCGCTGCCGCTGCACGCCGGAGCAGATCCAGCGCTACCGCGCCAAGCTTTCCGGCCCCCTACTGGACCGCATCGACTTGCACCTGACCGTCAGCCGCGAAAGCACCAGCCTCGCGCCCAGCGGCCCCAGCACCAGCAGCGCCGAACTGGCCGTGCAGGTCGCCGCCGCGCGGCAGCGCCAGCTGGACCGGCAGGGCTGCGCGAACGCCTTCCTCGACCTGAAGCAGATGCACCAGTTCTGTGCATTGAGCGCCGAGGACCAGGCCTGGCTGGAGAAGGCCGGCGAGCGCCTGAACCTGTCTCTGCGCGCCCTGCACAGGATTCTCAAGGTGGCCCGCACCCTGGCCGACCTGCAGCAGGCGCAGGCCATCGGCCGGGCGCACCTGGCCGAAGCGCTGCAATACCGTGCGGGACACTAGCCCTCTGCAACAGCGACGAGATTCAGCTCGACCGTCGCATTCTTCGGCAACTGATAGACACCGACGGAGGTGCGCGTGTGCACGCCAGCCTCGCCCAGCACTTCGTACAGCACAGCAGATGCCGCATCGGCCACCTCGCTCTGTTGCGTGAAGTGCTCGACCGACTGCACGAACACATTGAGTTGCAGCACCTTGCGGACGCATTCGAGATCGCCCAGCGCCTGCCGCAGCAACGCCAGCGCCCGCATCGCGCAGACCTTGGCGGCAAGCTGAGCGTCCGCCAGCGAAACGGCACTCCCCGCCCTGCCGGTGACGACGATCTCATCACCTACCCGCGGAATCTGCCCGCTGACATGCACCTGGTTTCCTTCGACCAGGAATGGCACGTAGTTGCCGCCGATCCTGATCTCACCACCGAAGTCGTAGCCAAGTTCGGCGGCGACTCGCTCGAACGCCGCGGCGCGCGATTCACTCATGAAGGCTTCCTCATTTCACTGGACCTCTATCAGCAGCGCCAGAACGGCCGCATCGCTTCGAGCTTTGCCTGCTCTCGGCTGATGCCGATGTCGCGCAGTTGCTCGTCGGAGAGTTCCAGCAGCTGCTTGCGGGTACGCAGCCGGCGCCAGAACTGCTGCCAGCGGCTTTCCTGCGGGCCGCTCGGCATCACGCGGGCCTCGGGAAGGCCCAGCAGTTCCTGTTGATACAGGGTCAGGCGTACATCGCTCATGCCGGTCATGTCGTCGCTCCTCCACGTTCAGGTTCACCGGATGTGGGACTAGCCTGACGAATCGGCGAAAAGCATTACAGATTCAACGCGGCAGAGTTTTTTCCATACAGAGGCGGGCGAATTCCTTCTGAATGGCGTATTTTTTCCCGATCTGTACTGCATCACGCTGAATCAGCCCGGAACGGGAGATCTGTCATGAAACGCTACGCGCAGCTGGCCACCACCCTTGGCGAACGCATCGAGCAGGGCCTGTACCGTCCCGGCGACCGTCTGCCCTCGGTGCGCGCCCTCAGCGAGGAGCACGGCGTCAGCATCAGCACGGTGCAGCAGGCCTACCGCGTACTGGAGGACGCCGGACTGGTAGAGCCACGGCCCAAGTCCGGCTACTTCGTGCCGGAGCGCCGCCACCTGCCGCCGCTGCCGGCGATGACCCGGCCGGCGCAACGACCGGTGGACGTCTCGCAGTGGGACCAGGTGCTGGAACAGGTGCGCTACGCGCCAGGCAGCGACTTCGTCCAGCTCGGACGCGGCACGCCGGACGTCACCAGCCCCTCGCTCAAGCCGCTGCAGCGTGCCATGGTCCACGCCGCCCGGCGCACCGACGCGCACAGCCTGGGCTACGAAGGCATCCAGGGCTCCCTGGCGCTGCGCGAGCAGATCGCCCGGCTGATGCTCGACTCCGGCTGCCAGGTGCCGCCCAGCGAGATCGTCGTCACCACCGGCTGCCAGGAGGCGCTGGCCATTACCCTGCGTGCCATCTGCCAGCCGGGGGACATCGTCGCCATCGACTCGCCGAGCTTCCACGGCGCCATGCAGGCGCTCAAGGCCTACGGGCTCAAGGCGCTGGAAATCCCCACCGACCCGGTCAACGGCGTCAGCCTGGAGGCGCTGGAGCTGGCCATGGAGCAGTGGCCGGTGAAGCTGATCCTGCTCACCCCCAACTGCAACAACCCGCTGGGCTACATCATGCCCGACACGCGCAAACGCGCCCTGCTGTGCCTGGCGGCGCGCTATGACGTGCCGATCCTGGAAGACGACGTCTACGGCGAGTTGGCCTATGCCTTCCCGCGCCCGCGCAGCATCAAGTCCTTCGACGCCGACGACCGCGTGCTGCTGGCCAGCTCCTTCTCCAAGACCGTGGCGCCGGGCTTGCGTACCGGCTGGGTGGTGCCGGGTCGCTACCTGGACCGCATCCTGCACTTCAAGTACATCGCCAGCGGCACCTGCGCGCCGCAGCCGCAGATGGCCCTGGCCGAGTTCGTCGGCGGCGGCCACTACGAGCCGCACATCCGCCGCATGCGCACGCAGTACCAGCGCCACCGCGACCTGATGACCGAATGGATCAGCCGCTACTTTCCCGAAGGCACCCTGGCGAGCCGGCCGCGCGGCGGCTTCATGCTCTGGGTGGAGATGGACGAGCAGTTCGACAGCGTGCGGCTCAACCACGAGCTGCGCCGCGACAACGTACAGGTGGCGGCGGGCAACATCTTTTCCGCCTCGGGCAAGTACCGCAATTGCATCCGGATGAACTACTCCAGCCGTGACCTGGCGCGGATCGAGGACGCCGTGCGCAAGGTCGGCGCCTGCGCCACGCGGCTGACCGCCGAGCGCCGCGCGCAGGACGAGGAGCTGCTGCCGGCCTGACGGGAAACATTTATCCACAGCCCGGCGCTGCCGTGCGGCGCCGGGCTGCTGTACCTTCCCTTCCTTCTGCAAGGCACTTCGAATCAAGGCGCTCGCGTTGACCAGTCTCACCCTCGGCTCCCTGGCCATTCCCCTGCCCCACGTGCTGCTCTACCTCGGCTTCTTCGCCGCACTCTTCGCCGGCTGGCTGGCCGGACGCAAACGCGGCGCCAACCCCGAAGGCGCACTGTTCAGCATGTTCCTTGGCGGCCTGCTGGTGGCGCGGCTGGCCTTCGTCGCGCGCTACGCCGAGCAGTACGCCGCCACACCGCTGGGCATCGTGGATATCCGCGACGGCGGCTTCCTCGCCCTGCCGGGCATCCTCGCGGCGGCGCTGATCGGTGGCCTGCTGGCCTGGCGCAAGGCAGCGCTGCGCCGGCCGCTGGCAGTGGCCGCGCTGGTAGGCGCCTGCGTCTGGGGTGGCGGCAATGCCGTGGTCTCGGCGCTGGATCGCAGCCAGCAGATTCCCGCGCTGACGGTACTGGACCTGCGCGGCCAACCGGTCGACCTGCGTGTCCTGGATGGCCGGCCGCTGGTGGTCAATCTCTGGGCTAGCTGGTGCCCGCCCTGCCGGCGCGAAATGCCAGTGCTGGAGGCCGCGCAGCAGCAACGCAGCGACGTGCGCTTCCTGCTGGTCAACCAGGGGGAATCTGCCGAAGCCGTGCAGCGCTTTCTCCATGACCAGGGTCTGAGCGATGCGGCGGTGCTGCTCGACAGCGGCAACCGGCTAGGTCAGGCCACCGGCGCCTACGGCATGCCCACCACGCTGTTCTACGACGCCCAGGGGCGCCTGAAGCACAGCCAGATGGGCGAACTCTCCGCCGCCAGCCTGGAATATGGACTGGGGCGGCTCAAGGACTGATCCACCGCAGCCGTAGGGCGGCGTGCAGCGTAACGGCGTACAACCGCGAACGATTGTACGCCCTACGGATGCAATGGCAGTTGCTCCTGCAAAAGCAGGACCGGCGTTACTGGATCTCTTCAGGCTTCACGATCACCCAGTTCTTGTCGGCGGTGACCGTCTGGCCCAGCTTGGCCTGGGTCTCGGCGTTCTTCTTGATCATGCCGTTGAGCTGGTCCATGTACTTGGGCTTGCGGTTGACCCACAGGTGGATGCCGTTGTCGGCGGTGCCGTTGAACAGCATGTAGCCATCGCTGCTGGGGGTGTCGCCGCCGACCAGGATCGGGCGCTTCCACTGGTCGATGTAGGTGAGGATCGCGGCCTGCTTGCCAGCCATCCAGGTCGCCGGGGTCCACAGGTAAGGGGTGACTTCCAGGTCCAGGTTGGCCTTGGGATCGTACTTGCCGGCGGTGATCTGCTTGCGTGCGGTGGTCAGCTCGCCGCTCTTGCGGTCCTTGAGCAGGGTGGTGACGCCGATGACGTTCTCCGGCTTCACGTTGTAGCCGTACTTCGGATCGGAGGCGACCATGCGCACCAGCTCTTCATGGGCGGCGGTCATCACGTAGACCTCGATGCCGTTCTCCATCAGCTTGTTGTACAGCTCGGTCTGGCCGGTGAAGACCTTGGGCGCGTTGATCTCGATGCTCTTGACCGCATCACCTTCGTAGTAGGTGCTGGGGATCGGCTTGCCGTAGGCCATCAGCTCGTCGACGTAGCCCTTGAGCTCCTTGAGGGTGAAGCCGGAGAACACCTGGGCGACCCAGGGGTAGCAGACCATGTCGTCGATTTCGCAGAGCCGGTAGTAGTAGCTGTTGAGGCTCTCCTTGTGGCCGTTCACGTCCTTGAACGGGATCAGCTTGAGCGAGGGGTCGAGCTTCTCGCGGGTCAGCACGCCCTTCATTTCCAGGAAGGGCAGCAGCGACTCTTCCAGGTCGTAGCGGTAGCTGGTGTTGTCCATGTCGAAGACCGCGAAGGCGCCCTTGTTGGCGTTGGCAGCGATCAGGGCGTCGAGCTGTTTCGCGGCCGGCGCCGGCCAGTGCTTGAGCTCCGTGGCGGCGTGAGCGGTGGCTGCAACGGCGGTGCCGGCGAGGATCAGGCCGGCGAGCAGAGTACGCATGGGCTTCATGGGGTTCCCCCGAGGTGGTCTTTTTGGGTTGGGGAAAAACCCGCTGCGGGCCCTTCCCTGGACTAGTCCAAATCAGACCCTAGCAAAGCCTTGTTTCAACTCGACTACCGAAGCCGACACGGAACATCGTGTCCGCGCCAGGACTTGTCTGTTCGCGGCAGCGCTAGTCGAGTCGCTCGACCGGCGGCAGCTGCATGGCCTGGACCTCGGCCTGGAGGAAGTCGCGCAGCCGGCGCAGTCGCTCCTGCTGCCGGCGCGCCCGGGGCCAGACCAGGTAGTAGCTCTCGCCGCTGGCCACCGCGCTCGGCCAGGGCAGCGCCAGCCGGCCCTGGTTGGCGTCTTCGGCAACCATCACCAGGTCGCCGATGGACACGCCATAGCCCCGCGTCGCGGCGACGATGCCCAGCTCCAGGGTGTCGAAGACCTGCCCGCCCTTGAGCGATACCTGCTCGCTCAGGCCCATGCGCTGCAGCCAGCGGCGCCAGTCACGGCGGTCCGGCGTGGGGTGCAGCAGCTCGGCGCCGGCCAGGCGCTCGGCGTCCCACGGGCCGTCGTCGAGCAGCGCCGGCGAACCCACAGGAATCAGCCATTCGGGGAACAGCAGGGTGCCTTCCCAGTCCGGCGGGAAGTGCCCGGCGCTGAGCAGCACTGCGCAGTCGAAGGGCTCGTTGACGAAGTCCACCTGGTCCACGTCCATCCAGGCACTGGTCAGCTGCACCTCGATGTCGGCGTTGCGCATGCGGAAGTTGCTGAGCCGCGACAGCAGCCAGCGCATGGTCAGGGTCGAGGGCGCCTTAAGGCGCAGCACGCCCTCCTCTGCCCGCAGGCTGGAACAGGCGCGCTCCAGCGCATCGAAGCCGTCGCGCAGGCCGGGCAGCAGCAGGCGCGCCGGCTCGGTCAGCTCCAGCTTCCGGCCACGGCGCTGGAACAGGCGGCAGGCGAAGTGCTCTTCCAGGGTCTTGATGTGCCGGCTCACCGCGCTCTGGGTGATCGCCAGCTCTTCGGCGGCGCGGGTGAAGGACGCATGCCGGGCGGCGGCCTCGAAGGCGCGCAGGGCATAAAGGGGCGGCAACTGGCGGTTCATGGCGGACTCCGAAGGCGCTCAGGCATGAGTATGACTCATGAATGGCATCGCTTTTTTCCTTTTGTGCCAACCCGCAGGGGCGCCAGAGAATGAGGCACTTTCCATTCGGAAGGCCCCGCTGCGGGCCGCCGCTGACTGAGCCTGACTCATGAAACGCCTGTACCGTGACGAACTCGCCGCCATCCTGCGCCTGGCCGGCCCGCTGATCGCCGCCCAGTTGGCCTACGTGGCCATGGTGTTCACCGACACCGTGATGATGGGCAAGCTCGGCCGCGAGGCGCTGGCCAGCGGCGGCCTGGGCGCGTCCAGCTATGCGCTGATCTCGACCTTCTGCGTCGGCGTGGTGGCGGCCACCGGCAATCTGGTCGCCATTCGCCATGGGGCGCGGGACCACGCTGGAGTAGTCCAGGCGACCCAGGCCGGCCTGTGGATCGGCCTTGCGCTGTCCGTGCTGGCGGGGCTGCTGCTGTGGAACCTGGGACCGATCCTGCTGACCTTCGGCCAGGCGCCGGAAACGGTCGCCGGGACGATGAGCTTTCTGCGCAGCATCGTCTTCGCCCTGCCCGGCTACATGGTCTTCATGGTGCTGCGCGGCTTCACCAGCGCCATCGAGCGCACCGGCCCGGTGATGGCGATCAGCGTGCTCGGCGCGCTGGCCAACTTCGCCCTGAACTATGCCTTCATCGAGGGTCTGTTCGGCTTGCCGCGCCTGGGGCTGGCGGGGATCGGCCTGGTCACCGCGGTGGTGATGAACGCCCTGCCGGTGATCCTCGCGCTGTACCTGCGCTGGCACCCGGCCTACGGCGCCTACCCGCTGCTGCGCGGGCTGTCGCGGCCGGACTTCAAGGTGATCGGCGAATCCCTGCGCCTGGGCCTGTCCATCGGCGGCACCTACGCGGTGGAGTCGGGGATGTTCACCGTGGCCACGCTGTGCATGGGCGCCATCGGCAGCACGGCGCTGGCCGCGCACCAGATCGCCATCCAGTCGGTGTACGTGGCCTTCATGGTGCCGGTGGGGATTTCCTATGCGGTGACCTTCCGCATCGGCCAGCACTACGGTGCCGGCCGGCTGGTCGAGGCGCGCCGCGCCGGACGGCTGGGGATCGGCTTCGGCGCCGCCTGCATGTTCGCCTTCGCTGCGCTGTTCTGGCTGGCGCCGGACCTCGTCATCGGCCTGTTCCTCGACCGTAACGACCCGGCCAACCAGGAGGTGGTGCAACTGGCCGTCAGCCTGCTGGCGATCGCCGCCTGGTTCGAGCTGTTCGACGGCACCCAGAGCATCGCCATGGGCGCGATCCGCGGGTTGAAGGATGCCCGCACCACCTTCCTGGTCGGGCTGGCCGGGTACTGGCTGGTCGGTGTGCCGATGGCCTTGCTGCTGGCCTTCCCGCTCGGCTGGGGGCCCAGCGGCGTGTGGTGGGGACTGGCATCGGGACTGGCCTGCGCGGCGATCGGCCTGTACCTGGCGTTCGAAGCCAAGACCGCCCGGCTGCTGCGGCCGCAGGCAACGGGCACCGCCCTCGGCGTCTGCTAGCCGTTGATCGAGTCCTGCAGGCGCAAAGCACGGCTGCCGCCGAACACCAGGAAGCGCGCCAGCTCCGCCAGCGGCAGCGGCCGACTGATCCAGTAGCCCTGGGCCTGGTCGCAGCCGAACTGGTTCAGCTGGTCCTGCTGCTCGACGGTCTCGACCCCTTCGGCCACCACCTCCAGGTTGAGGTTGTGCGCCAGGTTGATCATCGCCCGCACCAGTTGCATGTTCTCGGGGCGCTCGTGCATGCCGCCGACGAAGCTCTTGTCGATCTTCAGCAAGGTGATCGGCAGGCTGTTCAAGTGCACGAAGGACGAGAAGCCGGTGCCGAAGTCATCCAGCGAGAAGCGCACACCCAGCCGGCCGAGGACCTGCATGGTCTGCAGTACCTGGTCGCTGCGGCGCATCACGGCGGTTTCGGTGAGCTCGAACTCCAGCCACTGGGCGTCCACGCCGCGCTCGCGGATCAGACGCTCCAGGGTGGGCAGCAGCTGGCTGTCCTGGAACTGGCGGAACGACAGGTTGATCGCCATGTGCAGCGGCGGCAGGCCGCGTCCGCGCAGCCACTGCATGTCGCGCAGGGCGCGGGAGATCACCCAGTAGCCGAGCGGCACGATCAGCCCGCTCTCTTCCGCCAGCGGCACGAAGTCCCCCGGCGTGAGCAGGCCACGCTGCGGATGGCGCCAGCGCACCAGCGCTTCCAGGCCGACGATGCGGCCATTGTGCAGGTCCAGGCGCGGCTGGTAGTGCAGCTCCAGCTCGTCGCGGCGCAGGGCGCGGCGCAGTTCGCTTTCCAGGTCGGCCAGGCTGCGCGCGCCACGGTTGATGCGCTCGTCGAACACATGGAAGGTGCAGCCCTGGCGGGCCTTGGCCTGCTGCATGGCGATGTGCGCGTGCCACATCAGCGGGTCGGCGCTGTCACCGGGACGGGCATTGGCCATGCCCAGGCTGCAGCCCAGCAACAGGCTTTCACCTTCGACCCAGTAGGGCTCGCCGAGGATTTCGACGATACGTTCGGCGATCTTCTCGACCCGCTGCGGATCGCGGCGGGTATCCAGCAGCAGGGCGAATTCGTCGCTGCCCAGGCGGGCGATGTGGTCGCCGTTTTCCAGCTGCAGCTTGAGGCGGCCGACCACCTGCAGGATCAGCCGGTCGCCGGACTGGTGACCAAGGGCGTCGTTGACGTGGCGGAAGTTGTCCAGATCCAGGTGCCCCAGCGCCAGGCCGTGGCCCCCGCATTCGCTCAAACGGGCGGCGAGCAGGGTCTGGAAGCCCTGGCGGTTGGCGATGCCGGTGAGCGGGTCCTGTTCGGCCAGGCTCTGCAGGGTTTGCTGCAGCGAGGCGCGCTCGCGCACGTAGCGCAGGCAGCGGCGCAGCACCTCGGCGTTGAGGCTTTCGGCGGCCAGCCAGTCGGCAACGCCCACCGGCTCCTGCGCGGGCTCGCGTTCGAGCAGCAGGATCATCGGCAGGTGGCACTGTTGGGAGGACGGCAGCTTGCCGGGCGTGGCCAGGACCAGGCCGACCTGGTCTTCATCGAACAGACTGCAGGCAGCCTGCCAGGACGGCGCGGTGATCAGGGAATAGCCCTGCCCCAACGCGGCCAGATATCCGCGAAGTAGCTGGGCCCACTGCGGCGCTTCCGCCAGCAGGAGCAGGCGCGCTGGTTCAACAGACGCTGCCACGCGACCCCCGTGTCCATGCGATGGGAAGAAACCTGGCGCCGTCCCTGTGCCCGTTCTTCCGGTTTTGAAGCCTCCGCCGCCTCCGGCTCCCCGGACACAAACGAAACTTCAGAGAAACTCTTAAGAGTTTTCTTCAAGTATTGCTCACACAAGCCTAATACATGTACGGATTTATCCAAAACAAGGAAGTACGATCCCGTCACAGATCGCTGCTTTTCCAAGCGGCACCCCGACGCCAGGCACGGCCTGCTAGAATACGCGCCCGCTCCACTACAGACCCCGCCCTTCATGTCCCGACTCAATCCCCGGCAGCAAGAGGCCGTGAACTACGTCGGCGGCCCGCTCCTGGTGCTGGCCGGCGCCGGCTCCGGCAAGACCAGCGTGATCACCCGCAAGATCGCGTACCTCGTGCAGCAGTGCGGCATCCGCGCCCAGTACATCGTCGCCGTGACCTTCACCAACAAGGCCGCCCGCGAGATGAAGGAGCGCGTCAGCACCCTGCTGCGCCCGGGCGAAGGCAAGGGCCTGACCGTCTCCACCTTCCACAACCTGGGCCTGAACATCATCCGCAAGGAACACGCGGCCCTGGGCTACAAGCCCGGCTTCTCGATCTTCGACGAGAGCGATGTGAAGGCGCTGATGACCGACATCATGCAGAAGGAATATTCCGGCGATGACGGTCTGGACGAGATCAAGAACCTGATCGGCGGCTGGAAAAACGACCTGATCCTTCCGGAAGAGGCGCTGGAAAAGGCGCGCAACCCCAAGGAACAGACCGCCGCGATGGTCTACCTGCATTACCAGCGGACGCTCAAGGCCTACAACGCGGTGGATTTCGACGACCTGATCCTGCAGCCGGTGAAGCTGTTCCAGGAGCACCCGGAAATCCTCGAAAAGTGGCGCAACCGCGTGCGCTACATGCTGGTGGACGAATACCAGGACACCAACGCCAGCCAGTACCTGCTGGTGAAGATGCTGGTGCAGCAGCGCGCGCACTTCACCGTGGTGGGCGACGACGACCAGTCGATCTACGCCTGGCGCGGCGCGCGCCCGGAAAACCTGATGCAGCTGAAGGAAGACTTCCCCTCGCTGAAGGTGGTGATGCTGGAGCAGAACTACCGCTCCACCAGCCGCATCCTCAAATGCGCCAACATCCTCATCGCCAACAACCCCCACGTGTTCGAGAAGCAGCTGTGGAGCGAGATGGGCGAAGGCGACCCGATCCGGGTGATCCGTTGCCGAAACGAGGAATCCGAGGCCGAGCGGGTGGCGATGGAAATCCTCACCATCCACCTGAAGACGCAGCGGCCCTACAGCGAATTCGCCATCCTTTACCGCGGCAACTATCAGGCGAAGCTGATCGAGCTGAAACTTCAGCACCACCAGATTCCCTATCACCTGTCAGGCGGCACCAGCTTCTTCGGACGCCAGGAAGTGAAGGACCTGATGTCCTATTTCCGCCTGCTGGTGAACCCGGACGATGACAACGCCTTCCTCCGCGTGATCAACGTGCCGCGTCGGGAAATCGGTTCCACCACCCTGGAGAAGCTCGGCAACTACGCCACCGAGCGCGGCTGCTCGATGTTCAACGCCTCCGGCGAGCTTGGCCTGTCCGAACACCTCGACGCCCGCTACATCGAGCGCCTGCAGCGCTTCAAGCGCTTCATCGACAAGGTCCGCGAACAGTGCGCCGGCAACGATCCGATCGGTGCGCTGCGCAGCATGGTGATGGACATCGACTACGAGAACTGGCTGCGGCAGAACGCGTCCAGCGACAAGGTCGCCGATTTCCGCATGGGCAACGTCTGGTTCCTCATCGACGCGCTGAAGAACACCCTGGAGCGCGACGAAGAAGGCGACATGACCATCGAGCAGGCCATCGCCAAGCTGGTGCTGCGCGACATGCTGGAGCGCCAGCAGGAAGAGGAAGAAGGCGCCGACGGCGTGCAGATGATGACGCTGCATGCGTCCAAGGGCCTGGAATTCCCCTACGTGTTCATTCTCGGCGTGGAGGAGGAAATCCTTCCGCACCGCTCCAGCATCGAGGCCGACACCATCGAGGAAGAGCGGCGCCTGGCCTACGTGGGCATTACCCGGGCGAAGAAGAATCTGGCCATGACCTTCGCCGCCAAGCGCAAGCAGTACGGAGAGATCATCGACTGCTCGCCCAGCCGCTTCCTCGACGAGCTGCCGCCCGAGGACCTGGTCTGGGAAGGCCAGGAAGACGCACCGGTCGAGGTCAAGGTGGCCAAGGGCAACTCCGCGCTGGCGGATATCCGGGCGATGCTCAAGCGCTGAGCTCTTTACCTGTAGGAGCGAGCTTGCTCGCGAACAGGATTTTCCGCCGGCCTCGGTGCCGGCCGGGTTCGCGAGCAAGCTCGCTCCTACAAAAAAGGACGTCGCCGCGACCCTGCGCGGCCACCCATCGAAAAACTGTCCATTCGATCAGCAATTGCACTGGTCGGAACGTCGCGCAGAACCCCGCTGGCATTGTAGAATTACGCGCTTCATCAGCGACAGCCGCTCCGGAAGCCCCCCCGTGAACACTCTCAAAGACAAAATTCGCAGCGAAGGCATCGTTCTTTCCGAACAGGTCCTCAAGGTCGACGCCTTCCTCAACCACCAGATCGACCCGGCGCTGATGAAGCAGATCGGCCACGAATTCGCCGAACGCTTCAAGAACCAGGGCATCACCAAGATCGTCACCATCGAGGCCTCGGGCATCGCCCCGGCGGTCATGGCCGGCCTTGAGCTGGGCATCCCGGTGATCTTCGCCCGCAAGTTCCAGTCGCTGACACTGAAGAACGACCTGCTGATCTCCAAGGTCTTCTCCTTCACCAAGCAGACCGAAAGCACCATCGCGATCTCCGCCAAGCACCTGACCGCAGCCGACCACGTGCTGGTGGTGGACGACTTCCTCGCCAACGGCCACGCCGCCAAGGCGCTGATCGACCTGATCCAGCAGGCGGGCGCCAGCGTCGCCGGCTTAGGGATAGTCATCGAGAAGTCCTTCCAGGATGGCCGCGCCCTGCTGGAGAGCGAAGGCTATCGCGTGGAATCCCTGGCCCGGGTGAAATCCCTGGCGAGCGGCCAGGTCGAGTTCCTCGACGACTGATCCACCGCTCAACGAAAAAGGCGGGCGCCGACAGGGCCCGCCTTTTTTCATGCCTGCGATCGGGGTGCTCCCCGCAGGAGAGGCGGGGGCGCCCGGCCCTTGTTCGCGAATCCTTCAGGCCGCACGACCGCCTGCCAGCGGATCGCGGGGAAGCTCCGCTCCTACGAAAGCGGCAAGCCGGCAAATCGCAGGCATGAAAAAGCCGCCCGGAGGCGGCTCTTTCGGCACAGGTCGGCGATTACAGGCCGGACATGTGGCGAATCGCGGCTTTCAGCTCGTCATCCGAGCAGTCGGCGCAAGTGCCCTTCGGCGGCATGGCGTTGATGCCGGAGATGGCCTTGGCCAACAGGCCATCGAGCCCGCCCTGCTCCTTCGCACGCTTGCCCCAGTCAGCCTTGTCGCCCACTTTCGGCGAGCCCAGCAGGCCGGTACCGTGGCAGTTGGTGCAGACCTTGCCGACGATCTCTTCGCCCGAACGCGGAGCACCGCCGCCGCCGGCCGAAGCCACGGCGCCAACGCCTGCGCATTCCTGGCCCTGGACGCAGACCTTGCCTACCGGTTCCAGACGCTTGGCAATGGCGTCATCGTTGGTCGCGGCCTGAACGCTTACTGCCCACAGGGCCAGTACGGCAGCTTGGGCTGCCAGGATTTTTTTAATCAGGTTCACCCTTTCACCCTCATCGTGGCTTATCACGCCCGGTCGCGGTGCAGTCACAGTCTCGGGCCGCGCGAGCGGGCGCAAGTATAACGGCAAAGCCGGCAAGCTCGAAACAATTGCTCTGCCTTGCCGGGCCTTGCGGCATTAGGTCGCAGCTGGTCTGGCCGGTCCTACCGGCTGTTCAAAAATTTGCCGGTGTGGTGGCGCTGATCAGCCGCGCCGGGGCATCGAACGGATTGCGGAAGCGGTGGGGCTTGGTGCTGTCGAAATAGTAGCTGTCGCCACGTTCGAGCACGAAGGTCTCGTCGCCGACGGTCAGCTCCAGGCGGCCTTCGACCAGTACACCGGTCTCTTCACCTTCGTGGGCGTACATGTCGTCACCGGTGTCGGAGCCCGGCGGATAGGTCTCGTCGAGCAGGGTGATGGCGCGGCTGGGATAGTCCTTGCCGACCAGCTTCATGATGATCGAGCCGCTGGACAGGTCGCTGAGTTCGTCTGCCTTGTAGACCACCGGGGTGTTGCTGTTCTGCTCCAGATCCAGAGAGAAGAACTCGACCAGGGACATCGGAATACCACCCAGCACTTTCTTCAGCGAGCTGATGGAGGGGCTGACGCTGTTCTTCTCGATCATCGAGATCGTGCTGTTGGTCACACCCGCCCGTTTGGCGAGTTCGCGCTGGGACAAACCTTTGAGCTTACGGATGGCTTGCAGACGAGCACCGACGTCCAAGGGTGGGGTCCTCCTTATTCTTGTGTTCAGGCAGGCTCTGAAAGGCAGAACCCGCAAACGGCTTGAGCCGAGCGGGTTCCAAGTGCCACGTATCATGGCAACACCGTTCAGTATTTACAACAGATCGGCTGTCGATCCTGCGCAAACTTTACGGACGGTATCCGTCACTCGCCGCTATAGACCCTCGGCACGCGCTTGAGGTTGCAGAACAACTGGTAGGGAATGCTGCCGCAGAGCGCGGCGAGCTGGCTGGCGGGGACGTTCGGCCCCCAGAGTTCGACGCGGCTGCCCAGGCCGGCTTGCGGCAGGTCGGTCAGGTCCACGGTGAGCATGTCCATGGACACCCGGCCGATGATGCGGCTCGGCTTGCCATCGATGAATACCGGCGTGCCGTCCGGCGCATGGCGCGGGTAGCCGTCGGCATAACCCATGGCGACCACTCCGACACGCACCGGCCGGTCGGCGATGAAGCGCGCGCCGTAGCCCACTGGCTCGCCGGCCGGCAGTTCACGGATGCTGATGACCTTGGACTCCAGGGTCATCACCGGGCGCAGTTGGTCGGCCAGCGGGTGCGCCTGTTCGAAGGGGGTGGCGCCGTAGAGCATGATGCCGGGGCGCACCCAGTCGCTGGGCACGTCGGCCCAGCCGAGGATGCCGGGGGAGTTGCGCAGGCTGACTTCATGGCCCTGGCCCGCGGCTTCGCGCACGGCCTGGAAGGCGGCGACCTGCTCCTCGGTACGCGGGCAGTCCAGCTCATCGGCACGGGCGAAGTGGCTCATCAGTACGACCTTGGCCACATGGGGCAGCGCCTTCAGGCGCGCCAGGGCGGCGGCGTAGTCCTGCGGGAAGAAGCCGACGCGGTGCATGCCCGAGTCCATCTTCAGCCATACGGTCAGGGGCTTGCTCGGGCGGGCGCGCTCGATGGCGTCCAGCTGCCAGGCCGAGTGCACCACGCACCAGAAGTCGTGGGCGTCGATCAGTTCCAGTTCGCTGGCTTCGAAGAAGCCTTCCAGCAGCAGGATCGGCGCGCGGATGCCGGCTTCGCGCAGCTCCAGCGCTTCCTCGATGCAGGCCACGGCGAAACCGTCGGCCTCGGCTTCCAATGCCTGAGCGCAGATGACGGCGCCATGGCCGTAGGCATCGGCCTTGACCACCGCCAGCGCTCGGGCGCCGCTGACTTCACGGGCCAGGCGGTAGTTGTGGCGCAGGGCGGCAAGATCGATCAGGGCACGGGCGGGACGCATGGCGAGATTCTCTTTTAGGTTGAAACGAGACGCGGGTAAAACGGGCGAAAAAAACCCGGCGCTACGGCCGGGCCACGCAAAAAACAATCAGGGCAGTGCGGCGACGATGGAGATCTCGACGAGGATCTCCGGGTAGCACAGCGCCGCCTGGACGGTGGCGCGGGCCGGGGCGCAGCCCTGCGGGACCCACTGGTCCCAGACGCCGTTCATGCCGGCGAAGTCGGCGGCGACGTCCTTCAGGTAGATGGTTGCCGAGAGAACCCGCGACTTGTCGGTGCCGGCCTCGTCGAGCAGGCGCTCGATGCTGGCCAGGACTTCGCGGGTCTGCTGTTCGACGCCAGCGGAGAGATCGTCCGCCACCTGGCCGGCGAGGTACACCGTGCCGTTGTGGGTGACGACCTGGCTCATCCGCTGATTAGTGTGCAGGCGCAGGATGGCCATTCTGGGCCTCCGAGGCATCGCCGTAGCGGGAAATGTCCAGACCTTCGGTGCTGATCTGCGGGCGCTTCTTGGCCATCAGGTCGGCGAGGTAACGGCCCGAGCCGCACGCCATGGTCCAGCCCAGGGTGCCGTGACCGGTGTTGAGGAACAGGTTGCGGTAGCGGGTGGCACCGACGATCGGGGTGCCGTCCGGGGTCGCCGGGCGCAGGCCGGTCCAGAACTCGGCCTTGCTGACGTCGCCGCCTTCCGGGTACAGGTCGGTGGTGATCATTTCCAGGGTGGCGCGACGACGCGGGTTCAGCGACAGGTCGAAGCCGGCGATTTCCGCCATGCCGCCGACGCGGATGCGCTGGTCGAAACGGGTGATCGCGACCTTGTAGGTCTCGTCGAGGATGGTCGAGGTCGGCGCCATGTCCGGGTTGGTGATCGGCACGGTCAGCGAGTAGCCCTTGAGCGGGTAGACCGGGGCGTTGATGCCCAGCGGCTTGAGCATCTGCGGCGAGTAGCTGCCCAGCGCCAGCACGTAGCGGTCGGCGGTAACCAGTTGACCATCGACCCAGACGCCGTTGATGCGGTCGCCGGCGAAGTCCAGGCGCTGGATATCCTGGCCGAAGCGGAATTCCACGCCCAGGGCCTTGGCCATCTCGGCCAGCTTGGTGGTGAACATCTGGCAGTCGCCGGTCTGGTCGTTCGGCAGGCGCAGGGCGCCGACCAGCTTGTCGGCCACCTTGCCCAGGGCCGGTTCGACGCGGGCGATGCCGGCGCGATCCAGCACTTCATACGGTACGCCGGTGCTTTCCAGGACCGCGATGTCCTTGGCGGCGGCGTCGAGCTGCTCCTGGGTGCGGAACAGCTGGGTGGTGCCCAGGGAGCGGCCTTCGTAGGAAATGCCGGTCTCGGCGCGCAGTTCGTCGAGGCAGTCGCGGCTGTACTCGGACAGACGCACCATGCGCTCCTTGTTCACTGCGTAGCTCTTGGCGTTGCAGTTGCGCAGCATCTGCCACATCCAGGCGTACTGGCTCGGGTCGCCGGTCAGCTTGATGGCCAGCGGCGCGTGGGTCTGCAGCAGCCACTTCATGGCCTTGAGCGGGATGCCCGGGGCGGCCCAGGGCGAGGCATAGCCAGGGGAGACCTGGCCGGCGTTGGCGAAGCTGGTTTCCAGGGCCGGACCGGGCTGGCGGTCGACGACGACCACTTCGAAGCCGGCACGGGCGAGATAGTAAGCACTGGCGGTACCGATCACACCGCTGCCAAGCACCAGAACACGCATTCTTGCCTCCCACGCCGCGCCAGGGACACGGACGTTTTTTATTCTGAACGTAGATGCGCGCAGTATAGGAAGTGACGCTCAGCGATATTCACTGTTTGCAATGCGGTATTTGACGAAAAATCCTGGCAAAACCCGGTTTAACGGAGGTACATCCACCAGGACAAGAGCATTTTTGCCCGAGACCGAATGGTCGAGGATCTGGCGAAAATTTCACCAGATCAGGAAGAAATATCGAACAGCCATCAAACCGCCGGAATTTCTCTCGCGCGAGAACTTGTCAGCAGGATTTACCTGCCTCCGACGCCCTTCTCCCTGCTCACCGCCGCGAGCGGCGATAAGCAGGGAAATTCCCTTGGGCGCTCTACTTGCGCACCCACTGGCCGTTGACCTGCACGTACTGCCCGGACGGCGTACGCTCGATGGCCTTCTTGCCGGCCAGGCTTTCCACGTCGCGCAGCGTGGCGCCGCTCTGGCTGGCGACCTTCTGGTACTCGGCACGGCGCGCGGCGTTGATCTGCGCGGCGATGTCGGCGGCCTGCCCGCCGTTGCTGACGACGCCCAGATAGCCATCGGCCTGTTCGCCGACCAGGCCCTGGGACTTGGCGCCGCCGAGAGCGGACATGGCCTGTTCCAGGCTCATCGCCATGACCGGCAGGCTCAGGCAGAGGGCGACCAGCGCGGCGCCCAGTTTGCGGTGCAATCTCATGAAAAGGCTCCTTCTCAGAACAGGCCGCTGTTCTCGTTGATGATGCCGTCGAGCGCCTTGTCGACCTTGATATAGATCTCGTGCTCGATCTTCACGTTGAGGTTGATGTTGATCGGCTCCTTGGGCGCCGCCAGTTGCACGGTGGGTGTGCAGCCCTGGGCAAGGCCCGCCAGGAGCAGGAATGGGAGTAAGGCGCGGAGGCGCATCGGGATTCTCCTTGCGGTCATGGCGCGGCGGCCGGGTCATTGCGCAGGCGTTCCTGCACGCGCTTGCGGATGGTGTCGCTGACCCGGTCGCTCAGTTGCAGGCTGGTGAGCAGCTTGGGCACGTTCTCCTCCAGGTTGACGTTGAGGTTGATCGGCCGGCCCTGTTCCAGCGCGGGATTGCGCCCGCTCAGGCTCAAGGCGAGCAACAGCTTGCCGGTGTCATCATAATCCACCGTGCTGGAGAGCTTGTCGTAGCGGAAATCGTCGACGGCGGTCGCCAGCAGCTGCATGGCCGGATTGCTCTGGCCCAGCGAGCGAATCTTTTCCGAGCGGAACTGCAACACACCCGGTTCGCGCGCCGCGACCTGCCCGCCGTGAATATTCAATTTTCCCTTCTCCAGACTCAGCGGCAGCGTGCCGTCGATGATCCCGGTGCCGGTCAGCCCTTCCGCCGGATAGGCCTTGAGGATCGCCTCCAGCGACAAGCCTTCGAGTTTGAGTATCTGACCCTGGCCCGGCGCGGAAAGATCCACTGCGCCTGCCGGCAGCCAGGCGCGGCCATTGAACAGCGCCAGCTCCGCCTGCCGCCAATCGACACGGCCGGCCAGGGGGGCGTTCAGCGATGCCTTGTAGCTGCCCTGCAGCGCCAGCGGCCCCAGGGTCACGCCCGGGTTCAGCGCGGCGACCTTCAGTTGCGGCATTTGCAGCTCCATCTGCGAGCCTTGCAGGCCGAACTTCGCCTGCAGGTCGAGCCCGTGGACTTCGCTGCGGTCGTAGACGCCTTCCAGCCCCTGCCCGCGCAGGTTCAGCTCAAGGCTCTGCGGCGTGCTGCCCGGCGGCAGGCGCCAGTTCAGGTCCAGACTCGCCTTGCCGTTGTTCAGGCCGAGCAACGGCGGCCAATCGGCCAGTGACTGTTCCAGCGGGTTGCCGGTGCGCAGGAAAAACTCCGGCAGGCGCGCGCCCAGGCTCAGCCCCTTGCCGGCGGCGTTGTTCAGGTCGACCGTGGCGTTCAGTCCACCGCCGTTCTGCAACTGCCCCTTGAACTGCTGGGCGTCGAGGCTGACGGACAGGTCGCCCCTGGCGTTCCAGGCCAGTGGCTTGACGTGCGCCTGGCGCAGCTCGCCCAAGGCCAGTTGCAGCGGCGCGGCCAGTTGCAGGACGAGCGGCCCCTCGGCGGGGTACGCGAGGTTGAAGGCGCCCTTGCCGAGGGTAGCGCCGAGCTTGCTCACCTTGAGCCCTTGCGGCCCGTTCAGGGTGCCTACTTGCAGCTGCGGGCCGGCGGCAAAGGCCAGGGTCGCCGACTGCTCATCCACGCGGCCGTCGAAACTCAGATCGATGCGGCTGTTGTCGGCGCGCAGGCCGGTCAGCTCCAGGTGCGGAACCTTGCCCTCCAGCCTTGCGTCGTTCAATTGCAGCGCCAGCGGCGCCGCCTCCAGCAGTGCCACGCGCGAGCGCAGTCGCAAGTCGGCAGCGCCGACGGCGCGCAGGTCGGCCCGCACGCTGCCGGCTTCATCGTCCACGCCGGGCTCCAGGTGCAGCGTCAGGCGCGCCGGGCGCAGGCCAACCGGCAGCGCCTGCAGCCAGTTACCGTAGAGATCGGACAGGCGCAGGTCGCCGCTGAGCACCGATGGCCGCCAGCCTGTTTCAGTGGCGTTGGCGACCAGCCGCAGGTCCCCCTGCAGGTTGCCCAGCCCAGGCAGCGGCCAGGGCTGCGAGAGCTGCAGGGCGAGATCGACGTTGCCCCGGCCATCGCGCAGCCCCGGCCAGTCTGGCCAGGCCGCATCCCCGGCCAGGATGGTGTTCCAGCTCAGGCGCAGGCGCCCGGCTTCGGGGATCGGCAACGGCAGGCTGGGCGTGGGCAGCCACATGGCCAGCCAGTTGCGCACCGCCAGGATCGGCGGCACGGCAGGGCTGGCCAGGGTTCCGGCTAGCTGGCGGGTGGCCGGCGCCCAGCTCGATTCGAGGGACAACAGTTGTTGGTTGTCCAGATAGCTGTCCAGTTGCAGGCGCCATTGCCCCTCGCCGGGCTGCAATAGTCCGTTGAATGCCAGTTGCTGGCCGCCCTGGCGCAGCTCGCCGCCCAAGGCGGCGGCGCCACCCTGCAGCTGTTCCCAGTGCGCGCTGCCGTTCAGCGTGCAGCGCTGCTCGCGGGCACAGGGCAGTTCGACACTCACCCGCTCCAGGGCCAGGCGGCCGGGCAGCAGTGCCAACCAGCGCGCCAGTTGCTCCGGCGCGGGCAACGCACCCTCGCTCTGCGCCGCCCCCGCGTCCGGCCACTGCCGCACATCGACCGTTTCGGCGGACACCTCCGCCAACCGCCAGCGGCCGTCCGCATGTTGCGGCCAGCCCACCTGGAGCCGCTCCAGGCGCACCGCAAGCCGCCCGCCCTCCGGGGTCTGCCGCTGCAACGCCAGGCGTTCCAGCAGCAGGCCCGCGCGCGAAACGCCCAGCCCCTGCCACTGCTCGATACTCACGCCTGCGCCGGCCAGCAGCCGCGGTACGGCCAGCCACAGGCCACCCACAGCCAGCGCCAGGATCAGCAACAGCAGCAGAAGGACAGTGCGCAGGCGTGGTAACGACATGCCGAGCTCCAGGGAAAACGTCTGGCTCCGGACCTTGCGGCGGGAGCATGGGTGTACAGGCTGGCCAACGACCGGCGGAAGTTCAAGCGCCGCCAGTGATATTCCCTGCACAACCGACTATATTGCCGACATTCCCCCAAAGCCGACGCTTGCCGTCAGAGTCCCCG
The DNA here is from genome assembly GCF_048068055.1 of Pseudomonas sp. NY15181. Taxonomy (NCBI): domain Bacteria; kingdom Pseudomonadati; phylum Pseudomonadota; class Gammaproteobacteria; order Pseudomonadales; family Pseudomonadaceae; genus Pseudomonas; species Pseudomonas sp. NY15181. The sequence goes on along the minus strand of NZ_JBLUPT010000007.1, from coordinate 50,588 downwards.
ATGAGAACCCAGCACCAAAGCCGCCGCGAACTGGACAAGATCGACCGCAATATCCTGCGCATCCTGCAGGAAGAGGGACGCATCTCCTTCACCGAACTGGGCGAGCGGGTCGGTCTTTCCACCACGCCCTGCACCGAACGTGTGCGACGGCTGGAACGCGAGGGGATCATCATGGGCTACAACGCCCGCCTCAACCCGCAGTACCTCAAGGCCAGCCTGCTGGTGTTCGTCGAGATCAGCCTGGACTACAAGTCCGGCGACACCTTCGAGGACTTCCGCCGCTCGGTGCTCAAGCTGCCCCACGTGCTGGAATGCCACCTGGTCTCGGGCCACTTCGACTATCTGGTGAAGGCGCGCATCTCGGAAATGGCCTCCTACCGCAAGCTGCTGGGCGACATCCTGCTCAAGCTGCCGCACGTGCGCGAATCCAAGAGCTACATCGTCATGGAAGAGGTAAAAGAAAGCCTGACTCTGCCGATTCCGGATTGAATTCTGGCTGATCGCGGCAATCTTCCGGCTTATTACAACTTTCTGGCTCTTTTTACCGCCGCGCCTATTGGCGGGGCGGGAAGTCGACGTTTATCCTGCGTAAAATTTTAACAACACAAAAATCAGGATATCGCACATGAACGCCCGCGTTCACCAGCCGGTGCACACCGATCATCACGCCCCTTCCTATTACGCCGCGAGCGTCAACCGACGCATCGAAGCGCCGCCCCTGGCTGGCGAGGAAAAGGCGGACGTGTGCATCATCGGTGGTGGCTTCTCCGGGCTGAACACTGCCATCGAACTGGCCGAACGCGGTCTCTCGGTGGTACTGCTGGAGGCCCACCAGCTTGGCTGGGGCGCCAGCGGGCGCAACGGCGGGCAGTTGATCCGCGGCGTCGGCCATGGCGTCGAGCAGTTCGAGCCGGTGATCGGCGCCGACGGCGTGCGCCAGCTCAAGCTGATGGGCCTGGAAGCGGTGGAGATCGTCCGCCGCCGCGTCGAGCAGTACGGCATCGACTGCGACCTGACCTGGGGCTACTGCGACCTGGCCAACAAGCCTTCCGACGTCGAAGGCTTCCAGGAAGATTTCGATGAGCTCAAGGGCCTCGGCTACCGTCACGAGCTGCGCATGGTGCCGAAAGAGCAGATGCGCTCCATCGTCGGCTCCGATCTCTACGTCGGCGGCATGGTCGACATGGGCTCCGGCCACCTGCACCCGCTCAACCTCGCCCTGGGCGAGGCGGCCGTGGCGCAGAGCCTGGGCGTGCGCCTGTTCGAGAACTCGAAGGTGACCGCGATCGACTACGGCCGCGAAGTGCACGTGCGTACCGCCGGCGGCAGCGTGCGCGCCAAGACCCTGGTTATCGCCTGCAACGCCTACCAGAACGGCCTGAACCCCTACCTCGACGGCAAGGTGCTGCCCGCCGGCAGCTACGTGATCGCCACCGAGCCGCTCTCCGCCGAGCAGGCCCGCGCCCTGCTGCCGCAGAACATGGCGGTGTGCGACCAGCGCGTGGCGCTGGATTATTACCGTCTCTCGGCCGACAACCGTCTGCTGTTCGGCGGCGCCTGCCACTATTCAGGCCGCGATCCGGCGGACATCGCCGCCTATATGCGGCCGAAGATGCTCAATGTGTTCCCGCACCTGGCCAACGTCCGCATCGACTACCAGTGGGGCGGCATGATCGGCATCGGCGCCAACCGCCTGCCACAGATCGGCCGCCTGCCCGACCAGCCCAACGTGTACTTCGCCCAGGCCTACGCCGGCCACGGGGTGAACGCCACGCACCTGGCCGGGCGCCTGCTTGCCGAAGCCATCGCCGGCCAGCACAGCAGCGGTTTCGAGCTGTTCGCCAAGGTGCCGCACATCACCTTCCCCGGCGGCAAGCTGCTGCGCTCGCCACTGCTGGCCCTGGGCATGGCCTGGTATCGATTCAAAGAAGCGCTCGCCGGCTGACCGCCCGCACCGGGCAGCGGCTAGAATCTCCGGCAGTCCGCCCCGGGCGGCCTGTCGGAGACCCTTTCTTGCTTTCACGCCTGTTGCTGCTGGCTTTGCTGCTTCTCGGCGGCTGCGCCAGCGCGCCGCCACCCACACCGTCGCATACCCTCCCGGCGCAAGGCACTGCGCTGGATAGCGCGGTGCGCGAGCGCGCCATCGCCCATCCGGGGCAATCCGGCTTCCACCTGCTGGCTTCCAGCATCGATGCCTTCCTCGCCCGCGCCGAGCTGATCCGCAAGGCCCAGCGCAGCCTCGACATCCAGTACTACATCGTCCACGACGGCCTCACCACCCGCGCGCTGATCCGCGAACTGCTGCACGCCGCTGACCGGGGCGTGCGCGTACGCGTGCTGATCGATGACACCAGCAGCGACGGCTGGGACTACGAGCTGGGCACCCTCGCGGCCCACCCGAACATCCAGATCCGCCTGTTCAACCCGCTGCACCTGGGCCGCAGCACCGGCTTCACCCGCAACATGGGGCGCCTGCTCAATCTCTCCGAGCAGCACCGGCGCATGCACAACAAGCTGTGGCTGGCGGACGACAGCGTGGCCATCGTCGGCGGCCGTAACCTGGGGGACGAGTATTTCGACGCCAAGGCCGAGATGAACTTCAGCGACCTCGACCTGCTGGGCGTCGGGCCGGTCGCCCAATCCCTTGGCTTGAGCTTCGACCAGTACTGGAACAGCGCCCTGAGCCGTCCGATCGGCGACTACCTGTGGGACCGGCCGGACAAGGTCGAGCTGGATCGTATGAGGCGCCGGCTCGACCGTTACCTGGAGCGCGCGCGGGTCAAGCGCTCGGGCTATGTCGCGCGACTCAGCCGCAACAGCAACCGGCCGCATCTGGACAACTGGCTGGACGACCTGGTGTGGGCGCCCGCCCGCGCCATCTGGGATGACCCGCTGAAAGTGCTCAACCAGGACGAACCCAGGCCCGGCCAGATGCTGAGCACCCAGCTCGCGCCGTTGTTCGACGGGGTTTCCCAGGAGCTGATCCTGGTCTCGGCGTACTTCGTGCCCACCAGCGCCGGGCTCGACTACCTAACCCGCCGCGCCGACCAGGGCGTCAGCGTGCGCCTGCTGACCAACTCGCTGGAAGCCACCGACGTGCCCGCCGTGCACGCCGGCTACGCGCCGTACCGCATGGCCCTGCTGGAGCACGGGGTGAAGCTCTACGAGCTGCGCGCCGAACCGGACCGGCATATCGCCGGCGCACCCTGGATGGTGCGCGGCTCCAGCAGCGCCAGTCTGCACAGCAAGGCGGCGGTATTCGACCGCAGGCAGGTGTTCGTCGGCTCGCTGAACTTCGACCCGCGCTCAGTGCTGTGGAACACCGAGGTCGGGGTCATAGTCGACAGCCCGGAACTGGCCGAGCAGGTCCGCAGCCTGGCGCTGGCCGGCATGTCGCCGAACGTCAGCTACCAGGTGAAGCTCGACCGCAGCGGCAGCCAGCCCCGGCTGGTCTGGGTCAACGAGCGCGACGGCCAGCGCCATACGCGACACCACGAGCCGGGCAGCCCGTGGCGCCGCTTCAATGCCTGGATTGCCGGCGCCATCGGGCTGGAGAAGATGCTCTAGGAACGCTCCTGCTGCAGCTCGGCGTCGGTCGTCTGAATCACCGGCGGCAGGCCGCGGTAGGACACCAGCACGACGAAGCCCGCCGCCCCCAGCGCCATCACCATCGGCAACGCGTGACCGCTGACCCACTGGCTGGCCGCGCCCGTGGCCAGCGGGCCGATCAGGCAGCCGATACCCCAGAGCTGGGCGATGTGGGCGTTGGCGCGCACCAGGGCATCGTCCCGGTAACGCTCGCCGATGAGGATCAGCGACAGGGTGAACAGCCCGCCCGCACTGGCACCGAACAACACCAGCACCGGCCAGATCGCCGGACTGTGCAACAGCAGCGGAATGCCCAGGCTGCTCGCCAGCAGCACCGTGCCGCAGCCCTTGAACAGCGTCTGCCGGGAGATGCGGTCGGCAAGCCAGCCGATCGGCAATTGCAGCAGCGCGTCGCCGACCACCACCGTACTGACCATCGCCAGCGCCACCGCCTGGGTGAAGCCCTGTTGCACGCCGTAGACCGGCAGCAGGGTGAGAATCATCGCCTCGAAGCCGGCGAACAGCACCACCGCCCAGGCGATCGCCGGCAGTTTGGCGCAGAAGCCGAACAACCCGCGCCCGGAGGCACTGTGCGGGTCGACCTTGGGCGCGCCGCCACGGCCCAACAGAAGCAGGGAGCCGCCGATCAGCAGGCACACGGCGAACCAGAAGCCACGGTCGTCATCGGTTCCGATGAAGGTCAGCAGCACCGGCCCGGACAGCTGGCTCAGCGCATAGCCGGTGCCATACAGGGCGACCAGGCGACCGCGCCATTTCTCGATGGCCAGCTGGTTGATCCAGCTCTCGCCGAGGATGAACACCACGGTCAGTTGCACGCCGATCAGCAGGCGCAGGACCAGCCAGATCGGGTAGCTCTGCAGCAGCGCCAGCAGGCCGACCGAGAAAGCGCCCGAAATCAGGCACAGCCGCATCAGCCGCGGCGTACCGAAACGCGCCGCGAGCCGGCCGGCAAGCATGGCGCCGAGCAGCACGCCGGCGGCGGGCGTCGCCGCCATCACGCCGATGGCGAAGCTGCCGTAGCCCCATCCATCGAGGCGCAGCGATACCAGCGGCATGGTCAGTCCGAGGGCCAGGCCGATGCTGATGACCGACAGGCAAACAGCGGAATAAGCACCCCAACGCATTGTCTTTCTCCTGTTCCATCCGGAGCGCACTCCGGGCCAGATGCCGAGCCCGGTGCGCAATGCAAAGCGGCCGGGCTTCCCAAAGGAAACCCGGCCGCAGGTTTGGCTCTTGTCAGAGCGGCCCCGAGCGGGGCCGACCTTGCACAGCCTGAATCAATAAGTTCGCAACGGGGGAGCGATCCCCCTAACCGTCCTTAGAGCTTGATCCAGGTAGCTTTCAGTTCAGTGTACTTGTCGAACGCGTGCAGCGACTTGTCGCGGCCGTTGCCGGACTGCTTGAAGCCGCCGAACGGCGCGGTCATGTCGCCGCCGTCGTACTGGTTCACCCACACGCTGCCGGCGCGCAGCGCCTTGGCGGTCAGGTGGGCCTTGGACAGGTCGCTGGTCCACACCCCGGCGGCCAGGCCGTACGGGGTGTCGTTGGCGATGCGCACGGCCTCTTCGGCGTCCTCGAACTCGATGACCGACAGCACCGGGCCGAAGATCTCTTCACGGGCGATACGCATGGCGTTGGTCACGCCGTCGAAGATGGTCGGCTCGACGTAGGTGCCGCCGGTCTCTTCCAGGGTACGCTTGCCGCCGGCCACCAGCTTGGCGCCGTCGTCATGGCCAGCCTGGATGTAGCTCAGCACGTTGTTCATCTGGGTGGTGTCGACCAGCGCACCAACGTTGGTTTCCGGGTCCAGCGGGTTGCCCGGCTTCCAGGCCTTGATGGCTTCGACGACCATCGGCACGAACTGGGCCTTGATCGACTTCTCCACCAGCAGGCGCGAGCCGGCGGTGCAGACTTCGCCCTGGTTGAAGGCGATGGCGCTGGCGGCGGCTTCGGCGGCGGCCTTCAGGTCCGGCGCGTCAGCGAAGACGATGTTCGGGCTCTTGCCGCCGGCTTCCAGCCAGACGCGCTTCATGTTGGATTCGCCGGCGTAGACCATCAGCTGCTTGGCGATCTTGGTCGAACCGGTGAACACCAGGGTATCGACGTCCATGTGCAGGGCCAGGGCCTTGCCCACGGTGTGGCCGAAGCCCGGCAGGACGTTGAACACGCCTTTCGGGATGCCGGCCTCGATGGCCAGCTGGGCGATGCGGATGCCGGTCAGCGGGGACTTCTCGGAGGGCTTGAGGATCACCGAGTTACCGGTGGACAGCGCCGGGCCGAGCTTCCAGCAGGTCATCAGCAGGGGGAAGTTCCACGGCACGATGGCGGCAACCACGCCCACCGCCTCGCGGGTGACCAGACCGAGCTGATCGTGGGAGGTGGCGGCAACTTCGTCGTAGATCTTGTCGATCGCTTCACCGCTCCAGCGCAGGCTGTTGGCGGCGCTGTTGACGTCGATGCTCAGCGAGTCGCTGATCGGCTTGCCCATGTCCAGGGTTTCCAGCAGGGCCAGCTCTTCGGCGTTCTGCAGCAGCAGCTCGGAGAAGCGGATCATCACCTTCTTGCGCTGGGCCGGCGCCATACGCGACCACACGCCGGATTCGAAGGTGGCACGGGCGACCTGCACGGCACGCTCGGCATCGGCCAGGTCGCAGCTGGCGACCTTGGCCAGGAAGCGGCCATCCACAGGGCTGATGCAATCGAAGGTGGCGCCGGATACGGCGGCGACGTATTCACCGTTGACGAAGGCGCGGCCTTCGATCTTCAGGTCTTTGGCGCGAGCTTCCCAATCGGCGCGAGTGAGGGTACCCATGACAACGTGTCCTCTTATTAATGTACTTATCTAAGGTCCAGGCGCCCGGTGCGGGCGCGCTGTCAAATATTCCGCAAGGCGGAGCAAACGCATGCTGTCCGCCACCCTAAACCGGAGGGCGGTAATTTTCAATATTTTTTACACTAAGCGGCAAAACAGCCTTGTCACGTTCGTTTTATTAAACATAGACTCCCCCCTGATCGGTGCTCGAGGGTCATTCATAGTCGGCACCGAACGGAATATCCAACGGCGCCCAGCGTGCAGGCGCCCCGCTCGCCAACAACACACAAGAATCGAGACCGTCATGAAAGTCGATCAGATCGTCGATTTCGCCCAGGCCACCACCGCCCCGGAACACTACCGCCCCGCCCCGGAACGCATCATTAAGGGCGACCCGGCGCAGAACGTGCGCAACCACTACGCCAGCCCCTGCGGCCAGTTCAACGTCGGTATCTGGGAAGGCGAGCCGGGCCACTGGAACGTCAGCTACACCGAGCACGAGTACTGCGAGATCCTCCAGGGCGTGTCGGTGATCCGCGATGCCGACGGCGGCGCCAAGACCGTGCGCGTGGGCGACCGCTTCGTGATCCCGGCCGGCTTCAGCGGCACCTGGGAGGTGCTGGAGCCCTGCCGCAAGGTCTACGTGATCTTCGAGCAGAAGGCCTGATCGGCCAGATATGAAAAAGCCCGCCGATCGGCGGGCTTTTTTTCGTGCCGGCTTTTTGCGCAGGCAAGAAAAAACCCGCCACGAGGGCGGGTTTCTTCACAAGGGCGCAGATCAATTACTTGATCTTGGCTTCCTTGTAGATCACGTGCTTGCGAACAACCGGATCGTATTTCTTGATCTCGATTTTCTCAGGCTTGGTACGCTTGTTCTTGTCGGTGGTGTAGAAGTGGCCGGTACCGGCGCTGGACACCAGACGGATCAGTTCGCGCATGACGGTGCTCCTTAGAATTTTTCGCCGCGGGCGCGCAGGTCGTTCAGAACGGCCTCGATGCCACGCTTGTCGATGATACGCATGCCTTTGGCGGAAACGCGCAGACGCACGAAGCGCTTCTCGGACTCAACCCAGAAACGGTGATGCTGCAGGTTCGGCAGGAAACGGCGGCGGGTTTTGTTGTGTGCGTGGGAAATGTTGTTCCCGGTAACCGGACCCTTACCGGTCACTTGGCAAACTCTCGACATGGCTCAGCCCTCTGTAAACCACATGCCAAACCCGGCATGGGTTGGCTGCTTAACTCAATTGGATTCTCAGTTTCACCGGGGTCTTAACTGCCACATCGCCGCGATCGAGTCGCAAGATCAGAGCAGGGCCCCAGAAAAGAGCGCAGCTTTATATCAGAAAGACACTTCGCGCTGCAAGGGCGAGCACCACTCCGCGAAGCGAGCGCCAGCCCCCGTGAGGCGTGGCACGGGTGCCGTTCGTCGCCTGTCATCGTTGTGACGGGCAGCGGCTTGGTCTAGGGTAGCTCCTTCGAGGCTGCCATCAGCCTTGCATGACCCGCCCAGCCTCGCGGATGGGCATCTTGCCAGCTCACATGGAGTCCGTCATGCGTCTCGCCCTGCTTGCCCTGCTGATTGCCCCGGCCTTTGCCAGCGCCGCCTCGTTGAGCGTCTGCACCGAAGCCAGCCCCGAAGGTTTCGATGTGGTCCAGTACAACTCGCTGACCACCACCAATGCCTCGGCCGACGTGCTGATGAATCGCCTGGTGGACTTCGACGCCACTCGCGGCGAACTGGCCCCCAGCCTGGCCGAGCGCTGGACGGTTTCCGCCGACGGCCTGACCTATGACTTCCAGCTGCGCGGTGCGGTGAAGTTCCATCGCACGGACTACTTCAAGCCCAGCCGCGCCCTCGACGCCGACGACGTGGTGTTCAGCTTCCAGCGCATGCTCGACCCCGCGCAGCCCTGGCACAAGGTAGCCCAGAGCGGCTTCCCCCACGCCCAGTCGATGCAGCTGCCGAGCCTGGTAAAAGCCGTGGAGAAGGTCGACGCGCACCATGTGCGCTTCACCCTGAACCACCCGGACGCCACCTTCCTGCCGATGCTGAGCATGGGCTTCGCCTCCATTTATTCCGCCGAGTACGCCGACCAGCTGATGAAGGCCGGCACCCCGGAGAAGCTCAACGCCCAGCCGATCGGCACCGGCCCCTTCGTCTTCAAGCGCTTCCAGAGGGACGCCGTGGTGCGCTACGCCGCCAACGGCGAGTACTTCGGCGGCAAGCCGGCTGTGGATAACCTGGTGTTCGCCATTACCCCGGACGCCGCCGTTCGCATCCAGAAGCTCAAGCAGGGCGAGTGCCAGATCGCCCTGTCGCCCAAGCCGGTGGATGTGGAAGCCGCGACCAGGGCCGCCGACCTTAAGGTGGTGCAGACCCCGGCATTCATGACCGCCTTCGTCGGCATCAACAGCCAGCACGCGCCACTGGACAACCCCAAGGTGCGCCAGGCGATCAACCTGGCCTTCGACAAGCGCAGCTACCTGCAGGCGGTCTTCGCCGGCAGCGCCACCCCGGCCGATGGCGTCTACCCGCCGAACACCTGGAGCTACGCCAAGGACATCCCCGGTTACCCACACGATCCGGACAAGGCCCGCGCCCTGCTGGCCGAGGCCGGGCTGAAGGACGGCTTCGCGACCACGATCTGGACCCGCCCCTCCGGCAGCCTGCTCAACCCCAACCCCAGCACCGGCGCGCAGCTGCTGCAGTCGGATCTGGCGAAGATCGGCATCAAGGCGGAGATCCGCGTGATCGAATGGGGCGAGCTGATCCGCCGTGCCAAGGCCGGCGAGCATGAACTGCTGTTCATGGGCTGGGCCGGCGACAATGGCGACCCGGACAACTTCCTCACCCCGCAATTCTCCTGCGCCAGCGTCAAATCCGGGCTCAACTTCGCCCGCTACTGCGACGAGAAGCTCGACGGCCTGATCAGCCAGGGCAAGGTGGTGGCCGACCGGGCCAGGCGCGGCGAGCTGTATCACCAGGCGCAGCAGATCATCCACGAACAGGCGCTGTGGCTGCCGCTGGCCCACCCGACGGCCTCGGCCATCACCCGCAAGGACGTGAAGGGCTATGCGGTGAGCCCGTTCGGTCGCCAGGACTATTCCAAGGTCACCTTCTGAGCCCCGGCCGGGCGCGGCGGCTACAGCCAGCCGTGCTCGGCCATCGACAGCGGCTCGCCATCGCCGACGATGAAGTGATCGAGCACGCGTACGTCGATCAGCGCCAGCGCATCGATGATGCGCCGGGTCAGCAGACGGTCGGACTGGCTCGGCTCCGCTATCCCGGAAGGATGGTTGTGGGTAAGGATCAACGCGGCCGCATTGTGCGCCAGCGCGCGCTTCACGATCTGCCGGGGATAGACGCTGGCGCTGTCGATGGAGCCGTGGAACAGCACCTCGAAACCCAGCACCCGGTGGCGGTTGTCCATGAACAGGCAGGCGAACACCTCGTGAGGCTCGTGGCGCAGCCGCGCCTTGAGGAAGTCGCGCACCGCCTGCGGGCTTTCCAGCGCCGAGTCGCGGCTCAGTTGCTCGGCGAGATGGCGCCGGGCAATTTCCAGCACGGCCTGCAACTGCACGAACTTGGCCACGCCAAGGCCCAGATGGCTGCAGAAGGACTCCAGGTCGGCCTCCAGCAGCGCGCGCAGGCTACCGAACTCGTTCAGCAGCCGCCGCGCCAGGTCGACGGCGCTGCACCCGGCCACGCCGGTACGCAGGAAGATGGCCAACAGCTCGGCGTCGCTCAGGCTCGCCGCTCCCCGTTCGAGGAGTTTCTCCCGCGGGCGCTCCGCCGCGGGCCAATCACGAATGCTCACAGGACCTCCCAGTCACGCCGGCCCGCTGTTCCCATGCGGGCGCTGTGATATCTTACCCCCCTCGCTTCGCGCAGCCGGGGGCCTGGGGAGGCGTCGCCGGCTTCAGCGCGCGTCATCCATTTCCGTAAATCAAGGCGACCTATGCAGCGGCTCTATCGTAAACGCATCGTCCTGGGCGTCGGCGGCGGCATCGCTGCCTACAAGAGCGCCGAACTGGTTCGCCGCCTGCGCGACCAGGGCGCCGAGGTGCGTGTCGTGATGACCCAGGGCGGCCGCGAGTTCATCACCCCGCTCACCCTCCAGGCGCTGTCCGGCCATCCGGTGCACCTGGACCTGCTCGACCCCGCCGCCGAAGCGGCCATGGGCCACATCGAGCTGGCCCGCTGGGCCGACCTGGTGCTGATCGCCCCGGCCACCGCCGACCTGATGGCGCGCCTGGCCCAGGGCGTGGCCAACGACCTGCTGACCACCCTGGTGCTCGCCACCGATGCACAGATCGCCCTCGCCCCGGCCATGAACCAGGCCATGTGGCGCGACCCGGCCACCCAGGTAAATGCCGAACTGCTGCGCTCGCGCGGCCTGCACTTCTTCGGCCCCGCCGCCGGCAGCCAGGCCTGCGGCGATGTCGGCCCCGGCCGCATGCTCGAAGCCGAAGAGCTGGCGCAACGCGCCGCCGACTGCTTCGAGTTCAAGGACCTGACCGGCCAGCACGTACTGATCACCGCAGGCCCCACCCAGGAAAACATCGACCCGGTGCGCTACATCACCAACCACAGCTCCGGCAAGATGGGCTTCGCCCTGGCCGAAGCCGCGGCCGAAGCCGGCGCCCGCGTCACCCTGGTGACCGGCCCGGTGCACCTGCCCACGCCTGACCGGGTCAACCGCGTCGACGTGGTCAGCGCCCGCGACATGCTCGCCGCCTGCGAGGCCGCGATGCCGGCGGACATCCTGATCGCCGCCGCCGCCGTGGCCGACTACCGCCCGGAAGTGGTCGCTTCGCAGAAGCTCAAGAAAGACCCCACCAAAGGCGACGGCCTGCTGTTGCAGCTGGTGCGCAACCCGGACATCCTCGCCACCCTCGCGCAGCGCAGCGACCGCCCGTTCAGCGTCGGCTTCGCCGCCGAGACCGAGAACCTGCTCGAGTACGCCTCGCGCAAGCTCAAGGACAAGAATCTCGACCTGATCGTGGCCAACGACGTGGCGAATCCGTCGATCGGCTTCAACAGCGAAGAGAACGCCATCACGGTCATCGATCGAGAGCTGCACGAAACTGCGTTCGCCCAGACCAGCAAGGGCAAGATCGCCCGCCAGCTGATCGCCTTCATCGCTGACCGCACCAAACAACACTGAGAACTCAATGCACTCTCTGCAAGCCAAGATCCTCGACCCCCGCCTGGGCAACGAATTCCCGCTGCCGCAGTACGCCACCCCGGGTTCCGCCGGCCTCGACCTGCGCGCCATGCTCAAGGAGGACCTGCTCCTCGAACCGGGCCAGACCGTGCTGATCCCCACCGGCCTGTCGATCTACATCGCCGATCCGGGCCTGGCCGCGATGATCCTGCCGCGCTCGGGCCTGGGCCATAAGCACGGCATCGTGCTGGGCAACCTGGTCGGCCTGATCGATTCGGACTACCAGGGCGAGCTGATGGTGTCCTGCTGGAACCGCGGCCAGAGCGCCTTCAACATCGCCGTGGGCGAACGCATCGCGCAGCTGGTGCTGGTGCCGGTGGTACAGGCGCACTTCGAGCTGGTCGAAACCTTCGACGAAACCCAGCGCGGCGCCGGCGGTTTCGGACATTCGGGCAGCCACTGATCGCTCACTTCAGGATGAATCGCCGAGGAGACGTTGCATGAAACTTTTCCAACGCACCGCCAAGGACGCAGGTGACCTGCCGGAGATCGCGCCGGCCGGCAAGGCCAAAAAGCGCGTGCCCGGCGCCGCGAAAGTCGATCTGAAGCCGCTGGTGCCCGCGATGGCCGCCGCCACTGCGGGTGTCGCCGCCGCCGGGGCCCTGCTCTGGTTCAGCCTGTTCGGCAGTGCCGAACAGGTCCATCGCCAGCAACTGGCCAGCGCCTGGTCGGAAAACCAGGCCGGCGCCCTGCGCCAATCGCTGAATCAGCTGGCCGCCGACAATCGCACCATCGCCGGCAACCCGGAGCTGCTGCCGACGCTGCAGAGCAACGACCCCACCCGCATCGCCGCGCTGGAGAAAGCCCTCGCGCAATGGCACCTGGATGGCCTGGTGGATGTCCACCTGAACGCCAATGGCCTGGCCGTGCAGGATACGCAGCGCCCCGGCCCGCTGAACTACGCGGTGCTGGACATGTTGCACCGCGTCGAAGGCGGCCAGGTCGTCGCACCGGAGGCCTACAAGGTCGGCCAACGCTGGCTGGTCTACAGCGCCACCGCGCTGCGCGCCGCGGACAACTCGATCCAGGGCAGCCTGCTGCTGGTGCTCGATCTGCGGCGCCTGCTCAGTAGCCTGCCGTCGATGCCCGCCGATGTCGGCCAACTGCAGCTGGCCCAGCAATTCGGCACGTCGCCGGCGCAGGTACTGCTTCAGTCCGGCCAGGCCGCCGACACTACGGCGCAACCGCTCAGTAGCGGCAATCCGAACTGGAAACTCAGCTTCACCCCAGGCCCGACCCTGGTCGCGCCGCTGTATTCCCCGGCCCTGCTGGGCCTCGCCGCCCTGCTCGCCCTGGCCGGCTCGCTGCTGGGCGCCTACCTCGCGCAGAGCGGCCTGCAGCGCCGCGTCAACAAGGACGCCCAGACCCTCGGCCAGTTCGCTCAGGAACTCGCCGGCCAACGCACTGCCAAAGTTCCTGAGCTGAGCCTGCCGAGCCTGCAGGCCGTCGCTCAGGCGCTGGCCCGCCAACCACGCCGCAAGGCCGAAACCCCCGGTGCCAGCAGCGCCGACGTCCCCGCCCAAGCGGCCCCCATGGCCACCCCGGCGCGCGCCCCGGCTGCTGTCACCGAGACGCCATTGGTCGATCCGTTGTTCCAGAACAGCGACATTCTGGATATCGACATACTTGATGAAGACCAGGACCTCCTGGGATTGGAGCACACCACCGCTATGAGCACGCCTAAAGCCCCGCAACTGCCCGCCAGCATCTTCCGCGCCTACGATATCCGTGGCGTGGTCGGCGACACCCTGACCGCCGAGACCGCCTACTGGGTGGGTCGTGCCATCGGCTCCGAGAGCCTGGCGCGCGGCGAACCGAACGTCAGCGTCGGCCGCGACGGCCGCCTGTCCGGCCCCGAGCTGGTGCAGCAACTGATCCAGGGCCTGCTCGATTGCGGCTGTAACGTCACCGACATCGGCATGGTGCCGACCCCGGTGCTGTACTACGCGGCCAACGTCCTGGAAGGCAAGTCGGGCGTGATGCTCACCGGCAGCCACAACCCGCCGAACTACAACGGCTTCAAGATCGTCGTCGCCGGCGAAACCCTGGCCAACGAACAGATCCAGGCCCTGCGCGAGCGCATCGAGAGCAACGATCTGGCCACCGGCGTGGGCAGCGTCCAGCAGCTCGACATCCTGCCGCGCTACTTCCAGCAGATCCGCGACGACATCGCCGTGGCCAAGCCGCTGAAAGTGGTGGTGGACTGCGGCAACGGCGTGGCCGGCGTGATCGCCCCGCAGCTGATCGAAGCCCTGGGTTGCACCGTGATCCCGCTGTTCTGCGACGTCGACGGCACCTTCCCCAACCACCACCCGGACCCGGGCAAGCCCGAGAACCTGGAAGACCTGATCGCCAAGGTGAAAGAGACCGGCGCTGACATCGGCCTGGCCTTCGACGGCGACGGCGACCGCGTGGGCGTGGTGACCAACGAAGGCACCATCATCTACCCGGACCGCCTGCTGATGCTGTTCGCCAAGGACGTGGTGTCCCGCAACCCGGGCGCCGACATCATCTTCGACGTGAAATGCACCCGTCGCCTGATCTCGCTGATCAGCGGCTACGGCGGCCGTCCGGTGATGTGGAAGACCGGCCACTCGCTGATCAAGAAGAAGATGAAGGAAACCGGCGCCCTGCTCGCCGGCGAGATGAGCGGCCACGTCTTCTTCAAGGAGCGCTGGTTCGGCTTCGACGACGGCATCTACAGCGCCGCGCGCCTGCTGGAAATCATCAGCCAGGACAAGCGTGACGCCGAGCGCGTGTTCTCCGCCTTCCCGCTGGACATCTCCACCCCGGAAATCAACATCACCGTCACCGACGAGAGCAAGTTCGCCCTGATCGAGGCTCTGCAGGCCCGTGGCCAGTGGGGCGAAGCCAACCTCACCACCCTCGACGGCGTGCGTGTGGACTATCCCAAAGGCTGGGGCCTGGTACGCGCCTCCAACACCACGCCGGTGCTGGTGCTGCGCTTCGAGGCGGACACCCAGGACGAACTGGAACGCATCAAGGACGTGTTCCGCACCCAGCTGAAAGCGGTCGACCCCGCCCTCAGCCTGCCCTTTTGACCTCGTAGAAAATGCCGGAGCCCACCATGACCCAGAGCCGCGATGACGCCGCCCAGGTTGCCCGCGTCCTTGCCGAAGCCCTGCCCTATATCCGCCGGTTCGTCGGCAAGACGCTGGTGATCAAGTACGGCGGCAACGCCATGGAAACGGACGAGCTGAAGAACAGCTTCGCCCGCGACGTGGTGCTGATGAAGGCCGTCGGCATCAACCCGGTGGTGGTTCATGGTGGCGGGCCGCAGATCGGCGACCTGCTCAGCCGCCTGTCGATCGAGAGCCACTTCATCGATGGCATGCGCGTTACCGACGCACAGACCATGGACGTGGTGGAGATGGTCCTCGGCGGCCAGGTGAACAAGGACATCGTCAACCTGATCAACCGTCATGGCGGCAGCGCCATCGGCCTGACCGGCAAGGACGCCGAGCTGATCCGCGCGAAGAAGCTCACCGTCACCCGCCAGACGCCGGAAATGACCACGCCGGAGATCATCGACATCGGCCATGTGGGCGAAGTCACCGGGGTCAACGTCGATCTGCTGAACATGCTGGTGCAGGGCGACTTCATCCCGGTCATCGCGCCGATCGGCGTGGGCGCCAACGGCGAGTCTTACAACATCAACGCTGACCTGGTGGCCGGCAAGGTGGCCGAGGCGCTGAAGGCCGAGAAGCTGATGCTGCTCACCAACATCGCCGGCCTGATGGACAAACAGGGCCAGGTGCTCACCGGCCTGACCACCGAGCAGGTCAACGAGCTGATCGCCGACGGCACTATCTACGGCGGCATGCTGCCGAAGATCCGCTGCGCCCTGGAAGCGGTCCAGGGCGGGGTGACCAGCGCGCACATCATCGATGGTCGCGTACCCAACGCCGTACTGCTGGAGATCTTCACCGACAGCGGCGTCGGCACCCTGATCACCAACCGCAAGCACCACTGAACAAGACACCCGCCAGGAGCGATCCTCGCGGGTGTTTTTTCGCCTGTTAGGGGCCTCATCAGACGCCATGAATAACCAGCCTCGAACAGGTCTTCAGGAGTTTGTCTGACATGGCCGCGTCCCCCGTTTCACGCAACGATTTCAGCTTCTTCCACGGCCTGCGCGTGCGCTGGTCGGAGGTCGATCCGCAAGGGATCGTCTTCAATGGCAACTACCTGACCTACGCCGACGTCGGCACCACCGAGTACTACCGCCACCTGGGCGTGAGCTACCCGGCCGACCTGCTGCGCGGCGGTGGCGATCTGTTCGCGGTGAAGACCACCCTGGAATACCTGGCGCCGGCGCACTTCGACGACTGGCTGGAACTGGGCGTGCGAGTGAGCCGCCTGGGCCGCAGCAGCCTGACCTTCCAGGTGGGGATCTGGTGCGACGAGCAATTGCTGACGCTGGGAGAGCTGATCTACGCCTATGCCGGCGAAGACCGCACCAGCCAGCCCTTGCCGGACTGGCTGCGCGGGAAGATCAACGAATTCGAACGGCGTACGCCGGAGCAGTGAGCCGCAGGGCTCAGTGGGAAGCGCCGAGCAACTGCGCCACCCGCGCGCGGTCGGCGGCAAAGCTTGCGACGGCCTGCTCGCGCAGCTGCTGGTAGCGGCCGATGTCCTGCTCCAGGCGCTTCTGTTCATCGCGCAGGTTGGACAACTGGGCCTCGAGTTCGGCCGGCACCTGGCGACCGGCGCGCTCCTGATCGGCAGCCCGCGCCTGCAGGGTGGCCTGCTGGGACTTGAGCGCCTGCAGGTTGCCCTTGGACACGCTGGACAAGGCGTCCAGCTCCGTCAGCTTGCGGTCACGCGCAAGGTCCACGTCACTCACACTGGTGTACAGGCGCAGCAACTGCGCATCGGAACTGGCGCGCGCGGCATCGGCCTTGCGCTGCTGGATCTCGGCAGCCGTCGGCGCCGGCGGCACCACGCGGATCACGCGGCCCTGATCGTTGAGCACCTCGTAGCCTTTGCCGATGTATTCCGACGGCACGCCCTGACGATCGATGACGATCCCACCCTTTTCGTCGACGTAACGGTACATCTCGACCGAAGAGCCCTTGGGCTCCACGGCCAGCGCATGGCCCGCGAGCATGACTCCCAGAAGCCCGATCAATACCCTCAAAGTACCCTGCTCGGCCATGCCCGACACCTTGTTGCGGTTAGATACCGTACTGCGCGCGATACGCCTCGACAGCAGCCAGGTGCTGTTTCAGCTGTGCATCACCAGCAAGATATTCCAGTACTTGCTCCAGCGACACAATGCTGACGACCGGGATCGAAAAGTCGCGCTCGACCTCCTGGATCGCCGACAGCTCGCCCTTGCCGCGCTCCTGGCGGTTCAGCGCGATCAGTACGCCGGCCGCCTGGGCGCCCTGTGCGTCGATGATCTGCATGACTTCGCGGATGGCGGTGCCGGCGGTGATCACGTCATCGATGATCAGCGCGCGGCCGGTCAACGGAGCGCCGACCAGGGTGCCGCCCTCACCATGGTCCTTGGCTTCCTTGCGGTTGAAGCACCAGGGCAGATCGCGGCCGTGCTGTTCGGCCAGCGCAATGGCGGTAGCAGCCGCCAGCGGGATGCCTTTATAGGCCGGGCCGAACAGCACATCGAAGGGGATGCCACTGTCGACCACCGCGCTGGCGTAGAAACGCCCCAGCTGGGCCAGCGCCACGCCTGTGTTGAACAGGCCTGCGTTGAAGAAATAGGGACTGGTGCGCCCGGATTTGAGGGTGAATTCGCCGAAGCGCAGAACGCCGCGCTCGATGGCGAAGCGGATGAAATCGCGTTGATATGCCTGCATAGGAGAGAACCGGCCGGTATGAATTTAGCTAAACCGTTTGAGCTCGGGTATCATACACACACGTGATTTTGGGGGCCATTTATGCGGATCATCAGTGTGAACGTGAATGGTATTCAGGCTGCAGCCGAGCGTGGATTGCTCAGTTGGCTGCAAGCCCAGAATGCCGACGTGATCTGCTTGCAGGATACCCGCGCCTCCGCTTTCGATCTGGATGACCCGTCCTATCAACTGGACGGCTACTTCCTGTACGCCTGCGACGCCGAAGTGCCCAGTCAGGGTGGCGTCGCAATCTATAGTCGTCTGCAACCCAAGGCCGTCATAAGCGGGCTGGGTTTCGAGATGGCCGATCGTTACGGGCGCTACCTGCAAGCCGATTTCGATAAGGTGAGTATTGCCACTCTCCTGCTGCCTACCGGGCAGGAAGGGGACGAGAACCTGAACCACAAGTTCAAGTTCATGGACGATTTCGCCCAGTACCTGAACAAGCAGCGCCGCAAGCGCCGCGAATACATCTATTGCGGCTCGCTGTACGTCGCGCACCAGAAGCTGGATGTGAAGAACTGGCGCGAATGCCAGCAGATGCCCGGCTTCATGGCGCCGGAACGCGGCTGGATGGATGAAATATTCGGCACCATGGGCTACGTCGATGCCCTGCGCGAGGTCAATCGCGAAGGCGACCAGTACAGCTGGTGGCCGGACAGCGAGCAGGCCGAGATGCTCAACCTGGGCTGGCGTTTCGACTATCAGATCCTCACGCCGGGTCTGCGCCGCTTTGTGCGCGGCGCCAAACTGCCGCGTCAGCCGCGCTTCTCCCAGCATGCGCCGCTGATCGTGGACTACGACTGGGCACTCAGTATATGACGCCCATCTCGCACGCTGCATCCGATGCAGCCAGAAAAAAGCCGGCTTCGAGCCGGCTTTTTCATGTCCGCGGGGCGGTTACTTGATCGGCCGCCAGGTGAAGGGGTAGCGGTACTCGACCCCTTCATTGGCCTTGATCCCGGCAATAATGGTCAGTACCAGCGCACCGACGCTGACCAGACCCAGCAGCAGGAAGCCGACCACCACCAGCATCAGCAGGCAGCTGACCACGATCGCCAGGCTCACGGTGATCTGGAAGTTCATCGCCTCCTTGCCCTGCCGGTCCACGAAGGGGTCCGACTCACGCTTGATCTGCCAGACGATCAGCGGCCCGATCAGGTTGCCGAAGGGAAAGACGAAGCACAGGAAGGCGGCGAAATGGCAGAACATCGCCCATTGCCGGGCCTCGCGGCCCGGTTCGCTGTGTTGCACCGGCAGTTCCTCGCTCATCCTTTCACTCCTTGCGCTTGAATATCGAGCGGCGCGCCGTTCGTCGACTCAGTCGGCCAGCGCGGCGCGCTGCAGTTCGAACAGTTCGCGCAGGCCCTGCTGCGCCAGTTCCAGCATGGCATTGAGTTCGGCCGGCTGGAAGGGTACGCCCTCGGCGGTGCCCTGGACTTCGATGAAGCCGCCGGCATCGGTCATGACCACGTTCAGGTCGGTCTCGGCGGCGGAGTCTTCCAGATAGTCCAGGTCCAGCACCGGCTCGCCCTGGTACATGCCCACGGAAACGGCGGCGACCATCTGCTTGAGCGGGTTGCCCTTGAGCGCGCCACGCTTCTTCAGCACGGCCAGCGCGTCGATCAGCGCCACGGTGGCGCCGGTGATCGAGGCGGTGCGGGTACCGCCGTCGGCCTGGATCACATCGCAGTCGATGTACAGGGTGTTCTCGCCCAGCTTGCTCAGGTCCAGCGCGGCGCGCAGGGAGCGGCCGATCAGGCGCTGGATTTCCAGGGTGCGGCCACCCTGCTTGCCGCGCGCGGCTTCGCGCTGGTTACGCTCGCCGGTGGAACGCGGCAGCATGCCGTACTCGGCAGTCAGCCAACCCTGGCCCTGGCCCTTGAGGAAGCGCGGCACACCGGATTCGGCGCTGACGGTGCAGATCACCTTGGTGTCGCCGAACTCGACCAGCACGGAGCCCTCGGCGTGCTTGGTGTAATGGCGGGTGATACGGATCGGGCGCAGTTGGTCGGCGGCGCGGCCACTGGGACGGTTCATGGAGGCATCCTGTACAGAGTTGCTGGCGGGGAATGACCGCCATTATAGAGGCCAGCGGACGGACGCAACCACCGCTGGCGTGCGGCTGCGCGCCACGCTGGGGTACAATTGCCGGTTTCCGACGACCTGTCGGCCCATTTTCTTCGGACTGCGAGCGTCAGATTCCCAGTCACGAACAGCCAACGAGGTAGCCCCATGGTGCACAGCATGACCGCCTTCGCCCGCGTAGAGCGAGCCGGGACCCATGGAACACTCAGCTGGGAGCTGCGCTCGGTCAACCACCGCTACCTCGAACCCAACCTGCGCCTGCCCGAGGCCTTCCGCGACCTCGAAGGCACTGTGCGTGAAGCCCTGCGTCAGGGCCTGTCGCGCGGCAAGGTCGAGTGCACCCTGCGCTTCATCGAGGAGAACGCCAGCAAGACGCTGCAGGTGGACCGCGAGCGCGCCACGCAACTGATCGCCGCCGCCGAGACCGTCGCCGGCCTGATCCAGCAGCCCGCCCCGCTCGACCCGCTGGCCGTGCTGGCCTGGCCGGGCGTACTGGTGGCCGACGTCGCCGACCCGCAGGCGCTCAACGCCGCCGCCATGGCCGCGTTCAACCAGGCCTTGGACGACCTCAAGGCCGGCCGCGCCCGCGAAGGCGCCGAACTGGCGAAGATCATCGACGAACGTCTGGCTGCGATGCTGGAAGAAGTGACCAACCTGCGCCAGCTGGTGCCGGAAATGCTGGCCAACCAGCGCCAGAAGATCCTCGACCGCTTCACCGAGATGAAGGCCGAGCTCGACCCGCAGCGCCTGGAGCAGGAAATGGTCCTGCTGGCGCAGAAGAGCGACGTCGCCGAAGAACTCGACCGCCTGACCACCCACGTCACCGAAGTGCGCCGCGTGCTCAAGGCCGGCGGCGCCGCTGGCCGTCGCCTGGACTTCCTGATGCAGGAACTCAACCGCGAGGCCAATACTCTAGGTTCGAAGGCCTTCGACCCCCGCTCCACCCAGGCCGCCGTCAACCTCAAGGTCCTGATCGAGCAGATGCGCGAGCAGGTCCAGAATATCGAGTAAGCCGGGCACCTCCCGGCTACCCACCGTCAACCGCAACTCCAGGAAAGCGCCATGTCCGGCACTCTGTACATCGTTTCCGCCCCGTCCGGCGCCGGCAAGACCAGCCTGGTCAAGGCGCTGCTCGACGCCATGCCCGCCGTGCGCGTCTCCGTCTCCCACACCACCCGCGGCATGCGCCCGGGCGAAGTGGACGGGGTGAACTACCACTTCGTCGGCCGCGATACCTTCTCCGCCATGCTCGAGCGGGACGAGTTCCTCGAACACGCGGAAGTCTTCGGCAACCTCTACGGCACCTCGCAGCGCTGGGTGGAAAAAACCCTGAAGGAAGGTCTCGACCTGATCCTCGAGATCGACTGGCAGGGCGCCCAGCAGGTACGCCGGCTGATGCCCCAGGCACAGTCGATCTTCATCCTGCCGCCGACCCAGGAAGCCCTGCGCCAGCGCCTGACCAACCGCGGCCAGGACAGCGAGGACGTGATCGAGCGACGCATGCAGGAGGCCGTCAGCGAGATGAGCCACTACGTGGAGTACGATCACCTGGTGATCAACGACGATTTCGCCCATGCGCTGGAAGACCTCAAGGCGATCTTCCGCGCCCGCCAGCTGCGCCAGGACGCCCAGCAGCAGCGGCACACCGAACTGCTGCAACGATTGCTGGCCTGAATGGGAAGCGCAAAGGCTCTTCCATAAAGATTGGCGATTTTTTAGACTATTCAGTCCGCCCGGTATTTCCGGGCATCCATTTTCGTAACGAGGAACACCATGGCCCGCGTCACCGTTGAAGACTGCCTGGACAACGTCGATAACCGTTTCGAGCTGGTCATGCTCGCCACCAAGCGTGCTCGCCAGCTGGCCACCGGCGGCAAGGAGCCGAAGGTAGCCTGGGAAAACGACAAGCCCACCGTCGTCGCTCTGCGCGAAATCGCCTCGGGCCTCGTGGATGCTGAAATCGTTCAGCAGGAGGACGTGGTTGAAGAAGAGCCGCTGTTCGCTGCATTCGAAGACGAGGCCAACAACGAGGCCCTGTAAGTCGATGTCGGGCCGACGAAAAGGCGCGCCGCGACGTGCTGCTCGGCAGGGGGTGAACCCATGCCGGGCATAGATGCATTCGCCGACCGACTGTCGAGTTACCTAGGCCCGGACCAGGTCAACCTGGTCCGCCGCGCCTACTACTACGCCGAGCAGGCCCACGACGGGCAGCGCCGCCGCAGCGGTGAGGCCTACGTCACCCACCCGCTCGCCGTCGCCAACATCCTCGCCGACATGCACATGGACCATCAGAGCCTGATGGCGGCCATGCTGCACGACGTGATCGAGGACACCGGCATCGCCAAGGAAGCGCTCACCGCGCAGTTCGGCGAGACCGTCTCGGAACTCGTGGACGGGGTCAGCAAGCTGACCCAGATGAACTTCGAGTCCAAGGCCGAAGCGCAGGCCGAGAACTTCCAGAAGATGGCCATGGCCATGGCGCGCGACATCCGCGTGATCCTGGTGAAGCTGGCCGACCGCCTGCACAACATGCGCACCCTGGAAGTGCTGTCGGGCGAGAAGCGTCGCCGCATCGCCAAGGAAACCCTGGAAATCTACGCCCCCATCGCCAACCGGCTGGGCATGCACAGCATGCGCGTGGAATTCGAGGACCTGGGCTTCAAGGCCATGCACCCGATGCGCTCCGAGCGCATCCGCCAGGCGGTGAAGAAAGCCCGTGGCAACCGCCGCGAGATCGTCGGCAAGATCCAGGAATCGCTGGTCAACTGCCTCGCCCGCGAGGGCATGGAAGGTCAGGTCCTGGGCCGCGAGAAGCACCTGTTCAGCATCTACAAGAAGATGCGCGGCAAGCGCAAGGCGTTCAACGAGATCATGGACGTCTACGCCTTCCGAATCATCGTCGACAAGGTCGACACCTGCTACCGCGTGCTCGGCGCCGTGCACAACCTGTACAAGCCGTTCCCCGGTCGCTTCAAGGACTACATCGCGATTCCCAAGGCCAACGGCTACCAGTCGTTGCACACCACGCTGTTCGGCATGCACGGCGTGCCCATCGAAATCCAGATCCGCACCCGCGAGATGGAAGAGATGGCCAACCACGGGATCGCCGCGCACTGGCTGTACAAGTCCAGCGAAGACGAATCGCCCAAGGGCACCCATGCCCGCGCCCGCCAGTGGGTGAAGGGCATCCTCGAACTGCAGCAGCGCGCCGGCAACTCGCTGGAATTCATCGAGAACGTGAAGATCGACCTGTTCCCGGACGAGGTCTACGTCTTCACGCCCAAGGGCCGCATCATGGAGCTGCCCAAGGGCTCCACGGCCGTCGACTTCGCCTACGCGGTGCACACCGACGTCGGCAACAGCTGCATCGCCTGCCGCATCAACCGCCGCCTGGCGCCGCTGTCCGAACCGCTGCAGAGCGGCGCGACGGTGGAAATCGTCACCGCGCCGGGCACCCGGCCGAACCCGGCCTGGCTCAACTTCGTGGTCACCGGCAAGGCGCGCACGCACATCCGCCACGCGCTCAAGCTGCAGCGCCGCTCCGAGTCGATCAGCCTCGGCGAACGCCTGCTGAACAAGACTTTGGCCGGCTTCGACAGCCACCTGGAGAAGATCCCGCAGGAACGCATCCAGGGCGTGCTCAACGAATACCGCATGGAAGTCTTCGAGGACCTGCTCGAAGAGATCGGCCTGGGCAACCGCATGGCCTATGTGGTCGCGCGCCGCCTGCTCTCCAGCGAGGGCGAGAGCGCCGCACCGAGCAGCGAAGGGCCGCTGGCGATCCGTGGTACCGAGGGCCTGGTGCTCAGCTACGCCAAGTGCTGCACGCCGATCCCGGGCGACCCGATCGTCGGCCACCTGTCCGCCGGCAAGGGCATGGTGGTGCACCTGGAAAGCTGCAAGAACATCAGCGAGATTCGCCACAACCCGGAAAAATGCATCCAGCTCAGCTGGGCCAAGGATGTCACCGGGGAGTTCAACGTCGAACTGCGCGTCGAACTGGAGCACCAGCGCGGCCTGATCGCCCTGCTCGCCACCAGCGTCAACGCCGCCGACGGCAATATCGAAAAGATCAGCATGGATGAACGCGATGGTCGCATCAGCGTGGTCCAGCTGGTCGTCAGCGTGCACGACCGCGTGCACCTGGCCCGCGTCATCAAGAAGCTGCGCGCGCTCAAGGGCGTGATCCGCATCACCCGCATGCGCAGCTGATCCCACCCTAAGGAGTCGACATGACCAAGACCGTTATCCACACCGACAAAGCCCCGGCCGCCATCGGCACCTACTCCCAGGCGATCAAGGCTGGCAACACCGTGTATGTCTCCGGTCAGATCCCGCTGAACCCGCAGACCATGGAACTGGTCGAGGGCTTCGAAGAGCAGACCGTCCAGGTCTTCGAGAACCTGAAAGCCGTGATCGAGGCCTCCGGCGGCTACCTGCACGACGTGGCCAAGCTGAACATCTTCCTCACCGACCTGTCGCACTTCGCCAAGGTCAACGAGATCATGGGCAAGTACTTCACCCAGCCCTACCCGGCCCGTGCCGCCATCGGCGTTGCCGCGCTGCCGAAAGGCGCCCAGGTCGAGATGGACGCCATCGTCGTCCTGGAATAAGCGGTACGTGATTCCCACGGGGCCCCAGCGGCCCCGTTCTCTTGTCTGCAAGGAGCAAACATGCGTCGCGCCCTGATCCTGAGCGCCCTGATTGGCCTGCTCACCGGCTGCGCCGGCACCCCATCCGACCCCTCCGGCGTCTGGGTCAACCAGGCCGCCATCGATGCCGCCGGCAAGGGCGGCAAGCTGCGCGAAGCGCTGCTGGCCTACGGCCCGAACCTGGAGTGGAAGCTGGACACCAAGGCCCAGCAAGCCACCTTCAGCAACGGCTTCGAGCTGGGCGAAGGCCAACTGACCGCCGAGGACCCCAGGCATTACCGCGTCGACTTCTACGGCAGCAACCAGGAAGCCCTGGAGCTGAACGGCAAGGAGCTGGTGCAGGTGGGCAGCGACAACTGGCCCGAGCAGCGCTTCGTCCGTCCCAAGCAGCAGCCCGCCGCCCACACCCCGGCCGGCAGCACCTTCCAGAACGCCCTGTACGATGCCTACCTCAAGGGCACCTGGGTGATCGAGGAAGGCCAGGGTGAAGGCAGCAAGGTGAAGTTCCTGCCCAATGGCAGCCTCGAAGGCATGCCCGGCGCCGACCGCTACGCACTGTGCCTGGCCGGCGACTGCGCGGCCATGAGCGGCGACTACGACAGCATCTGGCTGCAACAGGGCCAGCAGGGCCGCGAGTACCTGTTCGAGCGCGACGGCGACAAGCTGGAGCTGTTCGAAGCGGTGAACCGCGCCCAGGCCGACGAGATGCCGCAGTACGCTCCGGGCAACAAGGTCTGGACGCTGGAACGCGACTGATCCGCGCGAGCGGGCTGGCTAGATCGACAGGATCAGCGCAGCCCGCTCCATAGCAGCCATCCACCCAGCGCCAGCAGCAGTCCACCACAGATCCGGTCCAGCGCCGTCACCCGGCGCTTCAGCCAGCCGCGCCAGCGGGGCCGATCCAGCAGGCGCACCAGCGCCATATCCCACAGCAAAACCACCGCGCCCATCCACAGCACGCAGACGCCCAGCGCCCAACCGGGCAGATGGAACTGGCCGAGCACGCCGAACAGCCCTGTGTAGAAGATCGGCAGCTTCGGATTCAGGCTGCTGGCCAGAAAGCCCTCGCGCACGCCGCGCAGAAAGCCTCCAGCCTTGTGGTTGCCCCTCTCAGTGGGAATCTCCAGTTCGCGCCGCGCCAGCAGCGCCTGAGCACCCAGCCAGACGAAGTAGGCGCCGCCCAGCAGCTGCACCACGCGCAGCCCGTGGCTCGCCACGTCCGGCAGCAGGCCCAGGACGAACAGCACCAGCAGCATGCTCGCCAGATTGGCCAGGGCGATGCCTGCCGCACAGCCGTCGGCATGGCGTCGACCGCGCACCAGTGCCGCGCGGATCAGAAGGAAGAAATCCGGCCCCGGCGACAGCAGGGCAGCGAAGTGGGTGCTGGCGACCAGCACGAAGGCGGCGAACATGGCGATCTCCCGAATGCGGCGTCGCGCAGTCTGGAAGGGTCGGCCTCGGGCAGTCTTGGAAGAAACTCAGGTGCGCGTGGTGCGCAGGAAGCGTCCGGGGGTGACGCCGGTGAAGCGGCGGAAGGTGCCGGAGAAGTGCGCCTGGTCGTAGAAGCCCAGCGCCAGCGCGACGTCCAGCGGCTTCTCGCCAGCCACCAGCAGGCGCTTGGCCTCGCGGATGCGGCGCTGCAGCAGGTAGGTGTGCGGCGGCACGCCATAGGCATTGCGGAAGGCCTCGATCAGATGGCGCGGATGGCGTTGCAGCAGTGCCGCCAGCGCTTCGAGGCTCACGGCCTCGCGGTAATGCGCTTCCAGGTAGTCGCGCAATTTCGCGGTGACGCCGCCGTCGCGGGCTGCCGAGGCGTTCGGACGCATGCCGCCATGGCGGACGAACACCAGCTCCAGCAGCGCCAGCAATTCGCTTTCCAGGGCCAGCGCGTCGTTGCGTTCGAACTCGGTCGCGACGCGCTTGAGCGCTTCCGCCACCTGGCCGTCGTCATGCGGGTTGAGCGTCTGGAAACCGCGCGGCAGCTGCTTGCGCCCGAGCAGCGGCAGCAGGCGCGACTCCTCGATGTAGAGCATGCGGTAGACCAGCCGCTCGGACTCGGCATTGCCGGTGTGCGGCTCCTCCGGGTTCATCAGCGACAGGGTGCCGGCGGGCAGTACATGGTGCGCGCCGCGGCACTGATAGCCGCCAGCACCGTGGAGGATGGCGCCGATGGCGAAGGCATCATGGCTGTGCCGACCGAACGGCTGGCCGGAGAAGTCCGCATGGAACAACTCCACCCCCGGCAACCAGGGGCGCGCCAGCAGCCGATTGGCGTCCATCAGGGTTTGATGGCCTTGCGAGGCGAGCAGCGTTGCCGCGTCAAATCGCGCCAGGCTAGACGTGGGACGACGGCAATGGTCATTCCCTTGTCGAGTCCCGCAACGACGCATGGCGCGATTTGACGCGCAACCCGAAGGGACGAGGCCAGATTTATGCAGCACCGCGACACTTGATTTTCACCGGGGATCATCAAATTTCCTCCCTGCACATAACGCTGCATAAATCTGGCCGTTGTCGCGGCCGCATCGCAAGGACATCAGACCCTTTCAGTCCTGCTTACCCGCGAGGATCGCCGCGTAGCCTTCGCGGAAGCTCGGGTAGCGCGGCTCCCAACCCAACGCCCGGGCACGGGCGTTGCTGCAGCGCTTGCTGCCGGCGCGGCGCACGCTCTGCTCGTCGGACCAGTGAGTGACACCCAGCTGCTCACGCAGCCAGGCGACCACGTCGTGCAGCGCGGCGGGGTCGTTGTCGACGCCGATGTAGCAGTCGTCCAGGGCGACGCCACTGCGGTCGGCTTCCAGCAGCGTGGCCAGCAGGCCGGCGGCGTCCTCGGCGTGGATACGGTTGGCGTAAAGCGGCGGCTCGCTGGCCACGCGGTAGCCCTCGCGCACCTGCTTGAGCAGCCATTCGCGGCCGGGGCCGTAGATGCCGGTCAGGCGCACGACGCTGGCAGGAATGCCGCTGCGCAGCGCCACCTGCTCGGCTTCGAGCATCACGCTGCCGGAGTAGCTCTGCGCCTGGGCGGGGGAAGTTTCGTCGATCCACTCGCCGTCGCGCTGGGCGTACACGCCGCTGCTGGAGACGAACAGCAGGCGCCTGGGCGATTGCCCGCGCTGTCGCAGCCAGCCGAGGGTGTTGCGCAGGCCTTCGACGTAGGCGGCGCGATAGCCCGCTTCGTCGTGCTGGGTCGCGGCGGCGCAGTACACCAGGTAATCCAGCCGGCCGACCGGCCAGGTGTCGGGGCACTCGAGCTGCGCCAGATCGCCGGACACCGGCAGCACCTCGAAGGGCAACGCAGCGATGTTGCGGCGCAGGCCGTGGACGCGCCAGTCGCGGGCGGCCAGTTGGCGTCCCAGACGGCTGCCGACATCGCCGCAACCGACGATCATCAGGCTGGGGAAGGTGCTCGTGCTCATGCTTGGCTCCGTGAATCGGGGCCGGGAGTTTAGCGCGGTTGGTTCGCAGCGGTGCAGCCGCTATGCTTGGGCCACCTCAACGGATTTAGCCGCCATGACCCTCACCGAACTGCGCTACATCGTCACGCTCGCCCAGGAGCAACATTTCGGCCGCGCCGCCGAGCGCTGCCACGTCAGCCAGCCGACCCTCTCGGTCGGCGTGAAGAAGCTGGAAGACGAGCTCGGCGTGCTGATCTTCGAGCGCAGCAAGAGCGCGGTGCGCCTGACCCCGGTGGGCGAAGGCATAGTCGCGCAGGCGCAGAAGGTGCTGGAGCAGGCCCAGGGCATCCGCGAACTGGCCCAGGCCGGCAAGAACCAGCTGACCTCGCCGCTGAAGGTCGGCGCCATCTACACCATCGGCCCGTACCTGTTCCCGCACCTGATTCCGCAACTGCACCGGGTCGCCCCGCAGATGCCGCTGTACATCGAGGAAAACTTCACCCACATCCTGCGCGACAAGCTGCGCACCGGCGAGCTGGACGCGATCATCATCGCCCTGCCGTTCCAGGAAGCCGACGTGCTGACCCTGCCGCTGTTCGACGAGCCCTTCTACGTGCTGATGCCGGCGGATCACGCGTGGACCGCGAAGAAATCCATCGACGCCGAACTGCTCAATGACAAGAGCCTGCTGCTGCTCGGCGAGGGCCACTGCTTCCGCGACCAGGTGCTGGAAGCCTGCCCGACCACCCGCAAGGGCGACGAGAACAAGCACACCACGGTGGAATCCAGCTCGCTGGAAACCATCCGCCACATGGTCGCCTCGGGCCTGGGCGTGTCGGTGCTGCCGTTCTCGGCCGTGGACAGCCACCACTACGCGCCCGGCGTGATCGAGGTTCGCCCGTTCACCGCACCGATACCCTTCCGCACCGTCGCCATCGCCTGGCGCGCCAGCTTCCCGCGGCCGCGCGCCATCGAGGTGCTGGCGGACTCGATCCGCCTGTGTTCGGTCGCCAAGCCGACCGTCAAGGGTGAAGCCGAGCCGGCATGACCGAGCTGTCGAACGTCCCGGTCACCGCGCTCAAGGGCGTGGGCGCCGCGCTGGAAGAGAAGCTGGCGAAGGTCGGCCTGGAAAACCTCCAGGACATCCTCTTCCACCTGCCGCTGCGCTATCAGGACCGCACCCGCATCACCCCCATCGGCGCGCTGCGCCCGGGGCAGGATGCGGTGGTCGAAGGAGTGGTCTCCGGCGCCGACGTGGTGATGGGCAAGCGCCGCAGTCTTTTGGTGCGCCTGCAGGACGGCACCGGCACCCTGAGCCTGCGCTTCTACCACTTCAGCCAGGCGCAGAAGGAAAACCTCAAGCGCGGCACGCACCTGCGCTGCTATGGCGAAGCCCGCCCCGGTGCCTCGGGCCTGGAGATCTACCACCCCGAATACCGCTCCCTCACCGATGCCGCCGCGGCGCCGGTGGAGCAGACCCTCACGCCGATCTACCCGACCACCGAAGGCCTCACCCAGCAGCGCCTGCGCCAGCTCAGTGAGCAGACGTTGCAGCGTCTGGGCCCATCGAGCCTGCCGGACTGGCTGCCGGCTGAACTCGCCCGTGACTACCGCCTGGGCCCGCTGGACGAAGCCATCCGCTACCTGCACCGGCCGCCGCCGGATGCCGACCTGGAAGAGCTCGCCGAAGGCCGCCACTGGGCCCAGCACCGCCTCGCCTTCGAGGAGCTGCTGACCCATCAGCTGTCGCTGCAACGCCTGCGCGAAAGCGTGCGCTCCCAGGCCGCCCCGCAGCTGCCGCCGGCCAAGCGCCTGCCGCCGCTGTACCTGAAGAACCTCGGTTTCAAACCCACCGGCGCGCAGCAGCGGGTCGGCGCGGAGATCGCCTACGACCTCGCCCAGCCCGAACCCATGCTGCGCCTGGTGCAGGGCGACGTGGGCGCCGGCAAGACAGTGGTCGCCGCCCTTGCCGCCCTGCAGGCGCTGGAGGCCGGCTACCAGGTGGCGCTGATGGCGCCGACCGAGATCCTCGCCGAGCAGCACTACCTCAACTTCAGCAAATGGCTGCAACCGCTGGGCATCGAAGTCGCCTGGCTGGCCGGCAAGCTCAAGGGCAAGGCCCGCGCCAGCGCGCTGGAACAGATCGCCGCCGGCGTGCCCATGGTCGTCGGCACCCACGCGCTGTTCCAGGACGAAGTGAAGTTCAAGCGCCTGGCCCTGGTGATCATCGACGAACAGCACCGCTTCGGCGTGCAGCAGCGCCTCGCCCTGCGCCAGAAGGGCGTGGACGGCCGGCTCTGTCCGCACCAGCTGATCATGACCGCCACGCCTATTCCGCGAACCCTGGCAATGAGCGCCTACGCCGACCTGGACACCTCGATCCTCGACGAATTGCCGCCAGGCCGTACCCCGGTGAACACCGTGCTGGTGGCCGACAGCCGTCGTATCGAAGTGATCGAGCGGGTCCGCGCCGCCTGCCAGGAAGGCCGCCAGGCCTACTGGGTGTGCACGCTGATCGAGGAATCCGAAGAGCTGACCTGCCAGGCCGCCGAAACCACCTACGAGGAACTCTCCTCGGCACTGGGCGAGCTGCGCGTCGGCCTGATCCACGGGCGCATGAAGCCGGCGGACAAGGCCGTGGTGATGGAAGCCTTCAAGGAAGGCATGCTGCAGCTGCTGGTGGCGACCACCGTGATCGAGGTCGGCGTCGACGTGCCCAACGCCAGCCTGATGATCATCGAGAACCCCGAGCGCCTGGGCCTGGCCCAGCTGCACCAGCTGCGCGGCCGCGTCGGCCGGGGCAGCGCGGCGAGCCACTGCGTGCTGCTCTACCACCCGCCGCTGTCGCAGATCGGCCGCGAGCGCCTGGGGATCATGCGCGAGACCTGCGACGGCTTCGTCATCGCCGAAAAGGACCTGGAACTGCGCGGCCCCGGCGAGATGCTCGGCACCCGCCAGACCGGGCTGCTGCAATTCAAAGTCGCCGACCTGATGCGCGACGCCGACCTGTTGCCGGCCGTGCGCGACGCGGCCCAGGCGCTGCTGGCGCACTGGCCGCAATCGGTCAGCCCCTTGCTGGCACGCTGGCTGCGCCACGGTCAGCAATACGGGCAAGTGTGATGCAGTTCACTCTCACCGGTCGGCTGACTGCGCGGTCACGCTAGCTGGCTGGTTATACTCCGACCCAGCCGTTGATAACCGGATCACATTCATGAGCGACGCCGCACGCGCCACTTCCGCCTCATCGCGGGCCCCCGAGGTCATCCTGCAGCTGCTCGACAAGCTGGGGATCGCCTATCGCGAGGTCAACGACGTCCCCTCCCTGCCCAGCGCCCGCCGCATCCAGGCAGGCCTCTTGGAGGACAGCGTCGGCACGCTGTTGGTGCTGTTCCCGCAGAGCCAGCTGCTCGACCTCAATCGCCTGGCCGAGCTGACCGGCCGCAAGCTGGTGGCGGTCAAGCCCGAACGCATGGAGCGCATGCTCGGCAAGCACCAGCTCGGCCGCCTGCCGGCGCTGCCGCCGCTGACCAGTTCGCCCTGCCTGTATGACGACCGCCTGCTGCAGGAACCGCAGGTGCTGATCGAGTCCGGCAGCGCCGGCATCCTGCTGGAGATCGCCACCCCGGCGTTCCGCAGCCTGCTGGAAAAAGCCAGCGCCGCGCGGTTCGGCGTTCCGCTGGAAGCCATCCGGCCGAACCTCGACCGCCCGGACGACGACCGCGCCGAAATCACCCAGGCGGTGCAGGCTTTCACCGCCCGCCGCATCCAGCAGCGTCTCGAGGAAACCATCGAGATTCCGCCGCTGCCGGAAACCGCACAGAAGATCATCAAGCTGCGCGTCGATCCCAACGCCACGGTGGACGACATCACCGGCGTGGTGGAAACCGACCCGGCGCTGGCCGCCCAGGTGGTCAGCTGGGCCGCTTCGCCCTACTACGCCGCGCCCGGCAAGATCCGCTCGGTGGAAGACGCCATCGTCCGCGTGCTGGGCTTCGACCTGGTGATCAACCTGGCACTGGGCCTGGCGCTGGGCAAGACCCTGAGCCTGCCCAAGGACCACCCGCAGCACGCCACGCCCTACTGGCAGCAGGCGATCTACACCGCCGCGGTGATCGAGGGCCTGACCCGCGCCATTCCGCGCACCGAGCGCCCGGAAGCCGGCCTGACCTACCTCGGCGGCCTGCTGCACAGCATCGGCTACCTGGTCCTGGCGCACATCTTCCCGCCGCACTTCTCGCTGATCTGCCGGCACCTGGAAGTGAACCCGCACGTCGAACACAACCTGGTCGAGCAGCACCTGCTGGGCATCACCCGCGAGCAGATCGGCGCCTGGCTGATGCGCACCTGGGACATGCCCGAGGAGATCTACACCGCCCTGCGCTTCCAGCACGACCCCAGCTACGCCGGCGACTGTGCGACCTACGCCAACCTGGTTTGCCTGGCGACCCGCCTGCTGCGCAACAACGGCATCGGCGGCGGTCCGGAGACGAGCATCCCGCAGGATCTGCTGGAGCGCCTGAACATCAGCCGCGACAAGGCCGAGGATGCGGTGCGCAAGGTGCTGGATGCCGAAGCCGCGCTGCGCGAGCTGGCCAGCCAGTTCAATACGCCGCACTGAGCGCGTCGCCGCTGAAATGAAAAAAGGCCCCATCCGGGGCCTTTTTTCATCGCGCGAAAGGGATCAGGCAGCCTTCTTTTCGCTGGCCGGCGCAGCCTTCTTCTTCGGCTTGAGGTACTTCACCAGCCCCTGGAACCAGATCACCAGGCCCGGGTTGCCCTGGATCTGGATGTCCTTGTTCTGGATACCCTGCATGAACGCCAGTTGCGGGTTCTTCGAGGTCATGGTGGCGAAGCCGTAGGCGCCATCCTTGAAGCCAAGCGCGAAGGCCGGCTGCGGATGGGTGCCGCGATGGGCGCTGACGCGCAGGCCCTTGACGATGTAGTGGCGGGCAACCTTGCCGTCGAGGGTGTGCAGTTGGAACACCAGGTCCTTGCCTTCCAGCTGCTTCTGGAACGCCGGATTCTCCCGGCTGGCCTTGGCCATCATGCGCCCGAGCATCCACAGCAAAAGACGAAATTTCATGCACAAACCTCGATGTTCGAGACAAAAGTCTGCGCATTGTAGTCACTTCAAAAAGAGACTACATCCGATCTTTTGATGGGTTTATGTAACCGGAGGGGCGACCCGGAGCCGCTCTGGCTCCGGGCTGCAAGCGATCAGTTGACCGCGTCTTTGAGCGCCTTGCCTGGTTTGAAGGCAACGGTGTTGCTGGCTTTGATCTTTACCGGCTGGCCAGTCTGCGGGTTCTTGCCGGTACGGGCGCCACGGTGACGCTGGATGAAGGTGCCAAAACCGACAAGGGTAACGCTGTCCTTGCGATTGAGCGCGCCAGTGATTTCGTCCAGCAGCGCGTTCAGCACCTTGTTGGCTTGTTCTTTGGTGAGGTCGGCCTTTTCGGCGATGGCGGCGGCCAGTTCTGGTTTACGCATAGATGTAGATGCCTCTTTGACGGTTTGTTGTTGTTGTGTCCGTGCTGTCTTCCCAACAGCGCCCAAGGCACCGCAGGCTTGCCGTACAGGCTCTAGGCTGCGGCAGACGGGGGGAGAATGGCACGCCGAAAGCGGGCGCGCCAGTATCGTCCGACAATTTAAGAGCACATTCCCACAGTAAAACCGTCACTAAAGAGGGCTATTACGCCAACAGAGCCGGCAACTCCTTGTTAAGCGAGAGCTTTTCGCTGACAGCCGCCCCGGTCAGTGCGTAACCGAGCAAACGACCGGCGGTATCCCGGTAAAGCACCTTGAGGTCCGGGCCAGAGCCTTCCACCCGCCATTCACCCTCGCTGCCGCGCGGCGGCGGCGAGACCACCAGCGGGCACACCGGGGTCTTCACGGTCACCGGCATCGGGCCATAGGCCACGGAGGTCGACTTGCCCGCCAGGGTCTGCGCCAGCGCGCGGGCGCAGGACATCAACGGCATCACGTAGAGCAGGTTCAGGCCATCGACCTCGGCGCAGTCGCCCAGGGCGTAGATGTTGGCGTGGGAGCTGCGCAGTTCGCGGTTGACCATCACGCCGCGATTGACGTCCAGCCCCGCGGCGGCGGCCAGGTCGATACGCGGGCGCAGGCCCACGGCGGAAACCACCAGGTCGCAGGCGATCACGCTGCCGTCGGACAGGTGTGCTTCCAGTGCTTCGCCCGCACGCACCAGGCGGTTCAGCACCGGGCCGAGGTGGAAGCGTACGCCGAGGCTTTCCAGCCCCTGCTGCACCGCGTGGGCGGCGGCCGGGTGGAGCAGGCCGGGCATCACCTGCTCGCAGGGCGCCACGACCTCGATCTGGAAACCACCGCTGGAGAGGTCGTTGGCGAACTCGCAGCCGATCAGCCCGGCGCCCAGCAGCAGCACGCGGCGCTTACCGGCGGCCGCCGTGCGGAAGCGGGCGTAGTCCTCCAGGTCGTTGATCGGGAAGATCAGGTCCTGGGCGTCGCCCTCCACCGGCACGCGAATGGTGTCCGCGCCCCAGGCCAGCACCAGGTCGCGGTAGCGGATTTCCTCTTCGCCGATCCAGATGCGCCGATGACCCGGGTCGATGCCGGTGACGCGGGTGTGGGTGAGGATGCGCGCCTTGAGCTGGTCGGCCATGGCGCCCGGCTCGGCCATGGTCAGGCCGTCGGCGTCCTTGTCCTTGGAGAACCCGGTGGAGAGCATCGGCTTGGAGTAGGAACGGCCGTCGTCGGCGGTGATCAGCAGCAGCGGCGTCTCGCCGTCGAGCTTGCGCCACTCGCGCGCCAGGTTGTAGCCGGCCAGGCCAGTACCGATAATCACCAGCGGTGCGTTGTCACTCATTGCGCTCTCCACTTCTTAAAGACGCCACTTCGTAAAGACGGCACGGCGGCCATCGGCTCGCCGCGTGAAATTCGTTCGGCCGGGCAGTTCAGGAGATCGCAATCATCTCGAAGTCCATCTTGCCCGTACCGCAGTCAGGACACACCCAGTCCGCGGGAATGTCTTCCCAGCGGGTACCCGGCGGGATGCCCTCGTCCGGCAGCCCCAGCGCTTCGTCATAGATGAAGCCACAGATTACGCATTGCCATTTGCGCATCGGCCAAGCCCTCCTGCGATTACCGGGTGAAGCTAACGGATTCGTGCGCACCCTCCAACGGCGCGCGTGCCGACGGGTTTCGTCAGCAGAGTCAACCCGGCGCTTCCCAGTCTACGCCGCTGCTGTTCGAAAAGATGGTACGGCCTTGCCGGGGCCATAAACGCCGACGGCGGCCCGAAGGCCGCCGTCGCAGGTCGAACCGGGCAGGATCAGCCGATCTCGATCATCTCGAAGTCCAGCTTGCCGACGCCACAGTCCGGGCACAGCCAGTCTTCCGGCACATCTTCCCAGCGGGTGCCGGCGGCGATGCCTTCTTCCGGCCAGCCCTTGGTTTCGTCATAGATCAGGCCACACACCACACACTGCCACTTCTTCATCGGCTATCACCCTCGTGCTCTTGTCGCTTGGACGTCAGTGCATCCAATGTCGGGCTTTGTACTGGCGATGGAGCCGGCGCGCAAGTACCGACCGACCGGCCAAACCTTTGGTGGGGTATGGCGTAAGGCACTCTTGCGGAGAACGCAATCGGCCGCGCAAAGCCGCCATGTTAAGCTGCCGCGTCCCTGGCCACCCGCAGTCATCACCGTGCCCGACGCAGCCCTGTCTCATCCGCCCCGCTGGCTCTCCGCCGCCCAGTTGCACCCCGCGCCCTCCGCCCAGGTCCTGGACTGGCTGTTCGACGAGGGTTCGCTGACGCGCCGTCTGACCGCCCTGTCCGACGGTGGCTTCGCGGTAGAGCCGCTGGCCGAGGGCTGGCACCGGATGCGCGCGGACGAATGCAGCGCCCTGGGCGTACCCGATGGCAGCTTGGGCTGGGTTCGCGAGGTGTACCTGAAGGGCCACGGCCAATCCTGGGTGTTCGCCCGCAGCGTCGCCGCGCGCCACGCACTGGAAGGCTCCGGCTTCGACCTGCGCCTGCTCGGCAGCCGCTCCCTGGGCGAATTGCTGTTCAGCGACCGCGCCTTCCAGCGCGGCCCCATCGAAGTGTGCCGCTACCCGGCCGCCTGCCTGCCCGCCGAGGTGCGCGTCGAGCGCCCCTGGGGACGGCGCTCGCTGTTCAGCCGCGACGGCCTCGGCGTGCTGGTCGCCGAAGTATTCCTGCCCACGCTCTGGCACCGGCTGGAAGAACAGTCCGTATAATCCCCGGATCGTTTCCGGAGGCCGCCATGTTCGTCGCCCTGATCAAACCCCTTGCTCGCCTGCATCCCCGCGCCTGGGACTTCCTCCAGCTGACGCGCATGGACAAGCCGATCGGCATCTACCTGCTGCTGTGGCCCACCCTGTGGGCACTGTGGATGGCCAGCGGCGGCGTGCCTAGCGTGAAGAACCTGCTGATCTTCGTCGTCGGCACCGTGCTGATGCGCGCCGCCGGCTGTGTGATCAACGACTTCGCCGACCGCAAGCTCGACGGCCACGTCGAGCGCACCAAGGCTCGCCCGCTGGCCACCGGCAGGATCACCGTGCGCGAGGCCTGGATCACCTTCTTCGTGCTGCTGGGTGCCAGCTTCCTGCTGGTGCTGTGCACCAACGCGCAGACCATCGCGCTGTCCTTCGGCGGCGCAGCGATCGCGGCGCTCTATCCCTTCATGAAGCGCTACACCTACTACCCGCAGGTGGTGCTGGGCGCGGCCTTCTCCTGGGGCATCCCGATGTCCTTCACCGCGGCGAGCGGCGCCCTACCCGCGGCGGCCTGGCTGCTGTTCTTCGCCAACGTGCTGTGGACTGTGGCCTACGACACCTACTACGCGATGACCGACCGCGAGGACGACCTGAAGATGGGCATGAAGTCCACGGCGATCCTCTTTGGCGACGCCGACCGCGCGATCAACCTGACCCTGCAGGGCCTGATGCTCCTGCTGCTGATCCTGGCCGGCAACAAGCTGGGCATGCACCTGTACTTCTACCTCGGCCTGGCCGTGGCGGCGGGCTGCTTCGCCTGGCAGTTCCACTCCACCCGGGATCGCGAGCCGCTGAAGTGCTTCAAGGCCTTCCTGCACAACCACTGGGCGGGGCTGGCGATCTTCCTAGGTACGGTGCTGGATTACGCGCTGCGCTGACTGCAGAGGGCGCCGCCCTCTCCCGGGGGAGAAGGCGGCGTGATTGACTCTACTGCGGCTTGGCCACGTGCCAGGCGCCCATCTTTCCTTCGCCCGTCATGTCACCCGGCTTCTTGTCCTGGACGAAGGTGTACAGGGGCTTGCCGTAGTAAGCCCACTGCATGCTGCCGTCGTCACGTTTGACCAGCGTCCAGTCCTCCATGGCCTTGGCGTCCGCCGCAGCCTTCAGTGGCGGCCAGTACTCCGAACAGCCACTGTTGCACATCGACTTGCCACCGCTGTCCTTGTCGAAGGTGTACAGCGTCATGCCCTTGGCATCGACCATCATGCCGTTCTTTTCCATCGCCGGCTCGGCCGCCAGCACGGCCATCGTCGGGAGGGCCAGCCCAAAGGCAAGGGCCGGAAGCAACCTCTTCATCGCGTGTCTCCTCTGGTGAGGTGGAACGGCGCGGGTGTCATCGCCAGGGCGACGTCGACTACGCACTCGCAACCGTCATCGCGGCATGCCGGCACCGCAGCGCCAGCCGCACCGCCAACCGGGCCGGTGCATTGCCCGCCGACCGCAACAGGAAATCGCGGTGGCTGTTTCAGCATAGACGAGCGCTCTACGGCAGGGGTCGGCTACCATCCCCGTGTCACATCCCTGAAATAATTCCGTTATCTAATGCGGCGCAATACGAAAATTCCTGAGGCACCAGCATGGTTGGCAAGACAATCCTCATCGTCGATGACGAAGCTCCGATCCGGGAAATGATCGCCGTGGCCCTGGAGATGGCCGGCTACGAATGCATCGAGGCCGACAGTGCCCAGCAAGCCCACGCGGTGATCGTCGACCGCAAGCCGGACCTGATCCTGCTCGACTGGATGCTGCCGGGGACCTCCGGCATCGAGCTGGCCCGCCGCCTCAAGCGCGACGAGCTGACCTCGGGCATCCCGATCATCATGCTCACCGCCAAGGGCGAAGAGGACAACAAGATCCAGGGCCTGGAAGTCGGCGCCGACGACTACATCACCAAGCCGTTCTCCCCGCGCGAGCTGGTGGCCCGCCTGAAGGCCGTGCTGCGCCGCACCGGTGCCGGCGACAGCGAGACGCCGATCGAAGTCGGCGGCCTGCTGCTCGACCCGATCAGCCACCGCGTGACCATCGACGGCAAGCCGGCCGAGATGGGCCCGACCGAATACCGCCTGCTGCAGTTCTTCATGACCCACCAGGAGCGCGCCTACACCCGTGGCCAGCTGCTGGACCAGGTCTGGGGCGGCAACGTCTACGTGGAAGAACGTACCGTCGACGTGCACATCCGCCGCCTGCGCAAGGCCCTCGGCGAGGTCTACGAAAATCTGGTTCAGACCGTGCGCGGCACCGGTTATCGTTTCTCGACCAAAAGCTGATCGGGCACTGCGCCCGATGGGTACAAGGAACGGACTTTCGTGACCCAGAACTGGAGTGGCGTGCTGATTCGCCACCTGCTGTTAGTCATCGCCGGCGGCCTGCTGCTCGGCCTGGTCTCCGGCCAATGGGGCTGGGCCCTGGCGGCTGCCCTGGCGGCCTACCTCGGCTGGAGCCTCTGGCAGCTGCTTCGCTTGTACAAGTGGCTGAAAACCCACCAGAGCGATGAAGCCCCGCCCGACGGCTACGGCCTGTGGGGTGAGGTATTCGACAGCATCTATCACCTGCAGCGGCGCAACCAGAAGGCGCGCGGACGGCTGCAGGCGGTGATCGATCGCATGCAGGAATCCACCGCGGCCCTGCGCGATGGCATGATCCTGCTCGACCGCGACGGCAACCTGGAGTGGTGGAACCAGTCCGCCGAACGCCTGCTCGGTCTCAAGAGCCCGCAGGACGGCGGTCAGCCGGTGACCAACCTGGTCCGCCACCCGCGCTTCAAGGAATATTTCGCGCACGAGGACTACCGCGAACCGCTGGAGCTCACCTCGCCGATCAACGACAACCTGCGCCTGCAGTTCCACATCACCCTCTACGGCGCCGGCGAGCACCTGATGCTGGTGCGCGACGTGACCCGCGTCCATCAGCTGGAACAGATGCGCAAGGACTTCGTCGCCAACGTCTCCCACGAGCTGCGCACCCCGCTGACGGTGATCGCCGGCTACCTGGAGACGCTGCTGGACAACGTCGAGGACGTGAATCCGCGCTGGACCCGCGCGCTGCAGCAGATGCAGCAGCAGGCCGGACGCATGCAGAACCTGCTCAACGACCTGCTCCTGCTGGCCAAGCTGGAAGCCACGGACTACCCGGCCGACAACAAGCCGGTGGCGGTCGACCTGCTGCTGCTGTCGATCCGCAACGACGCGCAGGCGCTCTCCGGCTCGCGCAGCCACCGCATCAGCCTGGAGGCGGATTCGAAGGTGAAGCTCAAGGGCAGCGAGGCCGAGCTGCGCAGCGCCTTCTCCAACCTGGTGTTCAACGCGGTGAAATACACCCCCGACGAAGGCGAGATCCGCATTCGCTGGTGGGCGGACGAGCAGGGCGCACATCTGGCAGTGCAGGACAGCGGCATCGGCATCGATCCCAAGCACCTGCCGCGTCTGACCGAACGCTTCTACCGTGTCGACTCCAGCCGCAACGCCAGTACCGGCGGCACCGGCCTGGGGCTGGCCATCGTCAAGCATGTCCTGCTGCGCCACCGCGCCAGCCTGGACATCAGCAGCGTGCCGGGCAAAGGCAGCAGCTTCACCTGTAATTTCCCGCAACAACAGGTCGAGCGCCGCGCCTGACGGCGCTCGCCGCCCTGTTGCTGCCAACGGCGGGCTTGCCAGTGGCGCCCGTGAACCGCATTCTTGTCCGTCCATTCCCAATCCAACAGAACCATGGACCCTTCCCCTAGTAGCAACCTCCTGACCTACTTCGCCGATTTCGGCCTGATTCTTTTCGCTCTCTTCCTCGTCGTGCTCAACGGCTTCTTCGTGGCCGCCGAGTTCGCCATGGTCAAGCTGCGCTCCACCCGCGTGGAGACCATCGCCAAGCAGCACGGCTGGCGCGGCACCATCCTGCGCAAGGTGCACAACCAGCTCGACGCCTACCTGTCCGCCTGCCAGCTCGGCATCACCCTGGCCTCCCTGGGCCTGGGCTGGGTCGGCGAGCCGGCCTTCGCCGAACTGCTCGAACCGCTGCTGGCCATGGTCGGCGTGCATTCCGAAGAAGTCATCCGCGGCGTTTCGTTCTTCACCGCGTTCTTCATCATTTCCTACCTGCACATTGTGGTCGGCGAACTGGCGCCCAAGTCCTGGGCGATCCGCAAGCCTGAGCTGCTGTCGCTGTGGACGGCGGTGCCGCTGTATCTCTTCTACTGGGCCATGTACCCGGCCATCTGGCTGCTCAACGCCAGCGCCAACACCATCCTGAAGATCGCCGGCCAGGGTGAACCGGGTCCGCACCACGAACACCACTACAGCCGCGACGAGCTCAAGCTGATCCTGCACTCCAGCCGCGCCCACGACCCCAGCGACCAGGGCATGCGCGTGCTGGCCTCGGCGGTGGAACTGGGCGAGCTGGAGGTGGTGGACTGGGCCAACTCCCGCGAGGACCTGGTCTACCTGGAGCGCAACGCGCCGCTGGACGACATCCTCGCCACCATCCGCCGTCACAAGTACAGCCGCTACCCGGTGTACGACAGCGGCAAGGGCGAGTTCATCGGCCTGCTGCACATCAAGGACCTGCTGCTGGCCCTGACCACGCTGGAGAGCCTGCCGGAGTCCTTTGACCTCGACGAACTGACCCATCCGCTGGAGATGGTGACCAAGCACATGCCGCTGGCACGCCTGCTGGAGCAGTTCCGCCAGGGCGGCTCGCACTTCGCCCTGGTGGAGGAAGCCGACCACAAGGTGATCGGCTACCTGACCATGGAAGACGTGCTGGAAGTGCTGGTCGGCGACATTCAGGACGAACACCGCAAGGCCGAGCGCGGCATCGTCGCCTACCAGCCGGGCAAGCTGCTGGTGCGCGGCGACACGCCGCTGTTCAAGCTGGAACGCCTGCTGGGCCTGGACCTCGACCACGTAGAGGCCGATACCCTCGCCGGCCTGGTCTACGACACCCTGAAAAGGGTGCCGGAGGAAGAGGAAGTGCTCGACACCGAAGGCCTGCGCATCATCGTGAAGAAGATGAAGGGCCCGAAGATCGTCCTCGCCAAGGTGGTGAAGCTGGACTGATCGTCCGCTTACGAAAAAGGCTGCCCGAGGGCAGCCTTTTTTATTGGGCGGTATCCCGCTCCGCAAGATAGCGCTTGCTGTAGGGCGTATAACGCTCTGCGTTATACGCCGATTGACCAGGGTTTCACGGCACTCCAAACTCAGCCTTGGCATCGTCGGATGGGTAAGGTGCATCGGCGTACAACCGCGAACGGTTGTACGCCCTACGAAAACTCGTCAGTTCTCCTTCACCACCGCGAAATTCGGCAGGGTATCCACCGGCTGGGAGAAGTCGTAGGGGATCGACACCAGGTCCAGGCCGACGTTGCGCTGCACCACGAAGTGCAGGTGCGGGCCGCTGCTGTTGCCGGTGTTGCCCGAGCGCGCCAGGGAGGTGCCAGTGGCGACGCGCTGCCCCTCGTGAACCAGCACCGAGCCGCGCATCAGGTGCAGGTACACGCCCATGGTGCCGTCGTCATGCAGGATGCGCACGAAATTGCCGGACGGGTTCTTGCCGCGCCCGTCCTGGCCATTCTCGATCTTCACCACCATGCCGCCACGGGCCGCGATGATGGGCGTCCCCACGGGCATGGCGATGTCCATGGCGTAGCGCCCCTTGGGCGTGAAATGGCTGTAGCGGCCATTGGCACCCTGGGTCAGGCGGAAGGGGCCGCCCACCCAGGGCAGCGCGTACTGATACGCCAGCGGTTGCAGGCGCGGATCGCCCAGGGCATAGCGCAGCTTGGGTTTGTACAGCATGGGCTTTCCGGGGTCGCGCGGGGTGAGCGTCGCCAGGCTAATCGAGCTGCGCGGCGGCAGCACCCAGCGGATCGGCCGCTCCGGCGCGCCAATGGTGTTCTGCGCACCGGTCACGCTCAGCTCCACCTCCACCGGTGCATACAGGTCGTTGCGCACCTGCAGCGTCTCGCCGCCGGCGTGCTTCTTGGTCTCCAGCTTCACCTGCTGTTCCAGGTGCTCGACCATGCGGTCGCGGAAGACGAACACCGCCGCTCCCGGCACGGCCTTGTCCGTGTAGGTGACCACGCCATTGGCGTCGGTGTACTTGTAGATGGTCACGGCCGAAGCCGTCCCAGATGCGGCCAAAAGACCGCACAGGAAGATACTGCGCCCTAGCATGTCGACTCTGGTTATAGGTATGGCGACAACGGCAAGACTAGCAGCGCAACCGGCACGGAGCGACCAGCCGACAGTCGGCGTGTGAAGCAGTGCCGTCCTCCGCTCGGCGCGGAGTCAGGCGCCGGGCACGTAATGTTTCTGGCTGCTGCCGCGGGCGATCAGGCGCGACAGGTAGTCGAGCTTCTGCGGATCGCGGTCGACGAAACGGAAGGTGAGCTGCAGCCACTCGCTGTCGGGCTTGGGCTCCAGCGCCGCCACGGCGTGCAGGTAGCCGTTGAGACGCGCCACATCGCTGTCTTCCTCCAGGTCCAGCACGGCGCTTTCCAGCACCTGCGGCAGCGGCGAGCCGCGCTTCACCACCAGCAGCGCTTCCTTCAGGCTCAGGGCCTTGATCACGCACGGCAGGCTGGCCTGGGGCAGGCGCAACTGGCCCTGCTGTCCCTTCGCGGCGGAGCGTGCGGCCGGCGCGGCGGCTGCCGGGGCAGCGGCTGGAGCAGCGGGACGCGGCGTGGTAGCCGGGGCCGGACGCACCACATCGGCCTTGCCACCGGTCAGTGCGCTGAGCGAGTCATTGGGCATGGAGCCGACCAGGCTGCGCTGCGGCGCCTGGGCGGCCAGCGCTTCGAGCTTGCCGGCGCGGGACAGCGCCTTCTTCACCTTGCTCACCAGCTGGTCGTTGGAGAACGGCTTGCCGATGAAGTCGGAGACGCCGGCCTGGATGGCCTGCACTACGTTGTCCTTGTCGCCACGGCTGGTGACCATGATGAACGGCGTAGTTTTCAGGCTGTCCTGCTCGCGACACCAGGTGAGCAGCTCGATACCCGACAGCTCCGGCATCTCCCAGTCGCAGAGGATCAGGTCAACGCTCTGGCGCGCAAGGAACTGCTGCGCCTTGCGGCCATTCACCGCCTCTTCGATCTGCAGACCGGGGAAATGGTCCCGCAGCCCCTTTTTCACCAGATCCCGGATGAACGGGGCGTCATCCACCACCAGCACACTGACCTTGCCCATCGGCAACTCCTTCGAACGATAGGGCGAAGAATAGCCTCGCCGGGTGGCGACATGCCATCGGCACGAAACCGTCCGGCCATAAAATGACGAACCCGGCGCTTGGCCGGGTTCGTCGGTGCAGCTGGCGAAAGCCTTATTCGGGCTTGTTGCCGTTGCCAGTGCCCTGCACTTCTTCCTTCATGCGGGTCAGGCCCAGGTGACGCACGTCGGTGCCGCGCACCAGGTAGATCACCAGTTCGGCGATGTTGCGCGCGTGGTCGCCGATGCGCTCCAGCGAACGCAGGGCCCAGATGACGTTGAGCACGCGGGAGATGGCGCGCGGGTCTTCCATCATGTAGGTGACCAGCTCGCGCAGGGCGGTCTTGTACTCGCGGTCGACGGTCTTGTCGTACTGGGCCACCGACAGCGCGAGGTCAGCGTCGAAGCGGGCGAAGGCGTCCAGCGCCTCCTGCACCATCTTGCGCACCTGGTTGCCGATGTGGCGCACCTCGACATAGCCGCGCGGCGACTCGCCTTCCTCGCACAGCTGGATGGCGCGGCGGGCGATCTTCGAGGCTTCGTCGCCGATGCGCTCGAGGTCGATCACCGACTTGGAGATGCTGATGATCAGGCGCAGGTCGGAGGCGGCCGGCTGGCGGCGGGCGAGGATGCGCAGGCATTCCTCGTCGATGTTGCGCTCCATCTGGTTGATCTGGTCGTCGATCTCTCGCACCTGCTGGGCCAGGCCCGAGTCGGCGTCGATCAGCGCGTTGACCGCGTCGTTGACCTGCTTCTCCACCAGGCCGCCCATGGCCAGCAGATGGCTGCGCACATCTTCCAGCTCGGCGTTGAACTGCTGCGAGATGTGGTGGGTGAGGCTTTCTTTGTTGATCATGTTCGC
Source organism: Pseudomonas sp. NY15181 (assembly GCF_048068055.1). Lineage (NCBI taxonomy): Bacteria > Pseudomonadati > Pseudomonadota > Gammaproteobacteria > Pseudomonadales > Pseudomonadaceae > Pseudomonas > Pseudomonas sp. NY15181. Next base: position 6,591 of record NZ_JBLUPT010000007.1, on the reverse strand, counting down.
TCCGCGAAAGCCGCTGGCTCCGGGCCGCAGGCTTGTAATGTTCTCCGGGAAGTTCTACCGCGCACGCAATGCCCGGAAACTAGCCGTAACGACCGGTGATGTAGTCTTCGGTCTGCTTCTTGGCCGGGTTGGTGAACAGGGTGTCGGTGTCACCGAATTCGATCAGCTTGCCCATGTACATGAACGCCGTGTAGTCGGAGACGCGCGCGGCCTGCTGCATGTTGTGGGTCACGATGACGATGGTGAACTTGGACTTCAGCTCGTAGATCAGCTCTTCGATCTTCAGGGTGGAGATCGGGTCCAGCGCCGAGCAGGGTTCGTCGAGCAGCAGGACCTCCGGTTCCACGGCGATGGTGCGGGCGATGACCAGACGCTGCTGCTGGCCGCCGGAGAGGCCGAGGGCGGATTCGTGCAGGCGGTCCTTCACTTCGTCCCACAGAGCCGCGCCCTTGAGCGCCCACTCGACGGCTTCATCGAGCACGCGCTTCTTGTTGATGCCCTGGATGCGCAGGCCGTACACCACGTTCTCGTAGATGCTCTTGGGGAACGGGTTGGGCTTCTGGAACACCATGCCGACGCGGCGGCGCAGCTCGGCGACGTCGACGTTCTTGGCGAAGATGTTGTGGCCGTCGAGCAGGATCTCGCCCTTGACGTTGCAGCCGTCAACCAGGTCGTTCATGCGGTTGAAGCAGCGCAGCAGGGTCGACTTGCCGCAACCGGACGGGCCGATGAAGGCGGTCACGCGCTGCTTCGGGATGTTCATGCTGACGTCGAACAGCGCCTGCTTCTCGCCGTAGAACAGGCTCAGGCCGGGTACTTCGAGGGCGACGGTCTCGCTCTCCAGGTTCATGCCCTGGCGGTCGCCGCGGCCGAGCGCGCCGATGTCGATGCCGTGGGTTGCGGTTTCGTGTTGCATCTTCAGTCTCCCTTGGAGGCTTGGCGGCGGGCCGGGCCCGCCGCCGGCAGAATCAGTTTTCCAGCGCCTTGTACTTTTCGCGCAGGCGGTTACGGATGGCGATGGCCGAGAAGTTCAGCAGGGCGATGACCATCACCAGCAGCAGCGCAGTGGCGTACACCAGCGGACGCGCGGCCTCGACGTTCGGGCTCTGGAAGCCGACGTCATAGATGTGGAAGCCCAGGTGCATGATCTTCTGGTCCAGGTGCACGTAGGGGTAGTTGCCGTCCACCGGCAGTGCCGGGGCCAGCTTCACCACGCCCACCAACATCAGCGGCGCCACTTCGCCGGCGGCGCGGGCCACGGCGAGGATCAGGCCGGTCATCATGGCCGGGCTGGCCATCGGCAGCACCACTTTCCACAGGGTTTCGGCCTTGGTCGCGCCCAGGGCCAGGGAACCTTCGCGGGTGGCACGGGGGATGCGCGCCAGGCCTTCCTCGGTGGCCACGATCACCACCGGTACGGCGAGGATCGCCAGGGTCAGCGAGGCCCAGAACAGGCCCGGCGTACCGAAGGTCGGTGCCGGCAGCGCCTCGGGGAAGAACATCCGGTCGATCGAACCACCCAGCACATAGACGAAGAAGCCCAGGCCGAATACGCCGTAGACGATCGCCGGGACGCCCGCGAGGTTGTTCACCGCGATGCGGATGATCCGGGTCAGCAGGCCCTGGCGGGCGTACTCGCGCAGGTAGACCGCGGCGATCACGCCGAACGGGGTGACGATCACAGCCATCACCAGAGTCATCATCACGGTGCCGAAGATGGCCGGGAAGATACCGCCCTCGGTGTTGGCTTCACGCGGGTCGTCGCTGAGGAATTCCCACAGCTTCTGGAAGTAGAAGCTCAGCTTGGCGCCGACACCCATGGCGTTGGGCTGGTAGGCGTGCACCAGCTTGCCCAGGGTGATCTCGGTTTCCTTGCCGGTGGCATCGCGCATGGTGATGCTGTCGCGGTTGAATTCCTGGTGCAGGGCATTCAGCTGCTCTTCCAGCACCTTGTACTGGGCGTTCAGCTCGGCGCGGCCAGCGGCGATGTCAGCCTCGGCGGTGGCATCCAGCTTGCCGTTGAGCTGCAGGCCACGCTCTTTCAGGCGCAGGCGCTCGAGGCCGTGGTTGATGCCACCGATGTCCTTCTTCTCCAGCTGGTACAGCTTGGCGTAGAGCGCGTCGACGCGCTTGAGGCGGGCCTGCAGCTCGGCCATGGCGGCCGGACCTTCGGCGACCACCTTGCCGCTTTCCTTCACGTTCAGCAGGTAGCCATAGAAGTTGCCCCACTCGCGGCGCTCCAGGGTCACCAGCTCGGCCGGGTGACGCTTGTCGCCCAGCCACTCGCCGATCACCCAGGAGAAGTCGCTGCCGTAGAGATCGCGGTTGCCCAGCTTGAGCAGTTCGCGGGTCATGAACTCCGGGCCATTCTCCGGCACCGGCAGACCGGCGCCACGCAGGCGCTCGCGCGATACCTGCTCGACCTGCACCTCTTCACCGATCAGGGTCTTGGGCGCTTCACCGGGGACGGTGTAGGTCGCCTCGATCACGTCCGCCGGCCAGAAGTGGCCGAGACCGCGCACGGCGATCACGGCGAGCAGGCCGATGGTCATGATCACGGCGATGGACACGGCCCCTGCGTTCATCCACACCCAGGGAGTACCGCTGGCGAACCACGCTTTGACGGATTCCTGTTTCTGTTTCACGGAACTAGCCTCGTCGGGCGTCGCTTAGAGCGACGCGTATTTCTTGCGCAGGCGCTGACGGATCAGCTCTGCCAGGGTGTTCATCACGAAGGTGAAGGACAGCAGCACCAGTGCCGAGAGGAACAGCACGCGGTAGTGAGTCCCGCCCACCTCCGACTCGGGCATTTCCACCGCGACGTTCGCCGCGAGGGTACGCATGCCCTGGAAGATGTTCACGTCCATGACGGGGGTGTTGCCGGTGGCCATCAGCACGATCATGGTCTCGCCCACCGCGCGGCCGAGGCCGATCATCAGGGCCGAGAAGATACCGGGGCTGGCGGTCAGGATCACCACGCGGGTCAGCGTCTGCCAGGGCGTGGCGCCCAGGGCCAGGGAGCCGTAGGTCAGGCTCTTGGGCACGCTGAAGATGGCGTCTTCGGCGATGGAGAAGATGTTCGGGATCACCGCGAAGCCCATGGCCAGGCCCACTACCAGTGCGTTGCGCTGGTCGTAGGTGATGCCCAGGTCGTGGCTGATCCACAGGCGCATGTCGCCGCCGAAGAACAGGGTCTCCAGGTGTGGGCTCATCCACAGGGCGAAGGCGCCGGTAGCGAGGACGACCGGAATCAGGATCGCTGCTTCCCAGCCGGCCGGCAGGCTCAGGCGGATGCGCTCGGGCAGACGGCTCCAGATCAGGCCGGCGGCCAGGATGCCCAGCGGGGTGAGCAGCAGCAGACTGAAGATGCCCGGCAGGTGACCTTCGACGTACGGAGCCAGGAACAGGCCGGCGAAGAAGCCGAGGATCACAGTCGGCAGCGCCTCCATCAGCTCGATCACCGGCTTGACCTTGCGGCGCATGCCCGGAGCCATGAAGTAGGCGGTATAGACGGCGGCGGCGATGGCCAGCGGTGCTGCGAGGATCATCGCGTAGAAGGCGGCCTTCAGGGTACCGAAGGTCAGCGGCGACAGGCTCAGCTTGGGTTCGAAGTCAGTGGTCGCGGCGGTGGACTGCCAGACGTAGCCCGGCTTGTCGTAGCTCTCGTACCAGACCTTGCCCCACAGCGCGCTCCAGGACACTTCCGGGTGCGGGTTGCTGAGGTTGAAGCGGCGCAGCTCGCCGCCCTGCTCGACAACCAGGCGGTTGGCGCGCGGCGACAGGGCCATCAGGCCGGCCGACGGGGCGACGTTCTCCACCAGCAGGGTGCGATGCGCGGTGCTGTGGAAGATGCCGAGGTTGCCCTGCTTGTCGAGCGCCAGGAAGCCTTTGCGGCGCTGCTCGGGAGCGATTTCGGTCACCGGCTGGTCGCCCAGCTTGAAGTCGCGCACATGGGCCAGGCGCGGTTCGCCGTCTTCGCCACGGGCCATGAACCACTGGCTGATGCCACCCTTGGAGTCGCCGACCATCAGCGAGATGCCACCCAGCAGCTGGCTGCTGGCGGTCACTTCGGCGGAGGCGTCATCCAGCAGCTTGTAGCGGCCGTTGAGCTGGTGGGTGCCAATGTTGAACACGTCGGCCTGGGCGCGGCCGTTGATAACATAGAGCCACTGCTTGCGCGGGTCCATGTAGATCGCCTTCACCGGGTCGGCGATCTGCGGCAGGTCGATGCGCTCCTCTTGCAGCGTAGTCTCGCCGGTCAGCATGTTTTCCTGACTGGACATGTTGAGCAGGAGCATCTGGCTGCCAGTGGAGGCCGCCAGCAGCAGGCCTTCATCACCCGAGACGATCGCTACGTGCTCCAGCGGGCGGCCCTGGGTATCCAGGTTGATCGCGGCTTCACCATAGGGATAGTCGATCTGCGGAGTGATGGTTTTCTTGTTGTCCGGGTAGGTGACCTTATAGGTGTGCTTGAACACCAGCGCCTGGCCGTTGGACAGGCCCAGTGCCACGGTCGGGTGACCCGGCTGGTCTTCGGCAATGGAAGTCACGTTGCTGCCGGCGGGCAGCTTGAGCGCGACACGACTTACTTCGTCGCCGGTCTTGGTGCTGAAGAAGACCACCTCGCCGTTGGCGGCGACACGCATGCCCACCATGTTCTGCTCTTCGATGCTCAGCAGCAGTGGCGCTTGCGCCGTCTTCAGCCAGGCCGGAGCCAGGGGGGCGCGCGCCTCCAGGGTGGCGCCACGGAACAGCGGCAGCACTACATAGGCGAGGTAGAAGAAAATCAGGGTAATGGCAGCCAGGACGGCGAGACCGCCGACCAGCACGTACCAGCGGGTGAGTCGATCCTTGAGCGCACGCATGCGGCGCTTGCGCTGCAGCGCAGGCGTATTGAAATCGATCCGCTCGGGGAGAGAAGAAGTCATCGGGGAGTTGGCCAGGTCGTTCATGCAGTGACACCCTAGCGGCTCTGTGTGACAGAAAGATGACATGGAGGTGACGCGACAAAGCCCACCAGCAGAGCCATGCTGGCGGGCCCGGTCGGGAAGGCGTCAGCCCATGCCGGGCGGCGTTGGCCGCCCGCTTGGCGGGCTGATTACAGACCCAGGTCCTTGATCGCTTTTTCGGCGACTTTCGACGGCAGCGGGATGTAGCCGTCTTTCACGACAACCTGCTGGCCGGTCTTGGAGAGCACCATCTTCAGGAACTGGGCTTCCAGCGGGTTCAGCGGCTTGTTCGGGGCCTTGTTGACGTAGACGTAGAGGAAACGGGACAGCGGGTAGCTGCCGTTCAGGGCGTTGGTTTCGTTGTCCTCGATGAACTCGCCGCCTTCCTTCTTGGCCAGGGCAACGGTCTTCACGCTAGCGGTCTTGTAACCGATACCGGAGTAGCCAACGCCGTTCAAGGACTGGCTGACCGACTGAACCACGGAAGCCGAACCCGGCTGCTCGTTCACGTTCGACTTGTAGTCGCCTTTGCACAGGGCTTCTTCCTTGAAGTAGCCGTAGGTGCCGGATACGGAGTTACGACCGAACAGCTGCACAGGCTTGTTGGCCCAGTCGCCGGTCAGGCCCAGATCGCCCCAGGTCTTCACTTCCTGCTTGCCGCCACACAGACGGGTGGAGGAGAAGATGGCGTCGACCTGTTGCATGGTCAGGCCTTTGATGGGGTTGTCCTTGTGCACGAAGATCGCCAGGGCGTCCACGGCAACCGGAACAGCGGTCGGCTTGTAGCCGTACTTCTGCTCGAAGGCCTGCAACTCGACGTCCTTCATCTTGCGGCTCATCGGGCCCAGGTTGGCGGTGCCTTCGGTCAGAGCCGGCGGCGCGGTGGAGGAACCGGCGGCCTGGATCTGCACGTTCACGCTCGGGTACAGGCGCTTGTACTCTTCGGCCCACATGGTCATCAGGTTGGCCAGGGTATCGGAGCCAACGCTCGACAGGTTGCCCGACACACCGCTGGCTTTTTGGTATTCCGGCAGGGCCGGATCAATTGCGGCGACCGCACTGGCGGTGCCTACGCCCGCGGCGACAAAGGTCAGGGCCGCCATCAAACGCTTGAGTTTCATGCCTTGCTCCTTGAGGAGAATGGGGTTGGATGGAACGGGGGCCAGTATCGTCAGGCCGCATGAAGACTCTATGACGCGAATGTGACAGTTGGATGAAATGCCATCAGCCAATTGCGCGAACGGCATGGCGAGGAAAAACAGCCGTGGGGAAATGACGAAAGGTGCGCTCCAGAGCCACGGAAAGGCTCTGGACGCCCTTGTAGGAACGAGCTTGCTCGCGAACCTTAGCAGGCAGCCATACCGTCATAATCGATGAAATGGCGCCACAGCGCGCACCGTCGCATGCGCTCCGAAGCTCTCCGATCGAGGCATTGCACCCCGTAGGAGCGGACTCCGTCCGCGATAGCCGCCGTCTCAGCGTGCACGACTGGTCCAGGTTGGAGGTGAGGGACTCCCGCCCCCGGCCAAACTTTCCCGCGCGCAAAAGCAAAGCCCCCGACCAGCAGTGCTGATCAGGGGCTTTGGGATAGGAGCTTGACGATGACCTACTCTCACATGGGGAAACCCCACACTACCATCGG